>DATLIX010000139.1:0-15059 GCA_035539215.1 Dongiaceae bacterium | reverse complement strand
GAGGCCCGGGCCGGAATCGAACCGACGTACGAGGATTTGCAGTCCTCTGCATGGCCACTCTGCCACCGGGCCAACTTGCCGCTTGCGGCTGACGATTTGGCGCTGCGACGTATAGAGCCATCACCGGCCAGGGTCAAGCGGGCTGCGGCGCAGAAATGTATGAGGATTTTCATCCAATTTTCACCGTAAAAGCGCTTCATCAGGTCGCTGGATGACCTTGCGGATGGCCTCGTCGACATGTCCTCCGTCGCGGCTGCCGGGTCTGGCGCGAGGCCACGTATAAGCTAGAGTGGAGGGCCTTCATTCTTGCCGGGAGCTGACAGCGCCGGTGCGGTTTCCGTCTCGGAAGGATTGTCACTGTTTGGAATAGGCATTATAAAACCCCCCGAAAAGGTTAAAGCCCCGTTCGGGACGAGTCTCAGCCGCACCCACCGGTGCCGCCTTCTTCGCAATGCTCAGGTCAGGTCATTTTGTTCGCCTCTCTCATTGCTGCGCGGCGGACAATACGGCAAGCTGTCTGGACCTTGCGAAAGGCCGGATTTGCCGAAAAGGATTGAAGAATGCAGATGTCGTTTGCCACCGCCCGCCAGCACATGATCGAAAGCCAGATCCGCACCAACAAGGTGCTGGACGAACGGCTGATCCAGGCGATGAGCGAACTGCCGCGCGAGCTCTTCGTGCCGGAGAATCTGCATGCGCGCGCCTATATCGATGACGACCTGCCGCTCGGCGCCGGGCGCTATCTGACGGAGCCGATGGTGATCGCCCGCCTGCTGCAGGCCGCCGATGTGCGGGCCACCGACAATACCTTGGTGGCCGCGGCGGGAGCCGGCTATGCGGTGGCACTCCTGGCCAAGCTGGCGAGCTCGGTGGTGGCCGTGGAAGCGGAGACGCCGCTGGGCGATCGCGGGATCGCCGCCCTGGCGCATCTCGGCATCGCCAATGTGGTCTGGCAGAGCGGCAATCCCGCAGCGGGTGCGCCCAAGCAGGCGCCTTATGACGTCATCCTGATCGACGGCGGTGTCGAGCAGGTACCGCAGGCCTTGCTGGATCAGCTGGCCGAAGGCGGCCGTCTGGTGACCGTTCTGCGGGACGACCGGCTTGGCCGGGCGATCCTGATGCAGAAGGATCGCGGTTTGATCGGCCAGCGCGTTCTCTTCGATGCCAATGTGCCGCTGCTGGCGGCCTTCGCCAAGCCGCAGGCCTTCACGTTCTAGGTGCCGGATGTCGCAGCAAGCAATGCCCGAACACGGCGACGGTATCCAGATTGAACCGCGGGCGCTGCAGGAACGCTTGGTGCGCGGCGAAGCGGTGACCCTGGTCGATATACGACAGGTTTGGGAACATAACATCTGCCAGATTCCTGGCAGCAAGCTGATTCCGATGGACGAGTTGCCGCAGCGGCTCGGCGAGTTGCCGGAAGACCGGCCGCTGGTCATCGTCTGTCATCACGGGATGCGCAGCTTCCATGCAACTTTGTGGCTGCGGCAGAATGGCTTTCCTCAGGCGGTCAACCTTGCCGGCGGTGTTGACGGCTGGGCAAGAGAGGTCGATGGCGCGCTCGCCAGATATTGATGAGGTTCACGCATCGCTACATGCTAAGTCAGGACGGCGATAGGGCGAGCGCGGATCATCAGCAGCATCTGCCGCCCGTCGGACAGGATGCATGGTGGCAGGCCGCAAGCCGGCGCAGTCCGGTCAGGCACAGGCCCGGCGGTCACAGACGAGGCGGTTACAGGCGCGGCGGGCATCTATCAGCGATCTGGGGCAGGGGAAGTGCCCGATACGACGAGGCAGCCGATGATGAGTTGGGAATTGAATGGTCGTGATCGGAAGGGGTTTGCAATGACGATGCGGCAGGGATTGTTGATGGCAGGTACCGCGCTGACGCTGGCTGCGTCGCCGCTGGGCCATGTCGCCTCCGCCACGGATCTGAATGACGCCTTGGCGCTGGCCTATGGCGGCAACCCGACGCTGGACGCCGAGCGCGCCCAGTTGCGGTCAACCGATGAAAACGTGCCGCAGGCCCTGTCAGGCTGGCGGCCCACCGTCACTGCGACCGGGCAGGCTTCGCATAACTGGGTCACCCAGACCAAGCCGACCAGCGACAGCAGCAACTTTTCCCCGCAGACCTACGGCGTCACCGTGACCCAGCCGGTCTTTCGCGGCTTTCGCACCGTGAAGGGGACCTCGGAAGCCGAGAATCAGGTCCAGGCCGAACGGCAGCGCCTGACCAGCACGGAACAGGGCATCCTGTTGCAGGCGGTGCAGGCCTATATGGGCGTGGTGCGTGACGAAGCCGTGCTGGTGCTCAACCAGAACAACGTCAAGGTGCTGCAGGCGCAGTTGGAATCGACCCAGGATCAGTTCCAGGTCGGCGAATTGACGCGTACCGACGTGGCCCAGGCCAAGTCCAGCTTGCAGGGCGCCATTGCCCAGCAGATTCAGGCGGAAGGCAATCTGAAGACCTCGCGCGCGACCTATGTCCAGGTGATCGGCGCCGACCCCGTCGATGTTAAAATGCCGAAGCCGCAGCTGCAGCTGCCGGCGACCCGGGACGAGACAATCGAAATGGCGCGCAGCGTTCCCGACGTCAATGCGGCCAGCTATGACCAGAAAGCCGCACGCGACCAGGTCGACGTGACGTTCGGCCAGATGCTGCCGGAAGTCTCGATCCAAGGCAGCTTCCAGCGCAACGTTCAGCAGAGTTTCGGCCAGAGCAGCTTCAACGAAGGCGTGATACTCGGCGTCGTCACCGTCCCTCTCTATCAGGCGGGCAACGTCGAATCACAGGTCCGCCAGTCGAAGCAGCAATATTTCCGCAGCCGGCGCCTCGTTGACGAGGCCTTGCGGGCGGCGGAGCAGCAGGGCATCGCGGCCTGGCAGGCGCTCGACACGGCGAACGCGCAGATCTCCGCTTTCGAGGAGCAGGTGAAAGCTGCCAAAGTGGCCTTGGACGGCATCCGCCAGGAACAACAGGTGGGTGCCCGCACCATCATCGACGTCCTCGATCAGGAACAGAGCTATCTCAATGCCGAGGTTTCGCTGGTCAGCGCCCAGACGGATCAGGTGGTAGCGCAGTACCAGTTGCTGTCGGCGATCGGCCGTTTGACCGCCCGAGACCTGGCGCTGAAGACGGATCTTTATGACCCGACCAAGCATTACAATCAGGTGCGAGACAAGTTTATCGGCATCGGACCTTCCATCGAATAAAGCTAAATAGCTCTATATCTTGTGGCGTGATTAAAAGGTTTTCCAATTCCTTGAGAAACCATGCTGAAACGGTTAGGATATTGGCAATACCGGCGACTCAGGGGTTAGTACCGGCCGTGAGCAGGAGTTGCAGCAGTGTCGGGTTCGATAATCTCTCGCCGATCCATCGAGGATCCGGGAATGAGTGAAGCGACAGCCAGCCAAGAACCGTCGATGGAAGAAATTCTCGCTTCCATCCGGCGCATCATCTCCGAGGAAGGGCAGGAGCAGCCCGGCGGGGATGCGCTCTCGGCGGAAGCGCTGCCGGCGGATATCGCGCCAATTCCGGCCGCACCAGCCCCCGCTGCGCCAGTCCCGGCCGCGGCAGCCCCCAAAGCCCAGCCGCCGAAGCCAGTCCCGCAGCCGATGCCCGTCATCCCGCAGGACGAGGATGACGATGACGACGAATTGGTGCTGACCGAGGTCGTCACCACGGCAGCCGATGCCGGGAACAATGTCGTTCCGCTGAAACCCGAAGCCAAGATCGACACGCAATTCGATCTGCCTGAGGAACATGACGCCGTCGAAGACGACATCGAGTTGGCGTTGGACGAACCTGATATGTCGGAACCAGCGGCGATGCCGGAACCGGTTGCGCCTAAGGCAGCAGCGGGAACGCGGGTTGAGCCCCAGGGTTTCGATGAGGACGACTTCGAGGCCAAGCCGGCGGAACGATCGGCTCCGGAACCACGCGGTTGGGCGGATCCCTCGCCCCAGCCGGTGTCCAACCCCGCAGCGGATGAGTTCGCACGAATGACCGAAGAATTACCGGATCTGGTTGCCCCGGAAGTCGCCCAGGCGGCGACGGCCAGCTTTGCCCAGCTTCTCCAGCCGAACCGGCGCAACGAAGCGCCGGAACGCCCCACCGGGGACGGTCTGCTGGTTGAAACCCTGGTGCGGCAGGCGGTTGAGCCGATGCTCAAGGCTTGGCTGGATGCCCATCTGGAGCCGATCGTCGAAAAGATCGTGCGCCGTGAGGTCGAGCGCCTGGCGCGCAAAGCCGAATTGACCTGATCTCGGCGCTTTTTCTTTGCGCATCAGCTTTAACCCGCCGGCTTTCGCCTGCGGGTTTTTGCTTGCCGCGGTGACCCGGCCCTTTCGCGGGGTACGGTATTGATCGCCGGCCCGGATCGGCCAGCCGGGGTCTTCGGAAGCCGGGATCTTCGCTAGGCGGGCTCTGCGCAAGGGGGGTGCGGCGGTTTCAGGGCCGGGTCCGGTTGACGGCCGAAGCTGGGCCGCTATAACTCCGCTCAAGATGTCACGCCATTGAAGGAACCAGCGATGCTGGACAAGACCTTTCAACCCCAAGAGGTTGAGAAGAAACATTATGCCGATTGGGAAAAATCGGGCGCCTTTGCCGCCCGGCCGGACTCCAATCTGACGCCCTATACCATCATGATGCCGCCGCCGAACGTCACCGGCAGCCTGCATATGGGCCATGCCTTGACCTTCACCCTGCAGGACGTGCTGATCCGCTATCAGCGCATGCGCGGGCGGGACACGCTGTGGCAGCCGGGCACCGACCATGCCGGCATCGCGACTCAGATGGTGGTTGAACGCCAGCTCGATGCCCAGGGCATCAAGCGCACCGATCTCGGCCGCGAGAAGTTCCTGGAGAAGGTCTGGGCCTGGAAGGCCGAATCCGGCGGCATGATCACCCAGCAGCTGCGTAGGCTGGGCGCCTCGCCCGACTGGCCGCGCGAGCGCTTCACCATGGATGAGGGGCTGAGCCTCGCCGTCCGCAAGGTTTTCGTCGACCTGCATCGCCAGAAACTGATCTATCGCGACAAGCGCCTGGTCAATTGGGACCCGAAGCTGCACACCGCCATCTCCGACCTGGAAGTGGTGCAGAAGGAACACAAGGGACATCTCTGGCACTTCAAATATCCGGTCGAAGGGCAGGAAGGCCGTTTCCTGACGGTGGCGACCACGCGTCCGGAAACCATGCTGGGCGATACCGCCGTCGCCGTGAATCCGGAGGACGAGCGCTACAAGGATCTGATCGGCAAGTTCCTGATCCTGCCGCTGGTCGGCCGCCGCATCCCGGTGGTGGCGGATGAGCATGCCGATCCGGAAACCGGCAGTGGTGCCGTGAAGATCACCCCGGCGCACGACTTCAACGATTTCGAGGTCGGCCGCCGGCACGATCTCGAGATGATCAACATCTTCGATCGCAACGCGCATCTCAATGAGAATGTGCCGGAGGCTTATCGCGGCCTCTATCGCTACGAAGCGCGCAAGAAGGTGGTCGAGGATCTGGAGACATTGGGCCTGGTCGAGAAGATCGACGATCACACGCTGATGCTGCCCTATGGCGACCGCTCCGGCGTGGTGATCGAACCCTGGTTGACCGATCAATGGTATTGCGACGCCAAGACCCTGGCGCAACCGGCGATCAAGGCGGTCGAGGACGGCCGCACCACCTTCGTGCCGAAGCAATGGGAGAAAACCTATTTCGACTGGATGCGCAACATCCAGCCGTGGTGCATCTCGCGCCAGCTGTGGTGGGGGCATCAGATCCCGGCATGGTACGGGCCCGACGAGCAGGTCTTCGTCGAGATGGACGAGGCTGCGGCCAAGGCTGCGGCGGAAAAGCATTACGGCAAGGCGGTCGAGCTGCGGCGCGATGCCGACGTGCTCGATACCTGGTTCTCTTCGGCGCTGTGGCCGTTCTCGACCCTCGGCTGGCCGGAAAAGACCCCCGAACTGGCGCGCTACTATCCCGGCGATGTGCTGGTCACCGGCTTCGACATCATCTTCTTCTGGGTCGCCCGGATGATGATGATGGGCATCCATTTCATGGGCGATGTGCCGTTCCGCACGGTCTACATCCATGCGCTGGTGCGCGACGAGCACGGCCAGAAGATGTCGAAGTCGAAGGGCAACGTGATCGATCCCTTGGATCTGATCGACAAGTTCGGCTGCGACGCCTTGCGCTTCACCCTGACCGCCCTGGCGGCGCAGGGGCGCGACATCAAGATGTCGGAGAACCGCGTCGAGGGCTATCGCAACTTCGCCACGAAGCTGTGGAACGCGACCCGTTTCTGCCAGATGAACGAGTGCAAGCCGGTCGAGGGTTTCGACCCGGTAACACTGAAGAACGGCGTCAATCGCTGGATGGTCGGGCGTCTTGCCGCCACCATCCAGGCGGTCGAGCAGGCGATGGCCGCCTATCGTTTCAACGATGCCGCCAACGCGCTCTATCACTGCGTCTGGGGCGAGTTCTGCGACTGGTACCTGGAATTCACCAAGCCGATCTTCCAGTCGGGCGACGAGGCGACCAAGGCCGAGACACGCGCCACCACGGCCTGGGTGCTGGGTCAGCTGTTGCATCTGCTGCATCCCTTCATGCCCTTCCTGACGGAAGAGCTGTGGGAGCAGGTGGGCCTGGCCGGCAGCGGCCGGCTGATCTCCGCCGACTGGCCGGTGATCGATCCGAAGGCGATCGATGCCGAAGCGACCGCCGATCTCGACTGGGTCATCCGCCTGGTCGGCGAGGTCCGCGCGCTGCGCATCGAGATGAACGTGCCGCCGGCGGCACAGGTGGCGCTGATCCTGCGCGATGCGAATGCCAGGACGGCGGACCGCCTGGCGCGCTTCAACGATCTCATCTGCCGCCTGGCACGCGCGGCCAGCGTCAAGCCGCTGAGCGGCGAGGCGCCGAAGGGAGCCGCCCAGATCGTCATCGATGAGGCGACGGTCCTGATGCCGCTGGGCGGCGTCATCGATGTGGCCCAGGAGACCGCCCGCCTGAAGAAGGAATATGACAAGGCGGCAGCGGAGGCCGACAAGCTCGCGAAGAAGCTCGGCAACGAGCAGTTCGTGGCCAAGGCGAAGCCGGAAGTGGTTGAGGAGCAGCGTCAGCGCCTGGCGGAAATGGAGCAGGCCCGCAGCAAGTTGCAGCTGGCGATGGACCGCCTGGCGACACTCTGAACTTCCCTGTGTGTTGATGACCGAGCGGCTGGCTGCTTTTGCAGCTAGCCGCTTGACGTTTGCGCTTATTCCGTCTCCAGTGGAAGCAGGCGTGTTTGCGTAATTGGGGGCATCTGCCAGGTCCGATGGCGCGGTCGTTGCTGCGACCGGATTCCGGACCGTCAGGGGGCCGAGAAGGCTTGCGAAAGATAAAAGTATTTTCGTCAAATACTGGTAACTGACTGTCTCATCCCTGGTGGTGGAGGCTGAAGGCCAATGCAGGATCAGGTCGAGCTGTTCGAAGCCGCCGAGGCCCAGGATAAGCGCCTGCAGCGCCTTTATCATTATTGGAAAGGCAAATGTGCCGACCGCCTGTTTCCCGACCGCGCCGATATTGATCCGCTCGATTTCCATTTCATCCTGGGCTATGTGACGCTGGTCGATGTGGTCGACGTCGATCTGCCCGTTGCCAATGCGCCGGGGGCCAATGTACCGCCGGGGGGCAGTGTGGCGCCGGCAGCTGAGCGCGGCCAACAGCGGCATCGCTATTACTTCCGCCTCGATGGATCGCGGTTGGCGGAACTCTCCGGTGCCGACTATACCGGCCGCTATCTCGACGAATTGCCGTGGCCGGATTATGTCGATTTCGTCCGCTGGACCTATGACGAGGTGCTGCGCAAGAAACGCCCGCTCGGCTATCGCCGACAGGGTAATCTCGATGAGCATACGTTCGACGAGGAAACGCTGATTTTCCCGCTGGGCGCGGGCCATGGGCGGGTCGAGAAACTGATGGTGGCCGTGATTCCGGGCGAGATCGACCCGGCAATCACTCCCGTCATTCTCTAAATCGTGCTTTCCGCATCACATTGCGTTGTCTTGCCGCAGCGGAATGCGCATCTGGCAGGCATCGGCTCGAGAGCCGGATCGTTTTGATCACGCAATGCTTCGATCTAAAACGTGAATCCGGCTCTCTTCAACATGATAGAGGGCGTTTCATGTTTGGCGGAGGCCAATCCGCTTCCACTTAAAACGATCGCGCTCTAGGTTTGTTGGGCCTGGATCACTAGATTAAAGAGATCGGACCGATCTCCTGAGGGGTAAAGATGAATGTTCGCCGCTTCCTGACGCGCTTGCTGGCAGCCATGATGCTGTTGTCGCTGACTGCCTGCGGCGTCAACAACATCCCGACCTATGAGGAGCAGGCCAAGGCTGCCTGGTCCAACGTCCTCAACCAGTATCAGCGCCGGGCCGACTTGGTGCCGAATCTGGTGGCGACGGTTAAAGGTGCTGCCGATTTCGAGAAGAGCACCCTGGAAGCGGTGGTCAACGCGCGGGCCAAGGTGGGAACCATGCAATTGCCGAGCGACATCCTGACCAATCCCCAGGCGATGCAGCAGTTCCAGGCCAATCAGGCGGGGCTGACCTCCGCGCTGTCGCGCCTGATGGTGGTGTCGGAACAATACCCGACCTTGAAGGCGAACGAGAACTTCCAGACCTTGCAGGCGCAGCTTGAGGGTACCGAGAACCGCATTGCGGTGGCGCGGCGCGATTTCATCGAAGCGGTGCGGGTCTATAACACGGAGCTGCGCACCATTCCCGGTCGATGGTGGAAATCGATGTTCTACCCCGACGCCAAAGAGATGGCGCAGTTCCAGGCGGAGGAATCGGCTTTAACCGTGCCGAAAGTCGATTTCGGCACCGGTGGCAACAGCAATCCCTGATCAACCCAATGGAGCCAATCGCGGGTATGCGTCCCTTCATGTTCCGGCTGATCCGCCTCTCGCTTCTGCTCGCCCTGCTGCTTGGCATCGCGGGCGCGGCGGCGCGGCCCGGCTTCGCCGATCCGCCGTTGCCGGCTTTGACCGGTCGCGTGGTCGATCAGGCCGGTGTCCTCGACCAGGGGACGGCGCAACGTCTGACCGACCAGCTCGCCCAATATGAGGCCAAGACCAGCACGCAGATCGTGGTCGTGACATTGCCCGACCTCCAGGGCTATCCGATCGAAGATTGGGGTGTTGCCTTGCTGCGCGGTTGGCAGATCGGGCAGAAGGGCAAGAATAACGGCGTGGTCCTGGTGGTGGCGCCCAAGGAGCGGGAGCTTCGCATCGAGACCGGCTATGGCGCGGAGGGACCGCTGCCGGATGCCACCGCGGATGCCATCATCCGCCACGTCATCGTGCCGCGTTTCAAGCAACAGGACTATGCGGGCGGCATCGTCGCCGGTGTCCAGTCGATCGAAGCCGCACTTGACGGATCATTCACGGCGCCCGCCGAAGGCGTCGCCGGCACGGTGTCGAACCTGCCCTGGCCGGCCTTTCTCTTCGTCGGTCTCTGGTGTCTCATCATTATCGTCAATCTCCTGCGCAACCGCGGTTCCGGCGGCACGCGGCTCTATGGCGGGCGGCGACGCGACAGCTATTGGGGCGGCGGCGGCTGGGGCAGCGGCGGCGGCTTCGGCGGTGGTGGTTTCGGCGGTGGCGGCGGCAGTGGCGGCGGCGGCGGCGCCTCCGGGCGCTGGTAGCATCGGCAGCAGAGAGTACAACGAGTTCGCTTGGCGGAAATGACCCAGCAATCTGACGTTCAAGAACAATCAGAAGAGATGATCGCCGCAGCCATCGCGGCGGCGGAAACCCGCAGCGCTGCCGAGATCGCGGTCGCACTCGTCGCGCGGGCCGATCGCTATCGCCTCACGGCCGTGATCGCCGCCCTTGCCGTCTTCGCCCTGATCGACATGATCTATGGCTGGAAGGCCGATGGCGTGGCTGCATGGACCGCAACGCTTCTCGGTCCCGACATTGCACAATGGTTCGGCTCTGCTCTGGCGGTCGGGCTTGCCCTGGTTGCTTTCCTGCTTTGCGAACACAGTGCACTCGGCGTTCTGCTGACCCCGCTCAGCCGGCGGCGGCAGGCCTGCCTGACGCAGTCGCGCAAGATTTTTTTCGAACATGGAATCGATGCGACCCAGGACCGGCTCGGCCTGCTGATCTGTCTGTGCGAAGCGGAGCGGCATGTCGACATCCTGCCGGACCGCGGCATCGCCGCCATCATTCCGGCCGAGCGCTGGGCGGCGCTGATCGAGGCCTTTCGCCGGCAGAAGTCAGGTGCCTCATTGGAGACGGCCGTGGCGGCACTGGTCTCCGCGGTGGCCGACGAACTGGCGCAGCATTTCCCGCCTTGGCCCGGCCAGACCAATGAATTGCCGGATCGTCCCGTCAGACTCTGATCGTTTGAAAGGGTCTCACGCCGCTTCGGCTACCACCCGGTTGCGGCCGTCTCCCTTTGCCCTGTAGAGCGCGACATCGGCGCGCGCGATGAAATCTTCCAATTGTTCCTGAGGGCGGAAGCGCGACACGCCGATGCTGACGGTGATCTTGCCGAAATTGTCGCCGGTCGCCTTGTTGCGCAGATACTGATTGGCGAGCTCTTCGCGAATCTGGTTGGCGCGCACGGTTGCCGCCTCCAGTGACATGCCGGGCAGGATCATGGCGAATTCTTCTCCGCCGTAGCGCACCGGCAGATCGCCCGGCCGCGCCGCCGCCTTCAGCCGGTTGGCCACGACCCGCAGCACCTTGTCGCCGACCCGGTGGCCGTAACTGTCGTTGAAGCGCTTGAAATGATCGATGTCGAGCATCAGCAGGCACAGCTCGCCGTTTCTGCTATTGGCCTCATTGGCACGATTGAGCACGGTGAGATCGAACAGCTTGCGATTGCCGATGCCAGTCAGGCTGTCGGTCAGCACCTCGATGCGCAGCTGCTCCAGATTTTGCTGCAGATGGGAAACGCGATCAGCGGAATTATGCAGTTCGTTTTCCAGCGCCTTGTTCTTGGCGCTCATCGCCTCGGTTGCGGAAATGAGCCCGGCCACGACTTCCTTCAAATCGATCTCGTCGCCGTTCCGACGCAGGCTGCCGCTGACACTTTGCAGGCGGTGATCGAAGGCGGCGGTTTCCTGTCCCGCGGCACTCAGCTGCGCCATGACGGTGCCGATCGTCGCATTCAGCGACTGGCCGATATCGTTGAGAACCACCGCTTCGCGATCGGTGCCGAAATATTTGTTGAAGAGGGCGATGCTGACCTGCATGGAAAAAATCGCACCATTTTCCAGCAGCGCGTCGATCTCCTTGGTCAGGCCCGGCACTTCATTGGCGAAATAGGCGTACCAGATGGAATAGTTCGCCGGGGTTGGCGCGACGCGCAAGGCGGTCATGCGCGCCAAGGCCTCGGCGGCGATCTGTTGACTTTGCGCCAGATCGTCGGACTTTTTTGTCCCCGGACTCGTCGGGCTTCCCACGATCATCCCCATGATTGCAGCAGTTGCCGTTGTCACATCCCCGATGTGAGGGTTGATGATTGAAGATTTTAGCTTAAAAATACCTTAAACCTGCCTGATAACGCGTGCTTTTTGGCGCCATTGCAATTCCGAAAGGGGCGGGCAAGATGCCATCTGGCGTGCTGCGGCGCAGATTTCAGCCAGTTTCGACCTCACAGGATATGTGCACATGCGTATCGTCATCGGCGGTTTTCAACACGAAACCAATACCTTCGCGCCGGTGAAGGCGAGCTTCAGGGATTTCGAGCAGGCCGATGGTTGGCCTGGACTGACGCGCGGACCGGACATCCTCACGACCTTTGCCGGCATCAACCTGCCGATTGCCGGCTTCATCGAAGCGGCGCCGTCGCACGGCTTCGACCTGCTGCCAAGCCTGTGGTGCTCCGCCTCGCCCTCGGCCCAGGTAGAGCGTGTCGCCTATGAGGATATCGCCGGCGAGTTGCTGCAGCGCATCAGCGCCTTTGCCGCGGCGCCCGGGGGCATCGACGGCATCTATCTCGACTTGCACGGCGCCATGGTGACCGAGCATCTCGAAGACGGCGAAGGAGAATTGCTGGCGCGGTTGCGCCGCATCGTCGGCCCCGATCTGCCGATCGTCGTCAGTCTCGATCTCCATGCCAATGTCACGCGGCGCATTGTCGAGCAGGCCTCGGCCCTGATATCCTGCCGCACTTATCCGCATGTCGATCTGGCGGAAAGCGGCATGGCATCGGCGGAGATCCTGGCCCGCCTGCTGCGCGAGGGCAAACTCGCCAAGGCGATGCGCCGCGCCGACTATCTGGTACCGCTGACTTGGCAATGCACCCTGATCGATCCGGCGCAATCGCTCTATCGCGACGTCGCCGAGCAGCAGCGCAAGCGGCATCTTGCCAGTGCTTCCTTCACCTTCGGTTTTCCGCCCGCCGATATCGCCGAATGCGGCCCGGCGATCGTCACCTATGGCGCCGATCAGGCGAAGGCTGAGGCTGCCGCCGATTATCTCATCGATGCCGTCAACGCCGCCGAGGCCGCTTTCGCCGGACGGGTCTGGCTGCCGGATGAGGCGGTCGCCTATGCCGCAGCCCAGGCCCCGAAGACGCAGCGGCCGATCATCCTCGCCGACACCCAGGACAATCCCGGCGCCGGCGGCAATTCCGATACGGTTGGCCTGCTGGAAGCCCTGGTGGCGGGCAGGGCGGAAAGCGCGGTCCTGGCCAATCTCTTCGATCCGAAGACCGCCGAGATTGCCCACCAGGCCGGGATCGGCGCCGAGATCACGCTGGGCATAGGCGCCTGGAGCGGCATGGCCGGGCATCGGCCGTTCGAGGCGACGTTCAAGGTGGTTGCCTTGGGCGATGGGGTCTTCGATGCGACCGGGCCCTTCTATCGCGGCAACCGCATGCAACTGGGACCGATGGCCCTGCTGAAGATCGGCGGGGTGGAGATCGTCGTTACCAGCCGCAAGCAGCAGGCGGCGGACCAGGCGATGCTGACGCATCTCGGCATCGCGCCGGCGAGACGCAAGATTCTGGCGCTTAAAAGCTCCGTCCACTTCCGCGCCGATTTCCAGCCGATCGCCGAGGAGATTTTGATCGTCGCCGCACCCGGCGCCAATCCGGTCGACAACTACGCCTTGCCCTATCGCCGTCTGCGCAAGGGGCTGCGCATCATGCCGCTGGGCCAGGCTTTCGCGGGATAGAGCGCGATCGCTTCAGATCGAAGAGCTTCGTGATTCGATCTGAAACGGTCCGGCTCTGGAAGGTCAGGCCGGCATCCGGCCCATCACGGCATTGGCAAACGCCTCATAGGCGATGCTGCCGTCCGCGCCAATGGGGAGCTGTTCTTGCAGCGCCTGGCGCAGGCGGGCTTTCATGTCGGGCGACATGTCGGCGAGCAGTTTTCCGAGCGGACCGATCGGCACGATATTCGAGGTCCAGAAATCCTCGAAATCGGCATAGACGACCGGAATAGAGATGACGCGCGTCTCGACCGAGACAAGCCCGGCCGCTCCCCAAAATTCCTGCAGAGCCTCCAGCTTCGAGGCTGTCGGGTTCGGCGGCAGCGCCGGTTCGAGGCCTAGTGATTTCACGGCCCTTTGGAGCGGGCGCAGCGGCGCCCCTTCCGGCATGTCCCACATATAGGCCGCGACCCATCCGCCCGGCCGCACGACGCGGGCCATTTCCGCAACCGCCTTTGCCGCATCGGGAACGAAGGCGATGACCAGCGCCATGACCGCGACGTCGAAGCCATTGGCGTCGAACGGCAGCACCTGCGCATCCGCCTCGTGGTACACCGCCATCCTGGTGCCGGCGCGGTCGCGGGCATAAGAAAGCTGTTCGGGGGAAGGATCGACCGCCTCGACAGCGGTCGGGTGGCAGCGGGCGATGATCTCTTCGGTGAAGGCGCCATTGCCGCAGCCGACATCGAGCCAGCGCAGGTTGTCCGGGATCTTGAGCCAGTCGAGAAAGATATCGCCGACCCGGCGGCTCCAGCGGCCCATCATCCGCTCATAGGCCTTGCCATCTGTGAACATCTGATTGGCATCGGTCATCGCGACATCCTCTCTCAAAGATCGACGTCTTAAAGGTTCGGCTTTAAATATCCAGGCGGCACCAGATCGGCGTGTGATCGGAGGGCTTTTCCAGGCCACGCGGCTGGCGGTCGATCTGGCAATCGGCAAGGCAGTCGGCGGCCTGGGGCGAGAGCAGCAGATGGTCGATGCGCAGCCCTTCGTCGCGCTGCCAGCGCCCGGCCTGGTAGTCCCAGAAGGTATAGCGATGGCCTTCGCTGCAACAGGCGCGGAAGGCGTCAGTATAGCCCAGATTGACGATGGCGCGGAAATGCGCCCGGCTTTCCGGCCGGCACAAGGCATCTTCCGACCAGCCGATCGGATCATAGACGTCGAGATCGGTCGGGCAGACATTATAATCGCCGCCGAGCACCACCGGCAGCTCGGTCTTCAGCAGCTCGGCGGCACGCTGGCGCAGGCGCTTCATCCAGGCGAGTTTATAGGGATATTTCTCGCTTTCGACCGGATTGCCGTTCGGCAGGTAGATGGTGGCGACGCGCAGTTTCGGCCAAAGCTGGCCATCCGGCAGTTCGATATCGGCTTCCATATAGCGGGCATGGTCGTCACCGTCATCGCCGGGCAGGCCGCGTTGCACGATCTCGAATTTGTGCCGCGAGAGAATGGCGACGCCGTTGTAGCTCTTCTGGCCGAGTGCGGCGCAGTTGTAGCCGAGGCTCTGGAACTCGAGCAGCGGGAATTCGTGTTCCTGGCATTTGATTTCCTGCAGCAGGGCGACATCGGGTTTCGCCAGGCGCAGCCAGTCCTGCACATTGGCAAGGCGGGCGCGCAGGGAATTGACATTGAAGCTGGCGATGGTGATTGGCACGCTGTTCCGCCCCGCTGAAATTATCGCTGAAAGTGACGATGGAGATCAGGGGCGAAGATATCGAGCCGCGCGCCTTTGGCGCAACCGCCAAGTGGCTGCCCGATAGCAAAAGCCGCCGGGCGGAGCCTCGGCGGCCTCGAGTTTCGGTTTTTATAGACGGTCAGCCGACGGAGAAGGAACTGCCGCAGCCG
>DATLIX010000138.1:0-31767 GCA_035539215.1 Dongiaceae bacterium | reverse complement strand
TTATCCATCTTCTTGCAGAGTGAACAACATGACTGATCACAATCACCACGGCGGCGGTTCGGAGCTCAGGGGCCGTATTAAGTGGTTCAATACGGAAAAGGGCTTCGGTTTCGTCTCGCCGGCTGATGGCGCTCCGGATGTCTTCTTGCACATCTCTGCGCTCAAGGATGCCGGATTGCAAGACGCCCCCGAAGGTTCGACAATCCATTGCGAAGTGGGACAGGGACGCAAGGGGATCCAGGTGCTGCGCGTCATCACGCTGGATACCAGTACGGCGACACCGCGGGCGCCGCGCCGGCAGTTCCAGCCGCGAGATCGCGGCCATCACGATCGTTGATCTGACCTAGATCATTCGGCGATGATCGTTACAGCCGCGGTGCCGGTCGCCGCGGCTGTTATTGTTTGTAGAATGCGCCATCGGTAGAAATACTTGTGCAGCGAGCGCTTTGGTTCGTCTTGCGCCGCCCTCCTGCCTGTGCAGGATAGGCGCGCCCCGAGTGAGTAAGCATAAGGTACCGGAATGGCGTTTGATCAGCGGGATTTTCGTACGGCCCTTGGCCATTTTGCCACTGGCATCACCGTGGTCACCGCCTGTTCGGCTGACGGCGAACTTTTCGGCGTGACCGTCAACTCCTTCAACTCGGTCTCGCTCGATCCCCCTCTGGTCCTGTTCAGTCTCGAGCGGCGCGCTTTCAGCCTCCCGGCCTTCGAAACATCCGGCGCCTTTGCAGTCAATGTTCTGAGCGAAGCGCAAACCGACCTGTCCCAGAATTTCGCCCGCACGCAGGGCGATAAATGGAGCGACATCGCCTATGAACGCTGGGTCACCGGCAGCCCTATTCTGCAGGGCTGTGTGGCTGCCTTTGACTGCCGCACGCATGCGATCTATGACGGCGGCGATCATCGGATATTTCTTGGCGAAGTGCTGCGCTTCGAAACGCTGTCCGAAGACGAACCGCTGATCTATTTTCGCGGCAGCTATACTGGCCTCAAGTAACGCGGCCTCCCGTTATCTGCATCGCGCGGTATGATGCGACGACGCAACGGGCCGCAACCCTGGCAGGCGTCGATCGGGCTGGCATGCCGATGAAAATGCGAGAACGGTCGATCTCAGAACAAGCGCCGGCGCATAGCCCGCTATCCTACGCCCTATCAACCGCAGATAGGCGTAGACAGGCAGATTTCACCGAAGTTTAACCTTTATCCTAAATGCTCATTAGCTGCGCTGAATCGGGGAACCCGATCAGCTTGGAGTAGCAAGTAATGATGCACCAGCACCTGCCTGGGGAGGGCACTGCTTTGGACTCCGGTTCTTTTACCGCGGATAAGGTCGACCCGCGCCTCGAGGCGATGCTCTCGATCAGCGCACGCATGAACGGCTGCCTCTATCGCTGCAACAACGACAGCGCCTATACGATGCTGTTCATCTCCGATAGCGTCGAGCGCATGACCGGCTACCCCGCAAGCGACTTCATCAACAATCGGCACCGCAGCTGGGTTTCCGTCTGTCATGCCGATGATACGCCGGCCGTCGACGCAGCCGTGGCTGCCGCTTTGGAAAAACGCGACCAATGGGATCTCGATTATCGCCTCGTCGGCCGCGATGGAAGCGAGATCTGGGTTCATGAAACCGGCGGCGGCGTGTTCGGCGCGGATGGTGGGTTGCAGTATCTGGAAGGCGCCATCATCAACGTGACCGATCGCAAGCGACTGGAAAACGAAGTCCAGGACATGCTCGACCGTATCGCCGTCATCAGCAATTCGATCGTGAAGGATACGAGCGCCATTCTCGATGTCCTGCGCGCTTTGAAGATGCTGGCCCTGAATGCCCGCATCGAAGCTGCCCGGGCGGGTGAACAGGGGCTGGGCTTCGCCGTCGTGGCGCAGGAGATCAAATCGCTTGCGACACTGACGGGCGAGTCAGCCGAGCGCATCACCAGCCTGATGAGCGAGCTCAACAGCGTGCTCACGAAACAGAATACGGCGCATCGCTAGAAGGCGACATCGCCGCTCATCATTGCGAAGGCTCACGCCGCCGGATAGTCGATCGCAACGATCTCGAGATCGATATCGCCCGCCGGCCGCTTCCAGGTGACAACCTCACCGAGCTTCGCGTCGCTCAAAGCCAGTGCCAGGGGCGAGACCCAGGACAGCTTGCCATTGGCCGGATCCGCTTCGTCCTCACCGACGATTTCGAAACGCCGGCGTTGCTCGTCATCATCGAGCGTCTCCACCACAGCACCGAAGGCGACATGGTCGCGCGGCTGCGCCTTGAGGTCGATCGGGATCGCCCGGGCAATGCGCTCGCGGACATACCGCAAGTTCCGCTCCAGCACGGAGCGCTGCTGGCGATCCACCAACTTCCCATCGGCACCGACGGCACCTGCAACCGGGCGTCCCAGCTCGGCCAGGGCGGCCTCGATTTCGCGCAACTGCTGCTGCAACTGGGCAAGCCCGCGCGGCGTCACGTAATTCGGATGTGCACTGTGCAGGCGCTCCGGCACTTCATCGGCAATGTTGTCTTCTTCTTTTACGAATGCCCGGCTCATTTCACGCTTCCTGGAAGGATGGCCCTGTTTGCCAAATTCACGGCTCAAGCGAAACTAAATTCGGGTCGCGGACCGGCGTCCCCAAACACAAGCGTTCCTGGGACAACCGGTTCCCCAAACCACCGATCCAGTCAGCCCGGACTGCGGTCAGGTCCGCCTTTTCAACCAAGCGGGTCGGCCCTGGGCACGACCCGGCAACAGGGGCGCTATGCATCGGTGACACGGCGCTCTGCCTGGGTTTCATTGGACCCGACCCGTATTATCCCGCTAAAACGGCTTCTGTAAAAGCCCGCCATTCGTCTCCATGGGTGGAGGCGCGGCGGTCGGTCGCAGGCATTTCGGGGTCGCACAATGCAGCAGAGTGATGTCGTCATTATCGGCGGTGGCGTGGTCGGCAGTTCCGCCGCCTATTTTCTCGCCAGCCAGCCGGGTTTCAAAGGCTCGATTACCGTAATCGAGAAGGATCCGACCTACAATTCAGCCGCCACACCCCGCTCCGCCGGCGGCATTCGCCTGCAATATTCGACCGCGGAAAATATCCAGATCTCGCAATTCGGCGCCGCTTTCATCAAATCCGTCGGCGAGCATCTGAGCGTGGAGGGCGAAAAACCCGATATCCAGTTTCATGAGAATGGCTACCTGTTCCTGGCTACCCCTGCGGGCCTCGACATTCTGACGGCTAATCAGCAATTGCAGCAGAAGCTGGGCGCCGCCACCGAGCTGTTGCAACCCGATGCGCTCGCCCGCAAATTCCCATGGCTGAACACCGCCGATCTGGCTGCCGGTTCCTTCGGCCCGGTCAACGAAGGTTGGCTCGATCCCTATTCTCTGCTGCAGGCCTTCAAGCGCAAGGCACGCTCGCTGGGCGTCACCTATCTGCATGACGAGGTCGTCGGCCTCGATCACGGCAATCGTCATGTGAGCGGTGTCACCCTGAAATCCGGCGGCAAGATCGCTTGCGGCACAGCCGTTCTCACATCCGGCGTGCAAGCGGCAACCATCGCCGGCTATGCCGGTATCGACCTGCCCGTCCGGCCGCGCAAGCGCTTCATCTATGTCTTCGATTGCAAGGACGACATCCGCACGGCGCCGCTGACCATCGATCCCACGGGCGTCTGGTTCCGGCCGGAAGGTGCCGGTTTCATCGCCGGCGTCTCTCCGGCCGAGGATCAGGACCCGGACTGCACGGATTATGAGCTGGAATATACCCTGTTCGAAGACCTGATCTGGCCGACGCTCGCGGAGCGCGTCCCCGCCTTCGAAGCGATCAAGATGTCGAGCGCCTGGGCAGGCCATTACGACTACAACACGCGCGACCAGAACGTCATCATCGGCAAGGCACCCGAGATCGAGAACCTGCTGATCGCCAGCGGCTTCTCCGGCCACGGGCTGCAACAATCGCCCGCCATCGGCCGGGCCCTGAGCGAATTGGTGACCTTCGGCGCCTACCGGACCTTGGACCTCAGCCGCCTCGGCTATGAGCGGATCCTCACCGGCCAACTGATCCAGGAAGCGAACGTCGTCTAGAGCGCGATCGTTCTAGGTGGCTTCCACTTAAACGTGAATCGCCCTCTATCATCTTGAGGTTGGGACGGATTCACGTTTTAGGTCGAATAACTTCGTGGTTTGACCTAAAGCGATCCGACTCTGGCGACAGGCGCAGGTTTCCTGTGGCCGCAAATCCGCTTCCACTGGAAACCATCCCGCTCTAGGCTGAGCCATGCGTTGCGTTCCATCGGAGAACCCGTCATGGCCAATACCGCTCTCATCTCCGTCATCTGCGCCGACCATGCCGGACTGATCGCCGATGTCACGGGCCGGCTCTATGAGCTTGGCGTCAATCTCGGCGACACCACCTTTGCCGTGCTGGGCGGCGGTGCTGAATTCACCCTGGTGGCGAAATTGCCTTCCGGGATGACCCCGGCGGAGGTCGAGCAGGACCTACGCGGCCTGCCCGCCCTCAAAGACGCCAAACTGACGGTGCAACCTTTCCAGTATCGCGAAAGTCACGACGACAGCGCGCAAATCACCCACCGCATCGAAATCAGCGGCGATGACAGCCCCGGCCTGATCGCCCGGCTGAGCGAAGTCTCCCGCCAATACGGCGTCAATATCGTGCGGCTGAATTCCGAAAGCGCCCCTTCCAGCAGTGGCGCCCGCTTCATCCTGCGCATGGCCGTGTTTATTCCCGCGGACAAGGCAGCAAGCTGCATGGCGGCGGTCGCCAACACCGCCGGTCAAATGCATCTCAAATGTCAGTGGCAGCAGGTGTCCTGAGACGGCCCCCGGCCCGTTATGGCTTCGGGCACTGCAGGTCTTGCTGTGCGGTCTTGACATCCATCGTATAGCGCGGACGATCGACGCACTGGCCGTTATATTTGGCAACCAGCGCATTCCACTCATCGACCTTGGTATTGTAAGCAGGCCGCAGATCATTCTGGACCAGCGTGCGGAGCTTCTGCTGCTGGGCCATGAGATCCTTGAGCACCTGTTGCCCCACCGTGTCTTGCGGCGAGAGATTGCTCCGCTGTTCCATGACCTGCTGGTCGATATTGGCCAGCTCCTGCTGTCTTTCGTTCAGCAGATCCTGGCGCAGCGCAAGATCGTCATGATCGGCTGACATCTGCTGTTCGATGCACAGGCAGTCGCGCAGTTCCGTGACCGTCAAGGGTGTGCCGGTTCCGGCAGCCTGTGCCAGCTGCAACGAGTCGGCCCCGGCGGAAGAGCTGCCCGTCAAGGCGATGCCGCACAAGCCGAGAGCCAAGGCCGTCGCCGCCAGTGGCGCGGATCGGGCGACACCGCGTGCCTGGTTTCGCGGTTTTTGCATTGCTCCTCCTTATTTTCGGGTGAAAGCGGCATGTTCAAGTAAGGCAGAAGTATGGCAATCTTGCCGCCGCTTGAATAGCCATGTGGAGATGACATGCATGTGATCGTCCTGGGGGCCGGGCTGATGGGGGTGACGTCAGCCTACTATCTTGCCAAGGAAGGCCATGAGGTGACCGTGGTCGACCGACGCCCCGAGGTTGCCATGGAAACCAGTTTCGCCAATGCCGGGCTGATGACCCCTGGCCATGCCTCTGCCTGGGCCAGCCCGCGGGCACCAATGATCCTGCTGCGCTCTCTCTGGCGCGGCGACACATCGCTTCGCTACCGGCTCAAGCTCGACCCGCGGATGTGGGGCTGGACCTTGCAGTTCCTGCGCAACTGTACGGCAGAGCGCAACCGCGCCAACACCTTGGTGAAGCTCCACCTCTGCCTGCACAGCCAGAAGGAAACCGAGCGCATCACGCGGGAGACCGGCATCGCCTGGGACCGCATCGCCAAGGGCGCCCTCTACCTGCATCGCGACAAGGACTATCTGAAAGCCGCCCAGGCCAACTTCCCAATGATGCAGGATGCCGGCGTCAGGCTGCGCGCCATCGATGTCGACGAGATCATCGCATTGGAGCCGGCGCTGCAGGCCAGCCGCGACAAGCTGGTGGGGGCCATCTATGTCGAAGGGGATGAGAGCGGTGACGCGCGCAAATTCACCGTGGCGCTTGCCGAGGTGTGCCGCGGGCTCGGCGTCACTTTTCGCCTGGGCGAACGAATCGAGCGGATCGAGGGCGATAGCGACGCCATCTCCGGCGTCGTCACGGCCGAAGGCACGCTGAAGGGCGATGCCTATGTCTTGGCGCTGGGCAGCTACAGTCCACAGCTGGTGCGGCGTCTTGGCGTCAAATTGCCGATCTATCCGGTCAAGGGCTATTCCCTCACCCTGCCCATCCGCGATCCGGCAGCGGCGCCGACCATTGGCGGCGTGGACGAGCTAAATCTGGTCGCCTTCTCCCGCCTCGGTGACCGCTTGCGGCTTACCGGCACGGCGGATTTTGCCGGCTACGATACGGAATTCGAAGCCAGTCATTTTACCCATATGCTGAAGACGGCGCGTGAACTCTTCCCGCAAGGGGGCGCTTACGACCAGCCGAGCTACTGGGCCTGCCTGCGGCCAATGACGCCCGACGGTCCGCCGATCATCGGCGCCAGCCCGGTCCGGAATCTCTGGTTGAACACCGGCGCCGGCCATATGGGATGGACCATGGCCTGCGGCATGAGCCAGATTCTCAGCGACCAGATGGCGGGCCGGAAAACCGTGATCGACGATCGCCCTTTCGGTCTGGCGCGCTACGGCTGAGGATGATCGACACCGGCGCTCAGACGGCCAGGGGCGTCGTAAACAGCCTGCCCCATTGCGGCAGCTGATCCTCGATGCCGGCCAGACGCAGGCAATGCCAGGCCAGAGCGTGGTTGGAGGACGTCACCGGCTTGCCCAGTTCGCGTTCCAGATCGGCCGCGATATCGACCAGGCGCAAGCTGGTGCAGGAGACGAAAACGGCGTCGACCGCCGGATGCTTGCCAAGCTCGAGTGCGGCCGACCGCAGCGAATCCAAGCTGATCCGCGCCACCTCATTGTCGTTCTCGTGGTTGAAGGAGCCGATGACGGGAACTTCTAGGCCCTGGGCCTCGACATGGCGGCGCAGCATCTGATTGACCGAGTCGATGTAAGGGGTCAGCAGCGCGATGCGTTTGGCCTTGAGCGATTTCAACCCCGCGATGGCCGCCGTGATCGGCGTCGTGCAGGCGACACCCGGCCGCGCTTCGTGAATTCGGGCAAAGACATTTTCCTCGCCGATGACCACGGCACCAGAGGTGCAGGCATAGGCAACGACGTCAAGACCGAGACCCGGCAAGATGACATCCGTCGCCGCGGCGATCTCTTTTTCCATCTCCTGCAGCGTCGTCGGATTGATCGCGATCGGGCTCGGAATGCGGCTCTGATAGAGGGCCACCCCATCGAGCGTAAAAATGCGCCGGCACTCATATTCCAGCGTATTGTCGGTGGCGAGGACGATCAGCCCGATGCGGGCGCGGTGGGCGATGCCCTGGTCCAGCCTGAAAGGCAGATGCGTGCGATTCACGAGTAAGCCATCGTCATGCGAAGTCTGCATCGCCACAGTCATGTACATGCTCCCAGAAGCACTGCCGTGTGCAACGCAAAATAGAGTCGCGGTGCCCGGCTGTCGCCGTTATCATTGTTAAGGAACTGAGTATATCCTGTTCGGGTTGTATCGTCACGAGGCGCCTTGATCCGTCGCAGGAATAGCCAGCATCGGTGATGGCGTGAACAGGAGTTCGATATGACGCGAAAAAAGACCGCAAAAGCTGCCGACCCGTCGGATTTTTCTTCCGCGCCGGCCGCTCGTGGTCGCACCGCTTTGGGACTGGCCGGGATTGTCCTGGCAGGCTTGGTTTTCAGCCAGATTGAGGCTCCGGCCGCCTGGGCGCAAAGCGATCCGTCACCTGGCACTCCTCCCGGCGGCGAACAGGAGCAGATCCCCGTCGGCGTCGGCATTCTCAACGCGGCGGCTTATCAGCCGATTGCCAAAGGCAGCGGCTTCGATACGGTCGTCCGCAACCCGACCGATCCCAGCGGTTCGGCCTTGGACAGCGCCGTCCTGGAACGCGTGAACCAGGAACTCGTGGCGCGCGGCTATCATGTCGATCATGAGGCGGAACTCGTCATGCTGGTGGGCGGCGACCTTGTACGCGGCACCTCGAAAGACGCGGTGGTGGATCAGATCAAGGGCATCACGCCGCCGCAAAAGCAGGGCAACGTCTTCTCGACCAATGGCAACACGCTGTTGACCCGGACCCCGCCCGATCCGCATCCCAATGTCTTCCGCATCAGCCTGTCGATCTATGATCGTCAGACCGGCCTCTATGTGTGGCGCGGATCCATGGACCGCGGCACATCCAACCTGACGCCGGATCAGGCCACCGATCACATGGTGCCGCCGCTGGTCGGTGTTATCGGCCAGACCGAGAAGGATCGCAAAGTAGAGATCGGTACGACCCAATAGCCGCCTGCGGCTTTCGCCGCCGCGCGTCCTTCCGTCTGCGGGCGTCCTGGCTAAGAGCGGGACGCCGACACGATGTTTCGCAGAAATCAACCCACCGCGAACGCAAGGGCACCCCAACGCAAAGCCAAGTTGCTGGCAGGCTAGGCGAACCGCTAGACTTGTCGGGACGATAGCTGTGCACAGCAAATAATTGCCGACAGGGGAGCAAGTTCTAAATGGGCGCGAATCAAATTGGCGGACACGCCGCAATCAGCATTCTGGAAACCTATGGCGTCGATACCGTCTTCGGCATCCCGGGGGTGCACACCCTCGACCTCTATCGCGGCATCGCCGACCGCAAGATGCGCCATATCGGTGTGCGCCATGAACAGGGCGCCGGCTTCATGGCGGATGGCTATGCGCGTGCTTCCGGCAGGCCGGGTGTCTGCTGCCTGATCACGGGCCCGGGCCTGCTCAATGCCGCGACCCCGATCGGCCAGGCCTATTCCGATTCCGTGCCCGTCCTGGTTCTGTGCAGCGTCAATGCCAGCAAGGACCTCGGCAAAGGCCGCGGTCGCCTGCATGAGATTTCCGATCAGCGTGCGGCAATCGCGCCGCTGACCGCCTTTGCCCGCACGATCTACAAGGCCGGTGAATTACCGCAGGCCGTCGCCGATGCTTACAAGGTGTTCGAAACCGGCCGCCCGCGTCCCGTGGTCCTGGAAATGCCACTCGATATGCTGTCGGCGCCAGCCGATCTCGGGCGTCCGCAGCGCGAAAAAGCCACGCCGCCACAGCCCAAGGCCGAAGACCTCGCCGCCGCCCGCACGCTGATCGACGGCGCCAAGAAGCCTCTGGTGATCGCCGGTGGCGGCACGGTCGACTGCGCCCCAGCCCTGCGTGCTTTCGTCGAGAAGATCGGCGCTCTCTGCGTCACCACCACAGCCGGCAAGGGCGTCTTCCCCGACTCCCATCCGGCCTCGCTGGGCGGCACTCTGGCGCTGCCCGCCACCCAGGATTATCTCGCCAAGGCCGATCTGGTCATCGCCATTGGCACCGAACTGGCGGAAACCGATTCCTGGACCGACTTTGTGACCTTTGGCGGCAAGCTGATCCGGATCGATATCGATGCCTATACCCTGACCCGCGATTACACGCCGACGGTCGGCCTGCTGGCGGAAGCCGGTGCTACGCTGACGGCCTTGACGCCCCTGGTCGCTGCCGGGCGGCAGCCCGATCTGGCGAGCGCCGCCCGCATCCGCCAGGAAAACCGCGCCGGCCTCGCCCCGCTCCAGCAAAAGCATGCCAAAGTGCTCGATGCCATCCGCGCAGCGGTGAAGCCGAATGGCGTCGTGGTCACCGACATGACCCAGATCGCCTACACGGCCAATACCTATTTCCCCTGCGAGGAGCCGCGCACCTGGTTGCATCCTGTCGGCTTCGGGACCCTCGGCTATGCCATGCCGGCGGCGATCGGCGCCAAGATTGCCTGCCCGGACCGCGAGGTCGTCGCCATCGCCGGGGATGCCGGATTCCTATTTACCGTCCAGGATCTCGGCACCGCCGTGGAGCAGAACCTGCCGCTCCCGATCATCGTCTGGAACAACGACCTGCTGGCGCAGATCCAGATGGATATGGTGCGCTTGGAAATCGGCGAGATCGGCGTGCGGCCGCGCAACCCGAATTATCTCGCTTTGGCGGAGGCTTTCGGCTGTAAGGCCGTCAAGCCGGATAGCCTGGCGGGCATTACCCAGGCGATCCAGGATGCGTTCAAGGCGGACGGGCCGACCCTGATCGAAATTCACGAGAGTTCGCCCTTCCTGGCCTGAAGCCGTTCGATCTGACGCATCGGCGGCAATGTTTGCCGATTGTCGCCGATGCGTCGTCACAAGCAGGCGATAGCTGCCTAATTTATTAACGATTCTTAACCGATTCAGCGCGATTCCATTGTTGAATCATCCGGACGGGGTCTTCCCTCTTCTGGCACGGGATTTGCTGTAACGCTCCTGGCACTTCAAACTTGAGGAGAAACGCCATGGAGATTGCATTGGCTGAGCGGATCGATTTGCCGCCGCAGATGACCGACGAGGAGCAGCGCACGCTCTGCTTCAAGATGTTCAACAGCTTCTGGCAGGAAGCCGGTAACCAGGGGATCCCCTTCGATACGGTGGGAACCATGGCGATCTCGGCAGCCTTGTTTGGCCTAGTCGCCAAGCATGGCACCGAAACCACGGCAGAATTCCTGGAAGATCTGGCGAAGACCGTCCGCGAGGGCTCGTTTGAGATGCAGCAACAGACCCATTGAGGGATTTCCCCGCAGGGGGATCTGCCCGATAGGGGATCTGTTGCCATCTGAACGTCCGAACGCGCCGCCGGCAGCGTGACAGGAATGACATCCGTACCGGCTTGAGCCGGCACGGTGAGCTGTATCACGTGTCTGTCGTCGCTCGTTCGCGGCCCATCGACATAAGATCGCATCGGCGCTATCAGACTGCGAGCGCCATCGGCTTCGCCGTTGGCCCTGGTCTTTCATCTTGCTGTCGGGTGATTCTTGTCGATGCCGGTTAGATCGTCGAACCCTTCCCGCCCTGGCTGGCTGTCTTGCGGCGCCCGATGCTGTCTTGGCATCGTTGTGGCGGCATGGATGGCCTGCGCGCAATCTTCGATCGCCTTTGCCGAGGATATGGCCGGGGTGCGTCAGGCGCTGGCCGAAGATCGACTGTTCGACGCCTTCCGCGCATTGCACGATCTTGCCAAGGAAGGCAATCCGGAAGCCCAGTATGAACTGGCCGGCTTCTATCATTATGGGCGCGTCGGTGCCGCCGACTTTTCCAAAGCGCGCGACTGGTATCAGCGCGCGGCCAACCAAGGCAATGTCGACGCCATGATCGGCCTGGCTGTGATGAACGGCAAAGGGCTGGGCGCCCCCGCCGACAAGAAAACAGCGGATAAGTGGCTGATCATCGCGATCAACAGCCAGAAACTCAGTCCTGATGCGGCTGCCAAAGTTGCCAGCGCCCGTGCCGATCTGGAGCAGGATCTGACACCGGCGGATATTGCCGCCGCCACCGCCGAAGCACAGGCCTTCACGCCGAAGCCCGAGCACTGACACAAGGCGCCGCTTCAGCCCGCATCAACCGCTTCGGGCGCCGCTTGCCCCGCCCGCTCGATACATCCGATTGCCGCCACCGCTGCGGCACTGATATCTTCGCCGCCGATATCGCGAGTCATAAGGGGAACCCATGATCACCATCATCAAGAACGCGCCCGCTCAACCCAGCGCACAGCTGGAAGACTGGGGGCCGGTGGCGCAGCCGATCGGCGATATCGTCTCCAAACTGCGCGGTGTGACCGCCACGGACGCCAAGGCTGGCGAACCCGATGTCGGCATATGGGAATGCTCGCCGGGCAAATGGCATCGCCAGATCAAGACCGCCGAATTCTGCCACTTTGTCGCCGGCCGCTGCACCTTCACAGCAAACGACGGGCAGAAGATCGAGATCGCTGCCGGCGACTCGCTCTATTTTCCGGCCAATAGCCTCGGCGTCTGGGACGTGCACGAGACCGTCCGCAAAGTCTACATCCTGATCGGCTGATCGGCCTCAACCGTTACGCGGCTGCACCCCGCACCATTGCGCCATGAAAAGCGCGATGGTGCGGGTGACATTGCGCATCGACGCGAGCGAGACACGCTCATCGAAACCGTGGATGTCATGCGCTGTCGGTCCGTAGACCAGGGCCGGAATGCCGGCATAGAGACCGAAGAAACGCGCATCCGTGGTCGCTGTCAGCGACACATCCTTGGGATCTTCGCCGGTCACCAGACGATGGCTTTGCCGCAGACAGGCCTGCGCCGCCTCGCCGCCGGTGACGATGTAGGGCTCGGCCTGGAAACCATGATAGACCACTTCCGGCGGATTGTTGGCGAGGAAGTTGTGGCCCTGCGCCGCCTGTCTTATCGTCGCCTCGACATCGCGACGCACCTGGTCGAGCTGCATGCCAGGATAGAAGGAAATCCGCATATCGAAGGTGCACCAGGCCGGCACACTGGAGGTCCAGTCCCCGCCTTCGATCTTGCTGACGACGAAATTGATCGGATGCGGATGGTCGCCCCAGTTTTCATGCGGCGCGGCATTCCATTTGGCTTCCAGCTCATGCAAGGCGGTGATGATCGGGAAACTGGCCTCGATGGCATTGGCGCCGCTGCCGGCCCAGCCCACATGCGCCGGCCGGCCGCGCAGCTTCACCTGGAACCACATGACGCCGAGCTGGCCCGCCACCAGGCAATCGTTCGAGGGTTCCGGGATGATGGCAGCATCGGCACGATAGCCGCGCTGAAGACAAGCGAGGGCACCATTGCCGGTACATTCCTCTTCGGTCACCGACTGGAAATAAACAGGAGCGGCCGGCTGCAGGTCGAGGCTGGCCAGCGCATCGAAAGCCGCCAGCGAACAGATGAGGCCGGCCTTCATATCGCCGCCGCCGCGGCCATAGAGCCAGTCGCCCTCGCGCCAGGTCTCGAAAGGCGGCCGCGTCCAGAGCTCCAGCGGTCCCACCGGCACCACATCCATATGGCCGTTGAGGATCAGCGACTTGCCCGTCACCGCACGCGGCCGGTGCGCGCCGACCACGTTATAGGCATTGTCATAGGAAACCGTGACCGGCGAGAAACCCGGCAGATGCTTGATGTCATCGAGATCGATCCGCCAATGATCGACATCCAGGCCACGCTGGCGATATTGCCGCGCCATGAAATCCTGCGCCGGCGCTTCCTGGCCGCGCAAAGACGGAAAGCGCACGACCTCTTCTGTCAGCGCGCATTGCTGTTCGAAGCCGGCATCGACTGCGGCGATAATCTTTTGAACGAGCTTCGGCTTCGGCTCCAGCTGCTGCGCCGTCTCAGCCGTCATGGCCTTCCTCCCCTTCCCCGCACCACGTCAATATCGGCCACGCCGGATCGACGCCGGCGCGATCAGCATCAGCCAGCCTTCTTTGCCGTGACTTCGATCTCGATTTTCATGCGGGCATCAACCAGACCGCAGACGATCGTCGTGTTGGCGGGCCGGATATCGCCGAAATACGTGCCGAAGACCGGCGCCACCTTGGTCCAATCGGCCGCATCGGTCAGGATATAGCGCGCCCGCACGACATCCTTCAGGCCGACGCCGGCCTGCTCCAGCGCTGCCTGGATATTGCGGAAGGTCTGATGCGTCTGCTCGACAATATCGTCAGAGATCGCCATCTTGGCATAGTCGAAACCGGTCGTACCGGAAACGAAGACCCAGTCGCCATCGACCACGGCCCGCGAATAGCCGGCGGTCTTTTCAAAAGCGGAACCGGAGGAAATCAGGCGGCGTGTCATTGTCGTTTCTCCCAATCGTTTTTTGATACGTTATGCTTTATGTGCCGCACCGCCATAGACCCGCTGCGGCCGGCGATCCTGGACCTCGGCCACGGCAATTGCGCTGACATTGACAATGCCGCGCACCGAAATCGATGGCGCAAGAATATGCACCGGCTTTGCCGTACCTAGCAGGATCGGCCCGATGGAAGTGCCTTCGCCCAGGTAGCGCAGCAGATTGAACGTGATATTGGCCGCGTCGAGATTGGGCATGATGAGCAGATTTGCCCGGCCGGTCAGCCGCGAATTCGGAAACAGACGGTCCCGTAGCAATTCGCTGACGGCGGAATCGCCCCGCATCTCGCCTTCCACTTCGAGATCCGGATCCTGTTGCAACACAAGTCCCAGCGCGCGCCTCATCTTGCGGGCACTCTCTGAATTCGAGGCGCCGAAATTGGAATGCGACAATAGCGCCGCCTTCGGCTCCAGACCGAAACGGCGGATCATTTCCGCGGATAACAGCGTGATATTGGCGATATCTTCGTCGGATGGATCCGCTATCACTTCGGTATCGGCGATGAAGAAGGTCCCCGTCTGCATGATGAGGCCGGTCATGGTGGCGTAGTTGCGCACACCGCCTGCCTTGCCGATGATGTCGTTGACATGTTCCAGATGGCGATGGAAACGCCCGACGGTACCGCAGATCAGGGCTTCGGCTTCACCGCGTTTCACCATCAGCGAACCGATCACCGTATTGCGCGTCCGCACAATGGTACGGGCATCGTCCGGCGCGATGCCCTTGCGCTCGGTCAGGCGATGATAATGGGTCCAGTATTCGTGATAGCGCGGGTCGTTTTCCGGGTCACAAAGCTCGACCGTCTCGCCGATCTTGATCCGCAGCCCGAGACGCTCGATCCGCTTTTCCACCACCGCACGACGTCCAATCAGGATCGGCTTGCCGATCCGCTCATCGACGATGGTCTGCACCGCGCGCAGCACCCGTTCGTCCTCGCCTTCGGCATAGACGATGCGGCGCGGATCGCGGCGAGCGCGGTCGAAGATCGGCTTCATCAAAAGCCCGGAACGGAAAACGAATTGCGACAATTTCTCGCGATAGGCTTCCCAATCGGTGATCGGCCGCGTGGCGACGCCGCTTTCCATCGCCGCCTTGGCGACCGCGGGGGCGATCTCGACGATCAGGCGTGGATCGAAGGGCTTCGGAATGATGTATTCGGAGCCGAATTGCAGCTCCTGCTCGGCATAGGCACTGGCGACGATGTCCGATACGTCGGCGCGCGCCAGGCTGGCAATGGCCTGCACGCAGGCGACCTTCATGGCCTCGTTGATCGCGGTGGCGCCGACATCGAGGGCGCCCCGGAAGATAAAGGGGAAACAGAGGACGTTGTTGACCTGGTTGGGATAGTCCGACCGGCCGGTGGCGATGACCGCATCGGGACGCACCGACTTCACCTCTTCCGGCATGATTTCCGGCGTCGGATTGGCGAGCGCGAAAATCAGCGGCCGATCGCCCATGGTGGCGACCATTTCCTTGGTGAGGACACGCGGCGCCGAGAGGCCGAGGAAGATATCGGCGCCGGCGATGATATCGCTGAGACTGCGCGCGTTGGTCTTCTTGGCGTAGCGCGCCTTGCGCGGGTCCATCAGCTCCTTGCGGCCTTCATAGACCACGCCGGCGATATCGGTGACGAAGATATTCTCGATCGGCAGGCCCATCGTCACCAGCAGATCGAGACAGGCCAGCGCCGCTGCTCCCGCTCCGGACGCCACCAGCTTCACGTCCTCGATTTTCTTGCCGACGACGGTAAGCCCGTTGACCATGGCGGCAGCGACGATGATGGCGGTGCCATGCTGGTCGTCATGCATCACCGGGATCTTCATCCGCTCCTTCAGCTTCTTCTCGATCTCGAAGCATTCAGGCGCCTTGATGTCTTCCAGGTTGATGCCGCCGAAGCTGGGCTCCAGCGCCGCGACGATCTCGACGAATTTGTCGGGATCGGTCTCGTTGATCTCGATATCGAAGACATCGATATCGGCGAATTTCTTGAAGAGGACGGCCTTGCCTTCCATCACCGGCTTGGCGGCCAGCGGGCCGATCGCGCCGAGACCCAGCACCGCGGTGCCGTTGCTGATGACGGCGACCAGGTTGGCGCGGCTGGTCATTTCGGCGGCGGCGGCGGGATCGGCGACGATCGCTTCACAGGCGGCGGCCACGCCGGGGGAATAGGCCAGGGCCAGATCCCGCTGATTGGCGAGTGGCTTGGTCGCCATGATTGCCAATTTGCCTGGTTTCGGCCGCCGATGATAATCCAGCGCCGCTGCCTTCAGGCTTTCATCCGCCATGCTCTTCCCCTGAATCTTGAGCCGGATCGGCCAGGACGGCTGATCCAGGCCATGAATCCGTCGCATCGGAAAATGAGACCGCGATCGAGGTTGCCCGGGGAAACAGGCCGTTTCCTGAACAACGACCGCGCTCTCGCGCGAGAAATAACGGCGCGGATTATAACCGCCCGGCCCAGCAAGGCCAGGGGGGAATAGGAATCTGTCTATTTTTTTCAGATAGTTATGGCCGGAAAGACAAAATCCGGATCAGGCCAGATGGTGCGGTCGAGAAGACTCGAACTTCCACGGGTTGCCCCACAGCGACCTCAACGCTGCGCGTCTACCAATTCCGCCACGACCGCATTCCATGGCTGTATCCGGACCAATGCTGACATCAGCAAGAAGCACTTGTCTTGGCCCGGCAGGGGGAATAGCAAATCGGCATTGGGTGATCAAGGAAGAAAGCGTGCAAGGATGACTGGAAGTCCGGCCCTGGACCAAAAACCCGCGGAAAGCCGCCCGATGGGCGCTAAACATTTGGTCGATTGGCGGATTTCGGACGAACTCGTGCCCTATCCGGAGGCCATGGCGGAGATGGAAGCCCGGGTCCAGGCGATCATCACCGGCGAAGCCCCGGAGCAGGTCTGGCTGCTGGAACACCCGCCGCTCTATACGGCAGGGACCAGTGCGCGCGACGGCGATCTGCTGGCACCGGGGCGTTTCCCGGTCTATGCCACCGGCCGCGGCGGTCAATACACCTATCACGGCCCCGGCCAGCGCATCGCCTATGTCATGCTCGACCTCAACCAGCGCGGCCAGGATCTGCGGCGCTATGTCCATGATCTTGAGGAATGGGTGATCCGTACCCTCGACCGGCTCAATATCCGCGGCGAAAGGCGCCAGGGCCGGGTCGGCATCTGGGTGGCCGACGGTACCCGCGAGGACAAGATCGCCGCCATCGGCGTCCGCGTGCGCCGCTGGGTGACGTTCCATGGCATCGCCATCAATGTCGATCCCGAGCTCAGCCATTTCGGCGGCATCGTACCTTGCGGCATCCGCGCCACCGAGGCGCAGCCCTTCGGCGTCACCTCGATCGCCAGGCTCGGCCAGATCATCTCCCTGCCCGAAGTCGACATGGTTTTGCGCGAAACGTTTGCCGAGATCTTCGGATAAGCTCAGACCGTCGGCATTTCGCGAAAATCGTCGGCGACGATGCCCTGGGCGGGTTCGACGATGACGACCGTAACCCGCGCCAAGGCGGGACCGCGATGGCAGGCTTCGATCAGCGCATCGACTTCGACGATCTCGCCGACCACCAGCGCCTCGACCCAGCCGTCGCGGCGATTGCGCACCCAGCCCGTCAAACCACGCGCCGTCGCCTCATCCACCGTCCACATGCGGTAGCTGACGCCCTGCACGCGGCCTTCGATGCGCAGCCGCACCGCCTTATGGCCGTCCGGCAAAGGCGCCACCCTGTCGCCCGACGACGTCATCCGGCGAATTCCATGATGATCTGGTCGACGGCCAGGCTGTCGCCCGCCTTGGCATGAAGTGAAACGACCTTGCCGTCGCGTTCGGCGCGCAGTAGATTTTCCATCTTCATGGCTTCGACCACGGCCAATTCCTGGCCGGCCTTGACCTCCTGCCCTTCCTTGACCGCCAGCGAGACCAGCAGGCCGGGCATCGGTGAAAGCAGGTATTTCGACATGTCTGGCGGTGTCTTCTCCAGCATATGCCCGGCGAGCTCCGCCGCGCGCGGCAGCAGCACCAGCACTTTCATCTGCGCCCCGGCATAGGACATGCGGTAGCCGATGCCGTCGCGCTCGACCTGCACCGTCACCAGCCGGCCATCGATCCGGCCGCTGAACAGGACCTCGTCGAGCTGCCAGTTGCTGACCACTTCGCAGCTGCGCTTGCCGTCGATCGCGGCAAAGCCGGAAGCGGTTTCAACCAAGCTGATCGGACGCGTCACCTTGCCGAGCTTGACCACCCAGTGACCGTTGACCGGGGATTCGCGGGTGCGAAAATGCGGCTTTGACGCCATCGCGCGGCGCGCCTGCGCCTGATGCACGATGGCGGCAACCGCCACCAGATCGGCCATCTCGGCTTCGTTCAATTCCACGCCGTGGAACCCGTCCGGAAATTCCTCGGCAATGAAGCCGGTGGTGAGGCGCCCCGCCTGGAAGCGCGGATGCGCCATCAGGGCCGCGAGGAAACCGATGTTATGGCCAAGACCACGGATATAGAAGGAATCCAGCGCCTCGCGCATCGCCGCAATGGCGCCGCCGCGATCTTCGCCATAAGTGACCAGCTTGGCGATCATCGGATCGTAGAACATGCTGATCTCGGCACCTTCATAGACGCCGCTGTCGACACGCACCACCGGACCCGCCACGGGCTCGCGATAGCGCACCAGGCGCCCGGTCGAGGGCAGAAAATTGCGCAGCGGATCCTCGGCGTAGACGCGGGCCTCGATGGCCCAGCCCTTGAGCTTGATATCGGACTGCTTGAGGGCAAGTTTCTCGCCGGCCGCCACGCGGATCATCTGTTCGACGAGATCAAGGCCGGTCACCATCTCGGTCACCGGATGCTCGACCTGCAGGCGGGTATTCATTTCCAGGAAATAGAAATTGCGCTTGCTGTCGACGATGAACTCCACCGTGCCGGCGGACTTGTATTTGACGGCCTTGGCCAGCGCCACCGCCTGTTCGCCCATCGCCTGGCGGGTGCGTTCATCGAGGAACGGGCTCGGCGCCTCCTCGATCACCTTCTGATGGCGGCGCTGGATCGAGCATTCGCGTTCGCCGAGATAGAGGCAGTTGCCGTGGCCATCGGCCAGAACCTGGATTTCGATATGGCGCGGATCGGTGACGAATTTCTCCACGAAGACCCGGTCATCGGCGAAGCTCGCTTTGGCTTCATTGGTCGCCGACCGGAAGCCGTCACGCGCTTCCTGATCGTTATGGGCGATGCGCATGCCCTTGCCGCCGCCGCCGGCAGAAGCCTTGATCATCACCGGATAGCCGATTTCGCGGGCGATCACCGCCGCTTCCTCGGCATCCTTGATGACGCCGAGATAGCCCGGCACGGTGCTGACGCCGGCTTCCTTGGCGAGCTTCTTTGATTCGATCTTGTCGCCCATGGCGAAGATCGCATGCGGGTCGGGGCCGATGAAAGCAACCCCGGCCTTCTTCAAAGCCTCGGCGAATTTCATGTTCTCGGAGAGAAAGCCATAGCCGGGATGTACCGCTTCAGCGCCGGTTTTGACACAGGCTTCGACGATCTTGTCGATCAGCAGATAGCTCTGCGCCGCCGGCGCCGCGCCGATATGCACCGCCTCATCGGCCTCGCGCACATGCAAAGCCTCGGCATCGGCATCGGAGTAGACCGCGACGGTCTTGATACCCATGGCGCGCGCCGTGCGAATGACGCGGCAGGCGATCTCCCCGCGATTGGCAATCAGAATTTTCTTGAACATCTTGGCCATTTTTTCCTCGGCAATCCGCTTTCCCGCTCGATCCGTCTCGTCGATCACATCATTGGATCAAAGCGGGATGTTGTCGTGCTTCTTCCACGGATTGCTCAATTGCTTGTCGCGCAGCATGGCGAGTGAGCGGCACAACCGCTTGCGGGTCGAATGCGGCATGATCACATCGTCGATGAAACCGCGGGCGCCGGCGACGAAGGGATTGGCGAATTTCTCGCGATACTCTTCCGTGCGCGCTGCGATCTTGTCCTTGTCGCCGATATCGGCGCGGAAGATGATCTCGACCGCCCCCTTCGGCCCCATGACGGCGATTTCCGCCGAGGGCCAGGCGAAGTTGACGTCGCCGCGCAAGTGCTTCGAACTCATCACGTCATAGGCCCCGCCATAGGCTTTGCGGGTGATGACAGTGATCTTCGGCACGGTGGCCTCGCCATAGGCGAAGAGCAGCTTCGCGCCATGCTTGATGATGCCGCCATATTCCTGCGCCGTGCCGGGGAGGAAACCCGGCACGTCAACGAATGTGACGATGGGGATATTGAAGCAGTCGCAGAAGCGCACGAAGCGCGCCGCCTTGCGGCTGCTGTCGATATCGAGGCAGCCCGCCAGCACCATCGGCTGATTGGCAACGATGCCGACCGTTTCGCCGCCCAGTCGAGCGAAGCCGGTGATGATATTGCGGGCGAATTCCGGCTGGGTCTCGAAAAAATCACCTTCATCGGCGATCTTGCGGATCAATTCCAGCATGTCATAGGGCTTGTTGGGATTGGCCGGAATGAGCGTATCCAGCGACAGCTCGTCGCGATCGATCGGATCTGGCGTCGAGCGCAAGGGGACCTTCTCGCGGTTCGAAGCCGGCAGGAAGTCGACGAACCGGCGCAGCTGCAGCAGGGCCTCGACGTCATTCTCGAAGGCGAGATCGGCAACGCCGGATTTCTGCGTATGAGTGAGCGCCCCGCCCAGCTGCTCAAAGGTCACGGTCTCATGCGTCACCGTCTTCACCACATCGGGGCCGGTGACGAACATGTAGGAGGAGTCCTTCACCATGAAGATGAAATCGGTCATGGCCGGCGAATAAACGGCACCGCCGGCGCAAGCGCCCATCACCAGAGAAATCTGCGGCACGACGCCGGAGGCGGTGATATTGCGCTGGAACACTTCGGCATAGCCGGCCAGCGAGGCGACACCTTCCTGGATACGGGCGCCACCGGAATCGTTGAGGCCGATCACGGGTGCCCCGACCCGCACCGCCTGATCCATCACCTTGCAGATCTTCTCTGCATGGGCCTCCGACAGCGAGCCGCCGAAAACGGTAAAATCCTGGCTGAAGACGAAAACCAGCCGGCCGTTGATCTCGCCATAGCCGGTGACGACGCCATCGCCCGGTACCTTGTTGTCGGCCATGCCGAAATCGGCGCAGCGATGCTCGACGAACATGTCCCATTCTTCGAAGGAATCCGGATCGAGCAGCAGTTCAATGCGCTCCCGGGCCGTCAGCCGGCCTTTGGCGTGCTGGGCGGCAACGCGCTTCTCGCCGCCACCGGCGCGCGCTGCGGCCCGCTTTTCTTCCAAGCGCTTCAGAATGTCTTGCATGGCCCGTGATCCCCGTTTCGCGCTATCTCCCCGATGTCAGTTCCGGGGCAGCCGCGCGTCATCTTTGTCATATTGCGGTAGCGAGAAGCTGCCACAGCGCATTTGCTTTGCCTAGAAAAAACGCCCGCATCTATTGCAGAGCAGCATAGACCTGTTCGCGGTAACAGGCTGATTTTGCGAAACCTCCAGGCGGACACGGTTTAGCTAGGCCAAGAGCGCGAGAAACCGGTCGGCGTCGGCGATATCCCGTGTCACCGCCTCGCGCCGCTGTACGGCCTCGGCATCGTCACCCCAGCGCTCCGCCTGAAACAGCTCATCGAGTTGCGCCGCCTGGGCCGCCTGGGCCGCCGTCAGATGCCGTTCGGCCACGGCCAGGGCCAGGATCAGCGATCCGGTCGATCCGGTCAGGCTGGCAATCGCCGTCAACTGCCAGGGATCGAACGCGTGGACCACCTGCGCGAAGCGGGCAAGACTGTCTTCGGATTGCGCGATGGCGATGATCCCGGTTGTCGCCTGAAGGGCAGTATCGAAACGATGATTGGCCCAGTCGAGCAGCGGCTGCCAGATCTGTGTCTGGCGCCGAACCAGTTCTTCCGGCATATCAGCGCGGTAGCACAGCAGGTCGCTGCGGGCATAGCCGGCGGCTTCATCGGCAACCTTGCCGTGATTGAGCGCGACGCGATCGACCGCCGTGCTTGCCAGCTGCATGAGCGGCATGCTGTGCGGCTTCACATGTTCCTGCTGCGCATCCCATTCGGCACGCACGGCGGCGGCCAATGGCTCCGTCGGCAAAACCAGCTCGCCCTTGGCCGGTGAGCGCAGCACCTTGCCGTCGAGCGCGATCTGCCAGCCGTTCGCGACGGGCATCAAATCAACCTGGCGATAGAAACGACGGGGAAAATTTGTCGTGGCGGACAACAATACGCTTTCCTTCTAATTGCCGAACAACGATTTCAAACCGGAATTGATGTCCTTGCCGACACCCTTGACGGCATCGCCGGCACCTTCCCCGACACCTTGAATGACCTGCTTGGCGCCGCTGCCGATAGCACCGGCACCCTCCTTGATCTTGGCGCCGGGGCTGGCCGCCTTGGCGCTTGCAGCCGAAGCGGTGGCACAGGCATTGGTCGCGGTTCCGCCCGTCCCAAGCCCGGTCAGACTGCCGAGCGTACCGAACGTCACCGTGTTCGCCGCATCGACGACGAAGTCGCCGGTATTGGCGATCGCCCCCACGGCATCGGGCGAGACGGTCGGATGTTGCAGGCTGCCGCTGATGAACATGGGAACGGCGAGCGCCGCGAGGCTGACCTGTTTCGATTTTGAATCGATCCGCATCTGCAATGTCTCGGCACCCAGATTGATGGCGCCCTGCCCCAGGATGGCAGCGCCCGGCGTATCCATCACCAGGCTGTTGGTCCGAGCGACGCCTTTGGCGATATCGAAATGTCCTGCCAGGCAATTGATGCGGGTCGCATCGGCGGTGCCGCCGAAGGAAATCAGCTTCGTCAGATCGGCGAGCAGGAATTGCGCAAAGCTGTTCCGCAGGCTGCCGGTCCCGGTATTGAAGTGCAGCTCGCCATCGAGGCCGGCCATCAGGGCGTGTTCGGAAGCCGCCGGCCCCTTGACGGACAGATCGAGATTGAGGGCCCCTGCCGTGAGAACATCGGAGAGGCCCACTGCCGTCAGCAGCGGCCCGGAGGCGATATTGGCGCCTTTGACGGTCAGCGCGAGATCGGGCTGATCGCTTCTGGCCTGCAGGCTGCCCGAAGCGTCGATCTGTCCCTGATCGATCGTCGCCGTCAACGAACTCACCGTCAGCACGCCGTGATCGAGCTTCAGGCCGGCTTGGCCGTTTTTCAGGATCGACTGGCCGCGCAGCAATTCACCGATTGTCAACGTGACATCGGCGTCGACGCTGCGCAGGGTATCGAAGTGCCAGGGCGTGGCCGAGAACAGGCGGCTGTCACCGGCGGGAGCGGCGCTCTTCGCACTCGCCGGCGCAAAACCAAAATCGGCAAGGTCGATGCGATCAGCCGCCAGCTGCGCCTTGATCGCGGGCTGATCGCCGGCCAGCACAACCATGACATCGCCGGTGATGCTGCTGTTGCCAAAGACGATGCCCACATGATCCAGATGGTAGCCATTGTCCTGATCGGTGAGATGCGCGCCGATCTTGAAAGGCGAGGTGGGATCCAGATTGGCACCGATCAGGGGATTGATCTTGGCGAGATCGCTGCCGCTGACCTGCAATTCGACGTCAAGCCCGTGCAATGTCGCGAGGCTGGCGATGCTGGCCCGGCTTTGTACCGCGACATCGCCGATCTGGCCACGCAGGTCGATCGGGAAAGGTCCTGTCGTCATCTGGGCGAGGGAGCCGACCGTGCCCTTGAGATTGATCGCATTGTCGCCGACCGAGCCCACCAGCGACCATGAAATCGCCCCGTTGGAGGCAGCCGCTTCAGCACTGAAGCTGTCGAGCTTCAAGGTGCGGTCGAGGCTGTGCGTCGGGTCGCGATAGCGCAACTGCACATTTTCCAGCTTGATCCGGCCGACATCGGGCAACGGCGTCGTGCCGCCACCACTGTTGGCGGCCGTACCGCCGAAGCTCCAATTCCCGACACCCTTGTCGTTGCGCTCCAGGATGACGGCGCCGCCGCTCAGGGTCACCTGACGAATGCGCACCTGTTCGAAGAGCAGCGGCAGCAATTCGACTTGGGCATCGAGCCGGTCGATCGCGACCATCTGCGGCTGGTCGCTCCAATCGGCATTATGCAGGGTGATCTGCCGTGCGGTGAGGTGCGGCACAAAGCCAAATTCGACGGAGACATCGCCGGCAATGACGAGATCGCGGCCCAGCGCCACCTTGACCTGCTGCGCCACGAGATCCTTATAGGCGTTGAAGTCGATGGAGCGGACGACGGCATAGACCACCAGCACCAGGCCGACCAGGAAGATAACGAGAGCAGAGAGGACGGGTTTCAGGCGCATAGAGAGCTGCGATCCTTCCGGAGCCGGCTTAACGTTTTCAACAGAGACCGTTCATCGCCTGACTCTAGCCGGCCTCAAGCCCAGCGGCAATCAGGGCGGCAATCGGAACGAGCAGCGAATTAACCACCCATGCCGGCCGGCACCTGCCGCTAAACCAGGCGGCGCAGCGCCGGCAGCAATTCCACGGGATGGTCAATAACGGCGTCAGCCCCGGCCCGTTCCAGATCGTTGCGGCTGTGATAGCCCCAGGAGACGCCGATCGCCCGGCTGCCTGCAGCCCGCGCCATCTCCATATCAAAGGCGGTATCGCCCAGCATGACGGCCTCGGCGGCGCTCAGGCCGGTCTCGGCAATCGCCCGCAACATCATCTCGGGATGCGGCTTGCCGCGGCTGCGATCGCCGGTTTGCAGCGTATGGAAACGGTCCGTCAGGCGGTGTTCGGCGAGCACCGCCTGCAGCGAGGCATAGCTCTTGCCGGTTGCAATGCCGAGAAAGACCTCGGGATGCTCCAGTTGCCCGATCAGGGGCAGAATGCCGGGATAGAGCGGTTCCGGCAGTTTCTCCCGCTGCTGCAAAATGGGTCGCAACCGGTGAAAGGCGGCGACGACCTGCTGATGCACTTCCGGAGCGGCATCGGGCAGCATGCCGGCAATCGCCGCCTCGGCAGACAGGCCGACCTGCCGGCGGATGACGTCCGGATCAGGTGCCGCCATGCCGATGCTGGCGAAGACCTGCTCGACGGCCGCGATGATGTTGCGCTGGCTATCGATCAGCGTGCCGTCGCAATCGAAGACGATCAATCGGATCTTGCCGAGCGCCTGCAGCAGGTCATCGCCGCCAGGCTTGGTCAGGTCACCGGGCATCACCGCTCCCAGCCGGATAACGCGATCGGATCAAATATCGAGATCGGCAAACGGTTCTTCGTCGAAGCTGTCGGCAAAGCCGAAGAAGCGTTGCGTTTCCCGCATATGCGGCGGCAAAGGTGCCGTTACATCGATTATGCCCTTGCGCGGATGCGGCAGGATCAGGCGCCGCGCGTGCAAATGCAGCTGGCGCGGCACCGCCTCGCGGGCGATGAAGGCGCCGGCACCGGCATATTTGCCATCGCCCAGGATCGGTGTGCCGAGTGCAAGGCAATGGGCGCGCAGTTGATGGGTGCGGCCGGTCATCGGCATCAGCGCCAGCCAGGCAACCTTGGTGCCGACCTTGTCCAGCACGCGGTAAAAGGTGACGGCGCGCTTGCCTTCGTCATCGACCTGAACGCGCTCACGGCCCTGCCCGCCCTGTTTGGCAAGCGCCGCGTCGATCTTGCCATGGGACAGCTTCGGCACGCCGACCGTCACCGCCCAATAGATCTTCCGCGCATCCTTGTGGCGAAAGGCGTCGGCCAGATGCTGGGCCGCCCGCAGGTGACGCGCGAGCACCAGAACGCCGCTGGTGTCGCGATCGAGCCGATGCACGAGACGCGGCTTTTCGGCCGCGTCGAATTGCAGCGCCACCAGCAGATCGTCGAGATTCTTGCCGATCCCGCTGCCGCCCTGAACCGCCAGCCCGGCCGGCTTGTTGATGACGATGACATCGTCATCCTGATAGAGCACGGCCTCCTGCAGCATCCGAACGTCGCGTGCCGCCGGTGCCGCAGGCGGGCGCTTGGCGGCCGGCTTGTCGCCGCGGCCCGGCTCGCTTGCGGCGTCGGGACTGGTTTCACCCAGCGGCGGAATGCGCACGATCTGGCCCACTTCGAGCCGGTCGCTGGCCTTTGCCCGCTTGCCGTCGACGCGAACCTGGCCGGTGCGCAGGAGCTTTTCCAGCCGTCCATGGCCGATATCGGGAAAGCGTCGTTTGAACCAGCGGTCGAGGCGCTGCTCGCCGTCGGCGGCGGCAACGGTAATTTGGGTTACACCGGACATGGATTATGGGTCGGGGAATATGGGTCAGGCGGCAACGCGGCTGCGGCTCAGCCAATCAAGCAGCTGATCGGTACCCATGAGATAGACGCCGATCTGGGCCAGTTCGTCGAGCCCGGCATCGGTGGCGCCGGAGATGGCGTCGGTGGCCAGCAGAATGCGGAAATCGCGGTTGCTGGCGGCATAGACGGTGGAACGCGGCGAGGTCGGAAAATCGATGCCGCAAATGACGATGGTGGAAATGCCGAGGGATTTGAGATGTGCTTCCAGCGGTGTCTGGAAAAAGGCCGACAGACGCGGTTTATAGCAGAGCCATTCCTGCGGGCCGACTTCCTGCAATTTGCCGCTGAACAACAAATCCGGCTCGATGCGCGCTGCACCCTCAGGCTTCACCTCGTCGATCAGCTCGGCGCCGGAAGTGCCAGGCATGACGATGCGCGCACCGGCTTCGATCGAGGCGCGATGGCACAGATCCACATTGGAACCGTCGCAGCGATACAGGCGGGTCGCATGGATGATCGGCGCACCCGCCGTGCGGAAGGCGCGCACCAGGCGCTGAATATGCGGCACCGCCGCGATGGCGGTACTACTGGAAGCAGGGCCGGTCGGCAGAACGAAGTCCCGTTGTACGTCGATCGTCAAAAGGGCCGCTCGATGGCGTTCCGGTGACAAATAGTCCTGCATCCCGCTTACCCAGCTTTGTTGTTCAAGATGACGTCGCGACCGCCCCGTTCGGCCACAGAGCCGGATCGATCCCGATGGCAACATATTGCACTTCCCGCTGAACCGGCAATCCGCCTCCGGCTTGGTCCGCCGGGGCTTTACGTCTCAGATGGAAGCGGTCGCTTTATCCAGGGCGATCACACTCCGATAAAAACCCTAGCCCCAGTCGATTGGCCCGACAAGACGAATCCCCGCATGGGGGGATTTTCGGAACCGCAACACAGCCATGCCGAAATCAGCCATCGCTGCCGTGCTTGCGCTGCCGGAGACGGTCCCAGTATTCCAGCCGCTTTTGCAGGTCGCGCTCAAAACCGCGCTCCACCGGTTGGTAAAAACGCTGCCGGGCCATGCCGTCGGGGAAGTAATTCTGGCCGGAAAAACCCTCTTCGGCATCGTGATCGTATTGATAACCCTCGCTATACCCGAGCTGCTTCATCAACTTTGTCGGCGCATTGAGGATGTGTTTCGGCGGCATCAACGAGCCGGTTTCCCTGGCCGCCCTGGAGACGGCATTGTAGGCCTTATAGGCGGCATTCGACTTCGGCGCCGTACCGAGATAGATGACTGCCTGGGCGATCGCCAGTTCGCCTTCCGGCGAACCCAGGCGGTCATAGGCATCCCAGGCTGCTAGGCATTGTGTCAGTGCCGCCGGGTCAGCGAGGCCGACATCCTCGACAGCGAAGCGCACCAGGCGGCGGGCGATGTATTTCGGATCTTCCCCGCCCGCCAGCATGCGGCCGTACCAATAAAGCGCCGCATCCGTATCGGAACCCCGCAAGGATTTGTGCAGCGCGCTGATCAGGTTGTAATGACCTTCCTGCCCCTTGTCATAGAGCGGCGCCCGGCGGTTGACCGCCTTGGTCAATTGACTAACATCCAGCTCCGTATCCGGCGGAAAGCGAAACAGCTCCTCTGCCATATTGAGCAAATAGCGCCCGTCGCCGTCAGCCATGGCGATCAGGGCCTCGCGGGCATCCGTGGTCAAAGGCAGCCTTGCTTCCATGGCGTCTTCGGCGCGGGTGATCAATTGCGCCAGATCGTCGTGATCCAGCCGGTTCAGCACGAAAACCTGGCAGCGTGACAGCAAGGCGGCGTTGAGTTCGAAAGAGGGATTCTCCGTCGTCGCGCCGACCAGGATGACGGTGCCGTCTTCCACATAGGGCAGGAAACCATCCTGCTGGCTGCGGTTGAAGCGATGGATCTCGTCGATAAAAAGCAGCGTGCCTTCGCCGATCACCCGGCGCTGGCGTGCCGCCTCGAATATCTTGCGCAGATCGGCAACACCGCTGAAGATCGCCGACAGCATGTCGAAATGCAGGTTGCTGCCCTCGGCAATCAGGCGGGCCAGCGTGGTCTTGCCGCAGCCCGGCGGCCCCCACAGGATCATCGAGGAGAGATGGCCCGACTGCATCATGCGGCCGATCGGGCCGTTGGGGCCGATCAGATGTTCCTGGCCGACGATCTCATCCAGCTTGCGCGGCCGCAAGCGGTCGGCAAGCGGGCGTGGCGCCTCTTGTTCGAACAGGCCGCTCATGACCCTGCCTTCTGCGGGAATCCGCTCACGTATGGCACAGCCAGTCCGGCATCATCCGTCCCGCCTCAATCGACCCGGAGGGTCTTGACCTGACCGCCGCGATTGATGGTGACGGCCCATTGATCGGACGGCTGGTCGAGCAGCTTTTGCAGCTCGCGCGTATCTCCAACATCATGATCGTTGAGCTTGACGATGATATCGCCGCGTTGCAAGCCAAACTGATCGGCGAAACTGCCCCGCTTCAGCTTGGTGACGACGACGCCGCTCCAGGAGCCGACGGAAAGCTCGTCCGACAAAGCCGGCGAGAGATTGGCGACCAGGGCACCGGCGAGCGGCTGGCGGCCGCGCAGCAATTGTTCATCCGCGGCCGGCGTATCGGGCGGGGCAATGAGATCGATCTTCGCGTCATGCGGGCTGCCGCGCGACACCACCTGCAGCACCGCCTGCTTGCCGATCTGCTGGGTCGCCAAGCGGAAACGCAGCGCCTCAGCATCATTGACCTGTTTCTCATTGACCGAAACGATCACGTCACCCGGCTTGATCCCCGCCTTGGCCGCGGGGCCATCGGGATAGATCTGACGGATGACGACGCCGCCCGGCTTGTTGAGACCGAGGCTGGTCGCGATCTCCGCCGTCACCGCTTCGCCGGAGGCGCCGATCCAAGGCCGGATCAGCTTGCCCCCATTGGCCTCGGCATCGATCATGACGCGGACCATGTTGCTGGGAATGGCAAAACCAATCCCGACCGAACCGCCGGTCTTGGAAAAGATCGCCGTATTGATGCCGACCACGCGGCCGTCGAGCGAGACCAGGGCGCCACCGGAATTGCCGGGATTGATGGCTGCATCGGTCTGAATGAAAAAGCCGAAATCATTGATGCCGGTCTGGGTCCGGGCGAGGCCTGAGACGATGCCGCTGGTGACCGTCTGGCCGACGCCGAAGGGATTGCCGATGGCAAGCACCAGGTCGCCCACTTCCAGGTCGTCGGAATCACGCAATTGCAGGGTCGGCAGCTTCTCGCCCTTGGTATCGATCTTCAGCAGCGCCAGATCCAGCTGGGATTCCGCGGCGATCAGCTTGGCTTCGAATTCGCGGCCGTCATTGAGGACGACGGTGATCTGGTCGGCCCCCTGGATCACATGGTTGTTGGTGACGATCAAGCCGTTGTCGTGAACGATGACGCCCGAGCCGAGCGAATTCTGCACCCGTTCCCGGCTCGGCCCGCCGGCGGCGTCATCGCCGAAGAACTGGCGGAAGAAAGGATCGTTGAAAAACGGCGAGGCCATCTGCTCCTGGATGACCTTGCGGGTATAGATATTGACCACGGCAGGTGCGGCCTTACGGACAACCGGGGCGAAGGAGAGCTGGACCTGCTGCGGCGAACTGGGAACCGCATCCTCGGCCCTGGCGACGGCGATCACAGCGGTGAGGCAACCGGTCAGCACAAACAGCAGGGATAGAGCACGGCGCAACATAATGGTGGCATTCTCCATTTAAGCAAGTCCGAGTTAACAAAGCCGGAACCACATCGGGCTTCGGCTCAATAAAGCAGCCATAAGGCATCGATAATATAGCAAAAGGGCAGCCCGAGGGCTGCCCTTTCAACTGTGGTCAGCGGCGCGAGGAATCAAGCCTCGGCAGCGGCCTCTTCACCTTCGGCAACCTGCTTCGGACCGGAATCCAGGCCCTTGGCAGCCGGGTCGCGATCAACGAATTCGATGATCGCCATCGGGGCCATGTCGCCGTAGCGGAAGCCGGCCTTGAGAACGCGGGTATAGCCGCCGTTGCGGCTCTTGTAGCGTTCTGCAATGACGGTCAACAGCTTCTCGGCCATCTTCTCGTCCTTGAGCGAAGCCAGGATCTGACGACGGGCATGCAGGCCACCGCGCTTGCCCAGCGTCACCAGCTTTTCGACGATCGGACGCAGATCCTTCGCCTTGGGAAGGGTGGTCTTGATCTGCTCGTGCTTGACCAGCGCGTGAGCCAAATTGTTGAACATCGCCTTGCGGTGGCTGCTCGTCCGATTCAGCTTACGGCCATTCATTCCGTGACGCATATGTCATCTCCTCTTTCCGCTTGGCCTCGCCTGTACCATCTCTCCGAGAAGGCAGCCGCGAAACCGATTGCACATCCCACCGCCGCGATCAGGCCGGCCGCAAGGCCGGCACCGTCATGTACGGCAGGTCGGGCCACCATGGCCCTTCCTACTCAACCCGGTCAGCTCAATACGGCTCGTCGAGCCGCTTGGCCATCTCTTCGATATTCTCTGGCGGCCAATTGGGGATTTCCATGCCGAGATGGAGGCCCATCTGCGCCAGCACTTCCTTGATCTCGTTCAGCGACTTGCGGCCGAAATTCGGCGTCCGCAGCATTTCCGCTTCGGTCTTCTGCACCAGATCGCCGATATAGACGATGTTGTCGTTCTTCAGGCAGTTCGCCGAACGGACCGACAGTTCCAGCTCGTCGACCTTGCGCAGCAGGTTCTTGTTGAACGGCGGCTCGACCGACTTCGCTTCTTCCGTCGCAGCCGAGGGCTCTTCGAAATTGATGAAGAGCTGCAGCTGGTCCTGCAGGATGCGGGCGGCGATCGCCAGCGCATCTTCCGGGGTCACGGCGCCGTTGGTTTCGACCTGCATCGACAGCTTGTCATAGTCGGTGACCTGACCGACGCGGCTGTTATCGACCTTGTAGGAGACCTTGCGCACCGGGCTGAAAATCGCATCGACGGGAATGAGGCCGATCGGCGCATCTTCCGGGCGGTTCTGCGAAGCCGGGACATAGCCCTTGCCGCTCTCGACGGTGAATTCCATCGACAGGTTGGCGCCCTGGTCGAGGGTGCAGATGACGAGTTCCGGATTGAGGATCTCGATGTCATGACCGGCCTCGATCTGGCCGGCCTTGACCTCGCCCGGGCCCTGGGCCTTCAGGCGCATCCGCTTCGGACCGTCGCCGCCCATACGCAGAGCGATGGTCTTGATGTTGAGGATGATGTCGGTGACATCCTCGCGGACGCCCGGAACCGACGAGAATTCATGCAGCACGCCGTCGATATGGACAGCCGTCACCGCCGCACCCTGCAGCGAGGACAGCAGCACGCGGCGCAGCGCGTTACCCAGCGTCAGCGCAAAGCCACGCTCCAGCGGCTCGGCGATCACCGTGGCGGCGCGCTTGGCATCGCTACCGGCATCGATCTTCTTGTTCGACTTAATCAGCTCGGTCCAGTTTTTCTGAATCACAGCGGGTTTCCTCATGCAAAACGGCGAGCAGCCATTCTATCGCTCTCGCCTTCAACAAACCGACGGCCAACGTTTTGGATCAAGCGCGGATCGAAATCCGCCGATGGCCGCAATAGAGGGCCGGCCCCGCTTGGGGGCCGGCAGAACCGATCATATCAGACGCGGCGGCGCTTCGGCGGCCGGCAACCGTTAT
>DATLIX010000137.1:0-6752 GCA_035539215.1 Dongiaceae bacterium | reverse complement strand
AGGCTGTCGGCACCCAGATCGTCAATGAAATTGGCGGTCTCCGTGACCTTCGCTTCGTCAACGCCGAGATGTTCGATCACAATCTTCTTCACGCGTTCGGCAATGTCGCTCATCTTTCTTTCCTCGATGTTCCGGTTCTGCTCGGGCTTGAAATCGAGCCAATCTCGATTCCTCCGCCAGAAGCCTAGTTTCTAAACGCTGGTGACGTCATTCAAATGACATCGCCTTTGACCAATTTTTGGCAAGCCCGATCTTCGTTGTCACGGATCTCAACTTGCCCCCGCTGCCTCTAACTTGGGTGCCGACCGCACCTTACCAAGCACTTCCGGGGTCACTTAACATAGTTGCCAGGCTTTGACCAGCCGCCGGGTGACCCGAAAAAAGCCTATCAGATCATAGCCATGCCGCCGTTTATATGCAGTGTTTGACCCGTCACATAGCCCGCCTCGCTGCTGGCGAGATAGACGGCCGCGGCGGCGACTTCCGTGCCGTGTCCCATCCGGCCAGCCGGAATCGCATTGAGAATACGGGATTTCTGGTCCTCGGTCAGGGCGCCGGTCATCGCCGTTTCGATGAATCCCGGGGCGATGCAATTGACCGTGATGCCACGCGAAGCGACCTCCTGGGCGAGGGATTTAGACATGCCGATCATGCCCGCCTTTGCCGCGGCATAATTCGCCTGACCCGGATTGCCGGTGATGCCGACGATCGAGGTAATGCCGATGATGCGGCCCCAGCGGCGCTTCATCATGCCTTTCAGGGCGGCACGGGCGAGACGGAAGCCGGCGGTCAGATTGACGTCGATCACCTTCTGCCAGTCTTCATCCTTGAGGCGCAGCGCCAGCATGTCGCGGGTAAGGCCGGCGTTGTTGACGAGGATATCAAGATGTCCCATCGCCGCTTCGGCCTGCTTCACCAGATCTTCCGTCGCCGCGGGATCGCCGAGGTCGCAAGGCAGGACATGGGTGCGGGGGCCGAGTTCGCCGGCGACCTTTTCCAGCGCGTCGCGGCGGGTGCCGGATAAGGCAACCGTGGCACCTTGGGCATGCAAAGCGGCAGCGATGGCGCTGCCGATGCCGCCGGAGGCGCCGGTCACCAATGCTGTTTTGCCTGTCAGATCGAACATCTCGCTCTTTCCTGTAATTTTATCGATGGCTGGTTGTGTATGTGGGCCGCGGCCCGAGGCCGATCAGGACAGCGCCTTCAGCACAGCCTCGATCTCCGCCGGGGTGCCCGCCGACAGCGATTCGATTTCCTTATCGATGCGCTTGATCAGGCCGGCGAGGACCTTGCCGGCACCGAGTTCGATTACCTGATGCACACCCTGCGCCTTCATTTCGATGACCGATTCGCGCCAGCGCACAGTGCCGGTGACCTGTTCAACCAACTGCTGGCGAATGGTGGCAGGATCGCTGACCGGCTTTGCCGTGACATTGGCAATCAAAGGTACCGCTGGCATGGCGATGGTGGCCTGTTCCAAAGCCTCCTGCATCGCCTCGGCCGCCGGTTGCATCAAGGGGCAATGGAAGGGCGCGGAGACGGGCAGGATGACGCTGCGTTTCGCACCTTGCTCGGCGGCCAGGGCGACGGCCTTTTCCACCGCTTCCTTATGGCCGGAAACCACGACCTGGCCAGGCGCATTGTCATTGGCGGCAGCGCAGACCTTGCCGGTCGCGGCGGCCGCGGCGGCGGCGATCGCTTGCGCCTGCTCGAGATCGAGGCCGAGCAGTGCGGCCATGGCGCCGACGCCGACCGGAACCGCCTTCTGCATCGACTGGCCGCGCAGTTTCAAGAGGCGCGCGGTATCAGCCAAGGCGAGGCTGCCGGCGGCGGCCAGGGCGGAATATTCGCCCAGCGAATGGCCCGCGACGAAAGCTGCCTTGTCGGCCAGGCGCCAGCCGCCTTCCGTTTCGAGGACGCGCAAGGTGGCCATGCTGACCGCCATCAAGGCGGGCTGGGCATTCTCCGTCAGGGTCAGGTCGCCCTCGGGGCCCTCGAACATCAGACGGCTGAGTTTCTGTGACAGCGCTTCGTCGACCTCCGCAAAGACATCGCGCGCCACATGGAAGGTCTCGGCGAGGGCCTTGCCCATGCCAACCGCCTGCGATCCCTGGCCCGGAAACACAAAAGCCCGCGTCATCTAGCGCTCCAAATCCGTTATCTTTATAAAGGTTAACGCCAGGCAATCGCCGCCGATCCGCAACCGCTTTCGCTCCTGGGCAAAATCCGGGGCGCATACATAATGCCAAGGGGCGGCAAGTCAAGCATCCGGGTTTTGCCTCAGCTGCCCCTGGGTTGCCGCAAATTCCTTTGGCGGGGCCGTTCAGCCACCCGGGGCGGGGGCGGGGCGGGGGCAAAGGGTGTGGAATCGGTGGTTTTGCTCCCGTTTCTTGGCGTCCGGCCCGCCCTTGCCCCTTGTTTTCGCAGCCGCCCTGTGTATAGTCCGCCGCCTTAACCCTGCCGGTTTCCGTCGCGGGCGGCTGTTGTCGTCCCAAGACAGGCGCTTCGCCCAGAGGAATCGGCTAGGCCCGGCAAGCTGATGCGGCCACACGGTTTCTCCTGACCTCAATGTTCTTGGGCAGGCGGCACTGTCCAGCCCCAGCACCGGACCGTGCAACAGCCAAAGGGAGCATCAGAGAGATGCCTTTCTACGAGAATATCTTTATTGCTCGTCAGGATGTCTCCACCGCCCAGGTGGAAGCGCTGACCGAGCAGTTCGTGGCGATCATCGACGCCCAGGGCGGCAAGGTGACCAAGCGCGAATACTGGGGCCTGAAGAGCCTCGCTTACCGTATCAAGAAGAACCGCAAGGGTCATTACATGCTCCTCAACGTCGACGCCCCGGCGGCGGCGGTGATCGAGATGGAACGCCAGATGCACATTCATGAAGACGTGCTGCGCCACCTGACCGTCAAGGTCGAGGAGCTGGAAGAAGGCCCGTCGGCGATGCTGCAGAGCCGTGGCCGCGATCGTGACGATCGTGGCGGCCGTGGCGATCGCGAAGGCCGTGGCGACCGTGACCGTGAGGGCGGCCGTGGCGGTGGTTATCGCGGCGACCGTGACGACCGCCTGCGCCCGACGCGCGGCGATCGGCAGGAAGCCCAGACTGAAGGAGATGCCCGATGAGCGGCTTTGGTGATTCGCCCCGCCAGGAAGGCGGTCGTGAGGGTGGTCGCGAAGGCGGCCGTGACGGTGGCCGTGGTGGCGCCGGCGGCGGTGGCCGTCGTCCCTTCTTCCGTCGCCGCAAGTCCTGCCCGTTCTCGGGCGACCAGGCGCCGAAGATCGACTACAAGGACGTGAAGCTGCTGCAGCGTTTCGTGTCCGAGCGCGGCAAGATCGTTCCCAGCCGCATTACAGCGGTCTCGACCAAGAAGCAGCGTCTGCTCGCCCAGGCGATCAAGCGCGCCCGCTTCCTCGGTCTGCTGCCCTATGTGTTGAAGTAAGGAGGGCGGCACTATGGACGTCATTCTTCTCGAACGCGTCGAAAAGCTCGGCCATATCGGCGATGTGGTAAAGGTGAAGCCGGGTTTTGCCCGTAACTTCCTCCTGCCGCAGAAGAAGGCCCTGCGCGCGACCGAAGCCAACAAGCAGCGCTTCGAAACGCAGCGTGCGCAGATCGAAGCCAACAACCTGAAGCGTCGCCAGGAAGCGGAAGGCATCAAGGACCGGGTTGACGGTCTGAAGGTGATCCTGATCCGCCAGGCCTCCGAAACCGGCATTCTGTTCGGTTCGGTTGCCGCCCGCGACGTTTCCGAAGCGGTCACCAAGGCCGGCTTCACCATCGATCGCCGTCAGGTGGTTCTGGACAAGCCGATCAAGACCCTCGGCCTGCATCCGGTGCGCGTTGCGCTGCATCCGGAAGTGGTCGTCAGCGTCATCGCCAACGTCGCCAAGTCGGAAGACGAAGCGGCGGCGCAGGAGAAGGCCGGCGGCTTCGTCGCCAACAAGGATGTCGACGAGACTCCGGACCTCGACGCCCTGCTGGCGGAAGCCGAACAGGCGGCGAGCGAAGCCGAAGCCTGATCAAAGCCCCTCGGCTCACGCCGAGTCGCAATTACGGCCACCCTGTTCGGGGTGGCCGTTTTGCTTTCAATTGCAGGGCTTTCGGCGGAAACGATCTGCGCCGACGAATTTACTGTTATCATTGTTATTCACGTAATCCACAGGCCATGCTCACGGGTCTGATCTGCTAGGGTCGCGCCATGGAAACAACCGTGCAGAACAGCAACGTCACCCGCCTGCGGGCGGCCGGCGAACAGCCGGCCGATGCCTTGGCGCCCCGAACACCGCCGCACAACACGGAGGCGGAGCAGGCGCTGCTCGGTGCGATCCTTGCCAACAACCAGGTCTATGACAAGGTCAACGAATTTCTGCGGCCGGAGCATTTCGCCGACGCCCTGCACGGCCGCATCTATGAAGCGATCGGCAAGCTGGTGCAGCGTGGCCAGATCGCCAATCCGGTTACCCTGAAGAACCTGTTCGACCAGGACGGCGCCCTGGCGGAGATCGGCGGCGCCCAATATCTGGTGCAGCTGGCGCAGTCGGTGGTCAGCATCATCAATGCCGAGGATTACGGCCGCGCCATCTTCGATCTCTATTTGCGCCGCCAGTTGATCGGCATGGGCGCCGAGATCGTCAACGACGCCTATATCCATGACCCCGATGTAACCGCGGTCAATCAGATCGAAAGCGCCGAGATGCGGCTCTTCAACCTGGCGGAAAGCGGCCAGACCGAAGGCGGTCCGAAGCGCTTCGACAGCGTCGTCAAGAATGCCCTGGAAATGGCCGAGATCGCCTTCAAGCGCGACAGCCATCTGACCGGCGTGCCGACCGGCCTCGACGATCTCGACAAGAAGCTGGGCGGTCTGCAGCCCTCGGACCTCCTCATCCTCGCCGGCCGCCCCTCGATGGGCAAGACCTCGCTCGCCACCAATATGGGCTTCAATGCGACGAAAGAGAAAAAGAGCGACGAGGAACCGTTCAGCGTCGCTTTCTTTTCGATGGAAATGTCGGCGGAGCAATTGGCGCACCGCATCATGGCGGATGTTTCCGGCATTTCCTCCGACCGCATCCGCCGCGGCGAGATCTCCGACGAGGAATTCCCCCGCATCGTCGAAGCGGCGCAGTTCATGGCCTCGAAGAAGTTCTTCATCGACGATACGCCGGCTTTGACGGTGCCGGCTTTGCGGACGCGCGCCCGGCGGCTGAAGCGTCAGCACGGGCTCGATCTCATCATCATCGATTATCTGCAACTGATGCGCTCGGCCAGTGCCAAGGGCGGCGAGAACCGGGTGCAGGAAATCTCGGAAATCACCCGCGGCCTCAAGGCCATCGCCAAGGAATTGAATGTGCCGGTGATTGCGCTCTCGCAGCTCTCGCGCGCCGTGGAAAATCGCGAGGACAAGCGGCCGCAGCTCGCGGACTTGCGCGAATCGGGGTCGATCGAGCAGGACGCGGACGTTGTCATGTTCGTCTTCCGGGAAGAATATTATCACGAGCGCAAGAAGCCCGGCGATCATGAGACCGACAAGCTGCAGCAATGGATGGAAGAAGCCGAGCGGCTGCATAACAAGGCCGAATTGATTCTCGCCAAGCAGCGTCACGGTCCGATCGGCACGGTCATGCTGCATTTCGAAGGCACCGTGACGCGTTTCAGCAATCTCATCCTCGACGATCATCTGCCGGAACGTCACTAAGCGGCATTCTCCGTTGCGGACCGCCCCGGTGGCGGCCCAGTCGCAGGCGGGCCGAGTTACAGGCAAGCTCCGATGCCGGCAGGTTCAGCCGAGATCGATTTCGGCGACACGGTTGACAGCGCTGCCGCGTTGCGCCAAGTGAGGCGGCAATTGCGCGCCGTGACGGAAGGCCAGATGTACGATCAGAATGCCGCCATCCTGACCATCGATCTCCATGCGATCGCCGCGAATTATCGCCTTCTGCAGCAGCAGGTCGGGAGGGCGGTCTGTGCGGCCGCCGTGAAGGCGGATGGCTACGGCCTCGGTGCGATCCAGGTGGCGCCGGCGCTTTACCAGGCCGGTTGCCGCAATTTTTTCGTGGCGACGCTGGACGAGGGCCTGGTGCTGCGCCGGGTGGTCGGCCGCGATGCCCGCATCTGCATCCTGAACGGATTGGCCCCGGACAATGTCGACATGATGCTGCGGGTCGGATTGACGCCGGTTCTCAACGGCCCGCGCGATGTCGAGATCTGGGCTGGGTGGAACTGGGCCGCCGCCGCCGGCCCGCCGCCGCCCGCCGTCTTGCAGCTGGATACCGGCATGTCCCGCCTCGGCTTTGGGCGGCAGGATTGGACGCGCTTGCTGGCGACGGATTTTCTTGAGCGTTTTCCCCTGTCACTGATCATCAGCCATCTCGGCTGTGCCGACGATGCCGGTTCGGCGATGAACCGGCAGCAACGCGGCGTTTTCCAGGCGCGTCTGGCGGAAATCCGTCACCGGGTTTCATCTGACGTCAAATGCTCGCTGGCTGCTTCTTCCGGAATCTTCCTTGGGCCCGACTATCATTTCGATCTGGTGCGGCCGGGCGCGGCCCTCTACGGCATCAATCCGACACCCGGGGTGCCCAATCGGTTGCATCCGGTTCTGCGTTTGCAGGGGAAAATCCTGCAAGTCCATGACGTTGACGCAGGCACCCTCGTTGGCTATGGTGCCACCCACAAATGTGCGCACCCAACACGGATTGCCACGATCGGATGTGGTTATGCCGACGGTCTGTTCCGTGCGCTTAGCAGCCAA
>DATLIX010000136.1:0-2721 GCA_035539215.1 Dongiaceae bacterium | reverse complement strand
CGATGCCCGGCGTCAGGGCCTTCGTCTCCGGCGTCATGTCGATCTCGTTGGAATAGATCCAGGGATGACCGGTCAACAGGCGTCGGTCGCCACCGGGTTTCAGGCGCAGCACGGCGCGATCAGTCATCACCAACTCCCATTACATCAGGTACGCAGTTTCGTCGCGGCGGTTCACCGTTGCCGCCGGGCTTCTAGAGCCGGATTGTTTTAGATCGAATCACGCAGTGCTTCGATCTAAAACGTGAATCCGGCTCTACTCAAATGATAGAGGGCGATTCACGTTTTAAGCGGAAGCCCAGCCGCTTCCACCTAAAACGATCGCGCTCTAATCGCCGAGCGCTATGCCGTCCCGCCGCGGATCGCTGGCGCCGGTCAGGACCCCGTCGCGCATTTGCACGATATTGAGGCCGCTCATCAAGGGCTGAATTTTCACCCGCTGTCCCAACGCTTCCAGGCCGGCGGCGAGATTGGCCGCCGCACTGTCCTGTTCCAGCACGGTCGGGCCATTGCGGTTGAGGATATGGGCGGCGGCGACCGCCTGGCCCGGGCTGAAGTCATGATCCAGCATCAGCAGCAGCGCCTCGGCCACATAGCCGATGATATAGGACCCGCCGGGCGAACCCGCCGCCAGCACGGGTCTGCCCCGGCGATCGAGCACGATGGTCGGCGCCATGGAGCTGCGCGGCCGCTTGCCGCCTTCCACCCGGTTGGCGATGAAGCGTCCCTGATCGACCGGCTTGAAGGAGAAATCGGTCAGTTCGTTGTTCAGCATGAAACCGTCGACCAGGATATGCGCGCCGAAGGCGCTTTCGATGCTGCTGGTGAAGCTGACCACATTGCCGGCATCGTCGACCACCACCAGATGGCTGGTGGAGACCGGCTCGAACTGGGACTGGCTCGCCTGGCCCAAAGTGGTGGAGATATCGACCCGGCCGGGTTCCGCCTTGTCCATCACCCGATCGCCGCGGATCAGGCCGGCGCGGCTGGCGAGGTAGTCGGGCGCGATCAAGGCCGCGGTCGGCACACGGACCTTATCCGGATCGCCGAGATAGCGGTCGCGATCGGCGAAGGCGAGCTTGCTGGCCTCGCCGAGCAAGTGCGCGGCAGCGAGGCTGTCCGGCGCCAGATCGGCGTAATCGGTATGTGCCAGCAGGCCGAGAATCTGCGCCACGGTGACGCCGCCGGAACTGGGGGGCGGCATGCCGCAGATCTGATAATCGCGATAGGCCGTGCAAAGCGCACCTCGTTCCTGGGCGCGATAGGCGGCCAGGTCGCTCGGCCGCAGCGTCGCCGGTTTCAGGGGCGAAGTGGCGCGCACGGCGGCAACGATATCGTCGGCAATCCGGCCACGATAGAGCGCATCGGCGCCTTCTGCGGCAATGCTGCGGAAGGTCGCCGCCAAAGCCGGATTGCGCAGGATGGCGCCGGTCGCCGGCGGCTTGCCGTCGGCATCGAGGAAATAGCCGCGCAAGGCAGCGATATGCGGAATGTCCTCATCCTCGGCGATCGCCTCGGCAAGGCGTGGCGGCACCGGGAAGCCCTGCTCGGCGAGCCGGATGGCGGGATCGAACAGGCGCGACCACGGCAGCCGCCCGTGCTGCCGATGCGCCAGTTCCAGCATGCGCAAGACGCCGGGAATGCCGACCGACTGGCCGCCGATCTGCGCCGTATGAAAGTCGACCGGCTGGCCGCGATCATCGAGGAAAAGATCGGACTGGACATTGGCCGGCGCCGTTTCGCGTCCGTCAAACGCCTGGACGGCGCGGCCAGCGGCATCGCTGTAAAGCAGGAAACCGCCGCCGCCGATGCCGGAGGATTGCGGCTCGACCAGGGTCAGCACCGCCTGCATGGCGATGGCTGCATCGATCGCGTTGCCGCCGCCCCGCAGGATCTCCCGGCCCGCCTCGCTGGCCAGTGGCGTCGCCGAGACCGCCATATGCTGATAGGCGGTGACATCGGCTGCGGCGGCCGGCAGGGCGGCCGCGACCGGCGCCTTGGCGGGAATCGGCCGAGCCTGGCAGGCGACGAGGAGGACGGCGCCGCACAGTACGGCCGTGACGGTTCGCCAGCATCTGCGCTGCGGTCGTGGGGATCGTGCCGATGTCTCGATCATCCGCTTCCTGTTCCTTCGCCGTTGCGGCGATTGCGGGAGGTGTCGCGCCAAGGTGTCGCGGGACGGGCCTGGGCGGACCTGGGGCGCCAACGATCTTGGCATCCTGCTATAGAACGCCGGGGCGGCGGAAGCCAGCTTGAGAACGCCGGCGCGCAGGAAGCCGGCCTGCATCCCCGCCTACATTGGGGAAGCGGCTTCGGCGTATTGCCCGTGCAAGTGGGCCGATCTGCCATGCGGCTGCCACAGGACCCCGTGGCGGAAAAGCTGTTGTGCAGCGCAAAAAGATGGCGGAAAATGTAAAGAAAGGGCAGCCAAAGGCCCTGACGATGGCGATTTGCAGCAGTGGCGATCTGCGTACCGACGTGCGGGAGGGTATCTTGAGTGTACATCTGTCCGATCAAGGCGCTGGCAATCAGAGTGGTGCGCGCCAGACGCGCATTTCATGTCCGGACCTGATGGCGCGCAAAGGCGGCGAGCCTATCGTCTGCCTGACCGCCTATACGATGCCGATGGCGCAGCTCCTCGATCCCCATGTCGATCTCCTGATGGTCGGCGATTCCCTCGGCATGGTGCTCTACGGTTTCGACAGCACGCTGCCGGTGACGCTG
>DATLIX010000135.1:0-3355 GCA_035539215.1 Dongiaceae bacterium | reverse complement strand
GCCGGCGGCGATGACTTCGCCCTCTTGCGGCTTTTCCTTGGCGGTGTCCGGAATAATGATGCCACCGGCCGTCTTTTCGACCGATTCAACTCGACGCACCAACACGCGGTCGTGGAGCGGGCGGAACTTCATGGAGGTCCTCCGTAAGTGTCTAAAATGAATTCCCCAGAGCCGGCGGATGATGAGGCCGGCACCTAGCCGCCCAAGGCGAACTGCGGTGCTGTTAGCACTCCCCGCCGGTGAGTGCTGACGATGTAGGCCTTGCCCCGCACTTCGTCAAGGGCACATCCGAGAATTCTGCATGGCAGTTCGATGGCTGGGATCACCACGACCCGGCCGCCTCGCCTCTTCTAGCCGCGAGCCCTCGGCCCCCGGATTAGCAGCACTCACGCCAAGCGGGTGCTAACAAATTGAAATTATTACGATTTTGTGATTCCGTTAAGAAATCCCGTGATACCATCTCCGGGTTAAGACAGTTGCGAGTCATCACTGAGAGATGGAGGCTGCTGATGAGTGAAGATATTCCCGCGCCCAGGGTGGGCAGAGTGGATGGGGGCTTGCCCCACCGCGAGGCCGATCGGGGCCTCACCCTTCAACTTCGCGATTACCGGCTGACCACGGCCGAAATCCTCTACCATATGCCCGATCATCCCGGTCTCCTGCAGACCTATATCTGGCAGGATTACGACCTTGCCCCGCATTTCCCGGTCCTGCGCAAATTCCTCGATTTCTGGAGCCACAGCCTGGACGGCAAGCTGCATTCCATTGCCGTCGCCCACCGCGCCCTCATCGAGACGCCGCAATGGCGCAATGCAGCTGACTTCCTGACGCTGCACTAAGCTGGGTACCAATCCGGCCGTCCATCCCGGCCGGGGCGGTCGCCTTGCGACAGCAAGCGGCATGACAGTGCCGGGCAAAGCTGCTACATGGGTTCGGCCCCGCCGCGCGCCGGAATCGGGGTCTGCACTTCCCCACAGCGAGCTGGACCTTGTTACGTCGTTTGTATGACTGGATCATCGCCCAGGCAGAGCATCCGCGGGCCTTGTGGATCTTGGCGCTGGTCAGCTTCCTGGAAAGCTCGGTGTTTCCGATTCCGCCGGACGTGCTGCTCATCCCCATGGTGCTGGCGGAGCGCCGGCGCGCCTGGGCGATTGCCGCGACCTGCACCGGGGCCTCGGTCCTCGGCGGTCTGCTCGGCTACGCGATCGGCTATGGGTTCAGCGAGACGCTCGGCGCCTGGATCATCAATTTCTACGGCCTCGGCCATGCAATGGAGGCCTATCAGGCCAAATTCGCCGAGGTCGGTCTCTGGGTCATCCTGATCAAGGGCCTGACGCCGATCCCCTATAAGTTGGTCACCATCGCCAGCGGCCTCGCGCATTTCGACCTCAAGGTCTTCATCCTGGCATCGATCGCCACGCGAGGCGTACGGTTCTTCCTGGAAGCGGCCTTGCTCTATCGTTACGGGGAACCGATCCGCGGCTTCATCGAGAAACGGCTGACCCTGGTTACCACCGTTTTCGTGGTCGGCCTGGTCGGCGGCTTCGCCGTGCTGCATTACGTCTTCTAGGAGGGTGTTGGAATGGCTCCTGCATCGCAATCCGGCCAACGCATGCCCGATCAACGCATGCAAGGCATGAGATCAGGCTTCATCGAACCCACCGCCTTCGCCTGGCTGGCGACGGGCGGCGCCTTCGCGGCCCTCTGCGTCGCCTGGCTGGCGCAATATGCCGGCGGCTTGGCGCCCTGCGAGCTCTGCTATCTGCAGCGTTATGGCTATTGGGCCGCCATCGCGCTCGGCATCGTCACCATCACGCAGAACGGCAGGCCGCGCCGGCGTGGCCTGCTGCTCGCCCTCACCGGTCTGGCGCTGCTGGTCGTGGCCGGCATCGCCCTCTTCCATGTCGGCGTCGAACATGGCTGGTGGGAGGGATCAAGCGCCTGCGTCGGCGCCAGCACCACCGGGCAGAGCGTGGAGCAGATGACCGAGACCATCCTCAACGCGCCGCTGGTGCGTTGCGATACGCCCGCCTTCACCCTGTTCGGCATCTCCATGGCCGGCTATGACATGCTCTATGCCCTGGCCCTCGCCGCCTTGACCTGGTTCGGCGCGAAGCGCAGCCTGGGCGGCACGGAGTAAGATGATGAGCGAATCCGGGCCGACGAGGCCGTTATCGAACCTGCCTGAACCGGCTCCCGCAGCGGATGCGGCGGCAAGCCGATCCCCCGGCACGAAAGCGCTGCCCGGCGACCTCACCCATGAGCAGCTGATCGATCGCATCATCCGCGTCGACCATGCCGGCGAATTCGGCGCGCGGCGCATCTATGAGGGCCAGTTGTCGGTCCTCAAGAATCATCCGGACGCCGCCGTCATCCGCCATATGCACGAGCAGGAGCTGGTGCATCTGCGGACGTTCGAAAAACTGATGGTGCAGCGGCGGGTGCGGCCAACCGCCTTGCACCCGATCTGGAACCTCGCGGGCTTTGCTCTGGGAGCGGCCACGGCCATGCTGGGACCGAAGGCTGCCATGGCCTGTACGGTCGCCGTCGAAGAAGTGATCGACGAGCATTACCGCCAGCAGCACGAACAGCTCGGCGCCAATGAAAGCGAGCTCAAGGATACGATCGAAAAATTCCGCGCCGAGGAAGTCGAACACCGCGATATCGGCCTGCAGCGCGGCGCCGAGGAAGCCACCGCCTATCCCGTGCTGACGGGAGCCATCAAGGCCGGCTCCCGGCTCGCCATCTGGCTGGCGGAGCGGATTTAAACGACATCGGCAGAGCCTTCGCCCGCACTTGGGAAACAACGATCATGCTGGCTTCGGCAGCGCGGGCCACGTATTTAGCCCGAGCCCATTTCCTCCTCAAAATCAGACCGGCTTTGATATACCCGTGCGCAGCAATGTGACAAATTGCTCCGCAACAAGCGGCCGACTGAAAAAATATCCCTGGCCCTCGTCGCAATGCCGCGATTGCAGGAAATCCCGTTGAATCCGGTCTTCCACACCCTCCGCCACGACGCATTGTCTCAAGCCGTTCCCCATGGCGATGACGGCACTGATAATGATGCCGTTACTGGCAAGAGAGCCAACAGCCTGTACAAATGATTGGTCAATCTTAAGAACATCGATCGGGAATTGCGCCAGGTAGCTCAAGCTCGAATAGCCGGTGCCGAACACAGATAGCTCAAGCCTCGAGACTCTCCATTTCGAGCTCGATATCCCAGTAAAGGAAATCCCGCCAACTATGGTGCAGATAGTTCGGCGGGAAGCCTCTTCCATTCTCTTGCAGCTCGAAGGTCGTCGGCTGCACTGGCCTGCGCCTGGGAAGCATGCCCGCCCTATGCGGCAGCCGG
>DATLIX010000134.1:0-108149 GCA_035539215.1 Dongiaceae bacterium | reverse complement strand
GCCCGGCACGCCGCCGGCTTCGAGATAGGTCTTGGCTTCCGCAGCCGAGGTGATCCACTGGATGAACAGATAGGAAGCCGCCTTCTTGGCATCGCTGGAATTCTTGTTGACCGCCAGGGAGAAGCCGCCGAGGGCGGGCAGGCGACCGGCCGAACCGGCAGGTTCCGGGGCGACGCCGAGGCAATCGCCGAGCTTCGAGGTCGCGGGATCCGTCAGAGTCGGATAGAAGGCCGACCATTCGGTGATCATCGCAACCTTGCCCTGCGCCAGAGCATTGACCGCTTCGTTGTGGTCATAGTCGACGATGCCCTTCGGCATATACTTCATCAGGTCCTGGCGCGCCTTGAGGCCGGCCTGGCTTTCCGGCGACATCAGGTTCGACTTGAAGTTCTTGTCCAGGAGCGAGCCACCCCAGGGCCAGAGGAAGCGCATGAAGCTGTCGGCGGATTGCGTCTCACCACGCTTTGATTGCAGGGCATAGCCGAATTGCGAACCATCCGCCTTGGTCAGCTTCGGCGCGTAATCCTTCATCAGTGCATCCCAGGTCTTGGGCGGTTCGCTGAAGCCGGCATCCTTCAGCTCGCACTTATTGTAGAAGAGCAGGCCGGAATAGTTGTCGAAGGGCAGGCCATAGACCTTGCCGCCCCAGGTGCCGAAGGCATCCAGCAACAGCGGGAAGAAGTCTTTGACGTCGAGTTTGGGATCGGCGAGATCCTTGTTCTTGAAGAAGTCATCCATCGGCTCGACCCAGCCGGATTCGGCGAATTCGCCGAGCCAGACGAGATCGATCAGCACGACATCGAGGTCGCCGCCCGATGAGAATTCCAGCACTTCGCGTTCGCGGGTGTTTTCATAGGGCAGGATTTCGTAGTCGACCTTGATGCCCGTCTGCTTCTCGAAATCCGGCAGCATCTTGATCGCGGCGCGATAACCCGGACGATCGAGGAAGATCGCCTTGATGGTTGTCCCGCTATAGGGCTTGGCGGCAGTGGCGAGATCCCAGGCATGGGCCATGCCCGATGCCAGCATCATCGACGCGCCTACCGCGCCGCAGAGAATCGTTCGTAACGTCTTCTTAAAAACGGCCATAGGGAGCCTCCTCCTAGGGTTGGTATTTGTGATTTATTTTTATTTTTGGTTTCTTGGATCGGCCGCACACCGATCGGGTACACCGTAATCTCTCTCCGGGATCTTTCCTGGCCCCTTACTGATTGGGGAAGATCATCGATTTCATGGCTGCATCGGCATATTCCGCCTGCAGGTCAAAAGCCTCTTTGGTCTTGGCCAGCGGAAAGCGATGGCTGACCAGCCGGTCGACATTGACCTTACCTTCGGCGACCAGCTGAATCGAGCGCGGATAGACGTGGCCCATGCGCCGCGACAGCTTGATCGACAGGCCCTTACGCCGCATCAGCGAGGCCTCCAGTGAATAACGGTCGCCTTCGGGGATGCCGACAACGACGAGCCGGCCGCCGATGCGCACCGCCTCTGCCGCCTGCTGGAAGCCGACCGGAGAGTTGGTGGCCTCGATGACGAGATCGACGCCGCGGCCCTTGGTCCAGTCGGCAATTGCCGTATGCTTGTCGGCGATAGCGGTGGCGCCGAGTTCGGCAGCCACCTTGGCGCGATGCTCGACCGGGTCGATGGCATAGACGCGCGACGCGCCGGCCAGTTTGACCAGCTGCAGAATCGAAAGACCGACCGGGCCGCAGCCGAGCACCGCCACCGTTTCCAGGAGCTGCACCTTGGCCAGGTCCATGGCATGGACGGCGATGCCGAGGGTCTCCAGCATCACCGCCTGTTCCGGGCTGAACCATTCAGGCAGGCTGAAGATCTGGTAGGGATAGGCGGTCAGGCGCTGCGTCAACGCCCCATGGAAGGGCGGTGCGCCCGTGAACTGTACATTGGGGCAGAGATTGGGATAGGAGGCATGGCACCACTCGCAATGGCCGCAGGGGCGCGCCGGGTCGACGGCGACCAGTTGCCCCTTCTTCAAATTGAGATCCGGCCGATCCTCGGCGACGCGGCAGGAGAATTCGTGGCCGGGCACGAAGGGCTGGCGGATGGACGCGGCCCCGATGGCGCCTTCCAGATAATAGTGCAGATCGCTGCCGCAGATACCGACGGCGGCTACATCCAGCAGCACTTCGTCAGCCGGACAGGTGGGTTCAGGCAACTCGCCGATGCGGACGTCGCGAATCCCGTGAATGAAAGCTGCGCGCATTGTTCATTTCCCCGCATGCAACGGACCAAGCAATTGATCCGGCTTGAGAATTTTCCAGTTCAACAGCGAGCGAAAGACGCCTCTACATGCTGTTTTCTGAAATATTGTAATTTCTGATTTACAAAATTACCATCATCAAGATAGGTAAGGCAACAGCTCTTGCAGCCCCGATCATCACAATCTCGCCTGCATCCTTGCCGGCGATGGCATTTGCGGGGTGGCTGAGCCAGGATGACCTGCGTCCGATCAAGGTCACCCGGAACAGATTCCCTGGAAGGGAGCGAGGGCAGATCGGTGGCTGAAGCGGGGAGGATCGTTTCGAATGGCTCGATTAGCGTTGCGCGGCGTGCAGAAATCCTTCGGCGATTTCAATGTCCTGAAGGACGTCAATCTGGAAGTCGCCGATGGTGAGTTCTGCGTCTTCGTCGGCCCTTCGGGCTGCGGCAAGTCCACGCTTTTGCGCAGCATCGCCGGCCTTGAGGAGATTACCGGCGGCGCCATTCTGATCGGCGACCAGGATGTCAGCGACCTGGAACCGGCCGATCGCGGCGTCGCCATGGTGTTCCAGAGCTACGCGCTCTATCCGCATATGACCGTCGCCGCGAATATGGCCTTCGGCCTGAAGATGGGCGGCATGGCCAAGCAGGAGATCGAGCAGCGCGTGGAACGCGTCGCCGACATCCTGCAGATCCGGCCCCTGCTCGACCGCAAGCCGCGCACCTTGTCGGGCGGCCAGCGCCAGCGTGTCGCTATCGGCCGCGCTCTGGTGCGCGAGCCGCAACTCTTCCTGCTCGACGAGCCGCTGTCCAATCTCGATGCCGCCTTGCGCGTGCAGATGCGCGTGGAAATCGCCAAGCTTCATAAGGAAATCGGCGCCACCATGATCTATGTGACGCATGACCAGGTCGAGGCGATGACGCTCGCCGACAAGATCGTCGTGCTCAATCAGGGGCGCATCGAACAGATCGGCACGCCGCTGGAGCTCTATCGCCGTCCGGTCAATCTCTTCGTTGCCGGATTCATCGGTTCGCCGAAAATGAATTTCATGCAGCTGCGTCTGGACAATATCGGCGGCGGTGCTGCGGTGCTGACCTTGCCGGGCGGCATCAATCTGAATGTTCCGGTCGTCCGCCAGGATGTGTCGGCCGGTTCACAGGTGACGCTCGGCATGCGGCCTGAGCATCTGAAGCTGAATGGCGCCGGCAATGGTTCTGCTCAGGCAACCATTCCCGCCAAGGTCAATCTGGTCGAGCATCTTGGCGGCGAGACCTATTCCTATTGCCAGCTCGCCGACGACAGCACGCTGGTGGTCAAGGGCGAAGGCGACATCGATGTCCAGGCCGGACAGTCGGTACAGATTGGCATCGGCCGCGAGAACAATCATCTGTTCGACCCGGAAGGCAAGTCACTGACGACCCCGCAATAGCCAAAGATACTGCGGCGGGCCCGATCAGAATTTCAGCACCACCATCTTCTCCTGCGACATATCGTGCATCGTATAGGGGATGCCGCCGATGCCGTAGCCGGATTGATGCCGGCCGGCGAAAGGCATCCAGTCGGTGCGGAAGGCGGTATGGTCATTGACCATGACGGCCGAGGCATCGACCATGCGTGCCGCCTGCAGGGCGGTATTGATGTCGCGCGAAAAGACTGAGGCCTGGAAGGCGACGGGCAGGCTGTTGGCGCGCGCGATGGCGTCATCGAGATCGCTATAGCCATAGATGCAGGTGACCGGGCCGAAGACCTCTTCGGTCGAGACGCGGGCTTTGGCCGGCGGCTCGTCGAGGACAGTCGGCGCATAGACATGATCGCTGATCCGCTGGCCGCCGATCATCGCCTTGCCGCCGCCGGCGACGGCTTCCTTGACCCAGCTTTCCACCCTGTCGACTTCCTTCGGCAGGATGAGCGGACCGACCTCGGTTTCGACGAGTGTCGGATCGCCGACGCGCAGGGTGGCGACGCGGGCGGTGAAACGGTCGAGGAACTGCCGCTTGATCGCCTCATGCACATAGATCCGCTGCACCGACACGCAGACCTGGCCGGCATGGTAATAGCCGCCTTTCACCAATGACTCGATGAGACCGTCCAAATCGGCTGACTGATCGACGATGACGGGCGCGGCGCCGCCATGCTCAAGCGCGCAGCGCGTGCCTGGCGCCAGCTTGGAACGCAGATACCAGCCGACCTTGGCGGAGCCGATGAAGCTGAAGAAGGCGACACGGGGATCGGTTACCATGCGTTCGGCGAGCGCATTGTCTTCGATCACCGCCAACTGGCACAATTCCGGCGGCAGGCCCGCTTCATGTACCAGATCGACGAAATGCTTGCAGGAGAGCGGCGTCGTCGTTGCCGGCTTGATGATGACGGGGCAGCCCGTGGCGATTGCCGGCACCACCTGATGCACGACCAGATTGAGCGGATGGTTGAAGGCCGAGATCGCCACGACGACGCCAATCGGCTCCTTGGTGGTGAAGGCCCAGCGGCCTTCGCTGGCCTTGGTCAGGCCCATGGGAATCTCGCGGCCGGCCAGATGCTCCAATTCCCCAGCGGCGCTCTCGACACCATTGACCGCGCGCGTGGCTTCGATCCTGGCATCGGTCAGCGGCTTGCCGCCTTCGCGGGCGATGGTCAGGGCGAGGGTGTCGTAGTCACGTTCCATCAGCCGGGCGAGGCGCCGGAGGATGTCGATCCGTTGATGGGGCTGCAGCCAGGCTTTGCGGTTTTTGAAGCTGCGCGTCGCGGTATCCAGTTTGGTGGCGATGGTTTCGGCATTGTCGCTGGCGATTTCGGCAATCGGCGCAGCGTCGAAGGCCTGTTTGACAAGCATCTTTTCTCTCCAGCAGTTGGGGGCCGGCCAAGCGGACTGGCGGGCGAAAGGCGAGATTGGTCGAGGGTAGATATGGAGCGCAAGCGGCTATTCGTCGAGATGCTCGGCTTCCTCTGATCCGACGCAGCGGAGCTTAGCCGCCGCTCGCGCAGACCCCGCGGGGTGGGTGAAGAGAAGCCGCCGGATGCGCTTAGGTTCCCTTAAGTAGCTGTCATATCGATGAATTTCGAGACAGAGCTGACATTCCATCCCCAGTTTCATTTAGTAACTTGCAAAATGATACTTACTACATTAAGTTACTATCATAGTGATAGTAACAAGGCTGGCGCCTGCAGATATGGACGATTGCACCGTCGCCGCCAGCCAGGCCATCGGCCGACCGCTGCAACCGCTTTGACGCGAGACGCCGCATTCGAGGTCAAGGCTTGAAGGAGACATTGAAGCGATGAACGCCATATCGATGAGCCCATCCAACGCAGCCGCCGATGTCATCGACCTGAAGGCCAGCCCGGGCGAGGCGCTACAATCGCCGCCGCGCCGCCGCGTCTCCAGGAAGAAGCTCGTCCTTGGTAGCGTTTTGCTGGCGGTGATCGCCGGCGGCGCCTGGGGCGGACATTGGTGGTGGACGATGGGTCGTTATCTGGAGAGCACCGACAATGCCTATGTCCAGGCGGATATCTCGCCGATTGCCCCACAGATCGACGGTTTCATTGCCAAGGTCGAGGTCGGCGACAATCAGGTGGTGAAAGCGGGCGACGTCCTGGTGCGGATCGATGACCCTGATTTTGTCGCGCGCCGCGATCGCGCCGACGCCGCCGTCGCCACGGCCAGAGCCAATATCGCCACCCTCGACAGTCAGATCGGCTATCAGCAGAGCCGCATCGCCCAGGCCGACGCCCAGCTCGAAGCCGCCAATGCCGAACAGCGGCGCGCACAGCAGCAGTTCGATCGCTATGCCAAGCTGGTGGACGACAAGGTCATTTCGCATCAGGAATATGACGACGCGCAGGCGACCCTGACCAAGGGCAAAGCCGATGTCATCCGCAGCGCTGCCGCGATCACTGCCGAGAAGGCGCAGCTGACCGTGATCCAGGCCGAGCGCAATGAAAGTGAGCAGAAGCTGCACGAGGCGACGGCGCAAGCAAGGCTGGCCGCGCAGGATCTCGAAAAGACCGTCATCCGTGCGCCCATCGATGGCGTCATCGGCAATCGCAACGTCCGCGTCGGCAATTACGTGCATGCCGGCAATCAGTTGCTCTCGATCGTGCCGAACGAAGTCTATGTCGTCGCCAATTTCAAGGAGACGCAGCTGACACATATGAAGGTCGGGCAGAGGGTCGAAATCGATGTGGACGCCTATCCCGGCGTTGCGATCTCCGGCGAGGTGCAGAGTTTCGCCCCGGCCAGCGGTGCCCTCTTCAGCCTGTTGCCCCCCGAAAACGCTACCGGCAACTTCACCAAGATCGTCCAGCGCCTGCCGGTCCGCATCAAAGTGCCGGCACAGACGCTATTGCAGGGCCTGTTGCGTCCCGGCCTCTCGGTGGAATCAACCGTCAATACAGCGAGCTGAGGTCGTGGCCAGAACGCAGCGACCATAAATCACCGGCCCGGATGCATCCAATGGCGGTGCGTGACGATGCGCTCGGCCAGGAGATCGATGAAGCAACGCAATTTTGCCGAGAGATGCTGGCGGTGCTGATAGATGGCATTGATGCCGAATTCGACTGGCTTATAGTCCGGCATGATCGATACCAAACGCCCCGCCTCGAAATCCTCTGCCGTGACGAAGCCCGGCGCCAGGAACAGTCCCTCACCGGTGAGCGCGGCGATCCGCAGGGCCTCGGCGCTGTTGGTGACGAGATTGCCGCTGACGCGCTGCGCCACCTCCTTGCCGTCCGGCCCGGCAAAGTGCCACTCGTCGCCATAGTGGTAGAGCGAGTATCGGAGGCAATTATGCTGCGTGAGGTCGGCGGGCTTCTCGGGCGCCGGATGATTTTCCAGATAGCCGGGTGAGCAGCAGAGAATATGCCGCCACGTGGTGAGGCGCCGCACGATCAGGCTGGAATCAGGTGCCGGCAAGGTGCGGATCGCCAGATCAACCCCCTCGTCGATGAGATCGATCATCCGCTCGCCGATCTGAAGGTCGACGGCCATTTCCGGATAGCGCGACAGATATTCGGTCACCACCGGGGCGATAAATCGCACGATATGGGTGCTGGTATAGAGCGTGAGCTTTCCCTTGGGCGTCGATTGCAGGGCACTGGCAGTCTCGTCGGCCTCCTCGAGATCCGAAAGGATCTGGGTGCAGCGGTCGTAATAGGCCTTGCCGACATCCGTCAGGCTGACCTTGCGGGTGGTGCGGTTAAGCAGCCGGACACCCAGCCGATCTTCCAATGACTGGATATGATTGCTGACCATGGTCACCGACATGTTCAGACGCCGGGCCGCTGCGGAAAACCCACCATTATCAACTACTTGAACGAATGCCGTCAGGGTCGTTAAGCGATCCATGCTTCCCCCAATCGCGGAAAATTCCCATCATCGGCAGCCTTAGCATTGCGCGGCCGATTATCAAATCGCGTCGCCAGACAAGGCTTGGCCGGGTCGATTATCATATGTGGCTGGATAGTCCTTCCCTTTTTCTGCGGATTATCGCACGGCCAACCCGAACATACCTTTCCTCCAAGAATGCGGCGTAACGCAACGGCCGCAATTGGAGGACTGGGACCATGATCGAGGCCATTGAAAGCCCAACCCCTCGCCCGGCCGGCCGGACGCTGAACCGGCAGACCACCAAGCTGATCCTGAAGCGCGGCGTTTCCGCTCTGCTGCTGCTCGGCGCCCTCGTGGCGGCGGGTTATTACGGCGAGCGCTACTGGACCATCGGCCAATATCAGCAATCCACCGATGACGCCTATGTAAAGGCAGATTTCACCGTCGTTGCCCCGAAGGTCGCCGGCTATATCGCCGAGGTGCTCGTCCAGGACAACCAGCAGGTCAAGGCCGGCCAGCTCCTGGCCCGCATCGATGACCGCGATTTCCGCACAGCCCTTGATCAGGCGCGCGCCGATGTGACGGCGACCGAAGCGGCGATCCATCATCTCGATGCCGAGGTTTCCCTGCAGCAATCGGTCATCGACCAGGAGAAAGCCAATATCACCGCTGCCGAGGCCGCGCTGAAATTTGCCCAGGCGGATCGCGATCGCTACCAGGATCTCGTCAAGACGGGCTCCGGCACCCTGCAGCGCGCCCAGCAGACCGAAGCCGCCCTTGGGGAAAAGACCGCAGAGTTGCAGGGCAGCCGCGCCGGCCTGGTCGCAGCCCAGAAGCAGATCGATGTCCTCGCGGCGGAGCGCGCCAATGCAGTCGCCCAGCACGATCACAATCTTGCTGTCGCCCATCAGGCAGAACTCAATCTTTCCTATACGACCATTACCGCGCCGGTCGACGGAACGGTCGGTGCCCGCTCGCTGCGGGTCGGGCAATATGTCCAGGCCGGTTCGCAGCTGATGGCCGTGGTGCCGCTGCATGCCGTCTATGTGGTGGCGAATTTCAAGGAGACCCAGCTCACTTACGTGCGGAGCGGCCAGCCGGTGGCGGTCGAAGTCGACAGTTTTCCCGGCGTTAAGCTGAGTGGCCACGTCGACAGCCTGGCGCCGGCCAGCGGCCTCGAGTTCTCGCTGCTGCCGCCCGATAACGCTACCGGCAATTTCACCAAGATCGTGCAGCGCATCCCGGTGAAGATCGTCTTCGACAACGATGCGCTCGCCGGCCTGTTGCGCTCCGGTATGTCGGTGACGCCGACCATCGACACCAAGCAGGCGACATTGGAAGCGGAACGGCAGGACGAAACGCATAACCTGGTCGCCGATCTGACTGCGACCGCGAAGAAGGGGAGCTGAGCCATGGTTGCCAATGTGCAGCAAGCCGGTTCCACGGCGCATCGGCTCCAGTCGCTGCAGCAGCCGGCCTCGACCCTGCCGGCGGATCATGTCTCGTTGAAGAGCTGGGTTGCCGTGATCGGCGCCACCATCGGCGCTTTCATGGCGGTCCTGAATATTCAGATCGTCAATGCCTCGCTGGCCGATATCCAGGGCGCCATCGGGGCGGGCATCGATGATGGTGGCTGGATATCGACATCCTATCTGGTGGCGGAGATCATCGTCATCCCACTGACCGCCTGGTTGGCGCGGGTGTTCTCCCTGCGGATCTATGTGCTGACCAACGCCATCCTGTTCCTGATTTTCTCGGCGGCCTGCGCTTTCGCGCATAATCTTGGCCAGATGATCGTGCTGCGGGCCATTCAGGGCTTTGCCGGGGGGGTTCTCATTCCCATGGCCTTCACCATCATCATTACCCTGCTGCCGAAGTCGAAGCAGCCGATCGGTCTTGCCATGTTCGCCATCTCGGCCACTTTCGCGCCGGCGATCGGCCCTACCATCGGCGGCTATCTCACCGAAAATTGGGGCTGGGAGTATATTTTCTACGTCAACCTGGTGCCGGGGGTTGTCATGGTGGCGATGCTGTGGTTCTCGCTGGAATCCTCGCCCATGCAGCTCTCGCAGTTTTGGCAGGGGGATTGGCCGGGGGTCTTCACCATGGCGATCGGCTTCGGCACGCTGCAGACGGTGCTGGAAGAGGGCAATAAGGATGACTGGTTCGGCTCGCCCTTCATCACGCGCCTCTCCGTCATCTGCGCGGTTTCCCTGAGCCTGTTCATATGGATCGAACTGACCAGCAAGAAGCCGCTGCTTAATCTGCGGCTGTTGGTCAGGCGCAATTTCGGCTTCGGTATCCTCGCCAATTTCCTGATGGGGACGGCCCTCTACGGCTCGGTCTTCATCCTGCCGCAATATCTGGCACGTATTCAGGGCTACAATTCAGAGCAGATCGGCATGGTCCTGGCTTGGACCGGCCTGCCGCAGCTGGCGCTGATCCCGTTCGTCCCGAAGCTGATGAAGCGCTTCGATCCACGGCTGGTGATCGCTTTCGGCTTCATCCTCTTTTCAGCCAGCAACTTCATGAATATCTACATGACCGCGGATTACTCCGGCCCGCAGCTTCTGTTGCCGAATATCGTCCGTGCGATCGGCCAGGCCTTCGCCTTTGCGCCGCTCTCGGCCGTAGCGACGGCCGGCATCGAGAAAGAGAATGCCGGTTCCGCCTCCGCGCTTTTCAATATGATGCGCAATATCGGTGGTGCGATCGGCATCGCCATGCTGCAGACTTTCCTGACCAAGCGGGAGCAGTTCCATTCCAATATCCTGACCCAGGCCATCTCCCTGACGCAGGAGGCGACCAATGAGCGGCTGCAACAACTGACCGACTACTTCCTTGCCCATGGCGCCGGCAGCCGCTACGAGGCCTGGCATCAGGCGGTCATCGCCATTGCTCAAACAGTCCGGCAGCAGTCCTACGTCCTCGCCTTCAGCGACACCTTCTTCCTGCTGGGCGTGGCTCTGGGGGGCGCCCTGCTGGCCAGCCTGCTGCTGAAAAAGCCAGGCAATCTGCAGGGCGGCGGCGGCGCACATTAACGCTCGTCTCCCCCAGGCCAAGGACTTGGCGTGGGCCTCAATCCGTGGTCGCCCGCGCGATTGCAGCGACTGTCCCGGCGAACTGGAAAGTCCTTCACCGATTATGTGGATTATCAATCAGGTGCAAGAGACGCATCTTTCCATTGTCGAAACGCAGTGGATTTTCAGCGCAGCAGCCCGACCGACACTGCATCAGCTAGGAGAAGAACGATGACACCGCGTCTCAATCCGTACAAAGCCGCCCCCGATGCCATGAATGCCGTCGTCGCCCTGGAGAATCACATCGCCGCGGCCGGCCTCGAAAGCTCGCTGGTCGAGCTGGTTAAGACCCGTGCCTCGCAGATCAATGGCTGCGCCTATTGCATCCATATGCATACCCGCGACGCCCGTGCCCATGGCGAGACCGAGGAACGTCTGTATCTGCTGAATGCCTGGCGCGAATCGCCGCTCTATACGGCCCGCGAGCGCGCTGCCTTGGCCTGGGTCGAGGCGGTGACATTGGTTGCCGATACGCATGTTCCCGATGAGGACTATCAGATCGTCAGGGCGCAGTTCTCGGAAGAGGAAATCGTCAAGCTGACGGTCCTGATCGGCACCATCAATATCTGGAACCGTGTGGCCATCAGCTTCCGTGCCGTTCACCCGATAAGAGCCGGCAGCGCCGCCTGATCGCCACCATGAGCCACGGGAGAGCATCATGAAGAGCTCATTGATCCAGAAGCGTATGTCGGGCGGCCTCGCGGCTATCCTGATCCTGAGCGCCACCGTGCTGGGCGCGCCCGGCATTGGCTCGGCCGATGAAGTTACTGGCACCGTGATTGTCAGCTATGTGCCGGGCGGCAGGTCACCGAAGCATCATCATGCCGGTAGCGTTCTTGCCTACGTGCTGCGTGGCGCCATCCGTTCCGAGAATTCGGCGACCGGTGCAGTGCGCGTCTACCAGGCCGGAGAGAGCTTCTTTGAGCCGGCCGGCAGCACGCATATCGTCAGCGAGAACGCCAGCACGACCGAGCCGGCTCGTCTGCTGGCGGTCTTTGTTGCCGATGACGGCGCGCATCTCACCACGATCGACAAGTGATCCGGCGTTATTGGGGAGAGGCAGCCACCGGCGTGGCCTTTCCCGGAGGAACCCGACATGCAGGATCTCGGTGAAAAGTCGTCACGGAAGTACCGCAAGGGCGACAGCGCTCCGGTAAAGACGCAGGCGGTTCTCGAGATCGTCGAGTGGTTGGCGAGCAATGATTGCCATGAATTGGACGATGCGGGGCTAATCGCGGGCCTCGGCCTGCGGCTGCGCAAGATCGGCCTCCCGGTCGATCGCCTGACCCTCCATCTGCGTACCTTGCATCCGGAGATATTCGGCCGCACCGTCGCCTGGGCGCCAAATGAGCCCGTGGAAGTTCGCGATCGGGAACATGGCATCCTCTCCACCGGTGCCTTCGCCGGCAGCCCGCTTCGCCAAGTCATGGACACCGGTGAGGCGGTCCGCGTGCGGCCGGCAGGCGATATCCCGCCAGCCTGGACCGGGATCGACATTTTTCAGGGCCGTCATCTCGTCGAATATTACATCGTGCCGCTTTGCAATACCGATGGCCCGGTGAGCGCCGCCTCTTTCTGCACGGCAGCGTGCGGCGGCTTCTCCGCCTTCGATCTTGCTACGCTGGACCGCGTTCTGCCGGCGCTGCGCAATGTCTGCGAATTGCGCCTCCTGCGTCGCACCGAATTGACTCTGTTCGACACTTATATCGGCGCGACCACGGCGCAGCGCATTCTCGCCGGCCATATCCGGCGGGGCGCCGTCGAGACGCTTGAGGCGGCGCTGCTGCTCTGCGATCTGCGTGGCTTCACGGAACTCTCCAATCGCCTGCCTGGCAGCCGTGTTCTCAAACTGCTCGATATCTATTTCGATCATGTCGTGCCGGCGATCGCGGAAGCCGGCGGCGAGGTTCTCAAATTCATGGGCGATGCGGTCCTCGCCTTCTTTCCCAAGGATGATCCCGCTGCCTCCTGTGCCGCCGCTTTGCGCGGCGCCCTCGTCGCTTTGGCGCGGCTGCGGGAAGTGGCCGAACCCGACGCCGCGCTGCAGGCAGGTATCGCGCTGCATTACGGCACTGTCAGTTATGGCAATATCGGTTCCGGTCAACGCCTCGATTTCACGGTGTTCGGTCCCGACGTCAATCTCGTCAGTCGCATCCAGGGTGCCTGCAGCAGCACCGGTCAGCCTTTGCTGATGTCTTCGCGTATGGCCGGCTTATTGCCCCGATCTGTCACTGCCTCGATCGGCGGCCATGCGTTGCGTGGTTTTGTCGAACAGGTCGAGCTTTACACCGTCAAGTCGGCGTCGAGCGTGCGAATCCGGCAGTAACCGCTTCCTTCCTCTGCGCGATTCGGTCGCATGTGCGCCGGCAGGCTTCTTCTTCTATATAAGAGGTACAAACAATACCGCTTTTAAATCCGTTCAATCGCAAACCGACATCAGAGGAAGATCACGATGTTAAGTGCTGCAACACGGAAGTTGGTCCGAGATACGGTGCCGGCCCTCAAGGAGCATGGGGTGAGGCTGACCCGACACTTCTATCAACGGATGTTCAGCCGCAATCCGGAGCTGAAGCATGTGTTCAATCAGGCGCATCAGGCCAATGGTGAACAGCAGCAGGCGTTGGCAATGGCCGTGCTGGCTTATGCCGAGAATATCGACGATCCCTCCGTTTTATTGCCGGTGCTCACCCGTATCGCCCACAAGCATGCCAGTCTCGGCATTCGCGCCGAGCACTACCCGATTGTCGGTATGCATCTCCTTGCTTCCATTCGCGAGGTGATGGGTGCCGCGGCCAGTGACGCATTGATCGATGCCTGGGCTGCTGCTTATGGTCAGTTGGCGGATATGCTGGTCGAAGCGGAGAACAAGCTTTACACGGATGCGGCAACGGCCAAGGGCGGCTGGTCGGGCTGGCGCCCGTTCCGGATCGGTCGACGCACACAGGAGAGCGAGGAGATCACCTCGTTCTACCTCTATCCGGTGGATGGCGGTGCTGTGCCTGATTTCCTGCCGGGCCAATTCGTCAGCGTCCGCGGCAGGGCAGGCGACGGCACGCTCATCCAGCCCCGGCAATACAGCCTTTCCGATGCGCCGAATGACCACTATCTGCGGCTGTCGATCAAGCGCGAGGCCGGGCTCTCGGATCGGCCCGATGGTCTCATTTCCAACTGGATGCATGACGATGTGAGAGAGGGCGATCTGATTGAGCTCTCGCCGCCTTTCGGCGATTTCAACCTTCATCTCGACCGCGACACGCCGGTGGTGCTGATCAGTGGCGGCGTCGGCCTCACACCTATGGTGTCAATGCTGAACCACGTCACCCGCGAACAGCCGGAGCGACAAGTGGTCTTCGTGCATGGCGCCCGTCACCGCGGCGTACATGCCCTGGGCGATCACCTCCGCCAGCTGACGGCATCGCATCCACGGCTCGACACCGCGATTTTCTATGAGCTGGCGGGGCCGGAAGACCGGCCGGGCGTGGATTATCACCAGATTGGCCGTGTCGATCTGGGCGCGATCCGTGATCGGGTCATCCTGCCGGAAGCTGACTATTACCTCTGTGGTCCGGTGCCTTTCATGCGGGCCAAGCTCCAGGAGTTGCAGTCATTCGGCATACCGTCGGCACGGATCCATTACGAAGTCTTCGGCTCCAGCCTCGCTGCCGCAGCCTGAGCTGACAGGTCGAGCCGCTTATCTTTCGCGGGGCCGATGATCGCTTCATCGGCCCGCGACTATTGCGCGATGGCGAGATAGGCGGGAACAGTGAGGATGGAGAGGATGGTGGAGACCAGGATGACGTTGGAAGTCACGTCGGCCTCCCGACGGTAGAATTCGGCCAGCATGAAGGGGCCGGTACCGGTCGGCAGGGCGGAAAGCAGGACCGCGGCATGGGTGGTAAATGTCGGCAGCCGGAAGACGAAAGCTGCGAGAAGCCAGACCAGGACAGGCTGGGCAATCAGTTTCAGGATAATGAGCGGCAGGCAGTTCGCAATATCGCGTTTGTTGACGCCGTGCCGCTGCGCCAGAAAGAGGCCGAGCGCCACCAGGGCACAGGGTGAGGCCGTGCCGCCCAGCATTTTAAAGACGCCTTCCACCGGCGCCGGCAGGGTCAGCCCGCTGAGCGGCACGAGGGCTCCCAGAACCGGCGCGATCAGCAGGGGATTCTTGGCCAGCGACCGGACGACCGCCATGATCAGGCGCAGGCGATTGCGCTCCTTGTGCATGCCGATTTCAATCAGAATGATCGCGGCCCCGAAAATGACGCAGACGGTTATGATGGCGGCGATCGTCGTCGGTATCTGAGAGGCGGGGCCGAAAGCCGCCAAAGCGAGAGGGAAGCCCATATAGCCGGTATTTGCATAGCCGGCATTGAGGCCATCGATCGCCGCGTCGGCCAAGGTCCGCTTAAGCCCCAGGCGTATCGCAACGGTCGCCAGGAAGATCGCAAAGCTGCCGAGGCCGAAAGCGGCGATGAAGCCGGGTTGCCACAATTCGGCGCCATGGCTATGCGCGACGATATCGAAAAGAAGCGCCGGCAGCGCCAAATAGACGACGAAGCGGTTAAGCTCTGTCGTCGCATGCGGTCCAAGAACCCCAATCTTGCTTGCTCCCCAACCCGCGCCAATCAGGGCGAAAATCGGGAGTACCACCCATAAAGTCGAAAACATGAAGATCCGGTGAGAGAACTGTCAACACCAGTCATACATGAGTGGCGCCATGGATCAACTGCCGATCCGTCGGGCGGCCCGCTTTGAGGCGGTTAGCTGCACGGCATAACATCGCCAAAGTTCTCTTCTCCGCGGCGCAGACCGATCGAACGCCGGCACAGGCTCGCTTCGATCTGTCAATCCTCGGGGTGGCCGCTGCCGGCAAATGTGCCGCCCTGATAGAGGGTAGCCGGGTCGGCCGGATCTTCCGCCATGGATGACATGATCCGTGCGCGCCAGGGGACGGAGCTTCTTTTGGGCCGCCAGCCGAGGAAGGATGCCTGGCTGTTATCCCACCAGACTTCCTCATTATCCGATACGCCATAGACAATGGCATTGCCGAGCCGCGGCACCGAGAAGGCACAGGCGCAGAGATCGCACAGATCTTCAACGGCGAGCCATGTCGCCAGCATGCGCGGATTGCGGGGTTCCGGGAAGCAGGAGCCGATGCGTATGGAAAGGCATTCCTGGCCGAACTTGTCGAAATAGAGGCTTGCCAGGTTTTCGCCGAATACCTTGGAGACACCATACAGCGAGTCCGGGCGCGGCAGCACCGTCGCGTCGATCCGTTGATCACGGCGGTAGAAGCCGACGACGTGATTCGAGCTGGCGAAAATGACACGTGGCTTGCCGTGGCGGCGCGCGGCCTCGAACAGATTGTAGACGCCGATGATATTGCCGTTGAGGATAAGATCGAAAGGCTTCTCGGTCGAGATGCCGCCGAGATGAAGGATGCCGTCGACGCCGCCGACCAGCTTATCCACGGCGTTCTTGTCCGCCAGGTCGCAGGGCCGAAAGCTTTCATGGGCCTGCAGGTCGCTGATCGGCGTTATATCGGAGAGCAAGACGGTTTCGGCGAGGACCGGCAGCATCGGACGGATCGCCATGCCGACACCGCCCGCGGCGCCGGTCATCAAAAGACGCTTAAGCATATTTCCGTTCCTAGTTGAGCAATCGCGGCAGGGTCAGCGACATCGCCGGTACATAGGTTACCAGCATCAGCGCGACGAAGATGGCAAGATAGAACGGCCAGATGGTTTTAACAGCCTGCTCGATGCGCACCCCGCCGATCGCGCATCCGACGAACAGGCAGGCGCCGACTGGTGGGGTGCAGAGGCCGAGGCCGAGATTCATCATCAGCAGGATGCCGAACTGGATCGGGCTCATACCGAGACTGACCACGACCGGCAGGAAGATCGGCGTGCAGATCAGGATCAACGGCGCCATATCCATGACCATGCCAAGGACGAGCAAGGCGACATTCAGCAGGAACAGAATGACATAGGGATTGTCGGAGACGGAGGTGAACATGAGCGACAGCGTTTCCGGCACCCGATAAAGCGCCAGCAGGTAGCCAAAGGCTGAGGCGCAGCCGACCAGGATCATGACCAGGGCGGTGGTTTTAACCGAATTGGCGACCGCCGCTTTGAAGCCGGGCCAGGTCAGCTGGCGGTAGACGAGCCCGGTGACGACGATGGCATAGATCGCGCCGAAAGCACCCGATTCCGTCACCGTCAGCACACCGGAGAGGACCCCGCCGACAACGATCACGGCGGTGAGCAGGCCGGGCAGGGACACGAAAAAGCTGGTGACGAGCACTTGCCAGCCGGGAAAGCGCTCAGCCTTGTACCCGCGCCGAATGGCGACGACATAGGCTGCGACAGCCAAGAAAAAGCACATGACGATGCCGGGAATGATGCCCGCCATGAAGAGCTGGCTGAGGGAAATGCCGCCCCCGGCTGCTACAACATAGATGATCATGTTATGGCTGGGCGGTATGACGATCCCGGCGATCGAGGAGGTTACCGTCACATTGACCGCGTAATCGGCGTCATAACCTTTTTCTTTCATGATCGGCATCAGGGTTGCGCCGAGTGCGGAAGCATCTGCAACGGCCGAACCGGTGATGCCGCCGAACAGCATGGATGAGGCCACGTTGACGACGCCGAGGCCGCCGCGGCTCGCGCCGACCGCGGCGGCTGCCAGGCGAACCAGTCGAGCCGCGATCCCGCCATGCAGCATCAACTCCCCTGCGAAGATGAAGAAGGGAATGGCAAGCAACGAGAAGACGGAAATGCCGGCAAGGATCCGCTGGAAGGCGACGAATAGCGGCAATCCTTCGTACATGAAGGTGGCGATGGCGGAAATGCCGATCGCGAAAGCCACGGGCGCACCGATGATCAGGGAGAAGAAGAACAGCCCGAAGAGAATGATCAGTCCCATGTTATGCGACCTATAAGGTGTCAGGCTTGCGGTTGCGGGCCATGGCGCCGCTGACGAGATCGGCTGCCGAGAACAGCATGATGAGGATACCGCTGATCAGGAGGGGTGCCGCACGCCAGCTCTCGGAGAGGCCGATCATGGGGATTTCGCGATCATGATTGGTCGCAACCAGCGTCCAACCCTGCCAAGCCATGAACCCGCCGAAGACGATGACGGTCAGCTCCGAAAGGCAGCGCATGATCATGCGGGGAATTTTCGGCAGTTTCTCGCGGATGAAGTCGATGCTGAGATGGGTATGGCGACGCACGCCGACTGCCGCGCCAAGAAAAGTGATGTAGTTGATGAGCAGGAGTGAGAGTTGCTCCACCCAGGTCGGCGTGTCGTTCAGAATATAGCGTCCAAAGACCAGCCATCCGAAGACGGCGATCAGGACGACAACGGCAATGCCGGCAATGAGCATGCATAGCCAGGCTATCCCATCGAGAGCGCGGTTGATCGTTGCGGCGGATCGGTCGGACGGAGCGGCCACGGTCAGCCCTCCTGCATCATTGTAAGCATGCGCCAAGGGAACCCTCCTTGTTAGCAGATCGCAAGATGGCGGCGCCGATGCTCAGTTGGTGGCGCGGATCTCGTCGACTAGTGCCTTCATTTCAGGATGCGCCTTGTAGTATTTATCGTAGACCGGCTGCATCGCCTTCTGAAACGGGCTCAGATCCGTAATCTCGTTGATCTTGGCGCCTTCCTGTTCGACCTTTTCCTTGGCCTTTTCGGTGGCGGCCGCCCAGAGCTCACGCTGCATCTTGGCGGCATCGATCGCGGCCTGGCGGACGATTTTCTGATTGTCGAGCGAAAGGGCGTCCAAGCTTGCCTTGGAGACGCAAAGGCATTCCGGAATGATCAGGTGGTCGGTAGTCGAGTAATACTTCGCCACCTCGTAGTGGTTGGTCTCCGCATAGGACGGATAATTGTTCTCCGCGCCGTCGATCACACCCGTCTTCAGCGACTGGTAGACCTCACCGAAGGCCATCGGCGTAGCATTGCCGCCCATGGCCTGGATCATGTCGACATAGAGGTTGTTGTCCATGACGCGGATCTTGAGGCCCTTGACGTCGTCCGGCTTGGTAATGGGCCGCTTGGTGTTGTACATGCTGCGCGCGCCTGAATCGAACCAGGAAAGTGCGACAAGGCCTTTCTGCGACAAGGCATCGCTGAACTTCTGGCCGATGGTTCCGTCCATCGCCTTGTGCATCTGGTCGACGCTGTTGAAGAGAAAGGGCAGCGAGAGAACGTCGGTCATCGGAACGATCGGTCCCATCGGGCCTAGGTTGAAATTGGCGAAATCAAGTGCGCCATTGCGCGTCTGTTCGATTGCGTCCGACTGATCGCCGAGAACGGCGTTGTTATAAACGGTCGCTGTTATGTCGCCCTTGGTGCCATCCGTGATGGCCTTGGCGAATTGTTCCAGTGCCACGGTGTTGGGATATCCCGGCGCATGGATGTTCCAGCCGCGCCATTGTTTGGCGCTCGCGATCGAGCTGCCGGCACAGAGCACGGCGCTCGCCAGGATGGCGGTGCAGATGATCGACCGGACTTGGCCCCACATATCTTCCTCCCCGTATATGACGATTGTTGTAATATGTCATTGTTAATGTCATCATATAACTAAGAGATAAGTCGTCAAGATTAATCTCGACGGGATTCGGGTGGCTCCGCTATAGGTGGCGGGAGCGAAAAGAGGGATGGCCGTGCGGTCTCGCGGCTTCGGAGGCGTGATGTGACGAGTTCGCAGAGTGCGGAACAAGCGGGACGAGAAGAGAGGCAAAGCCCCGGGCGTAAGAACCTCGTCGGGAAGGTCAGCGATCAATTGCGCCAGGCGATTCTCGCCGGCGACTTCCAGCCCGGTGACAAGCTGCCGAGCGAAGCGGGCCTGACGCAACGCTTTGATGTCAGCCGGACGGTGATCCGGGAAGCGATCGCTTCCTTGCGGGCCGATGGATTGGTCGAGGCGCGCCATGGCGTCGGCGTCTTCGTGCTGACAAACCAAATGGCCGGCACCTTGTTGCTTCAGCCCACGGATACGTCGCGGATTTCTTCGATTATCGAGATGCTTGAGTTGCGCGCGGCGGTGGAAATAGAGGCCGCGGGCCTGGCTGCGGCGCGACGGTCCCCGGCACAGATGGAGGTGATCTTCGAGCGCTTCGATGATCTCAGCGTTCTCATCGCCGAGGGCAAGCCGACGACGGCCGCCGATTTCGCCTTCCATGTCGCGATCGCCAACGCCACTAACAATCCTCGCTTTCGCGAATTCTTTGAGATGATGGGCAAAGCCGTCATTCCGCGCTCATCGCTGCAGGAAGGGCGCCCCGAACGCACGGCCGCAGGCTATCTGGAGCAGATCCAGGCAGAGCACAAGCTGATCGCCGAGGCGATTCTGGCGCGCGACGAAGAGGCAGCGCGAGATGCGGTGCGGACGCATCTTAAAGGCAGTCTCCAGCGCTACCGGAATTTGATCCGGCAGAGCTGATTTTAGTCATCATATCTCTTATTGACAGAGATATGATGTGAACTATGATCCGGTCAAACTGTTGCACTCAGTCGAACGGGATCTGACCTCTCATGGAACCCAATGCCCTGAAAGCCGCCCTCGGGGCGGGTCTCCTGTCATTCCCCGTCACTCCTTTCGGTTCCGACGGCGCCTTTAACAGCCGGGTTTACGCCGATCACGTCGGCTGGCTCTCCGGCTTCGCCGCGAGTGTCCTGTTCGCAGCCGGCGGAACCGGCGAATTCTTTTCTCTGGCGCCCGAAGAACTGCCCGCGATCGTTCGGGCGGCGAAGGCTGCCGCAGGCGAGACGCCGATCGTCTCGGGATGCGGCTACGGGACGCGCATGGCAGTGTCACTCGCCAGGGCGGCCGAAGATGCCGGCGCGGACGGCATCCTGCTCCTGCCGCATTACCTGATCGAAGCGAGCCAGGACGGGCTGTTCGCCCATATCAAGGCGGTCTGCGACGCGGTGAAGATCGGCGTGATGATCTATAATCGCGATAATTCGATCGTCGAAGCCGACACTTTGGCCAGGCTTTGCGAACAATGTCCCAATCTGATCGGCTTCAAGGACGGATCGGGCAAGATCGGCTTGGTGCGCGAAATCACCGCGAAGCTGGGCGATCGCCTGACATATCTCGGGGGCATGCCGACGGCGGAATTGTTCGCCGATGCGTATCTGGGGGCAGGGGTCACGACCTATTCTTCCGCCGTATTCAACTTCGTGCCGAAACTGGCACAGGAATTTTATGCGGCATTGCGCGCCGGCCAGCGCGTACGGACGGATGCAATTCTCAAAGAGTTCTTCTATCCTTTCATGAAGATCCGCGACCGCAAGAAAGGCTATGCGGTCGCGGCCATCAAGGCGGGCGTGCGGCTGATCGGTTTTGATGCCGGAACGGTGCGCGCGCCGCTCACCGACCTCACGGAGGAAGAGACGCGAATGCTGGCGCAGCTGATCGAACCCTACCGTGCCTGAAGCGCCGCGCATGAAGATTGAAACGGTCAGAACCCATATTCTCGATCACAAGCTTTCCCAGGTATTCGAAAGCGCTTCCATGCGCTTTGATCGCCGCCAGCACTGCCTGGTCGAGATCATCTGCTCGGATGGTACGACCGGCTGGGGCGAATGTCTCGGCCCCGCATTACCCAATGCAGCAATCGTCAAGGCCTACGCGCCGGCCCTCGTCGCCCGCAATCCACTGGAAACCGAACGCCTCTGGATCGAGCTCCACAATCTTTTGCGCGATCAGGGGCAGCGGGGACTGACCGTCACCGCGTTGTCGGGCATCGATGTCGCCCTCTGGGATATCAAGGGCAAGCATTTCGGCGCCTCGATTTCGACTTTGCTCGGCGGCAGGTTCCGCGAGAGCGTGAAAGCCTATGCGACCGGCGGCTTTCGCAAGCAGGGGACCGATCGCGTCAGCGATATTGCCGAGGAAGTCGGCGGTTATGCAAAGCAGGGTTTCCATGCCGTCAAGATCAAGATCGGCTTCGACGTCGAAGAGGATCTGCGGGTCATCGCCGCCGCGCGCGAGGCGATCGGCCCGAAGACGCGTCTGATGATCGATGCCAATCATGGTTATGACACCTTGGAAGCGGTCGAGCTCGGGCGGCGTGCCCAGCCCTATGGCATCGACTGGTTCGAGGAGCCGGTGCTGCCGGAGGATCTGGAAGCCTATGGTACGGTGCGGGCGGGCCAGCCCATTCCCGTCGCCGGCGGTGAGACTTGGCATACGCGCTATGGCATGCGCGAGCCGCTTGCCACACGCGCCGTCGACATACTTCAGCCGGATCTTTGCGGTGTCGGCGGCTTCAGCGAGATGCGGCGTGTGGCGGATATGGCAGCGATGCATGGGATACGCCTGGTGCCGCATGTCTGGGGAACCGGCGTCGCTCTCGCCGCCGGCCTGCAGTTCATGGCGGCGCTGCCGCCCAATCCGCCGCGTCACAATCCGATCGAACCGATCCTGGAATTCGACCGCACCGTCAATCCATTCCGCCAAGCGGTGTTGTCGGCGCCGATAGAGCATGAGGGCGGCATCGTCGCCATTCCGGGGGGACCCGGTCTTGGCGTCGAGATCAATCGGGCGGCGCTCAACGAATTTGCGCTCAAAGAAGATTGATCCGTGACGGCCATCCCCGCCAATACGCGACCGCTTGACGGTCCGCCGCCGCGATTGAAGGCTCCAGCGGGTGGCACCGACTGTCATATGCATTTCTACCTGCCCGGTTTCGCGGCCCGGCCGAGCGGACCGCCGATCGCCGAATTGGCGACCGTGGAGGATTACGCGGTCGTGCAGCGGCGTCTCGGTCTCGACCGTGTCGTAATCGCGCAATCAAATGCCTGTCAGTTCGACAATGGCGCGACCCTCGCTGCCTTGGAACAGATCGGCAAAGAGCAGGCGCGAGCCGTCATCGCCGTTGCGCCTGATATGACGCTGAAAGAGTTGGAACTGCTGGACCGGCAGGGAGTGCGGGGCGCACGCATCATGAATCTGCCGGGTGGTGCCGTAAAAATCGCCGACATGAAGCCGATTGAACGGCTGGCGCGCGGCGTGGGCTGGCACCTGCTGGTCCAGTTCAACGGCCAGGAAATCGCCCAGCACCTGGATGCGCTACGCGCGATTGAGACGGATTACGTCATCGATCACATCGGCAAGTTCATGCCCCCGGTTCCGCCTGAAGATCCGCGGATAGATGAGATTCTTCGCCTGGTCGACCGTGGCAACGCCTGGGTCAAGATCTGCGGCGCCTATGAGACGAGTGAGACCGGCCGCCCGGACTATGCCGATGTCGCGGCGGTGGCGAAGCGGATCATCTCTCACGCCCCTGACCGCATCATCTGGGGCTCTAACTGGCCCCATGTCGGCGTCCCGCGCGGCGCCTATCCTGACGACGCGGAGCTGCTTAACTTTCTGCTGGATTGCGCCCCGCCTGCGGCCCGCAGGCAGATTCTCGTCGAGAACCCGGCTCGCCTTTACGGCTTCTGAGTTCTCCTGCGGCACGCTTGGCTGTGATCGCCGCGGTTAATCCAATGTACGGCTTTGAGCGGCCAGCGCCTTGCGCGTGTCGGCTGTCCCTGTCGGCGACAGGGAACAGCGGCCTCGGCAATTTGTTGTCGATGAACAGGGATTCCTGGCTTGATATTTCCTGGTTGTCAGTCATCCGTCGGGGCTAAAGGCGGTTCATATTCCGATGTTTTGGGACCAGGAAGTTCGCGTCGGGAAGGCGGTGGGAACCGTCTGTCGCCCCGGTAGTTAATTTCTCCGAGCATCGCCGATTTCTCTTCGTTACAGGCCGCCCATGTCCATCACGATCAACGGGAAATCCGTTTCCCTCCCCGCCGATATGCGCGTCTCTCTGCTCGATCTCCTGCGAGAACATCTGCATCTCAGTGGCACCAAGAAGGGTTGCAATCAAGGCGCTTGTGGTGCCTGTACGGTGCTCGTCGATGGCGAGCGCATCCTGTCCTGCCTCGCGCTCGCCGTGCAATACGACGGCCGGTCGGTGACCAGCATCGAGGGCCTCGCAGCTGAGGGTGACTTTCACCCCCTCCAGCGCGCCTTCATGGAGCATGACGGCTTCCAGTGCGGTTACTGCACGCCCGGACAGATCTGTTCGGCGATCGGGATGGCGGCTGAGATGCGGCGCGGCCTACCGAGCGTGTTGACCGCTGATCTTGCCGCGCCTGAGATCGCACTCGATCGCGATGAACTTCGTGAAAGAATGAGCGGCAACCTCTGCCGGTGCGGCGCCCATAACGGCATCATGGATGCGATCGCGCAGGCGATCGCCATGGGAGAAGCGAAATGACGCCTTTCACCTATGCGCGAGCACGGGACAGCGCCGAAGCGGTTCATCTGGCGAGCAGTGCCGGCGCGAAATTTCTCGGCGGCGGCACCAATCTCGTGGACCTGATGCGCGAGACCGTGGAGAACCCGCAGTCCCTTGTCGACGTGACGGGGCTTTCACGCGAGATCGAGGAGTTGGCCGATGGCGGCCTTATGATCGGTGCCGCCGCCAGCAACACCGCGGTGGCCGAGCACCAAGCCGTCCGAACCCGTTATCCCTTGTTGACGCGCGCCATCCTCGCCGGCGCGAGCGGCCAGATCCGCAACATGGCGACGGTCGGTGGCAACATGCTCCAACGTACGCGTTGCGCCTATTTCTATGACGATGCGGCGCGCTGCAACAAGCGTGTCCTGGGAGAGGGATGCGATGCGATCGACGGCTTCAACCGCATGCATGCAATCCTAGGCGCCTCGCCCTCCTGCGTCGCGACACACCCTTCCGACATGTGCGTCGCGCTCGCCGCCCTCGGTGCGGTGGTGCACCTCAAAAGCGCGTCCGGTACCCGTGCAGTTCAGCTGGTCGATCTCCATCGGCTGCCGGGCGGGCGACCCGATAGGGAGACGGTACTGGAACCGGGTGAGCTGATAACGGCGGTGCAGATCGCTCCGCTATCGGCGGCGCGGCGGTCGACTTATCGAAAGGTGCGTGATCGCTCAAGCTATGCCTTCGCGCTTGTCGCGGCTGCTGCCGCGCTCGATATCGAGGATGACGCCACTGTGCGTGAGGTCCGGCTGGCGCTGGGTGGCGTCGCCCACAAGCCCTGGCGCGCATTGACTGCGGAGGCAATGCTCAAGGGGACACGGTTGACCCCAACGATGCTCCGCGCCGCCGCCGAAGCCGAACTCGCCGACGCCGCACCCCTGCGCGACAATGGCTTCAAAATCGAGCTTGCGAAGCGGACGATCGTCGCCGTGCTGACTGAGCTTGCAGGAGAACGAATGGCATGAGCGTGGTCGATCAAGCCAATCAGGGGGCGATGGCCGCCGGTGCGGCAACCCATGATTTTTCGCCCCAAGCGCCTGCCAGGAAGCATGGTCGCGTCGGCAGCTCCCTCTCTCGGGTCGATGGGCCGCTTAAGGTGCGCGGCAAGGCGCGTTTTGCCGCCGAGGTGGCGGTTGAGGGCCTGACCTATGCCGCGCTGGCCTACAGCACCATCGCGCGCGGGCGCATTGCCACGCTCGAGACGGATAGGGCCGATCAGGCGCCCGGTGTCGTCCTGGTCATGACCTACCGCAACGCGCCCCGCATGCAGCCTCCGGCGGTCATCATGACCCAGCCCCAGGCGGCCGGCATGAGCAGCTTGCCGGTGATGCAGGATGACAGCATCCATTGGAATGGCGAGCCTGTGGCCCTGGTTCTTGCCGAGACGCAGGAGCAGGCGGACCATGCCGCATCACTGATAAGCGTTACTTATGAGGCCGAGCCCGCTAGCCTGATCTTCGACCAGGCTAAACGCCGGGCCCGCCGGCCGGAACGCATATTGCGCGACGAGACAACTATCAAGATTGGCGATGCCGACCAGGCGTTGGCGCAGGCCGGGATCAAGATCGACCTCACCTATCGCACGCCGCGTCACAGCCATGCAGCGATCGAGCCGCATGCGGCGACGATTCTTTGGGAGGACGGCCACTTAACCGTTCATGACGCGAGCCAGATGCTCCACCTGACCCGCTGGACGCTTTCGGGCGTGTTCGGCATGGCGGAGGAAGAAATCCGCATCCTCTCGCCGTTTGTCGGCGGCGGTTTCGGCAGCAAGGGGCTTTGGCATCACCAGATGCTGGGGATCGCCGCGGCGAAGCTGAGCGGACGCCCGGTACGGATTGCGCTCTCCCGCGAGGGCGTGTTTCGCGTCACCGGCGGCCGTACCATCACGGAACAGAGGGTGGCGCTCGGTGCGCGCGAAGACGGCACGCTGTTGAGCCTGATTCATACAGGCACGGCCGCAATGACCCCGCATAACAACTGCCCGGAGCAGTTCACCTTCCCGGCGCGCCACCTCTATGCCGCGGAGGCCATCAAGGTCGATCAGCGCGTCGCAGACATGGACATGGTCGCCAACACCTTCATGCGGGCACCCGGCGAATCCGTCGGTACGTTTGCGCTCGAATGCGCGTTGGACGAACTGGCCGAAGAGCTCAAGCTTGATCCGATCGAATTGCGTCGCCGGCTCGAACCCCAGAAGGATCCCACCAGTGGCCGACCCTTCTCGGCGCGTCACATGGTGGAAGCCTATGCGCGGGGTGCTGAGCGTTTCGGTTGGGAAAGACGTTCTCCTGTACCGCGTAGTCGCCGCGAAGGCGAGTGGCTGATCGGCATGGGTGTCGCCACCGCCACCTATCCATATTATCGCATGCCGGGTGGCGCCGCGCGAATCAGGCTCAGCCGCGATGGGTATGCAGTGGTGGAGATGGGCAGCCATGAGATGGGCATGGGCACCGCGACGGTGCAAGCCCAACATGCCGCGGAGCGCCTTGGTCTGCCGATCGATCAGGTCCGGTTTGATCACGGCGACACCAATCATCCGACCGGCACGATCGCCGGCGGCTCGTCTCAGACTGCTTCGATTGCCGCGGCCATTATTGCCGCGCATCGCGCATTGATGGAGGAACTCCTCAAGCTGGCCGGTAATGATTCCCCGCTTGCGGGGCTGACGGTCGAGGCGCTGGTCACCCGGGATGGCGGGCTTGGTCATCGGGATGCGGCGGATCGCTTTGAGAGCTATGCCTCGATCCTGAGCCGTGCGGGGCGCGAGGAGATTATCGTCGAAGCAAAAGCACCCGAGCCGGCCGAAGTGCAGGAATTTTCCATGCACAGCTACGGTGCTCAGTTCTGCGAAGTCAAGGTGAGTGTCGTCACCGGTGAGGTCAGGGTGACACGTTTCCTGGGTTCCTTCGATACCGGCCGCATTCTCAATCCCAAGACGGCGGCCAGCCAGTTCCGCGGTGGAATCATCATGGGCCTGGGCCTTGCCCTCTCTGAAGAGACGCTATTCGATGAGCGCAGCGGGCGGATCATGAATCCGTCGCTCGCCGAATATCACGTGCCGGTGCATCTGGACGTTCCGGCAATCGACGTGATCTGGACCGACATCCCTGATCCGCAGAGTCCGCTCGGTGCGCGCGGCATCGGCGAGATCGGCATCACCGGCGTCGGTGCGGCAGTCGCCAATGCCGTCTATAACGCCACCGGCATCCGCGTACGGGAGCTTCCGATCACGCTCGACAAATTGCTCTGACGTTTGCGGCGGACAGGGACTCTGCCTGGCGGGTGGTGGGGATAAGGCGCAATCGCCGATTTCATCCCGCCTCATCCCAGGATGATGGCCTCAGCGCTTGGCCAGTCCGTCAACAAAGACTTCGACGAGGCGCAGGGCGTTGGGCTGCCAGTCGGCCGCGCCCTGGGAATAGAAAATACCGAACAGGGTACGCAACAGATCTTCCGGCGGGACGTCGGAGCGGATTTTGCCGGCCGCGACCGCGCGTTCGAGGAGCAAGCCGATCGCTTTGGTCAGCTGCTCGAAGGAATAGGCCTTCAATTCGGACGAGCCATGTGCGGCGAGTTGGAGTGCTTCGATCATGCCCTTCTTGGCGGCGACGAGGCGGACATTGGCCTGAAGCCATTTCCGCAGCGCTTCCACCGGGTCGCCGTCGCCGGCAAGCCGCTCGGCAATCTCGGCGAGATGGTCGACCTCGTGGCGATAGACCGCCTCAAACACGGCTTCTCGCGTGGGAAAATGCCGGTAAAGCGTGCCGATCCCGACGCCGGCGTGGCGCGCCACCGCTTCCAGGCTCGCCTGCGGACCGCCGGTGCTGAAGATTTGCGTCGCTGCCTCAATCAGGCGCTCACGATTGCGGATCGAATCCGCACGCGGCTTGCGGCTTGTCTTTGCGCCCTCGGATCCCATTTCTTTGAACAGGCCTTTTTCTTTTCCACTTGATAAACGGAGGCATCCTCCGTATAAGTACATTGCCCGCTGGGAAACCACAAGAAAGCGAGCATTTCCAGCCAAGGGCGATGGACCGCTGCGTCCGATCGTTTTCCGCGGCTGCATCCTCCGCCGTTTCGGCGGCTCCGATCCATACATCAAAAACACTGAATGGGGTACCTCATGTCACTCTCCATCAGCCTCACCATCAATGGCCAGCCGCGTCTGGTTGCGCTCGACGACCCCCGGGTGACGTTGCTCGACTTGTTGCGCGAGCGACTGGATCTGACGGGTACCAAGAAAGGGTGTGACCGGGGCCAATGCGGTGCCTGCACCGTGCTCGTCGATGGTCGGCGGATCAACTCATGCCTGACGCTCGCCGCGAGCCTTGATGGGTCGCAGGTCACCACGATCGAAGGGCTCGCAGAGGGAGAGATGCTGCATCCGCTCCAGGCCGCCTTCATCGCACATGACGGCTTTCAATGCGGCTACTGCACACCGGGTCAGATCATGAGCGCGGTCGGCCTCATCGCCGAAGGCCAGGCAGGAGACGATCCTGAGCGCATCCGGGAACTGATGAGCGGCAATATCTGTCGCTGCGGCGCCTATCAAGGCATCACCGAAGCGGTTCTGGAAGCGCAAAAAACGCTCGCGGAACGCAAGGGGAGGGACGCGGCATGAATCGCTTTGATTACGTGCGGCCGGCCAGCGTATCGGAGGCGGTAGCAGCCGCGGCCGTGCCGGGCTCGGTCTATCTGGCTGCCGGCACCAATCTGCTCGATCTGATGAAGGGCGCCATCGCCCGGCCGCAGCGGGTCGTCGACATCACGCGGCTGCCCGGCCTCGACCGTATCGACTGGCTGCCGGATGGCGGCGTGCGCATCGGTACTCTGGTCCGCAATGCCGACCTCGCCTATGACGCGCGCTTCGCACGCACCTTCCCCGCTGTTGCGGAAGCGCTGCTTTCGGGGGCGTCCCCGCAGCTCCGCAATGCGGCAACGGTGGGCGGCAATCTGATGCAGCGCACGCGTTGCGCCTACTTTCATGACCTCGCCAGTGCCTGCAATCGGCGTGCACCGGGAGCGGGCTGCGATGCGCGCGATGGCGAGAACCGTCTCCACGCCGTGCTCGGCTGGAGCGAGCAGTGCATCGCCACCCATCCTTCCGATTTCTGCGTACCGTTGGTGGCGCTGGATGCCGTCATCGAGGTCGAAGGTCCGCAGCGCGCCCGCGAGATTGCCGTCGATGGACTGCACAGCCTTCCCGGTACCACGCCCGAACGGGAGACCGTGCTTTCGCCGGGCGAACTGATTGTCGCCGTGCGGATTCCGGCCAAGAGCGCGACCTTCGCGCGTAACGCCCGTTATCTGAAACTGCGCGAGCGCACCTCCTATGCGTTCGCCGTCGTCTCGGTGGCGGCGGCGATGGAACTGGACGGCGGCATCATCCGCGAGGCGCGTATCGCGCTGGGTGGCGTCGCGGCGAAGCCTTGGCGCGCAAGCGAAGCGGAAGCCTCGCTCGAAGGCATTCGCCCGACGCCTGAGGCGTTTGCAAAGGCCGCCGAACTGGCGCTCGCCGAGGCACGGCCCTCCGGCGACAATGCCTTCAAAATCGAGCTGGCCCGCCGCATCGTCACGCGTGCCCTGGCCCTTGCGCTGGAAGGAACGCCCGACGTCATGCCCGCGCTGCCGGCTTCGCCTTTTTCAACAATCCCCGGAACGCAAACCACCGGAGCGAATCATGTCGCCTGACACCGCTTCCCCGTTTCCCCAATACCGCCGGCATGGCTCCAATGCGGGCCAGCCGCTGACGCGCCGCGACGGCGTGCTCAAGGTTACCGGCCGTGCGACTTATGCGGCTGACAATCGTCCGGCTGGCATGCTCTATGCCGTCATGGCGGTCAGTCGTATTGCGCGTGGCAGGGTGACGGGGCTCGACGTCGAGGCTGCCAAGGCCCATCCCGGCGTTGTCGAGGTCCTGACGCCGGCCAACCGGCCGCCGCTGGCCCATGATCCGGACGAAAAGATGCCGCCCTTCGGCTTTCGCGTCGAGGTGCTGCAGAATGACTCCGTGCGTTACGTCAACCAGCCGATCGCACTGGTGGTCGCGGAGACGCTGGAAGCGGCAACGGAAGGAGCCGCGTTGCTCAACCCGACATATGACGTCGAGCATGCCCGCACGGGACGGGAGAACGGCGAGCGCTTCGATACTGAAGTGGTCGGCGTCGGTTCGCCGGCGCGCACGGTGCATGGCGACGTCGAGGCCGGCCTCGCGGCCGCCGCTCATGTAATCGATGCCGAATATGTAACGCCGCCGCAGTATCACAACGCGATGGAACCGCATGCCGTCGTCGCCGAGTGGGATGGCGACCGGGTGACGCTCGATATGCCCAACCAGGCAATGGCATTGAGCTGCAAGTCCTACGCGGCCTTTTTTGGCATACCGGCCGAGAACGTGCTGATCCGCTCGCCTTTCCTCGGGGGCGGCTTCGGTTCCAAGGCCATCCTCAACGGGCCGCAGATCCTCGCGATCCTCGCCGCGCGCATGCTGAAGCGACCGGTCAAGCTGGCGATCACCCGCGCGCAGATGTATGGCCCCGTCGGGCATCGCGGCAGCACGTGGCAGACGCTACGCCTCGGCACGGATACGGACGGCCGCCTCACGGCGCTGCATCACCATGTCCTCGCCGCAACTTCCAGCTTTGACGATTTCCTTGAGCCAGCGGGCAATGCATCGCTGCCGCTCTATGCCAGCCCGGCAATCCTCGCCGAACACAAAGGCTTGCGACTCGACATTGGCACGCCGGGCCCGATGCGTGCGCCCGGCGAGGCGTCCGGCTCGGCGGCGCTCGAAGTCGCGATGGATGAGGCGGCTGAAGCCTGTGGCATGGACCCGCTCGATTTCCGTCTCGCCAACTACGCCGAGACGGAGCCCGGTACCGGCAGGCCATTTTCGTCCAAAGCGCTGCGCGAATGTTACGCCCAAGGCGCTGAGCGTTTCGGCTGGGCCGGTCGGCCGCTCAAGCCGCGCCAAATGCGTGACAAGGACGGTTTCCTCGTCGGCTGGGGCATGGGGACGGCGCTCTTTCACTGTCCCCATTTTCCGGCTGAGGCGCGCGTCACTCTGCGCTCCGACGGTACCGCGCTGGTGGAGACGGGCGGCGCCGACATGGGGCAGGGTGCCTGGACGGCGCTTGCCCAGATCGCGGCCGAAGCGATCGGCCTCGATCCCGACCAGGTCGAGTTCCATTCCGGCATCTCGAACCTCCCTGATGGTGGCATCGCCGGCGGCTCGGGCCATACCGCCAGCGCCGGATTGGCGCTTCACAACGCCGGCGAGGACGCAATCACGCAGCTGGCAGGAATCGCCGCCGCGGATCCCGCGTCGCCACTCTTCGGTACAGGCAATGTCGGCGTGGTGGCCCGTTCCGGCCGGCTTTACCGGCTCGATGATGAAGGGCGCAGCGAAAGCTACGTCGAGATTCTCGCCCGTGCCGGCCGCGCAACCGTGGTCGGCACCGCCAAGGCGGCGCGCGATCCGGCTGTCGCCGCGGCGCATGCGATGTTTTCGCACGGCGCTGTCTTCGCCGAGGTGAAGGTCGATCCCGATCTCGGCCAGGTGCGCGTGACGCGCCTCGTCGGTGCCTTTGCCGCGGGACGTATTATCAACCCCCGTCTCGTGCGCAGCCAGTATTTCGGCGGCATGATCTGGGGCATTTCCTTCGCCTTGCAGGAGGAAGCAATCACCGACCGCAGGACGGGTCGGATCATGAACGGCGACTTTGCCGAGTATCACGTTCCGGTCAATGCGGACGTGCCTTCGCTCGATGCGATCCTGGTCCCGGAGGACGATCCCTACATTAACCCGCTCGGCGTGAAGGGTGTTGGCGAGATCGGCGTTACCGGCACGGTAGGAGCCATCGCCAATGCGGTCTGGCATGCAACCGGCACACGCGTCCGGCGCTTCCCGATCCGCCTCGAAGACCTTATTGGTTAGGTGGAATCGAGGCGCAAAGAACGGGGTCCGGAACGTGACGCCGCGACATGGGATATATGCTCCCTACCGTCTATGTCGGGGCTGGGCTCGGGTTTACGGCTCGATAGAGTTCGCGATAGGCGCTGACCAGCTGATCTAGGCTGAAAGCACGGTTTCGCCCGCTGGGATTAGGCAGCACCCAGACGGTGGCACCGCCAAAGGTGGTTGCCTGGTATCCCCAGGTGATCTCGCGTCGATCGGACAGGGCTGAATAGGCCGCTTTGCCGAGAAACGCGACGAAGCGTGGCGCATGGCACCTGATCTTTTGTTCAAATCTCTCGGCGGCGGCCGTGAATTCCAGTGCCGATAGCTGATCCGCCCGCGCCGTTGGCCGCTCGACCACCGCTGTCAGGCCACAGTGATAAGCGAGGATCGTGCGGTCGTTCTGGGGGAGGATCTCCGCCGGCGTGAAGCCGGCCAGATGGATTACACGCCAAAAGCGGTTGCTTCTGCTGACAAAATGATGCCCAGCGGCCGCTGCGGACATCGCGGGATTAATTCCACAGAAGACCACGGCGAGGTCTTTCGCGTGGATATCCGGCAGGGTGTCAGCCAGGGTGTGCTTCATGATTCCGGCGCTTCCTGGCCGCCGTGAAGAGCGCCGATCATCGCGTGTCGGTCCTCATCCGCAGATCACACTGACCGCCTTGCGTGCAAGCTCACGCAGTCCGGTACGGGCGGCGCCGGTGCGGGCGCGGATGGCGACGGTATGCATCGTGGCGGTGGCAAGCACCGCCAGCGCTGCGGGATCGGCATCGCCTTTCAACTCGCCTTTCTCGCGAGCCGCTCGGAAGCGCGCCTCGAAATCGCTGTCGAAGGTGCGAAATCCCGCCATGAGGCTGTTGCGGATCTCACGATCCTCAACGGCTTCGGTTACTGCGGTCCCGATCACGAAGCAGCCGCGCGGGCGGCCATCGCCCGAAAAGTAGATCGACAGCGCGCCCTCATACACCCGCATCAGCGCCTCATCCAAGGGCAGGTCGCCTGCAAGGTCTTTGCGCATCGCTGCAAAGGTGAGCTGCCAATAATGCGCGAGCGCCTGGAGATAGAGCGCGTGCTTGTCCCCGAATGCCGCATAGAGGCTCGGCTTATTCATGCCTGTCGCGGCAGAGATTTCCTCGAGCGAGGTACCAGCATACCCGCCTCGCCAGAAGGTATCCGTTGCCTGCTGGAGCGCCGCCTGGGGGTCATAAGCACGGGGGCGCCCGCGGCGTGCGGGTTCCGTATCGCTCTTTTTTTGTACCATATAGTAAAAAACCTTGACTGCTGAAGGACGGAGTAATATTTATCCCACACGGTACAAAAATCAATAGAAATGATGGTCCGAAAATGCAGTCCTATCTTTCAGGTACCGGGGAGCTCGATGACTTCCCTGCGGAGTTCGATGGACCCGCTGCGCTGCCTCGGTTCGTCGGGGTCGGTGGCGGGCCAAATCGCTTGTTTGCCGCCGAGACGGCGGGTTGGAGCGTGGAAGCGCAATTTGGACTGACACCTTCGTCCTATAGCGTCCCTCTCATAAGCGTGTCATCCCTGTGGAAACGCTCAGGCGTGTGCTTTCAGCCTCCCAGCCGCAAGACGAAGGCGTTGGCGACGAAAGGTCCGGGGCGTCGGAGCGTCGATCGCAGCCATATGACGAATAGCCGACACCTACGGGTGTCGGGATCATTCCAGCTGTCATGGCAGGTCATGTGATGGATACGCAATTCGAGCCCGTGGCCTTTCAGGGCGTAATCAGTGAGCCCGTATTCGACCTACCGGCTGCAAAGCCCCGAAGGACGCTCAAGCAGCGGCTTCGCCGGCCCCTCTTGGTCGCCTTCCCGATCGTTCTGGCTGTCGTTGGCGCCGCCGCGTATATCGCGGAGGAACCTTATGTCTCGACCGATGACGCCTTCGTTCGGGCGGCAAAAGACTCCGTCAATGCCCGGGTTTCCGGACAGGTAGTCGAGATCGCCGTGGTGGACAATCAGCCCGTACGCAAAGGCCAGCTATTGTTTAGGATAGATCCGGAGCCTTATCAGATCGCAGTCGAACAGGCCCAGGCGGATCTGGAGCGGGCGCGTCTCGAGATCGAGACGCTTAAGACGAAATATCGCCAGCAGCTGGCTGAACTGCAGTCGGCGAAGGACTCGGCGACCTTTGACGCGCACGAATATGACCGCAAGCAGGCGTTGATTGGCTCCGGATTCACACCGCGCGCGGTTCTCGAGCGGGCGGAAACCGACCTCAAGGTCGCCCGCCAGAATATCGCTTCGATCGAACAGCAGATCGCCAATACCGTCGTCGCCTTGAACGGCGATCCGAATATCGAGGTCGATCGCCACCCCACCGTGCGGGTGGCCAAGGCCCGGCTGGACCGGGATAAGCTGGATCTATCCTATGCCGAGGTGCGGGCGCCTGACGACGGCATCGTCACCAAGGTAGATGATCTGCAGGTGGGCGATTACGTCAGCCCGGGTGCGCCCGTGTTCTCGCTGCTATCGAGCCGGCAGGTCTGGATCGAAGCGAATTTCCGCGAGACCGGCTTGACCCATATGCGGCCCGGTCAGGCGGCGACGATCGATGTCGATGTTTATCCGGGCCACACCTTCAAGGCGCATGTGGTGAGCATGAGCCCGGGTACGGGCTCGGACTTCGCAGTCCTGCCGCCCGAGAACGCGACCGGCAATTGGGTGAAGGTCGTTCAGCGACTGACGGTGCGCCTTGAACTCGACCAAGTCGATGCGGACCGGCCGCTCTTCTCCGGCATCAGCGTCACGGCACGGGTCGATACCGGTTATCGCCGCACCTTGCGCCATCCTCTCGAGCCGGTACCGGCGCTGGTAACGGAGGCAGCGAAGTGACCGCGAGCCTATCGAGTAGCGCGGGCGCATCGGGTATTGGCTCCGCATCGAATAGCGTTCAAGGGCATCGCGCCGTCGCGGTCGCGGCCGTGATGGCGACCTACATGCAGACGGTCAACATCTCTATTCCGAACGCGGCGTTGCCCCATATGCAGGGCGCGCTGTCGATGGCCAATGACGAGGTGGGTTGGATATTCTCTGCCTATATCGCGGCGAGCCTCATCGTCCTGCCGATGACCCGCTGGCTCGCAGGACGTTTTGGCCGGAAGACGGTCTATCAGGTTTCGCTCGCCGTTTTCGCGCTCGGCCTCGTGCTGGACGCCCTGGCGGCGACACCCCTTCAGTTCGTGTTCGCCCGCATCGTCCAGGGTCTCGCGAGCGGCCCCCTTGTGCCGCTGTCGACAGCTATCCTGCTTGATGTACTGCCGCCGGGACGCCAGGCGCGAATCAATCTCGTATTGACGGCGATCGGATTGCTCGGCATCTGCACGGGCCCGGGTATCGGCGGCTGGCTCAGCGAATATCACGGCTGGCAGTCGATCTTTTATATCAGCTTGCCGATGACGGGTTTCATCTTCCTGACAATGGCGCTGTCGCTCCCCGAAAAGAAGGCGGAGCGGAACCCGCCCTTCGATTTCTTCGGCCTCTCGGCCATCTCGCTCGGCATGACCGCCCTGCAGATGCTGCTCGACCGTGGGGAGCGTCTGGAATGGTTCTCCTCCCTGGAGATCTGGGCGGAAGCGCTCGCCGCGGTGCTGGGGTTCTATCTTTTCCTCGTCCACATCCTGACGGCGGAGACGCATTTCCTTGATAAGGGGCTGTTCAAGGACCGCAATTTCGTTCTCTCGACGACCATGTTCTTCGCCGTCGGCTTCGTCCTGCTGCCGACCCTGGCCTTGACCTCGCCGATGCTCGAGGAATTACTCGGCTATCCCGTGGACACCACGGGCTACATGACGATACCGCGCGGTGTCGCACTTGTGGGAGCACTCGTGCTGACAAGCTTGATTCCGGCGCGAATCGACAACCGCCTGCTCGTGATCGGGGGTACGTCTCTGGTCGTCTATGGCAATTGGCAGATGCTCGGTTACTCACCGGCGATGGACTGGTGGCCGGTAGCGGCTGCGGGATTCACCCAGGGCGCCGGTCTCGGTATCGTGCTGCCTGCACTCACCAAGACGGCGTTCAGCACACTCAACCCGACGTTCCGCCCGGAAGGCACCGCGCTTTTCAACCTGTCGCGCCTCTATGGCAGCACGATCGGCATCGCGATCGTCCAGATCTCATTCTACAACAACACTCAGGCCATGCATCTGGCGCTCGCCAAGAACCTCACGCCCTACCGCGCGGCGGCACATGGCGCCGCTTCGATGTCTCCGCAAGCCCTGGCCGGGCTCAATGAAGCGATCACCGGCCAGGCAGCGGTCATCGCGGTCATTGACCAGTTCAAGATCCTCATGATCGTCATGCTGATCGTAAGCCCGCTCGTCCTGTTTCTCCGCAAGCCCGCGCCAACCAGCGCCAGCGGAACCCGCTAACGGCGCCGCGGCCGCAGCGATGATGCGGTCCTAACCCCAGCTAGAGGAGAACAAGCGTGACCCCACAGGATACACTTCGCTATACCAGAATTCCTCTCGCCCATGGCTCCGGTGCGATCCCGGCGGTCGGATTCGGCACCCTCATCCCCGACCCGGTCGCGACGAAACAAGCGACCCGAACCGCCTTGGAGGTAGGTTTTCGGCATCTCGATTGTGCAGAACGCTATGGCAATGAAACGGCGGTGGGCGAAGCGATACAGGACGCGTTCAAGGCAGGGACGCTTCAGCGGCGAGACCTATTCGTAACCACGAAGCTGTGGAACACCAACCATCGTCCGGAACGAATCAAGCCAGCCTTGGAGGCGAGCCTCCGCCGTCTGCAACTGGACTATGTCGATTGTTATATCATCCATACCCCCTTTGCCTTCCAACCTGGCGAAGATCCCCATCCGAGGGACGGGCATGGCCAGGTAATTTATGATTCTGGCGTGACGTTGCTCGAGACCTGGCAGGGGCTTGAGCGTCTCATGGATGACGGTCGGTGCAGGTCGATCGGCTTATCGGATATCGGTTTGGGGAAGCTGCGGGAGATCGTTGCGGCCGCGCGCACCAAACCTGCCGCCGTGCAGGTCGAATCCCATCCATATCTCCCCGAATGGGAGCTGCTCGACTTCTGCCGGGAGCACGGGATTGTCGTGCAGGCCTTTGCCGCCTTGGGACATGCCATGGAACCAAAGGTCCTGGATGATCCGGTCATCACGACGATCGCGCAGCGCGTCGGCAAGACCCCTGCTCAGGTCGCCTTGGCCTGGGCGGTGCAGCGTGGCACGGCTTTCCTGACGACATCCACCACGCCGCGCCGCATCCGGGAAAATTTCGACATCTCGGCATTGCCTGAAGATGCGCTGCGGGAAATCCGGGACAGCATCAAGACCAATATCCGCTTTAACGCCGTCGTGGAGACGGGCGTGCCTGGCTTTATCCCCCAGACCGCGGCGCGAGCTGAGCATAAAAGCACGGCATCGCATTGATCTCGGCGAAGACGTGTGGTTGAGGACAGAAAATGACAAATGGTCAATCGTCGAGGGATATCTTTTCCCTCATCGCACAAGCGCTTGCCGATCCCAGGCGGTACGAGATCCTCAAGCAAATCGCCAGGCAGTGTGCACCCCTCTCTTTCTCGGCACTGCGAAAGGAACATGATATCGGGGCGCCGACGATGTCATATCATCTGAAATTGCTTGCCGAGGCGAACCTCATCGAGGTGAAGCGACAAGGAACGCGCATAACGGTGGCTCTCCGTCCGGAAATTGTGGAACGCTATCTCCGGGATGTTGAGCATCAGTTGAGGCTTGGCTAGATCCTATAGACATCCTGCTCATAGGCGCTCGTCTGATGCGGCGGTCCGAGCGAGCTCCAGGTCGGTGAGGCGGCGATGTCCGGTAAACGCCGGTACCTGGGGTCAGCTATTCCGACATCGCCGAGTTTCCTTGCCGCCTTCCTTTGATCTGGTCCGCCGGGACAGCTCGGGTAGAGCAGCGTGGCTATGACGCCGATACTGCCGTGTCTGGGCGTGGAACGGGGCAGAGCGTGCGCGCCTCATCGAAAGCGCGCCGCTGAGGAGAGGTTGAGGAGAGGTGGCGCGCCTGGCGATTGCACATGGGTGCTGACAGTACGTTGGTATCGACCGTTGCCTCCCTGAACGCGTCATTCCAGGAATTGCGGGGCATGGGAGTGGGCCTAAATTGCGATTCACCGATACCAAAGTATTATGTGTAAACGCTGCTCGGCTGGCGCAATGTCGATAGACGAGGCATTCGGAGCTGGCGCAAAGGTGACGCTACCAACCGCAGCTGTGCTGGAAATGCTCTGCATTACGGCGTGTGCTCGCATCGGGTAGCAGGGCAAAGGAGGAATTCCTGTGAAAAAAGCCCCGGCACCGATTCCCTTTGCTGGGTCGAAGCTCGATGGCATCCGACATGTATGCGCGTTTTTCAACAGCCAGGATGAAGAATATCGAGTGCTGCTGCCGTTCATCAGGGACGGCCTGAAGAGCGGCCAGAAGGCCATCCATGTGGTCGATCCCGCGCGGCATCATCCTCATCTGAATTATCTCATATCCGCCGGGATCGATGCTGCCGCCGCGCAAAGCAGGGGCCAGCTCGAAATTCGCACCACCACCGAGACTTATCTCAGGGACGGGCGATTCGATCAGGATCGCATGCTCGAGGCATTCGAGAGCATCGCGAGCGGTTCTTCTGACAGCCCATATCCCCTCAGCCGCATCGTTTGCCAAATGGAATGGGCTCATGACCATCACGACTGTATGGACGATCTCGTCGAATTCGAGGCCCGGGTAAACGACATCTGGCAGCGGCACGATGATGCCGTCATCTGCGTCTATGACCTGGCGACGTTCCGCGGAGATATCGTGATCGATATCATGCGCACGCATCCCATGGTCATCATCGGCGGCAGTCTCCAGCACAACCCCTTCTTCATGCCGCCGCGGGAATTCCTGCATGAACTGCGGCGGCGACGCCGGGATCGCATATCGTCTCTTGGATCGGCTGGATGAAGATGGAACCGGAAGTCGTCGCCGCAGAGGTATTGCAGCTTCAGCATTGCATAAACGACCTGGTCGGCATCCTGGCTCTACCGGCAATGTGGCTGGGCAGCGAACCGTCGCGGATTGTGCAAAGCCTGCTCGATTCCCTCGCGGGAATGCTTCATCTGGATCTGGTCTATCTTCGTCTCAATCATCCGATCGCGGATGCGCCATGGGATATGATGCGGCTTCCCGACAAACAGCAGTTTCTCGTCGAACAGAAGAATATCCGCGAAGTACTGGGTGCCTGGTCCGACGCCGACTTGACGGAATGGCCGGAGCGGCTCGCGTTCGGAACGGCGGAGTTTGGCATCGCGCCATTTCGGCTCGGGCTGCAGGGTGAAATCGGTATTCTCATCGCAGGGTCCGCACGCCAGGACTTCCCACGGAAGACCGAGCGCTTGCTCCTCAGTGTTGCGGCCAATCAAGCGACAATTGGCCTGCAGGGTGCTCGGCATCTCAGCGAGCAGAGGAGTCTAGCCAAGGAGCTTGACGAGCGCGTTGCCGAGCGAACCGCAGAGCTTGCGGCGATAAACGAGCAACTGAGACAGCAGATATCTGAGCGCGAACGCGTTGAGGAGAGCGCGCGCGACCAGGAAGCGCTGCTACGCCAGCTATTCGACAGCATTGCAGCGGAAGTGACGGTTTGTACGCCCGAGGGCGAAATCGTCCTTGTGAACCGAACCTGCGTCGAGCGCACGGGCCGATCCTTCGAGGAGCACCGGAACTGGAAAGACGGGGACGTTCTCTATCACGAAGATCTGCCTCGCGCGCAAGCGGCCTGGAGGAAAGCAGTCGCGAGCGGCGGTACCTATGAAGCCGAGGTGCGTGCGCGCAGAGCAGATGGCAGCTATCGCTGGATACATTCCAACGGCTTTCCGGTCCGAAATGCCAATGGCCGCATATTCCTCTGGTGTTCATTGCACCTCGATATCCACGATCGCAAACAGGCCGAGGAAGCCTTGGCCGCCAGCGAACGCAAGCTTGACCTGGTCATTAATACGGTCCCCGGCCTCGTCTGGTCGGCCGATGTGAACGGTGCCGCGGAGTTTTTCAATCAGAACTATCTCGACTATGTCGGCCTCTCGGGTGAGGAGATGCGCGGTGCAGGTTGGATTCAACCGGTCCACCCTGATGACCGACAGCCCCTGGCAAGCGCATGGGCGCGCATGATGGCGACCCGTCAAGCGGGAGAAGCCGAAGGGCGGCTGCGCCGGTTCGATGGCGAGTACCGCTGGTTTCTCTTTCGAACCAATCCGCAGTTTGATGATGCCGGGAACGTCATCAAGTGGTTTGGCGTCAACGTTGACATCGAGGACCGGAAGCGCGCCGAGGAAGCGCTTCGCGCAAGCGAATTCAAGATGCGCCAGTTGACTGAAGCCATACCGGAAATGCTATGGACCGCGACGCCGGAAGGGAAGACAGATTACCGCAATCGAAGGATGTTGGAGTACACCGGCGCTATCGCTTCGGACGTTTCGGGAATGGACTGGGCGCAGATATTACATCCGGATGATGTCGATCGGATGCTCCGGACATGGCAGGTCAGCGTCTCCACCGGCGCGCCTTATCAGGTCGAAGCCCGTACCTACAATGCCGCGGAAGGCACTTATCGATGGTGCCTCAGCACTGCGTTACCGTTGCGCGACGAGGCCGGGAAAATCCTGAAATGGCACGGCACCTGTCTTGACATCCATGATCGAAAGCTTGCCGAAGAGTCGCTCGCAGCAAGCGAGCGAAACCTGAACGCGATCATCAATACGCTGCCGGCGATGGTTTGGGCGGCTCATGCGGACGGATCCGCCGAATTCGTCAACCAACACTACCTGGACTATGTCGGCCTCTCGACGGAGGAGATCCGGGGCTGGCGCTGGACGGTCGCCGTTCACCCCGATGACCTCGAGCCGTTGGTCGAGAACTGGAAACGGATCATCGGGACTGGCCGTGGCGGTGCATCGGAAGCCCGAATGCGCCGCTTCGACGGGGAGTACCGCTGGTTTTTGCTGCTTGGGAACCCGGAGCACGACGAAGCGGGCAATGTGACGCGGTGGTTCGGCGTCAATATCGACATCGAAGACCGCAAGCGCGCGGAGGAAGCCCTGCGGGCGAGCGAGCACAATCTGCGCCGCATGACGGAGACGATTCCGCAGATGCTATGGAGTGCGACGGCCGGCGGTGCCATCGACTATTGCAATAGCCGTCTTCTCGAGTATTCGGGATTGGCCATGGAGGACATCCGGGATGATGGCTGGACGAAGCTGTTGCATCCCGACGATGTCGAGCAGACCGCCCGCATCTGGCAAGCCTGCGTCGCAAGCGGCGAGCCCTACCAGGTGGAAGTGCGGACGCTGCGCGCATCGGATGGCAGCTATCGCTGGGGTGTGACAAACGCGCTGCCGCTGCGGGACGACGACGGGAGAATTCTCAAATGGCACGGTACTTGTGTCGACTTGCACGATTGGAAGCAAGCGCAGGAGGAGTTGCGGGAAATCCAAGCGGAGCTCGCGCATATGACGCGCGCGACGACAATGGGGCAGCTCACCGCCTCGATCGCGCACGAACTCAACCAGCCGCTTGCCGGCATCATCACCAATGCCAGCACCTGCTTACGGATGTTGGCAGCCGATCCGCCGAATGTCAGCGGGGCACGCGAGACTGCCCGCAGGACGATCAGGGACGGAAACCGCGCCTCAGAGGTCATCAGCCGATTGCGCGATCTCTTTAAAAAGAAGGCTGCGGTGTTCGAAGCCGTGGATATGAATACGGTCGCACAAGAGGTAATAGCGTTGACATCAAACGAATTGCAGCGAAGCAACGTGAACTTGCGCATGGAGTTGGCCGAAGATCTGCCGCCGGTGACTGGAGATCGTGTTCAACTGCAGCAGGTTATCTTAAACCTTATCCTCAACGCCGCCGAGGCAATGCTCGAGACAGGAGGGCGCGAAAAGGAGCTGACGATCATCACGGAGCACAAGGGGGAAGATAGCGTGCGTCTCGCGGTGAAGGACGTGGGCATGGGATTCGATCCGGCCACAGTCGAGAGGCTGTTCAATCCGTTCTACACCACCAAAAGCAACGGAATGGGCATCGGCTTATCGGTTAGTCGAACGATCATCGAAAACCACCAAGGCCATCTGAGCGCAGAGCTTAATGACGGGCCGGGCGCGACTTTCTGGTTTTCCGTTCCGTATCGATCGCAAGGCGAGCGTGACGGCAACAGTTTCAGTCGATTTGGTGCCGCCAGGATGGCGCGGGCGATGGGGAAGGCATGATGCAACAGCGCGCCTTCATCGCCGTCGTCGATGATGATGAATCCGTACGGGAGGCGTTACCGGATCTGATCCGAGAATTCGGCTATGAAGCCGGCGCCTTTTCATCGGCAGAGGAATTCCTGGCCTCGGGCCGGATCTCTGAGACAGATTGCCTGCTTCTTGACCTTTCCATGCCTGGCATGACAGGGCTTGATCTCCAGCGGGAGCTCCTGAAACGGCAGCTGGACATACCAATCGTCTTTATCACGGCGCATGGTGACGAGATCGTCCGACGCCGCCTGCAAGAGCACGGTGCCGTCGAATGTCTGCTGAAGCCATTCAGCGATATAGCGTTGCTTGACGCGCTCAATTCGGCGCTTCAATAAAGCTATTATCTTGGCCTTGCGCGAAGCGAAAGTGGGAGGCATAAAATGTATGGAGGGAGCATCGCGGGCAACGAATTAGGATCAGAGACCATGCCGGTCTTGACGCCAATTGTTTACGTTGTTGACGACGATATTTCGGTACGTGAGGCGCTGGAGGCGTTAATCCGGGAAGCGGGTTGGCGGGCCGGAGTCTTCGCTTCCGCGCAAGAGTTTCTGTTACACGCGCGTGACGCGTGTCCCCGTTGCCTCATTCTCGACGTAACACTTCCGGACCTTAACGGTCTCGATTTGCAGGAGCAGATTGCCGCCGAACGTGCCGAGATGCCGATCATCTTCATCACGGGCTATGGCGACGTGCCAATGACGGTCCGGGCCATGAAGGCAGGGGCCGTCGAATTCCTGACAAAGCCGTTCGGCGATGAGGCGCTCCTCAGCGCGATACGCGGTGCTATCGAACGCAGCGAGATAGCACTATCACAGGCGGCTCAATTGCAGGTACTCAGGGACCGCTACGAGGCACTCAGCTGCCGCGAGCGCGAAGTCTTCGCCCTGGTGGTTTCGGGGCGTTTGAACAAGCAGGTCGGAGGTACGCTCGGTATCAGCGAGATCACCGTCAAGGCGCACCGGGGCCGCGTGATGCGGAAGATGGAAGCGGGGTCGCTTGCTGATCTTGTGAACATTGCTGCCAAACTTGGGATCTCCGGCTAGTTCTGCGCCCAGAACGCGATCGCTTTAAGTGAAAGCGGATTTGGCTTCGATAAAAAACGTGAATCGCCCTCTATACACAGAACCGCAAAGAAATTCTGGGTAAGCGGTGCGACCCCAGTGCGCGAGATGTCAGTCTAAATTCCTCCTGCCGTTAATCTTTGCCCGTTGTCCCACCTCGGACGACCTTCACGAGTTCAGGCGTGAAACTTGTATCGCCCGCCTCGAGGCCCGGGCTCAATCGCGCGGTGACCTCCTGGAACAACCAGCCGTTGCCGTCCGGATCGCTGAACGAGGCATAGGAGGCGTAGCTCTTTCGTTGCGGGTTGGGGCCGTGGCGCAGGCTTTCGCCGCTGACGTGATGGAATATGCCGCCGGCATCGTGGAACGGCTCACTGACCGGGATGCCGCGACGAAGCAGGTCGCCGCGGGCGGATTCGATGTCGGAGACGATCAGGTGCAGCCCCTGCAGCGAGCCGGGGGCGGCCGCAGTGACGTTCTTGCCGAAGATGACGGAACATGCGGAGCCCGGCGGCGTGAACTGGATTACGCGATAGTCGTTCCCGGCGGCATAGTCGATGTCGAGCCTCCAGCCCAGGTGGCCATAAAAGCGCTTGGCACGATCGACGTCCGAAACAGGGATAACGATGACCTCGAGGGTCATGTCGACCGTGCCCGCCTGCGAGGTCCCGGCCACCGGTTTACTCAGCATTTCAGTGCCGCTCATGTCTGGCTCCCTGGAAGTGAGGACTATTGGATCCCCGTTCACCACTTTCCACGCACGCGCGGTGTGCGTCAAAGAAATCTGTTGCTTTGACGATGTTACGGTGACGGCAAAGCGGTCGCCATTGCACGAAGGTGTCGTCGACACCTTGGTATGCGGGGCCGCTTCCGCGATAGCTTTGCGGAATGCAGGGCAGGGTCACGCGCTGATACGAAGGTATGGCCGATACCTTCGTTTCATAGAAAGCGCTTCGATCCTCTGTCAATAAAGTGGAGCGCCGGGATTGGCCCGGGGCATGTGGCCACCCGGAGGACAGAGATGTATGACAGCGAGCCCAGCAAACAGATCCGTCTTGAGCGCCATTCCGCCGCCTACTGGCGCGTCATCTTCGATATCCCGCCGCTGAACATCTTCGGTCCGCAAAACATGGCGCCATTGACCGCGATCGTCGCGGCCCTGGAAACCGACAAGGACGTGAAAGTCGTCGTTTTCGACAGCGCCGTGGAGGGCTTCTTTATCACCCATTATGACTTCCTCGCCACGCCCGAGGACACGCTGGACCTGCCGCTCGGCCCGACCGGCCTGCAGCAGCTGCCCGACGCCCTGGTTCGCCTGAGCCGCGCTCCCGTTGTTTCCATCGCCAAGATCCGCGGACGCGCCACCGGCGTCGGCAGCGAGCTGGCGCTTGCCAGCGACATGCGCTTCGCCAGCCGGGAGAAGGCGATTCTGTCACAATGGGAGGTCGGTGCCGGCCTGGTGCCTGGCGGCGGCCCGATGGCGCGGCTACCGCGCCTGATAGGGCGGGGACGCGCGCTGGAGGTGCTGCTCGGCGCCGATGACATTCCCGGCGACATCGCCGAGCTCTATGGCTATGTCAATCGCGCGCTTCCCGATGCCGAGATTGACGGCTTTGTCGATGCCTTGGCGGAGCGGATTGCGTCATTCGACAAGAAAGCGATTTCGGAGACGAAGCGCCTGACGAACCAGGCGGATCTTCCTCCCGATGCCGAAATCGAACCCGAGTGGGACGCCTTCATGGCCTCGTTGGCGCGCCCCGCCACCCAGGCGCGAATTAAGAAGCTGATGGAACGTGGCTTCCACAAGCCGGGCGATGTCGAGACCCGGCTGGGCTATCACGTGGGCCAGCTCGGCCGTTAAGAGCGCTTGCTGCGCCGCCAAAACAACATCCGCTGCGACGAAGGACATGCAACATGGATAACGGCAGAAAGGTCGCAGTCATTACCGGCGCGTCGCAGGGAATCGGCGCAGCCCTGGTTCAGGCATATGGCGAACGCGGTTATTGTGTCGTCGCGACTGCCCGTACCGTCAAACCATCGCAAGATGAGAGCATTCTCGCCGTTGCCGGTGACATTGCCGACCGGACGACAGCGGAGCGTGTCATCGGCGAAGGCATGGCTCGCTTCGGTCGGATCGACACGCTGGTAAACAATGCGGGCATTTTCATTGCCAAAGCTTTCACGAAATATACTCAGGCCGACTATGACGCGGTCCTGGCGGTCAATACGACCGGCTTCTTCCACATCACCCAGCTTGCGATCGCCGAGATGGAGAAGAGAAAAAGCGGACATGTTGTCCAGATCACGACAGCCCTGGCCGACCAGGCGAATTCGAAAGTGCCGTCCGTTCTGGCGTCATTGACAAAAGGCGGCCTCAACGCGGCGACCAAATCACTCGCGATCGAATATGCGCAGAGCGGCATTCGCGTCAATGCCGTTGCGCCCGGTATCGTGAAGACGCCGATGCATTCCGTCGAGACGCATGCCGCCCTCGGCGCCATGCATCCGCTCGGGCGCATGGGCGAGATATCGCATATCGTTCAGGCAATTCTCTATCTGGAGACGGCGAACTTTGTCACCGGCGAGATATTGCATGTCGATGGCGGCCAGAGCGCCGGCCGCTAAGGTCGCACAATGCCGGGCCGGCTTTGCCTGGTCAGACCGGGGATATCGTGGCGTGGTGACACGGATCTGACATTGGTGAAAACGCCGGTCCCGATGGTGCCGCCTAGACGCCACGCGGTATGGTGCGACGCGGCAGCCTTCGAGGCGTGTCATTGCGGAACGGGTTACCCGATCCGGCTGTTGCAATCGATTTGGAGGGTGTCCGATGGTTGCTGAGTGTGCCAACGGCTTCGGCGCAGCATTCTCGACGGAAGACGGACATGCGGGGCGCAACCTCTTGCGGTCCATCCTGCCAGAAGACATCAAGTGGCAGGCGTTCGCGGCATTTCCGCCGGATGCCCGTCTGGCCGTCCTTCTCGGACATCCGTCGGAACCGGGTTTGTATGTGATCCGGGTCAAAGTGCCCGATGGCGTTAAGCTGATGCCCCGTCGCCATCCGGAGAACCGGATCTATACCGTCCTGTCCGGCGTCTTCTATATTGGCGTCGGCGAACAGTTCGACCCCGGCCGGCTGACGGCCTATTCGACAGGCAGTGTCGTTCTGCTCCCCGGCGGCACACCGCATTTCCACTGGGCCAAATCGGGCGAATACATCACCCAGGTCATGGGTCTGGGACCGGTTGGAATGGAATATATGCGCCATGCGGACGACCCGCGGGTCGTCCCTTGAATGGCTCTATGGTGAGTTTCGCGCCTGTCCGACGGGCCTCAAGCAGCGACCCAGGGGCTTTGCTCGTATCGCTCTGGCATGAATGCCGGCGACGCGGTGATACAATGGTATCGCCGATACCTAGGTTCACTACTTCGCTCGGTGTTTTTCACCCAGAATTCAGTCCACGACCATGCCACAGGTAAGTCCCACGTCACAGCGTTTCGGCTTAAGGCCCACCGCTGCAAACCGGACAGACCCGACAGCTTCGATGCTTCAGGTCCGGAAAAAGGGAGAGATACGATGAAAATTTTGATGGTGCTGACTTCGCACGACAAGCTTGGCAATACCGGTCGCAAAACCGGATTTTGGCTGGAGGAGTTCGCCGCACCTTATTTCACCTTCCGCGATGCCGGCGTCGCGCTGACCCTGGCCTCCCCCAAGGGGGGCCAACCGCCAATCGATCCTAAGAGCGACCTGCCGGAAAACCAGACGGATGCGATGGCGCGCTTCAAGCAGGATGAGGCTGCAAAGAAAGCGCTCTCGCAGACAGTAAAGCTTGGCGATATGCGCGCGGCGGATTTCGATACCATCTTCTATGTGGGTGGGCACGGGCCGATGTGGGACCTGGCCGACAATCCGGATTCCATCAAGCTGATCGAGGCCTTCTACAACGCCGGAAAACCTGTGGCAGCCGTTTGTCACGCCCCGGGGGTGCTGCATAAGGTGATGTATCAGGGCGCGCCGCTGGTGAAAGGGAAGCGTGTTACCGGGTTCGCCAATAGCGAAGAGGAAGCGGTGCAGCTCACTGAGGTGGTGCCGTTTCTTGTCGAAGACGAGCTTAAACGGCTGGGGGGCCTCTACGAGAAGGCCCCCGACTGGCAACCCTTCGCGATCGTCGATGGCCGACTTGTCACCGGGCAGAATCCTGCGTCGTCCACATCGGCCGCCACGGCATTGTTGCAGCTTTTTTCCAGCCAGCAACAAGCGCTTCGGGCCGCGAGTGAGAGGTAGCCATGATGCGGCTCTAAGACCCATCGCAAGCGGAAGGCGCCGTCGCCATCGTCAATTGTTGGAGCGGCGATCTCCCGCACTTCGACCCGGATCGCCCGGCATCGCACCGACACTGCCGGTGACCTGAGCGACGACGTGCTCCATCACTTTCCAGCCATTCTCACGAACGGGCGGGTGCGCACGGACATGATCAGTAAGCATAGTGATTTGCGTTTTGACTTTTCCTGCCTGGCTCCACCGCATCGTACCTGCACTTAGCTCAGAGGCCGAAAGGGAGCCTTCCGTCTCGACCAGCCGGTGCGGTTCGACTTTCACCGCATCGGCTCGACCCATTGCGCGCGTGATGGCCCCGGCTCAAACTCATCGCCGAAGTATTGGGTTTCGCGGGCGACTTTGCCATCCTTGAATTCCATGATGCTCACAGCGTAGGACGGCACCCCGTCATAAGTGAGAACGAATTCAGTGATCCAAAGGTCTGAAATGCCAAGAATGCGCCGCACTGTGAACCGCTTCATGTTCGGTTGCGCGAGGCGGGACGCCTGAATATTGTGCCGGCCGCGGATTCGCTCGCCCGACTGTGGATACTCCAGAACCGCATCCTCTTGGTATATCTGGTGCTCAATCTCGAAGTCGTTCGCATCAGACGCGGCCCAGTGAATATCCAAAGCCGCTCGAATTTGCCGGTCTTCCATCTCGGTCTTCCCGTAAGTTTGCCTGCTCAATACGGCGGCTTGCGACGTTGACGCTGGTGTTTCGTCGCTTCCGTCCACCACGCGAGGTCATCGGCAAAGCGGGTGAAAGCGCGTTGCAGCCGGGCGCCAGAAACACCGGAAGGCCGGCCGTTTTCATCAAGTGCCTCGGCGATCGGCCCGACCGTGATCGTGCTCGAAATCACGACCATGCCCATCTCGGAAAGAATCCCGTGCCAGGTGACGTTCGCGCGAGCTCCGCCGATTTGGCCTGCGGAATAGCTCAGAACCGCGGCCGGACGCCAGAACCACTCTTCCAGGAAATGGTCGGTCAGGTTCTTCAATCCGGGCTGCGGACCCCAGTTGTATTCACCCGTCACAAAGACGAAGGCATCGGCGGCGATGATCTTCCCGGCCAGAGCCTCTAGCGCGGCCGGTGCCGTTCCTGGTTCATATTCCTTGTACATACGATCGAGCATGGGAAGACCGATCGCCTTGGCATCCATCAATTCAACGTCATTGCCGAGGGCTTTCAACTCGGAGACTGCATAGTTCGCGAGGCGGATGCCCATCCGATCGCGGCGGTACGAGCCGTAGAAGACAAGGATTCGGTCCGTCATCGGTGCTACACCTCTCTTGGAGATCCTACGCTCTGCATTATGTGCACCGATCGGGAATGCAAGTCCATCGGACGAACGTATCGCCGATAAGCTTGGCGCCGCCATATCAATCTCGCTAAAAGAGTGAGCCTGCGCCGCCGTCGCCGGCTGATCTAAAGAGTCATAACTGTTTGATGTTCTCGTACACCAGGAAGGACCGCATCTGGCGGCGCGCCTTTGTCGATTTTGTCGCGGAGAACCGCGGGGGCCTCGAGGAAGAAACCGGCGCTTCGGCCTCCGGCGTCAGGGCAGGCAAGTGGCGGAAAATGGCTGCCGAGACGTCCCAGGACGCCCCGGCACTCCAGTGTTCAACTCAAGCCAGATCGAAGCGATCGAGGTGCATAACTTTTGTCCAAGCCGCGACGAAATCCTTCACGAACTTCTCCTTGGCATCTGCGCTGGCATAAACCTCTGCGACGGCGCGCAACTGGGAATGCGAACCGAAGATCAAGTCGGCCCGGGTCGCTGTCCACTTGACCGCATTCGTCTTCCTATCGCGCCCTTCGAAGACGAGTTCGGACCCGCCGAGCGGCATCCACTGCGTGCCCATGTCGAGCAGGTTGACGAAGAAGTCATTCGTCAGCGCACCGGGCCGCTTGGTGAAGATACCGTGGCCGGACTTGCCGGCATTGGCGCCGAGGACGCGCAGGCCGCCGACCAGAACAGCTAGTTCGGGTGCGCTCAGCTTCAGCAGCTGGGCGCGGTCCACCAGGTGTTCCTCCGGCGAGAGCCGCATCCTGGCACTCTCATAATTGCGGAAACCATCGGCAGCAGGCTCCAGCGGCGCAAAGGAGTGGACATCAGTCTGCTCTTGGGAGGCGTCCATGCGGCCCGGGGTGAAAGCGGCCTTCACGTCGAAACCGCCATCCTTGGCGGCCTTCTCGACCGCGGCCGTGCCGGCGAGAACGATCAGATCGGCAAGCGAGACCTTCTTGCCGCCGGATTGCGAGGCGTTGAATTCATTCTGGATCTTCTCCAGTGCCGGCAGCACCTTGGCGAGCTGGGCCGGCTCATTGACCTCCCAATCTTTTTGCGGCGCCAGGCGGATACGGGCGCCATTGGCGCCGCCGCGCTTGTCGGAGCCCCGGAAGGTCGAGGCGGAGGCCCAGGCGGTTGATACCAGTTCGGCCACTGACAGCCCGGAAGCCAGGACTTTCGCCTTCAGTGCCGCGATGTCCTGCTCATTGATCAGCGGATGGTCGACCGCCGGAACCGGATCCTGCCAGATGAGGGTTTCCTGAGGGATGAGCGGGCCGCGATAGCGCACAATTGGTCCCATGTCGCGATGGGTGAGCTTGAACCAAGCCCGGGCAAAGGCGTCGGCAAACTGGTCCGCGTTCTCATAGAAACGCCGCGAGATCTTTTCGTAAGCAGGGTCAACCCGCAGTGAAAGATCGGTCGTCAGCATCGTCGGTGCGTGGCGCTTCGAAGGGTCATGGGCATCCGGCACCGTACCAGCGCCGGCCCCATTCTTGGCCGTCCATTGATGTGCGCCAGCGGGGCTCTTGGTCAGCTCCCATTCATAGCCGAAAAGGCTCGAGAAGAAGCCATTGCCCCACTTGGTCGGCGTTGTGGTCCAGGTGACTTCCAGGCCGCTGCCGATCGCATCGCCACCTACGCCAGACCGGAACTTGCTCTTCCAGCCGAGCCCCTGCTCCTCGATGCCGGCACCTTCCGGCTCCAATCCGACCAAGGTGGCGTCCCCGGCGCCATGGGTTTTGCCGAAGGTATGGCCGCCGGCGATCAGCGCCACGGTCTCCTCGTCATCCATGGCCATGCGCGCGAAGGTCTCGCGGATATCGCGCGCCGCCGCGAGCGGGTCCGGCGTGCCGTTCGGCCCCTCCGGATTGACATAGATGAGCCCCATTTGCACGGCGGCGAGGGGATTTTGCAGATCGCGGTCCCCGGAATACCTTTCGTCAGCCAGCCATTTGCCTTCAGAGCCCCAATAAATATCCAAGTCGGGTTCCCAGCTGTCTTCACGCCCGCCACCAAACCCGAAGGTCTTGAAGCCCATGCTTTCAAGGGCGACATTGCCGGTGAGGATGATGAGATCCGCCCAGGAAATCTTGTTCCCGTATTTCTGCTTGATCGGCCAGATGAGCCGGCGTGCCTTGTCGAGGTTCACATTGTCCGGCCAGCTATTGAGCGGCGCAAAGCGCTGCTGACCGGCACCGGCGCCACCTCGGCCATCGCCGATCCGATAGGTACCGGCACTATGCCAGGCCATGCGGATGAAGAGCGGCCCATAGTGACCGAAATCGGCCGGCCACCAATCCTGGGAATCCGTCATCAGTGCCTTGAGATCCGCTATCACCGCATTGAGGTCGAGGCTCTCGAATTCCTTGGCGTAGTCAAATGCTTCACCTAGAGGATTGGAGCGCGCTGTGTGTTGGTGGAGGATCTGAACGTTCACCTGGTTCGGCCACCAGTCGCGGTTCGAATAAGCACGGGTCGCGTGCGTGAACGGACATTTGCCTTCATTCGCCATTTCTCTTCCCCCTTTGGGTTCGGCTCATATTGCGAGGATGTTACGCTCGGTCTGACTCGTGGACGGTGTCCCGTACCTATATTCCGTGCCGGGAGGATTGAATACGGCAATTCAACATCACGACCGGTGTCAGTCGATCATGCCATTAAAAATGATCAAAGAAAGCCGTTTGTGTTCAATAGGCTTTTGCAAAAAGAGAACAATGTACCCGTTACCGGCCCGCGAGCATTCTGTTCAAACTTTCCTCTCAGGAGATATCCAATGAGAGCACAACCGCTCTCAATTCCGCAAGCGTCAGGAGCTCACGAGCGGGCCATTCTGGACTGGCTCATGCGGGGGACGCATTGCAGGCCTAGCATCGAGGACATCTTTGCGGAATTGTGTAAGAAACTGCTTGGTGCAGGGCTGCCGATAGCCAAAGCAAGCCTCCATTTTCGGGTTCAACATCCCCAGTGGGTCGGCACCAGGATTATCTGGAACCGGGGCGGCTCCGCCGCGGAGCTGCAGACAGTTGGCTACCATGTCGAGGAAACGCCTGAATTCTTGGATAGCCCGCTAAGAGACATCACACTTGGCGCGGACCTGATTCGGCAGCGCCTCGATGCGCTCGAGCTCGGCAGCCATCACTATCAGTTTTTTACCGACCTTAAAGCGGCCGGCTTGAGCGACTATATCGCCCTCCCACTCGACCATACCCTCGGCAAGCGGCACCTGGTTTCATTTGCCTCAGATGCAACGGCAGGGTTCGACGACGGGCACATCGATTTGTTGGCCAATATCCTTCCGGCCCTGGCGCTTGTGAGCGAGATCCGTATAAAAAATCAGCTCGCGCGAACGCTGTTGGAAACCTACGTCGGTCCTCACGCGAGCGAGCAGATCCTGGAGGGCGCGACGACCCGTGGTAGCGGTGCTACGGTCGGCGCTGCGATTATCCTATGCGATCTTAGGAACTTCACTGCATTGTCGCATACCCGCCCGAGGGACCTGGTCATCGATCTACTGAATGGATATTTCGATGCCGTAACAGGGCCGATTGAGAAATATGGCGGCGAAATTCTCAAGTTTATGGGCGACGGACTCCTCGCTGTTTTCCCTCTGTCCGAAGTTCTGGCCTGCTCCAATCTGCTACGCGCGATTTGCGAAGCCCGAGCAGCGATAGATCGCCTCAATGAGACTGTGCAGTCATCGGGCCTGGATCCGCTGGAATACGGAATGGGTGTCCATGTCGGTGACGTGATGTATGGGAACATTGGCTCGCGCAGCCGGCTAGACTTCACCGTTATCGGCGCGGCGGTGAATGTTGCATCGAGGCTGGAAGGGCTGACCAAAAAAGTGCGGCGATCGGTCCTTTTTTCGGAAGCTTTTGTCAAATTGGCAGGCTGCCATGAAGCCTTGGAACGCCTTGGTGACCATCACCTTCGCGGGCTCGATGGGCCGATTGGGGTATTCGCTCTCCAATATTAGGCGGCATAACACGACAGCTGCCTGGCAAAGCCCGGCGTATGCGATCTAGGCAGAAGCCAGCATCGCTTCGGCGGCCTGCAGGTCTTCCGTGTTCTGTCCGTCCGCAAACCTTCGAAAGACGGTGAGTAATGGTTCTCGCCAATCTTCCCCCGGAAAAAAGTCATGCCGAAGCTTTGCCAGCTGCGTGGCCGTTCGAAGCTGCCATGTCAGGGCACCCTGTCTTTCCGCGCAGTCCAGCGCGGCCTTGAGACAGGACTGTGCATCTTCCATCGCGCTGCGCGCGGCCATGATCCTGGCCTTGATCCTGAGGAGTTCCGGCCTGAACCATCGGTCCTCATGCGCGTCACATCGACCGAGCGCCTCGTCGACAGAAGCGAGCGCCTGATCGTAGCAGCCACTTTCGACCAAGAGTTCAGCATACATGCCCAAGATCAACGGAGCCTGGATGAAAAAGTTGGCGGCGCGCAGATCGGCAAGCGCGGCGAGGAAGCGGTACTGCCCCGCTTCAATTCCGTAGGAGCGCATCAGAATTATCGCGTCAAAGCACCGACCATAGGTCTGCCAGATATTCGGGCCAGCCGAAGTCTTTTCGTTGAACAACATCTCGGTGCAGCTTTTCGCGGCAGTCTCATCGCCCGCCAACAGATAAAGCGGTATCACCGCTTCCGTGAGAACAAAGCTTAGGGTCATCAGGTGGCCGTCTGACCTTGCCTCCTGCAATGATCGTGCGGCCATTGACAGTGACTCCCGGTACTTGCCTTGCAGCCAAAGGACCCGCGCCAGATGGCTGCGTCCGACGATATCGACATCGGCGATCCCGAGATCGATATGCAGATCCGTGGATTGCCGGCGATAGCTCTCGCTGCCGCTGTTGGCGATGACTTCCGACAAATTCCTGTGTGCCGCCTCCTGCTCGCCGAGAAAGTGTTGGGTAACGCCGACGATCCGATAGCTGATCAGGGACATGACGTCATTGTCATCTGGCGCAAGCGCAACGTGCCTGTCGGCGAAGCCCATCGCCAGTCTTGGCTGGCCGCTATAGAGATAGTGGCTCCAGAGCCCCCACAACGCGCGTGCTTCGGCCAGTCGGTCCGATAGCCTCACCGCAATATCGAGAGCGCGTGACCATGCAGTCTGTGTCTCCTGGACCGGCCCCCTCGTATATAAGAGCGCTGCACCAAGATTGGCCTGGAGGACCATCTCCTCTCTGAGATTGGGTTGATCGGATGCCGACAATTCGGCGATTGCCCTCTCGGCGATCTGGCGAGAGGATTCAAGGAGACCCATTTCAAACATCGGGCCAACCGCCACGGAAGCGAGGGAAATTCCAAGCGTCACGTCACCTTCTCCGCCAAACGCCCAATTCAGCGCCAAACGGATATTCTCGACCTCGGGACGATATGTTTCGAGCCACTCATCGGCCGCGTCACGTTCCCAATTCCCTTGTGCTTCAGTCAGCAAGCCAAGAAAGAACTCGGCGTGACGCCGCAAGATCATGGCGCACTCGCCGCTTTCGTCGAGTTTCTTGTTCAAGTACGATTTTGTGGTATTGAGCAAACGGAAGCGCGTTGCGTATTTCCCGTTTTCCACGGCGATGAGCGACTTCGCGACGAGGTTGCTCAAAAGTTCGACGACATCGCCGCCGGCCTCAATATCGTCGCAGCGAGCGACCGCTTCGGCAGCCGCTATCGTAAATCCTCCGCTAAACGTGGACAGCCGGCGCAACACCTGGGCTTCTGCAGGCGACAGCAGACGGAAACTCCAATCAAGCGTCGCGGCCAGGGTCTGATGGCGCGGGAGAGCCGTCCGGCGCCCGCCGGTCAAAAAGTCGAATCTGTCATCCAGGCGGTGAAGAAGATTGTCGAGACCGAGAGAATTGAGTCGCCCGGCGGCGAGTTCGATAGCCAAAGGTATACCATCCAATCGTCGGCAAATCGCCATGACGGTGGCTGCCGTGTGATCGGTGAGGGTAAAGGAATCGTCCCCCGCGGCCGCTCTCTCAATGAAAAGATCGGCAGCCGCGAAGCTTCGAATGTTCTGCCCGGTGATCGCATCGTCTTCGGGCGAAAGCGTCAGTGGACCCAGCCGATGGATGCTTTCCCCCTCGGCTCTCAGCGGCTCGCGGCTCGTCGCCAGGATGCGAACGCCGAAGCAAGCACGCAATATTGCCTCCGCTGCCATTGTGGAGGCCCTTAGAAGATGCTCGCAGCTATCGAGGATGATCAAGCATGTCGTCTCGCCGAGCGCCACATTTAGCCGGTGCTGCTGGTTGTCTCCTACCAGCTCAATGCCCATTGCTTCGGCGATATGACCCGGTAGAGTATCCGGCTTCTCAACGTCGGTGAGGTCCACCAGCCATATTCCGCCGGTATATTGCTGGCGTAGCGTCACGGCGACCTCGATCGAAACGCGCGTCTTGCCGATCCCCCCGGCGCCCACGATGGTGACGAGGCGATACTCCTCGAGCCGCTTCGAGATTGTCTCGACCGCAGCTTCCCGGCCGATCAGCCGTGTCAACGGACGGGCGATGTTGCCAAGCTGCGTGACGTGCCGGGGTAAAACCCGCGGCTCGCTGGTGACTTCCCTTACTTCCACGACAAAGCGGTATCCTTGGCCCGGAACCGTCGTGATCGTCTCGGTCCCCAGGATCTTCCGGAGCGTGGAAATATGAACCGTGAGATTGCCTTCTTCAACAATCCGGCCCGGCCAAACCAGTTCAAAGAGTTCGTCCTTCGAGACGACCTGTCCCCGTCTTTCGATAAGGGTCAGGAGCAGGTCGAAGGGGCGGCTGCGTATCAGGACCTCATCATCTTCCTTGAGCAACTGCCGGCGCGCTGGAGTCAGACGAAACTTGCCAAAAATGTACGCAGTTACGACTTCTGGCATAGCACTCACGTAGTCGGAATTTGGAAAAATTTGGAACTACAGTAGTGGACTTCATGGCATATTGCCACAGTTTGACATTGTGCAATTAAAGCGGCGGGGTCGCTGCGCCCGTAACCGGTAGCCGTTGTCTCGCCGCGGGAAAGAAGAAACGTTGGAACCGTTCTATACTGCCGTAGCCGAAGTCCAGGGGGGGCGGGCGGGCATCGCCCGGATCGCGGGGCGTGAGGAAGAATTGCGCGTGGATCCGCCGGCCTCGATGGGGGGGTCCGGAAAGGGATATAATCCCGAACAGCTCTTTGCCGTCGCTTATAGTGCATGTTTTGGGGCCGCCATTGATCTGGAAGCGCGTCAGCGCGGCATTGCCTTGACCCGGGTCACTGTCGAGGCGCATGTCTCGATCGGTCATGGGGATGGCGGGCATTTCGCCCTCTCAGTGGAGCTTCACGTTCGGTTGCCTGAAATCGGCATGGAACTCGGTGAGCAGATCATGCAGGCCGCTCATATCGCATGCCCCTATTCACAACTAGCCCGCGGCGACGCGGATGTGGCGCTTATTCTGGATGAGTCAAAGGCGGTCTAAATCCGGCCTGGTCGGATTTGGGCTGGATTGGGAACGGCGGAATTTGGAATTATTTGGGGCGGTCTCGCAGACAGCTGACGCAACAATGGATCATTAGTCTCACTCCGGGGAACGAAGGTGGGGGAGACCAGATGTTACAGACAGCAATGAGCGACCGTCGACGAAGCCTGGCCCTGGTTACCCGTCAGTCGGCGTCATATCCAGATCCGCCGAATTGCGCGCCGATGGAAGCCTTCGGGCAGCGGCTGGGTGCGCACTTCCATGTAAAAACCGCGCCGACCGTTCTTCTTGGAACGCAACAACGCATTTCTTTCGCAGCCACGCGTCTGACGGGCTCGATTCCAGCGGGTACCCGAACCGCGGCAATACCGGCAGAAGAAGCCTTCAGCGTGATGCTGCAGCTCCGGGCAATCGAATCGCATAAGCTTTGGCTTGGCAACCGGGAGGCCTATTCCGGCCCGTATCTCCCCGGCAGCGTCAGCGTCGTCGATTTCGAAGACAATCCGACCGCCTGCCCGAGCGGACCTTATGACAGTCTGCATTTCTATATACCGAGAGAAACGCTCGACGAACTGGCGAGCGAACATGGCGGTCGACGTATTGCCGGACTATCCTGGCCGCGCGCGACCTACGACCCCGTGGCAGCCACGCTCGGAAATCGCCTTTTACCCTATCTCGCCGGTGGGCAGCAAAAAACGTTTCTCATGGCCACCCATGTCGCGCTCGAGCTGCTTCTCCACTTTGCCCATACCTATGGCGGGATGCGGCGCTCTCCCGCGGAAGGCGGCGTCACCTTATCGCCGTGGCAGGAGAGGCGGGCGAAGGAACTCATCGTCGCCAATGCTGCCGTGGGGATCACGATCGACACGCTCGCGGCGCAATGTAATCTATCGCGCGGTCACTTCATCAGGGCGTTCAAGAACTCAACCGGCTTTCCGCCGCATCGCTGGCTGCTTGAATATCGCGTGCAGAAGGCCAAGAGCCTTCTGGTGCTGACATCGGTCCCCTTGCCGCAGATTGCAATAGATTGCGGGTTCGCGGATCAGGCGCATCTGACGCGGACGTTCAAGAGCCTTGTCGGCACGCCGCCGGCTGCTTGGCGGCGGCAAAACAAATTCTGATTGCTTACATATTTGTGAAAGCAGGCGGAGCGGCGACATTGGCCTCTGGTGGACCATCCCCCGACCCCGTGCGCATTGGCGGTCGAAGCATCAAGAGGCAGCACAATTAAACAAGACGGCAAATGCCGGACTGAGCAGGATGTCCACATCAGTTTCCCGTTCAACATCAAGAAGGTCTAAGGAAATGGCTATCAAAGCAACGCCGACGCCGGGGTCGAAGCTCGTTTCACCGAAGGATCACGCCCTGATCCTGATCGACTTCCAGTCCCAGATGTCTTTCGCGACCAAGTCCATCGACGCCGTCAACCTGCGGAACAACGCCGCCCTGATTTCCAACGCGGCAGCCGGCTTCGGGGTACCGACGATCCTGACGACCGTTGCCGAGAAAAGCTTCTCCGGCCCGATGTTCAACGAAATCACCGACGCCTTCCCGGGGCAGAAGCTGCTCGACCGCACCTCGATGAACACCTGGGAGGATGCGGCGGTCATCGCCGAGGTCAACAGGATCGGGAAAGGGCGTCTGGTCTTCGCCGGCCTCTGGACGTCGGTGTGCATTGTCGGGCCGACGCTCTCCGCGCTCGATCAGGGTTTCGAGGCATATGTCATTGCCGATGCATGCGGTGACGTGTCCACGGAAGCCCATGATCGCGCGATGGAACGTATGATCCAGGCCGGCGTGCGCCCGATGACCTCGCTCCAATACATGCTGGAACTGCAGCGCGACTGGGCACGCACCGAGACCTACGACATGACTACCGGTATCGCAAAGAAGTATGGCGGTTCCTATGGCCTTGGCATCATCTACGCGAAGTCCATGTTCGGCGCCCACGAGGGCTAACGATCAGTGCCGGGCCACGGCCCGGCACGCCACTTCGCCCATAAGTGAGGCACCGATGAAAGTCTATATGGCATCGCTCGCGGCCGGGATACTGGTAGGGGTGATCTACAACCTTATCAACGTTCGATCGCCGGCCCCGCCCGTTGTCGCCCTGATCGGCCTGCTGGGCATCTTGCTTGGCGAACAAATTCCGCCTCTCGCCAAGAACATCTGGCTGGGGGAGCCAATCAACCTGTCTTGGTTCCACCAGGTGAAACCGCATGTCTTCGGCCACCTCCCCAAGGGCCAAGTGCCGGTTGATCAGGCCCAGCAGGAATCATCCGAACGCGATACCCTGACGCGCGGGTGATTCCCGTTCCCTCGCTTGTGGCGGACTGCTGAAAGTTGCTTTTCAAACTCAGGAAGATGGAAACACAGATATGACTGATACCGCGGATGTGATTTTGCACCACGGGCGCTTTACGACGCTCGATCCTGCGAACCCTACCGCGAGTGCTGTAGCGATCAAGGATAGCCGCTTCCTGGCTCTAGGGCCCGACAACGAGGTCATGCGCCTTGCAGGACCGGATACGAAGCTGATCGATCTCAAGGGCCGCACTGCCCTCCCAGGGCTGATCGACAATCACCTCCATATCATCCGCGGCGGTCTCAACTTCAATCTCGAACTCCGCTGGGACGGCGTGCGCTCGCTGGCCGATGCCATGTCGATGCTGAAGCGCCAGGTCGATGTCACGCCGCCGCCGCAATGGGTGCGGGTGGTGGGTGGCTTCACCGAGCAGCAATTCGTTGAGAAGCGCCTGCCGACCATCGACGAGATCAATGCAATTGCACCCGATACGCCGGTTTTCCTGCTGCATCTTTATGACCGGGCGATCCTCAATGGAGCGGCTTTGCGGGCAGTCGGCTATACAAAGGATACGCCGAATCCACCGGGCGGTGAGATCATCCGCGACAGTGCCGGCAATCCGACCGGCCTGCTGCTGGCGAAGCCCAATGCCGGCATCCTCTATGCGACCCTCGCCAAGGGGCCGAAGCTACCCGAGGAATACCAGATCAATTCAACGCGCCACTTCATGCGCGAGTTGAATCGGCTCGGCGTCACCGGGGCGATCGATGCCGGCGGCGGGTTCCAGAACTACCCCGAGGACTACAAGGTCATCGAGAAGCTGGCTGTCGACAATCACCTGACGGTTCGCATTGCCTATAATCTCTTTACCCAAAAGCCGAAGCAGGAAAAGGACGATTTCCTCAACTGGACCAAAACTTCGACTTACAAACAGGGCGACGACTACTTTCGTCACAATGGCGCGGGCGAAATGCTGGTCTTTTCCGCCGCCGATTTCGAGGATTTCCGCCAGCCGCGGCCCGACATGGCGCCGGAAATGGAAGGCGAACTCGAAGGCGTCGTCCGCGTCCTCGCCGAGAACCGCTGGCCTTGGCGCATGCATGCGACCTATGACGAGACCATCAATCGGGCGCTCGATGTTTTCGAAAAGGTCAATCGCGACATTCCGCTCGCCGGCCTCAACTGGTTCTTCGATCATGCCGAGACCATTTCCGATAAATCCATCGATCGGATCGCGGCACTTGGCGGCGGCATCGCCGTGCAGCATCGCATGGCTTATCAGGGCGACTATTTCGTCGAGCGCTATGGCGCCGGTGTTGCCGAGGCGACCCCCCCTGTCGCCCGCATCCTGAAAAGCGGCGTCAAGACCTCGGCCGGCACTGACGCGACCCGCGTTGCCTCCTATAACCCCTGGGTCTCGCTGGCCTGGCTGGTCACCGGCCGTACCGTCAGCGGCCTGAAGCTCTACCCGCGTCAGAACTGCCTCGACCGGGAAACCGCCTTGCGCATGTGGACAGAGAATGTCACCTGGTTCTCCAACGAGGTCGGCAAGAAGGGTCGCATCGCCGTGGGCCAGCTCGCCGACATCATCGTTCCCAGCCAGGATTATTTCTCCTGCGCCGAAAGCGAAATCGCGGATATTACCAGCGACCTCACCATGCTCGGTGGCAAGGTCGTCTATGGCGCAGGCGACTTCGCCAAGCTTGATGACAATCCGGTACCGCCGGCGATGCCGGACTGGTCGCCGGTGCGCCGTTTCGGCGGTTACGGAGCTTGGGGTGAACAAGCGGCCGAAACCGGCCATGCGGTCCATCGGGTGGCGGCAAGCGAATGCGGATGTGCACATCAGTGCGGCGTACACGGGCATGATCATGCAACCGCCTGGTCCAGTCGCCTGCCGATTTCCGATCTCAAGAGTTTTTGGGGCGCGCTAGGTTGCGCCTGTTGGGCGGTTTGATCGAGCGAGGAGCAGGAGCACCGTATGGGTAACGAGAGCGGGTCAGGCGGATTTTTCCTCCGCATCGCGATGATCGACGAGCGGCACGGGCCTCTGCCGGTGCTATTGCTCGGCCTCACGTTACTGACCGGAATGATCGATGCGATCAGCTACTTGCGCCTCGGTCACGTCTTCGTCGCCAATATGACCGGTAACGTTGTGTTCCTGGGATTCGCCGCGGCGGGGGTGACGGATTTCTCGGTACCAGCCTCATTGACCGCGATTGGCGCATTTCTTGTGGGCGCCTATGCCGGTGGTCTTGCCGGTCGGCGGCAGGCCAGCCACCGCGGCCGCCTCTTTTGGCTGGCCATGTTGTTGGAATGCATATTAATGGCGGCCGCCTGGATCCTGAACATTCTCGGTCCGCAGCTGGAGCCTGCCGTCAGTCACTATGGCCTTATCATTTTGCTCGGTCTGATGATGGGCGCTCAAAATGCTGTCGTGCGCCGACTGGCGGTGCCCGATCTCACGACCACCGTTCTCACACTTACCCTGACCGGACTTGCTGCGGATCTGCCGCCTCCGGCCGGTAGCCGGATGCGGCGCATTGCTTCGGTGATCGCCATGTTTGCCGGCGCGCTGATTGGCGGCCTGCTGGTATTGCGGGCTGAAACGGGTATCGCCCTGGCCGTCGCCTTTTTTCTGCTGGTCGCCATTGCGGTTGTTGCGCATGCGGGCCGTAGTTCCAACCATGCCTGGACGTCGTTCCGATAAGGCCGTTTCTCCAGCGTTCTTCTGAAGCATCTGGCATGTCTGAATCTCCGAGGTGATTTCTGTTGCCTCTCGAACAGCGTGATTTTCACTGCTCCGGAGGCCTTTGATTATTCCAGGTGCATGCTGGAGTACTTGAAGGGAATGCGGACGATTTGGATAAAGGGGGCGAATAATCCGGGACTTCTCCGCCGCGAGGGGCAGGAACCAGGGGTTACGTGACTGTTGTACAGACGGGGCCTGCCCGACAGGGGCAGCGGTCACAAGCTGTATTTCAGCTCAACGCCGACATAGTTTGAATCCTGGCCGCCGGCGCGTCTGACAGCCTGGCCGACGTCATAGTGAACGGCTTCCACGGCACTCGAGAGATTGGGCGTGATCGCCCAATCGACGCGCAGTTGCTCGTAGTAGCCCGTCCATCCGCCACCCTCGCCGGCGGTTCCCTTGATCGGAATATTCGGCTGGACATAGACGGCGTCGGCTGTCGTCTCACGCCATTGCAGCCCCACGGCGCCGAGGACCGAGACGCCGGGTAGCGGTTTCAGCGTCAGCGAAGGCTTGACGTGGAGGAGATTCGCATAGCCCGTATAGCCCGCGAGCGAGAAGTAATAGCCATTTGGAAAGAGCGGATTGAAGGTCTCGAGATTGCCGTCATTCGGGCGGCGGTCACCGGAAGCAGCATCCAGTTGCAGCCCGATGCGCGGCTGCCAGGTCGTCGAGGTGAATGTATAGCCGAGACGTGTGCCGGCCGCCCAGGCGAGGACATTGCTCGAGCCGACCTTGCCCTGTTGCCCCATGGCTTCGAGATCCCAGTCGATATCGCCGCTTTTACCGGCAAATCGCATATCCAGGATGTTGCGGATCTCGTTCCCTTCAGCGTCAGGGTATCGAGCGTCGTCTCGCTCATAGCGGGCGTAATAGGCCGAAAGCTCATTGGTGCCGAGCACCTGCCGTTCGACGCGCAACGTGTGGAACAGAAGATGGTGGTTGGAATAGTCGTCGAACGGCTCGCCGTTCTGATATTGCACAGGTTGGCTGACAAACCCCAGGACGCGCCAAGGGCCGGTTTCCCAATCACCCCAGGCGGCATCAAACGACTGCCGGACATTGGGGCCATCGCGTGACGAAACAAAGCGCTGTAAGTCGAAGTCGAAGTCCTGACGGCCAATACGAGCCTTCAGCGTGCCGGCATCGAATTGATTCGTGTAGGCCAGAAAGGCCAGACGGAGATCGACCTGGTCCTCGTCGGCCGGCCCGGGCATTTTTTTGTCCGGTGCCCGGTCATCCTCGACCTCGGTGAAAATCTGCCAATTTTCGTTGAGGTGCAGATCGACATGCATCTGCGTGCGGTCAAGCAGGTAACCGTCCGCTTTCTTGTCGCCCGTTCCAAAAGCGGGCGTATCATTGAACTCGTAGCGCTCGCGAATGGTGACACCGAAAGAAAGATAGCTCTTAGGATCGCCAGGGATCAAAGGGATGTATTTGAGCGCGTCGAGCGGCTCAGTGCGCAGGCGCGGGTCAGCGAGTACCGACCAGTCTTCCTCCCAGCGATTGGAGCGGATTGCCGGACGTTGCGGCTGTGCGTCGTCGGCAAAGGCGGGGATGGCGCACGCGGGCAATATTGCCAGCAGGAGCGCCGTTTTCAGGTGTCGCCGGTAGAAACAGGCGGGGCCAGGAATTCGCTGATCGCTCCACATTTCATGACGGCTTTAATTTGCTGGGGCATGAATTTCAGCGATATAGCCGCCGGGGAACTGAACCATCGCCGCCATGCGATGATCAGATGTATAGGGTTCGACCAGCACCTGGGCACCCGATGCTTTGGCCTTATCCAGGGTTTCGCTCAGATTGCCGACTTCATAGCCGGTCATTTCCACGCCATAGGGGTAGGGCAGGTGGCCGTCGGTTACGAGAACGGTCATCTTGCCGAATAGCGATTCGATGCGGATGCGGTGATAGGTATCGCTTGCCCGGCCGATTTCGACCCCGGGTGCCTTCGGGTCGTCGGAGACCACCTTGCCATGGGAAAAGGCGACGAAATCCTTGACGAATTCCTTCTGCTTATCCGGCGACACATAGACCCGGTTCTCAGGGATCGTTGTGAGCTTCGGATAGTTCGGTGGCGTGGTATGCCAATAGAGCTGCATGTTAACAGCGCCCGGCCACTGGATGACGGCATCGCGGCCGATCGGATCATCGAACGGCGCCACAATGACACTGGCGCCCGCCTTGCGGGCGGCCTTCACGGCATCATCCAGGTTGGTCACCAGATAGCCGGTTCGCTCGGTACCAAAGGGATGGGGCACGGGCGTCTTGAAGCCGAAGGCTGAAATGGTGCCCGCAGGGGTGAGGGCCAGTTGCGAAATCGTGCTGCTCGGGGTCGGTGTCACCGTTGCCACGACTTGCTTCGACAAGATTCCGCCAAAAGTGGCCTGGAAACTCGACATGAACCTGTCATAGTCTCCGGCATTCACATAGATATGGGTCGTGTCATATTGCGGCCCGACGGCGAAATTCTGCGGGTCCGCTAAAGCCGTCGCGGCGGTGAGCGCCAGGAGCGCACCGCCGAGGCCAGCAGCAATCAATTTGGCTTGGCAAATCTTCGACATCATATTCCCCATTTCGCCACCCGTTTGTGTTGACGCGAGCGCAGGCTTGCTCAGCCCTCGACCCACTTTCATTGCTACTTTGGTCACCCTTCGATCTGTCCGTCTTGACCAAGGATGCGACCCTTTGCACAAATTTGATCCCGGGATGGACCGCTGGTCGAGAAACGGCTCGTTTCTGGCATCCCGGTCGAGGCGCCGCCCGCCGGAGCCGGGTCGCCGGTCGAAATCGCGGGGCCTGGTCAGGCCGCCTTTGGCGGCTCCCTGAGGAAGGCGCTGGCGAGCAGACAGACGATCATGCCGCCGCCGATGAGGAGAAAGGCGTCGACATAGGCCAGGACATAGGCCTGCTTTTGCACCATCGCCGCCGTAAGAAGCGTGCCTCGTTCTGCCGCCAGCCCTTCCCCAAAAGCGAGAAAATAGTGCTGGTTTTGCGACAACGCCGCGACAGATATCTGTGCTCCTTCGACAACATGCAGGCCCACAAGGTTTGAATGCACCTGCTCGCGGACCCGGACAAAGGTCTGGACATAGGCGAGGCCAAGCTCGCCACCCATGAGCCGCGTGGTCTGGAGGATCGTGCCGAAAGCCAGGATCTCGGTCGGGTTAATGAACTTCAAGTTATAGACAACCAGCGATGTCATCGCGAAAGACTGGCCGACTGCCTGCAAAATCTGGGACGGCATGAAGTCGTCGCTGATCCAGAACGGCGTCAGCCCGCTGGATATCCACAAGCAGGCAAGACCAATGGCCGCAAAGCCCAAGGCGATTGTTATGCGGGAGTCGATGCGCTGCAGCAGCAATGCGATCATCGGTGCCAGCAGGAGCTGAGGCAAGGCAATCAGCAATAACACATCACCAATCTGCAGAGCCCGGTAGCCCTGCACGTTGGTAAGGTACTGGGGGATGAGAAACGAGGTGGCGAGGATGGCGAACCGCAAGAACGTCAACATGGCCGCGAGCGCCGAAATGTTGCTCCTGAATATGTAACGAAGGTCGAGGAACGGCCTTGCCGCGATCAGACTGCAGATGACGAAGCCGGCCAACAGCGTAAAGCCGCCGAGAAGCAGCCCATTGACGACGCCGCTGCCCAGCCAGTCCAGCCGATTTCCCTGATCCAGTGCGGCATAGACCGCGCTCAAACCAAGGCTATAGAACAGCATCCCAGCCTTGTCGACTTTAGCTGCAGGAATTGGATCGATAGGGCGTTTGGGCATGCCGATATGGACCAGGGCGAACATTGCCACGCCGAGGATGGTGTTTTGCCAGAAGATCCATTTCCACGAAGCGTGATCGAGATAAAATCCCTCAAGCGATGCCGCGATATTTTGCGACATCTCCGAATTCATCGCATAGGCCGCGATCCCGAAGACGAGATAGCGCGGGGGAAGGTTGCGGGCGACAAAGCTGACCGTGAGCGGAATGAATGTTCCCATCGCGAGGCCGGCAATGAACTGTAGGCCAATGACGGCGATCAATGTCTCGGAGTAGGGGATGAGCAATGAAGCGGCCGCTGCCGTGAGCGACGAGATGAGGAGGACGCGCCGCGGTCCATAGACCAGCCCCGCCCAGACAGTCGGTGCGCAGACCAACATCTGACCGACGGTATGTGCCGTTGGAATCCAGGCACCCTCGTCAAAGCTGGCATGCACGGCCCCTCGAAGATCAGCCAATCCAAGGGCCGTGATGCGGGTACTCAATGTCGCAATGAAGGCACCGACCAGCACAGCGAGAATGCCAAAAATCGGCTGACTGCTTTTGGCCGCAATCCGTCCGGCGGGGACGGCGAGGCTGCTAATGGATGGAGGCGCCATTTCCAGTACCCACAGCGGCAGCGGATCCTGTGTCGATCCGGGCGATGACAGACGACCCAGGCAACAACCGGCCAACCAGCTGCTGGGGAAGTTTCAGTCGGATTTTCACCGGTATGCGCTGCACAACCTTCGTAAAATTGCCGGTCGCGTTGTCGGGCGGAAGCAGGCTGAATTGGCTCCCGGATGCGGGCGAGAATGCCTCGACGGTGCCTTCGATCTTCACGTCCGGAAATGTGTCGACCGAGATATCGGCGACCTGGCCGACGGCCATGTTGGTGATCTGTGTCTCCTTGAAATTGGCAATGACGTAGACATCAGCGAGCGGAACCAGTGTCATTAGCTGCGTCCCGGTTGAAACGTAAGCGCCCGCATTGACCAGGCGACGGCTCACGACACCCGCGCGCGGTGCGACGAGTTTCGTTTCAGAGAGCGAAATCTGGGCAAGGGTCAGGGCGGCGATTTTACCTGCGACGGCCGCTTTAGCTTCGGCTTCTTGTGATTTCAGAACCTCCAGCTGGGTCGTCTGTTGGCGCAGCTGGGCATTATAGAGGCGAACGGAGGCTTCGGAGTGGCGCTGAGCAGCGGTTGCCTGCTCGACGCGTTGGGAATTACCGGCAAGACCCTCGTGGAGCAGGGTTTGCTGCCGAAGTGCTTCGGCACGATCTCGTGCCAGGTCTGCTTCCGTCGCGTCAATCTGAGCTGCGGCCTGATCGATCAGGGACTGTTGTACCTGGATTTGGTTGCCGATAACGTCGAGTGCGGCTTCGGCGCTATCGACCGCGGCTTCCGCTTGCTGGACATGTGCGCTGTAATCGTCATCCTCGATCTCCGCCAGAACGGTTCCCAGGGCGACAACGCTGAAATCCTCGACTGGGGTCGACCTGACGTAGCCGGGTATCTTTGCGATGATCGGGACGACATCCGCCTGTATATAGGCATCGTCCGTGCTCTGATATCGCCCGGAACTGACGATCCAATTCCAGCGGAAGGCGAAGAACAGCACCAGTGCTGCGGCAAGGAGAATCACCAGTGCCTTGAGCCAAAGTGCGCGAACCGCGGTGAGAATGCGGGCTGACGGTGTCCGGCCGGCCGGCCGAGCCGACGCTTCCGTTTCGGATAGCTCGGTCATCGGGCAGTCCGGAACGTGATTACCGCGAGCAGGCAGCTGCTTTGCTCGTTAATTTTATCCTTCTTCCTCGCCATCGTCGCCCAAATCCAGTCTGGTCCGCCGCGCGAAAGTGTAGCGCTTTTGCTGATGATTTTGATTGTAAAATCACGCTTGGCAATACGAAACAGCGAGGTTTGAACCTCTGTCGCGCCGGTTTGCGCACAGATAGAAAACCCAGGGCATAATTATTCAATGAGGCGATGCCATTATCGATAATTATAATGGGAAACTCTGGGGCGGACACCGCCCCGGCCACGCAATAGGAGACACCCATGTCCGGCCCGGTCCTCTTTCAGGGATTTCGCGTGCGCAATCTCGATTTGGCAAACCGCATCGTTATTGCGCCGATGTGCCAGTATTCCGCCCAGAATGGGTGCATGAACGACTGGCATCTTATCCATCTTGGCCACTTGGCGCTGTCAGGAGCGGCATTGCTCACCATCGAGGCGACTGCCGTCATGCCGGAAGGGCGGATCACCTGGGCGGATGTCGGCCTATGGAACGATGAGACCGAGGCGGCCATTGATCGGACATTGGAGGGCATCCGGCGCTGGTCCGACATCCCGATTGCAATGCAGTTAAGCCATGCCGGCCGCAAGGCATCGACGGAGGTTCCGTGGAAGAAGGCACGCCAGTTTCCCGCTGACGACCCTCATGGATGGGTAACGGAAGCGCCATCTGCCATTCCATTTACCGAAGGCTACCTTGCTCCGCTGTCCCTCGATCGTGATGGACTGCGGCGCGTGCGGGATGCCTTTGCCGCTGCAGCTCGCCGAGCAGCACGCCTTGGGATCGATTTGGTGCAGCTTCACGCGGCTCATGGCTACCTTCTACACCAGTTCTTGTCTCCGCTATCCAATCAGCGTGACGACGAATATGGCGGTTCACTTGCGAACAGGATGCGATTTCCGCTTGAGGTGTTCGATGCGGTACGAGAGGCGTTCCCGCCAGAGCGGGCGGTAACAATCCGGGTGTCGGGTACGGACTGGGTCAAAAATGGTTGGGACATCGATCAGACGATCGCCTTCGCCGAGGCGCTTGAGCTGCGTGGCTGCGACGCAATTCACGTGTCGAGCGGGGGACTGCATCCTGCACAAGCTATTCCTGTTGTGCCAGGTTACCAGGTGCCGCTGGCTCGGGCGGTCAAATCGGCGGTTCACATCCCGGTTATTGCAGTCGGTCTGATTACCGGCTTCGAGCAAGCGGAAGCGATCGTCGCGACCGGCGATGCCGATTTGGTCGCGTTGGCCCGGGCAATACTCTACGATCCGCGCTGGCCATGGCATGCAGCTGCTGCTCTAGGCGCCCAGGTGAAGGCGCCAGATCAATACCTGCGCTGTCAGCCGCGGCTCCTGAAGGATTTGTTCATGACTGAGAAGGACTGATCTCTCCGCTGCCGGATGGCCGTCTTAGTTCGTCGCCTCGGCGGTTTTCATTTTGATGGGCGGTTGCACGCCGGCGTTCATATGCGGCAGTGATAAGGTCGTGTATTGCGGCGTGGCCCAGCGGGCGGGGGTGAAATTCAGTGTCACAACCGGGACTCTAACTTGGTAACCCCACACAGGTGCTTGGCGCGCCTATCGGCGCCCGAATCGCGCGCCATTTATGGAAGTGGTGACAGGGCGGTTACTTCGGCACGAGCCGGTAGTCGCGAGGGCCGAGGATGCGCCCGTCCTTCGCCCGGAGTTGCAATTTCGCGAGCGGCTGGCTGCGACGCTTGTCCACCATCGCGATATTCAGCTCGCCCGGCTCGAAGCAGTTCTCTTCGCCCCATTGCCATAGCGCGATGAGCACGAGGTAGAGCTGCTCGCCCTTTGAAGTAAGTACATAGCGGTGGCTAAGGGCAGAGCCAGGATCGGGTTCGATCGTGAATATCCCTTCGTCGATGAGTTTCTTGAGGCGGCTCGACAGGATGTTCTTGGCAAGCCCCAGGCTCTTCTGGAACTCGCTGAACCGGTGCTTTCCCCCGAACGCTTCTCGCACAATTAGCAGTGACCACCAGTCGCCGATGATCTGGAGGGCACGCGCGATGCCGCAGTTGGCCTGCCCAAGGTCGGTGCGCTTTCCCTTCATCCGGTTCTCCAGCCACGACGATTAATATGGTTGCAAAATTAAACCGTATCGGTCACGATGTCGATGGGTTGCAAAGTTAAACCTTTCGGTGTGCAAGGCTGATTAGCGGACGAGGAACTGGAATGAGCGATCTATTGGAACGCGCAATTGCGGCGCATGGGGGCTGGGACCGCTGGCAAAAGATTAAGACAGTGAACGCACACGTCTCGATTGGCGGAGGCGTGTGGCGCCTGAAGGGTTGGCCGGACGTGTTCAAGGACGCCCACGTCTCGATCGATCCTCGCAAGCAGCACACGGAATATTCGCCTTTCGTTGAGCCAAGCCGCCATACCGTCTTCGAACCAGTACGGACCGCGATCGTGACTCACGGCGGCGAGGTCGTCGAGCAGCGGGAACAGCCGCGGAAGGCATTCGAAGGCCACAACCTGATGACACCGTGGGACGCTCAGCATCTTATCTATTTCACCGGCTATGCAATGTGGACCTACCTGACCACGCCTTTCCTGCTCAAGCTACCGGGAGTGCAGGCCGAAGAAGTCGAGCGGTGGACGGAGGATGGAGAGACGTGGCGCCGGCTGAAGGTAACGTTCCCCTCGACCATCCATACCCACTCGACCGAGCAGACATTCTACTTCGACGCCTCAGGCATTCTTAGGCGCCATGACTACAGTGCAGACGTCCTAGGCGGGACTTCGAGTGCCAATTATGCGACCGCGCCCGAGACGTTCGGGGGCTTCGTCTTCCCGACTAAGCGCCGCGTATATGCGATCGGCGAGAACAACATGCCTCAGCGTGAGCGCGTGGCAGTTGCTATCGATTTCCTCAATATCAACGTGGCGTGAGAGGGGATGCTATGGGCAGCCATTTCCCTGCGTCACCTCGGCAGGGTCGGCCTTGTGTGAGGCCGAAATGGCCACTATGCCGCAGAAAATTCTCGTTCAAGATGGGTCTTGCACTTGCCGACGGTGCCACGTTCTAGCTTCGACGACCCTTGCTTTGACATCGACGCTGATTTCGCTAATTCGGCCTGGCTGAGCTCTTTCTCGTCGTGAAGCCAGGAATCCTCTGTGCCCAATCGTTGAGGTTCAAATCCCTGCTTCTGAGCGTCTTGGATGGCTTTTAGCCATCGAAGGGCGGGTTTTCCCACCGCTTAGGTATCCCAGCAAAAACACCAGCTATTTCGAGCGAATCACGAAGTATTTTTGCTTCCCATCATCAGCTCGAGCTGTCGACATCCATCTGCGACTGCAGGAAGTTCTGCAGGCCTACCTTGTCGATCAGCTCAATGTTGGTCTCGAGCCAGTCGACATGCTCCTCCTCGGATTCGAGGATATCTTCCAGCAATTCGCGGGAGATGTAGTCCTTCACTTCTTCGCAATAGGCGATGCCGCTGCGCAGATCCGCCATTGCCGCCATTTCCAACTTGAGATCGCAGGCCAGCATCTCCGGTACGTTCTCGCCGATCAGCAGCTTGCCGAGATCCTGCAAGTTGGGGAGGCCTTCGAGAAACAGGATGCGCTGCACGAGCTGATCAGCGTGCTTCATCTCGTCGATCGACTCTTCGTATTCGTGTTTGCCGAGTTTGCCGAGGCCCCAATGCTTCAACGTGCGGGCATGCAGGAAGTACTGATTGATCGCCGTCAGCTCGTTCTTCAGCACCTTGTTGAGGATCGCGATGACTTTCTTATCGCCCTTCATATTCGTACTCCCCTTGATCTGTAAGTGCGCTGATTCGCCACGTGGTCGCGTGGGTAGATATAAGGAACCTTACAGCAAGACAGGAGACAATGAAAAGGACGCGCAACGCAAAACACTGCCCGTTTCCCTCAAGGACAAGGACAGATCAGGCGCGGGAGGGCGCGGGCAACGACGGCAAAGGCCGCAATTTTTCGCTTATGATAATGCGAATGAGTTGCATTAGCTAGCCATCTCGGCTATGCCACCTGGGAGATTTGCTGCATCTGCCAGGTGGCGGCGCAAGGCCGGCCGGCTGGGACGGATGCAGGGGAGCTCCGCGGGAGCAAAGCGAGGACAGGATGAAGAAGACTTTGATGGGTATGGCTGCCGCCTTGACGATCGGCACGCTGGAGATGTCGGCGGCTTTGGTATCGCCCGCGCAGGCGGCCGGGCCCAAGGCTGCGGATGTCATCACGCATTATGCCGATATGGGCTATGCCATGTACGGCGACGCTGTCACCACCGCCCAGGCGCTGGACAAGGTGATCGACGCCTTCCTCGCCGATCCCAACGATAAGACGCTGGCGGCGGCACGGGATGCCTGGAAAGCGGCCCGCGTGCCCTATATGCAGACGGAAGCTTTCCGCTTCGGCAATCCGGAAATCGACGATCTCGAAGGCAATGTCAATTCCTGGCCGCTGGACGAAGGCCTGATCGACTATGTCGCCGATTCCTATGGGCAGTCTTCGGATTCCAATCCGTATTATCGCCTCAATATCATCGCCAACAAGGAATTGCAGCTCGGTAAGGACAAGGTCGATGCCTCGGTGATCGACAAGAAGCTGATCCAGTCCATGGAAGAGGTCGGCAACGTCGAAACCAACGTGGCGATTGGCTATCATGCCGTTGAGTTCCTGCTCTGGGGCCAGGATCTGAACGGCACCGGCCCGGGCGCCGGTAATCGCCCGGCCACCGATTACGATCAGAAGAACTGCACGCACGGTAATTGTGATCGCCGCGCCGCCTATCTGAAGGCGGCGACCGACCTGCTGGTCGAGGATCTCGCCGCCATGCGCGATCTCTTCGCCGCGGATGGTGCCGTGCGCAAGCGCTTGACCACTGGCAAGACTGACGACGCGCTGGTTTCCATGTTCACCGGGCTGGGCTCGCTGTCTTACGGCGAATTGGCCGGCGAGCGCACGAAGCTCGGCCTGATGCTGCATGATCCGGAGCAGGAGCATGACTGCTTCAGCGACAATACCCACAATTCCGATTATTACGACCAGCAGGGCATGGTCGACATCTATAACGGCACCTATACCAAGGTGGACGGTACCAAGGTGAAGGGCGCCAGCCTGCATGATTACGTGAAGGCCAATGCCGGCGATGCCGACAAGCGTGTGCTGGCGGCGATGAAGGACACCACCGGCGCGATGACGGTCTTGAAGAAGACTGCCGACAGCGGCAAGTGGGCCTATGACCAGATGATCGGCGCCGACAATCCGGAAGGCAACAAGATCGTCCAGCATGTCGTCGATACGCTGGTCGCCCAGGCCCATGCGGTCGAAGCGGCGGTGACGGCGGTCCATCTCACCATCAAGGTGGAAGGTTCGGACAGCCTCGACAATCCGTCGGCGGTCAAGACCAACTGATCGCTGCGTCAACTGGTCCAGATGCGGGCCGGCGGCCGGTAGTCCTAGACTATCGGCGCCGGCCCGCGGCTTTTAAAGGTTATGCTTTGTCAGCTTGCGGAAAGCGGCAGCTTGCGGTTAATCGATTGCGTGACGTCAATGAGTGGCATGCCATGGTAGCGCGTTTAACACGTCGACGGCTGTTAGCGGGGATCGCGGGTGCGTCCTCGCTCGGACTTTTGCTTGCCGGCCATCGCCGTTTCAATACGGCCATCGCAGCCGACATGTCTGCAGCAGGCAAGGGCTATCCGTCCGCGCCGCAGCCGCCGGCAGGGGCCGACGTGGTCGACGTCGACCTGATCGCGAAAATCCGTCGTCAGCAATTTCTGCCGCCGCCCGCGGGACAAAGCGATCTTGCCACCTACGACGATGCGCCGGGCATCAGGGTGATCCGGCTGCAGCACGGGCAATGGCTGCGGGCGACCCTGCACAATGCCCTCGATGAGCATACCACGGTACATTGGCACGGCATCCGTCTGCCGAATGGCATGGACGGCGTGCCCTACCTCACCCAGGCACCGGTGCGGCCGGGGCAGAGCTTCACCTATGCCTTTCAACCGCCCGATACCGGTACCTTCTTCTTTCACCCGCATTGCGACACAACGACCCAACTGGGGCGCGGGCTCGCCGGCATCCTGATCATCGAAGGGGATGAGACCCGCAAAAGCGATGCCGATCTCATCTGTGCCTATCGCGATTGGCGCCTGAAGCCGGACGGAAGCTTCGATGCTTTCATGACCGATAAGGGTGCCGCCACGGCGGGGACTTTCGGCAAGATCGCCACAATGAACGGGTCGCTGCTTCCGTATCGCGCAGACCTGCCCGGCAACGGTGATATCCGCCTGCGCATCCTCAACATCGATGTCACCCGCATCATGGAAGTGGGAGTGGAGGGGGCCGATGCCTGGGTCATCGCCACCGACGGCAATCCGATCACGCCGGTCAAACTCGATACCTGGAAGCTTGGTCCCGCCATGCGGCTCGATCTGCAACTGCGCGCCCCGGCTGAATCCGGCGCCAAGGTGCGATTGATCAACTATTTCGCCGCCCAGCCAGTCCTGCTCGCGGAATTCAGTGCAGCCGGCAAGCCGCTGGAACGGCCGGCCTTTACTCCCGCCGCCTTGCGGCCAGCGCAGCTGGCGCCGCTCGATCCGGCCAAAGCCGAGCAACAGCCGCTGCGCCTGAGTTCGGCCGGTTCCGCCTCGCAGTCGGGACGGGTGACGATGAAGCAGAACAAGCCCGCCGACATCGTTCTGCCGAATGGCGAGGTATTGCATCTTGCTGACTCGCTCTGCCTGACGCCGAACACCTTTTGGGCATTGAACGGCGAGGCTTGGCCGGATCGCAACCACCAGAACATGCCGCCGCCGCTCTTCACCCTGGCGAAGGGCAAGACCTATGTCATCGAGGTCAACAACACGACTTCACGTCAGCATCCGATCCATCTGCACGGCCACACGTTCAAGGTGCTGGAATCGAATAGCCAGACCATACTGCCGCATCTCGCCGATACGGTGCTGGTGGCGCCGAACGAGCGGGTGAAGATTACCTTCGTCGCCAACAATCCCGGTAACTGGATGGTGCATTGTCATATCATCGAGCATCAGGAAACCGGGATGATGGGATATTTCCGCGTTGCCTAGGATACCCTTCGCCCAGCCTTCATTATTTGTCGCGCTGATGCTTTTCGGTCTCGCCGGGCACTGCGCGAGCGGCCTCGCGGATGAGAGCAATACCGCGCATAGCCAGAATCCGACCCAGCGTCTGGTGACGGCGGATCCCGAAATGCCGCAATCGCTTGGTCTCGATTTTTCAATGGGGGCAGGCGTCTTCAAGACCAACTGGGTGGCCGCACCTGCCTCCACCCAGGCGGCGGACGGCTTGGGACCGATCTACAACGCGCGCTCCTGCAATGCCTGCCATCCCGGCGGCACGCGGTCGCGCGATCTTACTGATCTTCAAGGCGCACCTGTACCAGGCCTGTTGCTGCATGTGTCGCAGCTGATTGCGGGCAAGGCGGGGCCGGATACGGTCTATGGCCAGCAGATACAGACCTCGGCACTGCCGGGCCAGCAGCCGGAGGCACGTCTTTCCGTCAAGCGGATCGAGGGGCCGCGCGTCACGCTGGCGGATGGAACCGTCGTACAGCTCTATCGTACCGAACCGGAACTCACCGATCTCGCTTTCGGTCCGCTGGCGAAAGAGACATCGACCGGCCTGCGGCTTGGTCCGGCCGTCAACGGTCTCGGCCTGCTGGAGCGCATTCCCGAAAAAACCATCCTGGCGGAAATCGGGCATGAAGCCGGTGTCTCCGGCCGCCCCAACCGGGTACTCGATATCAAGAGTGGAGAAATGCGGATCGGCCGCTACGGCTGGAAGGCATCGCAGCCCAGCCTGATGCAGCAGAACGCCCATGCCTTCGCCATCGATATCGGCATGTCGAATCACGACTTCCCCGCCGGCAGCGGCGATTGTACTGCGGCGGAGACCGCCTGCATCGCCGCGCCCAATGGCAACTCCCCGCAATTCGGCAATGTCGAGATTGCCGACAGCCTGCTCGACCTCGTCGATATATTCACGCGCTATGCCCGTCTGCCGAAATCGCCGGTGACGGCGAGCGCCGCTGATATTGCGGCCGGACACAAGCTCTTTGTATCGATCGGCTGCGCCGCCTGTCACCGGCCCAGCTTCAATCTCCCCGCTACGGCGACGGAGCCGGCGCAGCGGATTGCGCCCTATACCGATCTGCTGTTGCACAAGATGGGCCCGGGGCTGGCCGACGGCGTGATCGAAGGGGATGCGGCCGGGCATGAATGGCGCACGGCGCCGCTCTGGGGACTCGGTCGGGCGGTGACGGCGGATGGCGAGGGCGCGCTGCTGCATGACGGCCGCGCCAGCACCATTCTGGAAGCGGTCCTGTGGCATGGCGGTGAGGCATCGGCGGCTCAGCAACGCGTGGTTGCCCTCAGCACCGGCCAGCGTGAGAGCCTGATTGCCTTTTTGCGGTCGCTCTGACATCGATCAGACGATCTGCGATGTGGGCGGCCCGTTGGATAAGAGATCAACAGGGAAGAAGCGATAAGGAAGGAACAGATGCCAACCAGGCGCCAGACATTATTGAGCGCGATCACCGCCGTCCTGTGGCAGATCCTGCCGCGATCGGCGCGGGCCGTGGACCGTCCTTCGACGGCTTTCAATGCAGCGTTCGGCGAGAAGATCGCGCTGCCTATTTTGGCGCAGTTCGAAACTGCCGGTGCCACGCTGGATGGCGCCACGCAAACCCTCAAGAAGGCGCCCAGCGCGGAAAGCTTCGCTGCCGTCGTGCAGGGCTTCAACGGCGTGTCCGATGCCTGGATGGCGGTGCAGCTGCTGCGCTTCGGGCCGCTGACGCAGAACCAGCGCCTCGATCGCATCGCCTATTGGCCGGAACGCAGCAACATCACGGAGAAGCAGATCGCCGCCTTTCTCGCCGCTGCCGATACGAGCAAGCTGGTACCGGCGAGTTTCGCCACTGCCAGCATTGCACTGCAGGGATTGACCGCCCTGGAACGCCTGCTGTTCGACAGCGAGCATGGCACTGACGGCAAAGCAGTGAGCGACAAGGCCATGGCGCAGCTGATGGCGGGAACGCCTGCTGCCGCCTATCGCATTGAGCTGATCGGCGCCATTGCCGGCAATCTGCGGCAGATCGCCAAAGAGGGCCGCGCGGCCTGGCAGGATTTCGCAGTCAAGCTGGGCAAAGGGGATCAGGGCGGCTTCGCTGCCTCGCCGCAGGAGGCGACCAATCAGATCTATGCCGGGTTGGTGACGGTCAGTCAGCTGATCGGCGGCCAGAAACTTGGCCTGGCTCTTGGCAAGAGCCAGGCTGCGGCCAAGCCGCATCAGGCCGAGCAATGGCGTTCAGGCCGGTCGCTGCACAATATCGACCGTAATCTCATGGCGCTGAAGCAGGCGCTGCTGGGCGATCCCACGGGGTCGGCCATCGCTCTCGTGACAGCTCCCGATACCGCGGCGGTACTCTCACAGAAGCTGACGTCGGCCCTCGCGGCCTGTGAACAGGCCTTGGCGGCGGTCAACCTGCCGCTCGATCTTGCGGTCACAGATGACAAGGCGGGGCGCGGCGAGGTGCAGGCGCTGCTGGTCAGGATCAACCAGTTTCGCGACATCTTGACTAATGAGATGCCGAAAGCGGCGGGTATCACCCTGGGCTTCAACGATCTCGACGGCGATAGCGGCTGAGACCGCCTGCTGCGCAGAGAGATCAAAGCGGGAGATCGATGATGGAAAAAGGGCGTTTCTTGTCTCGGCTGGCCCGGAACGTGACAGCTGCTTTCGGCAGCGGCAAAGCGGATGCCGAAAGCGGCTCTGCGCGGACCGGTGGCGATCGCTTCCTCAGTGCCTGCCTCGGCCGCGATCTCACCGGCAGCGGCGGCGGTTTCGGAGCTGCTGTGCTGGAGGCTGACGGGCGGGTCATCAGGCAGACGGTGCTGAAAATGCGGGCGCATGAGATCGCCTTGCATCCAGGCAAATCGATCTGCCTCGCCGCCGGTCGCCAACCCGGCCGCCACAGTACCATGATCGATCTCAGGACCGGCCAGGCGCTGTTCGATCTTGGCCTTGCCGCCGATCACGAATTCAACGGTCACGCGGTGTTTCTCGGTACCGGCGATGAGCTGTTGACGACGGAGGAACATGTCGAGACCAGTCTCGGCCGGTTGAGTTTCTATGAGAGCGCCACGGGCCGCTGGCGGCGGGCCTGGTCCAGTCACGGCATCGAACCCCATGAAGCGCTGGTCGATGCGGCGCGCGGGCGGATCATCATAGCCAATGGCGGCATCCTGCAGCGTCAGGCGGTGGGGGAGGTCGAGAGCAGCCTGGTCGTTCTCGATCTTCGTGACGGCGCGATCCTAAGCAAGACCGTGCTGCCGGAGGAGCTGGCAACCCTCTCGATGCGGCATATGGCGCTGACAGCCACGGGCGAGGTCGCGGTCGCCATGCAGGACCAGGATGCGCAAAGCGATCTGAGGCCATTGGTCGGCGTCATGGATCTTCAAGGAGGCCTGCGCCTCCTTGAGATTCCGCGTGAGATCGCGCTCACCACGCGCGGCTATATCGGCAGCATTGCTGTCGATCGTGCCAGCCGAATCACCTGCGCCACCTCGCCCAAGGGCAATGTGGCCATGTTCTGGTCGCTGGCAGATGACCGCTGGCTGGGCGCCATTGCCGTCGCTGATGGCTGCGGCGTGGCGCCGGGAACCGCGCCGGGTGAATTTCTCCTCACCGGCGGCCGGGGCGATATCCTGCGGGTGCAGGCTCTCGATGTTGCCGGCAAGCCGATGGCGCCGACCGCCAGCATTCTCACCCGCGATTCACGCTGGCAGTGGGATAATCACCTGACGCTATTGACCGCGTGAGGCAGCGCGGCTTTGCCGCGCCACACGCCAGCAGGTGGCCACCAGCGTGATCAGGATCACCAGGCTGCCGACTGCCGCCACGGTAGGATCGATGTTGTCGCGGATGCCGTTCCAGATCGCCTTCGGCAGGGTCATGATGCGCTGGCTGCTGATGAAGAGCGTCACCACGATCTCGTCCCAGGAGGCGAGAAAGGCCAGCACCGCGCCTGAGAGAATACCGGGTTTGATCACCGGTACGATGATGAGCCGCATCGCCGTCCAGGCGCTGGCGCCGAGATTGCGCGCCGCCTGTTCCAGCTTCGGATCGAAATTGCTGAGCGAGGTCGTCACCGTGATGACGACATAGGGCACCGCCAGGATGGCATGGGCGATGACGATGCCGGCATAGGAGTCCAAGAGACCCAGTTTGACCCAGGCCTTGTAGAAGGCGAGGGCGGAGATGATCGGCGGTACGATCAGCGGCAGCAGCATCACGTTGCGCAGGGCGTCGCTGAAGCGGCTGGCAAGACGCCATAGTCCGATGGCGCCCATCGTTCCCGTGACCACCGCCAGCAGCGATGAGAGGATGGCGATCAGCAGGCTCTGGCCGATCGCACCGAGCCAGAGCGGATTGCTGAAGAGATTCCGGTAGTGCTGCAGCGATAAGCCTTCGTCCGGCAGCGAGAGATAATGATGCGTGGTGAAGGAAATCGGGATAATGACGAAGCTCGGCAGCAGCAGGAACAGGGCGCCGAGCCAACCCATGAACCTGGCGGTGCGAAGTGCGCGGCTGCGGCCGAAATCGATCATCTCAGCCTCCACCCAGAATCTTGCGCATATCCATGCTGCGCGACAACAAGCCAATCAGCAGCAGGACGACGGCGAGGAGGACTGTGGCGAGCGCCGCGGCGAGACCCCAGCGTAGGGTCTGCTGCATCTGCACGGTGATGTACTCGGCGATCATCACGGTACGCCCGCCGCCGAGGATGATCGGCGTCACGAAAAAGCCGAGCGTCATGATGAAGACCAGGATTGTCGCCGCGAAAATGCCGGGCTTGGTGAGCGGCAGGAAGACCTTCAGGAAACTCTGTGTCGTGCCGGCGCCAAGGCCACGCGCCGCGGCGACCAGTGCCGGATTGATGCCGTCCATGCTGGCGAGCAGCGGCAGCACGGCATAGGGCGTCATGAAATGGGTCATGCCGATGATGACGCCGAACTCGTTGTTGCTCATGGCGAGCGGGCTGTCGATGATGCCGAAGCTCATCAGGAAGCTGTTGATGACGCCCTCATTGCGCAGCAACGTTACCCAGGCGAAGGCGCGCACCAGCACGGACATCCAGAACGGCACCAGGATGGCGAACATCAGCAGGCTGCGGGTACGGGGCGGCGCCAGCGTCACGGTGAAGGCGATGACATAGCCGATCAGGACGGCAGCGGCCGTGGTAATGGCACAGATCCGCAAGGTGGTTAGCACGACCTTCTGGATCGCCCGGCTTTCCACCAGGCGGACATAATTGTCCGTGCCGATACTGGGGTCGCTGAAACTGATCCAGAAGACCTGCAGCAGCGGCAGCAGGAAGAAGACGAGCAAGGCCAGCAATACCGGCGCCAGGAACAGCCAATAGACCCGTTCCTGTCGGTTGCCGAACAGCATCGTCCCGCGGCTACTATTCCGCTGCATAACGCTGCCGCTGCTGACCTCGCTCGCCATTGTCCGATCGCTTATGAGAAGAGATCGAGATAGTCGTTGAGGACGGTATTGTAGTTCTCCGCATACCACTTCACGTCGAGTGCGATCTCCGTCTTCCAATTGGCGTCATTGCCGGGATCGATGGTGGCAAGGTCGCCCGTTGCGAGCGCTGAGCCGGCCGGGTTTGCCGGGCCATTCGACATGGTTTTCAAGAGTTCGAGCTGCAGTTCCGGTTTCTGCATGAAGGCGATGAACTGCATCGTCTCCTTGAGGTTCTTGGCGCCCTTCGGCACCGCCCAGGAGGAGGGGCCGGCGACGCCCTGGTTGAAGGTCCATTTGACCTCGCCCTTGGTGTCGCGGTTGATCAAGGTCGCGCGGGTATTCCAGATCGAACCCATGGTGACCTCGCCCTCGCGCAGGAAGCGCTGGCTGTCGGCACCGGATTCCCACAGGATAATATGGTCCTTCAGTTCTTCCAGCTTCTTGAAGGCGCGCTTGGTGTCGAGCGGATAGAGCTTGTCGGCCGGCACGCCGTCGGCGATCAGGGCTGCTTCCAGGGCGCCGGACATGTATTTCCAGAACGTGCGCTTGCCCGGGAATTTCTCGACATTCCAGAAATCGGCCCAGGTCTTCGGTGCTTCCGGCAGCTTCTTGGAATTGTAGGCGATCACGTAAGTGTAGATATAGCTGGCGCAGCCATATTTCAGCGCCTGGCCCGGCCGCACCTTGTTGGCATCGACGATCGAATAGTCGATCTCTTCCAAGAGGCCCTTGGAGCCGAGATCCTGCGAGGTGAAGCTGTCGGCATCGCAGAGATTCCAGGTGACATTGCCGCTTTCCACCATGGCCTTGATCTTGCCGTCGGTCGGACCGCTGCCGTCGATCGTCACCTTGATGCCGGTTGCCTTTTCAAAGGGATCGGCGAAGGCAGCCTTGAAATTGGGAATGGCGTCGCCGCCCCAATTGGCCATGACCAGTTCGACCGCGGCGCCGGCGCGGCTGGTATGCAGGATCAGAGGTGCGGCGATGGCGGCGCCGGTGATTGCCAAGGCTCTGCGCCGGGTGATCAAGTGACGCGGCGATGGTGTGATAAGCTTGCTCATGGATGCCCTCCCAGGCTGATGGTCGTTGAGACTGATTTTTGATTGCTTTCCCCGCTGATCCGGTGGTTGATCCCGCCGGCCGATTGTCAATGTGGCCTTCAATCGTCGCTGACGACGACGCCGTCCTGCTCGCGCCAGGCGAGCCAGACGGGTTTGCCTTCCTGTAGAAAAGATTGCCCGTCGGCGGCGGCGATCTCGGCTTTCACGCTGCCGATGCCGGCAACGCCGATTTCAAAACTGAGATGGCCGCCGAGATAGCGCCAGGCGCGCACTTCGCCGGCGAGGCGATTACGGCCATCCGCGGGGGCCTCGGCCAGCAGCGCCAGCTTCTCCGGCCGCAGAGCGATGGTGATTTCGCTGCCTACCGCTGGCTGGCGATGGCCGTTCTGGTGGATCTCGCCGGCCGGTGTGGCAACACGGGCGACACCATTCTCCACGGCCCGCACCTTGCCGGTGAGGAAATCGCTTTCGCCGAGGAAGGAGGCGACGAAGCGTGACGACGGCCGGTCGTAGAGTTCGCTCGGCGTACCGATCTGCGCGACCCGACCCTGGCGGCAGATGGCGATGCGATCCGACATCGACAAGGCCTCTTCCTGGTCATGCGTCACATAGATGAAGGTGGTGCCAAGCTCGTGATGCAGCTTCTTGATCTCCAGCTGTACATCGATGCGAAGCTTGCGGTCGAGCGCACCCAAGGGCTCATCGAGCAGCAGCAGATGCGGATGAAAACTCATGGCGCGCGCCAGGGCTACGCGCTGTTGCTGGCCGCCGGAAAGCTGGCGCGGCAGGCGGTCCCTTAGGTGGGCCATCTGCACGCGGCCGAGCGCCTGGGTCACGGCGGCTTCGATCTCCGCTCTCGGCCGCTTGCGGATGCGCAGAGGAAAGGCGACGTTTTCGGCGACGCTCATATGCGGGAACAGGGCATAGCCCTGGAACACCATGCCGAAATCGCGCTGCTCGGGCGGCAGATGGGTGATGTCGCGCTCGCCCAGCAGGATGCGGCCGGCTTGGGGTTGGGTGAAGCCGGCGATCATCATGAGAAGCGTGGTTTTGCCGGAGCCGGAAGGGCCGAGCAGGGTCAGGAACTCGCCGCGCTTGACCTGTAGCGACACGTCGTCGACGGCGCGGAAGTTGCCATATTGCTTGACGATATGATCAATAACGAGGTCAGCGCCTGTCTCAGGCATGAACTCGCCTTGTCATGGATCGATGCTCCATAACCGTCCCCTGTCGCTAGAACCAATTTGATCCGGTGCCGGGCCTGTTCAGGCTCTCAGCATCGGATCAAGAGAGATTTGTTGTTCCCCGCAGAACTCAGACCGGATCGCGACGCAGCGCCTGGGCCATGCAATGCACGCCGCCGCCGCCCAGGGTGAACATGGTGACATCCGGGTCGTAGACAGTGAAACCGTGGGCGCGCAAGCGCGCATTGAGATCCTTGCTATGCGCCGTCGACAGTACCTTGCTGTCGCCTAGCGACATGACGTTGCAGCCCAGCGCCATGGTATCCTTGTAGTTCACCGGCACGATCTCGATCTTCTTCGACTTCAGCCAGTCGATGATCCAATCGTCGGTGGTCTCTTCGCAGACCGCCGCCAGCTTGTGGCCCAGCATGCAGACCATCAGGTCGATATGGACGTAGTGCTCGGCGATGGGGGCGAGGCGGACTTCCCAGCCTTCCTTCTCCAGCCAGCCCTGGATCTGCTTGGCGGCAGGTTCCTGGGTGCGCTCGCCGCAATAGCCGATCAGCACGCAGCCCGGCTCGATGACGTCGAAATCCCCGCCTTCCATGGCGGAAGCGGTGATGAAGTTCCAGATGGGAATGCCCGTCTGCTGATAGAATTTGACGACCGGGGCGTATTCGCCGCGCCGCCACCATTGATGCATCTGGGTGACGACGGCGCCCCAGGGGGTCATGAAGCTCGAATCGCGGGCGAAGACCTGATAGGGCAGGTTCTCGTCGGCCGGCAGGTAATGCACCTTCACGCCGCCTTCCTCATAGGCCTGCACCATCTCCCGGTGCTGCTTCATGGCGAGTTGGCGGTCGAACTTGGCGCCGCTGGCAAGCGTCGCCTTGGAGATCGAACTGGTCGGCAGCCAACGGAAATTCTCCGCCGAGCACAACAGCACGTCGTGCAGTTTGCCGTATTCCGAATTGACGCCCCATTTCGTCGCCACCGCGCTGTCGGCTGCCATCTTGCCCTCCCTGGCTGGATACGGCTCGCTGGCCGTCCGTTCGGGAAGAATGCTAGACCTATAAAAATTTTGCGCAAACTGGACAAATTCTCCCGGATTTCGTTTAGTAAATCTCATCACTCGGCCCGAGCGGGGGCCGAAATACGGAAATAAGCGGTCTGGTTGCGGTAAATGGCAAAACGGCGGATCCCACCTTTGAACGCGCTGCGGGCTTTCGAAGCGGCGGCGCGAAATCTCAATTTCGGCAAGGCTGCCAGCGAGCTCAATGTCACGCGCGGCGCCATCAGCCATCAGGTCAAGGCATTGGAGGAATGGGTCGGAATCGACCTTCTGCAGCGCAACCAGAACAAGGTGCTGCTGACCGATGCCGGTCGCCATCTGTTGCCGGCCCTGGAACAGGCCTTCGACCTGATCGCCGAGACGGTGGCGGAGATGCATCATCCCGATCTCAAAGGCCATCTTGCGATTCATGCGCCGCCGACCTTCACCTCGCGCTGGCTACTGCCGCGCCTGGGCGCTTTCATCGAGGCCTATCCCCAGATTGAATTGACCTTCTACCACCTCTCGCCATTTCCGAAGGCCTTGCCGGGCGACTATGACGTCGTGATCGACTACGGCGGCGGGCGCTGGGAAAATCGCTGGGTACATCGACTGATACCGGTCGATCTCTTTCCGCTCTGCAGCCCTAAACTGCTGAATGCCAATCCGTATGCCCTCCGCACGGCGAGCGATCTCAAGAATTTCACGCTGATTCACGAAGATGATGGCGCCGCCTGGACCCAATGGCTATCGGCGGCGGGCGCGCGGCAGATCGATGCCGGCCGCGGCCTCCATGTCAGCACCGCCAATCATGCCTTGGAGGCGGCTTTGCTCGGTCTCGGCGTCGCCTTGGGCGATCAGGTGATCATGAGCCAGAATCTGGAGGACGGCACCTTGATTCGGCCCTTCTCGTTTTCCTATCCCAGCCCGGCGCAATATTACGTGGTCTGCGAACGCGACCGGCTGCATATGCCGATCCTGCGCAACTTCATCAAATGGATGTTCGACGAAGTCGGTGCTGAGATCGAATTGTAAGGAGGCGCTTTTCACGTGGGCATGGCTTCATTACCGAGCCGATCAGCCCGGCAGGTCATGATGTCGTTGCTCGTGGCCGGCTGCCGGCGCGCGCGGCGCAGGTATCTGCAATTCGTCGGATCATGGCCGAACAAGCGGGGCCGACCGACCGCGATCTCGCAGACGCCGTCCGTCAATATTGTCCGGAGACGCTCGCGGCACTGAAACCTCATGTCGGCAACGGCAAATACAAAGCCAGGTATTCAAGCAGCGATTAGAACAGGCCCGCGTTTACGGGCTGTGCAATATTTCCGTTACAGACGTAATAAGCTTGAACACCGCCGCCAATCGGCGGGTCCTTCCGAACGGCTGGCCGTCCGAAAGCCGTCACCGATCCCAGGTTCGATGACCCCAAGCAATGCCAGCTTGACAGTCTGCCAAAGCAAGCCGTTAACTTAACGCCATAACGAATGCCAGATTAGCGCGCGTCGTTCGCGCTCTAACAAGAAGGAGTAGGGCCGGCCGCGATCCGGTTCTAACGGGCACAATATCCGGCGGGGCGGTGATCCCGTTGGTGGCAAACGAGGGAGGACCGAATGCCAACCGTGCGTATGACGGTGAATGGACGCGCCGTTTCCGGTGACGTCGAAGGCCGCACACTTCTAGTTCAATTCCTGCGAGAGCAATTGCGGCTGACCGGCACCCATGTCGGCTGCGACACCAGCCAATGCGGTGCCTGCGTGGTGCATGTTGACGGCGTCTCGGTGAAATCCTGCACCTTGCTGGCCGTTCAGGCGGACGGCGCGCAGGTCACCACCATCGAAGGCCTGGCAAAAGGAGACGAGCTGCATCCGATGCAGGCGGCCTTCCGCGAGCATCACGGATTGCAGTGCGGCTATTGCACGCCCGGCATGGTGATGAGCGCTGTGGATCTCGTCAAAAACAACCCCGACCCCACCGAGCAGCAGATCCGCGACGGTCTCGAAGGGAATATCTGCCGCTGCACCGGCTACCATAACATCGTGAAGGCCGTGCAGGCCGGCGCGCAAGCGATGAAGGGGTGAGATCATGTCATCAGCGACAGGCATCGGCGCTGCCGTCAAGCGCCGCGAGGATTTCCGTTTCCTGACCGGCCGCGGCAATTACACCGACGATATCAACCGGCCCGGCCAGACCTATGGCTATATCCTGCGCTCGCCGCATGCGCATGCGCAGATCGCCAAGATCGACGTTTCCAAGGCCAAGGCGGCTCCCGGCGTGGTCGCCGTTTTCACCGGGGCCGATTACGACAAGGGCGGCTTGCCTTGCGGCTGGCAGATCCACAGCAAGGACGGCAGCCCGATGATTGAGCCGGCGCACCCGCCGCTCTGCAAGGATGAAGTTCGCCATGTGGGCGACCAGGTCGCTTTCGTAATCGCGGAAACCTATGCCCAGGCCAAGGACGCGGCCGAGCTGATCGAGGTCGACTACAAGGAACTGCCGGCCATCATCTCCACCGACAAGGCCGATGCAGCTGGATCGCCCCAGGTCTGGGCCGATGCCAAGAACAATGTCTGCTATGACTGGCATATCGGCGACAAGGCGGCGACCGATGCCGCCTTCGCCAAGGCGGCGCATGTGACGAAGATCGATCTCGTCAATCAACGCCTCATTCCCAATGCCATGGAGCCGCGTTCGGCGGTGGGCGATTACGATCGCGCCACCGGGGAATACACGCTCTATACCACCAGCCAGAATCCGCATGTCATCCGCCTCCTGATGGGCGCCTTCGTGCTGCAGATCCCCGAGCATAAATTGCGTGTTGTCGCGCCGGATGTCGGCGGCGGGTTCGGCTCGAAGATCTTCCACTATGCGGAAGAGGCTTTAGTCACCTGGGCGGCCGGCAAGATCGAACGGCCGATCAAATGGACGGCGGAACGCTCGGAAGCCTTCATCACCGATGCGCAAGGCCGCGACCATGTCAGCCACGCCGAACTGGCGATGGACAAGGACGGCAAATTCCTGGGCCTGCGGGTCAGCACCAAGGCCAATATGGGCGCCTATCTTTCGACCTTCGCCCCGGCCGTGCCGACCTATCTCTATGCGACTTTGCTGGCGGGTGTCTATTCGACCCCGGCGATCTATGCCGAGGTGAAGGCGGTCTTCACCCATACCGTGCCGGTCGATGCCTATCGCGGCGCGGGCCGGCCGGAAGCGACCTATCTCCTCGAACGTCTGGTCGAAAAGGCCGCGCGCGAGATGAAGATGGATCAGGTGGCAATCCGCCGGAAGAATTTCATCCCCAACGACGCCTTCCCGTATCAGACGCCGGTCGCCCTGCAATATGATAGCGGCGATTATCCTGCTACCCTGGATATGGCCTTGAAGATGGCCGATTGGGCCGGCTTCGAAGGCCGGCGGCAGGAAGCGGCGAAGCGCGGCCAGCTGCGCGGCATCGGCATCTCGACCTATCTCGAGGCCTGCGGCATCGCGCCCTCGGCGGTGGTAGGGTCCTTGGGCGCCCGTGCCGGCCTCTATGAATGCGGCCAGGTTCGCGTCCATCCGACCGGTTCGGTGACCATCTTCACCGGCACACATAGCCATGGCCAGGGTCATGAGACGACCTTCGCCCAGCTCATTTCCGACGGCCTCGGCATTCCGATCGAGAATGTCGAAGTGGTGCATGGCGACACCAACAAGATCCCCTTCGGCATGGGCACCTATGGCTCGCGTTCGTTGGCGGTCGGCGGCTCTGCCCTGGTCAAGGCGATGGATAAGATCATCGCCAAGGCAACGAAGATTGCCGCGCATCTGATGGAGGCCTCCGCGGCCGACGTCGAATTCAAGGACGGCAACTTTACCGTCAAGGGAACGGATAAGAGCGTGCCCTTCGGCCAGGTCGCGTTGACCGCCTATGTGCCGCATAATTATCCAATCACCGAGCTGGAGCCGGGCCTGGAAGAGACGGCCTTTTATGATCCGCTGAACTTCACCTATCCCGGCGGCACGCATATCTGCGAGGTGGAGATCGATCCCGAGACCGGCGCGACGCAGGTGGTGAATTTCACCGCCGTCGACGATGTCGGGCGGGTGATCAATCCGATGATCGTCGAAGGCCAGGTGCATGGCGGTCTGGCCCAGGGCATCGGCCAGGCGCTGCTGGAACGCTGCGTCTATGACGAGGAGAGCGGCCAGCTGCTGACCGGGTCCTACATGGATTACACCATGCCGCGGGCCGACAATTTGCCGAGCTTCAAAGTTGGCAATCATGTCACCTTGTGCACGCATAATCCGATCGGTGCCAAGGGTGTCGGCGAGGTGGGAGCGATCGGTTCGCCGCCCGCCGTCATCAACGCCGTCATCGACGCGCTGTCGCCGCTCGGCGTCACCGATATCTCGATGCCGGCGACGCCCTTGAAGGTGTGGCAGGCGATCCAATCGGCGCCGAAAAAGCTGGCGGCAGAGTGAGGGGAGGGAAAGATGCATAATTTCAACTATCAACGCCCCGCCAATGTCGCCGATGCGGTGAAGGCTTTGGGCGGAGCCGGCGACGGCAAGATCATCGCCGGCGGCATGACTTTGGTGCCGACGCTGAAGCAGCGTCTGGCGGCACCGTCGGATCTCGTCGATCTCGGCGGCATCGCCGATCTCAAGGGGATCAAGGCGGAAGGTGATGGCCTCATCATCGGCGCCATGACCAAGCATGTCGAGGTGGCGACCTCGTCCCTGGTGAAATCGACCATCCCGGCCTTGGCACAGCTTGCCGAGCTGATCGGCGACCGCCAGGTGCGCAATCGCGGCACCATCGGTGGCTCGCTCGCCAATAACGATCCGGCGGCGGACTACCCTTCGGCCGTCTTGGCCCTCGGCGCCACCATCCGCACCAACAAGCGCGAGATCGCGGCCGATGCTTATTTCCAGGGACTGTTCGACACGGCTTTGGAAGAAGGCGAGATCATCACCGCGGTGCATTTCCCGAAACCGGAAAAGGCCGCCTATCAGAAGTTCGCCCAGCCGGCCTCGCGCTTTGCCCTGATCGGCGTCTTCGTTGCCAAGACCAAGGGCGGCGTACGGGTTGCCGTCACCGGTGGCGGCAATGGCGTGTTCCGGGCGAAGGATATCGAGGCGGCGCTCACGGCGAATTTCACGCCCCAAGCGGCCAAGACGGTAAAGATCAACCCCGGCGATCTCAATGGCGACCTGCACGGCACGCCGGAATACCGCGCGGCCCTGGTTTCGACCCTGGCAGCGCGGGCGGTGGCAGCCTGCTGAAGGCAGAGCGGTTCCGAAATGAAAACGGCGGCAGAAATGCCGCCGTTTTTTGTTTACGGGTGATGGCGGTTATTCCGGCTCGAAGTCCAGCGAGGCGCCATTGATGCAATAGCGCAAACCGGTCGGTTGCGGGCCGTCATCGAAGACATGGCCAAGATGGCCGCCGCATTTGTCGCAATGTACCTCGACCCGGACCATGCCGTGGCTGCGATCCTCCGTCATGCCGACGGCTTTGGCCTCGGCCGGTGCCCAGAAGCTGGGCCAGCCGCTGCCGCTGTCGAATTTGGTATCCGACACAAAAAGTTCGTTGCCGCAGCCGGCGCACCGGTAGGTGCCGGGGCGGTATTCCTTGTTGAGCGGGCTCGAGCCCGGCCGTTCCGTTCCGTGCTGCTTCAGCACCCGTTCCTGCTCCGCGCTCAAGGGCTGGAACGAGCCACAGCTCACTTTTTCCGACATGTGATCTCCTCTTGATGGGTTTCCGGACGGTAACGATCCGGTCCACGCGCTTGCCGGTAAATATGGGATCACGTTACAACAGACGCAAGGTAGGCGTAGCGACCGGTTCAACCACCAGGGAGGCGGCCCCGGCGATGAGCGACCAATTTCTGCATGTCCGTGTCCTGATCGGCATCGTGCTTGGCCTTGGCCTTACCCATCTCCTGGCCGGTCTCGCCGGCTTGATCCAGCATCCTGGACAACGCAGAGGGCGCGAAAAGCTTTATTGGGTGCATCTCGGCTGGGTCTTCTCCATCCTGCTGGGGCTCATTCATTTCTGGTGGTGGCAGTTCCAGCTGCGCAACGTCGCCACCTGGAATTTCGAACTCTACGCCTTCGTCACTTTCTATGTGACGCTCTATTATCTGCTCTGCGCGCTGCTGTTTCCCAAACGCCTCGATGATTATGACGGATATGAAGATTATTTCCTGTCCCGCCGGGCTTGGTTTTTCGGCATTCTCGCCCTCATCTATGCGCTGGATTTTGTCGACACCTGGATCAAGGGCGCCGGCTATTTCGCCAGTCTCGGTATCGAATATCCGCTGCGCAATGCCGTCTATATCGTCCTGTGTCTGGCCGCCGCTGCTTGGCGCGACAAGCGGTTCCAGGCGGTCTTTCTGGTCGTCAACCTGATCTATCAGGTCTCGTGGATTGTCAGGCTGTACAGCAATCTGGGCTGATCCGGCCGCGCGATCGGCCGCAGGTGGCGACCGTTCCGCGGCACCGTGGAATAAGGCGCCTTCATGGACGTCGGACAGAGAGCTGATCTTGAAGAGGCTCCCCATGACCGTAGCGACCAAGCGCCGTCCCGGGCGTCCCGATCTGGTGTCCCGATGGCTCATTGCGCTATTGGCGGGCGCCATTGCCATCCTGTTGAATACCGCCGCGCTGGCTGCGGCGGACCTGGTCCAACTGCCGACGGCGCATGGCGGGCTGCTGCGCCTGCTCCAGGATTTGCTGGGTGGTCTTGTCCGCTTGCCCTCCGGCCGCGCCTTTCAGACCGGCTTTCACATTGTGGTCGGGCTGGGCATGGCGCTCTTCTACGCTTTTGTGCTGGCGCCGATCCTGCCGGGGCGGAGCTGGGTGAAAGGCGCGATCTATGCCCTCGCCGTTTGGCTGGCCAATGCGGTGATCGTTCTTCCCGTGACCGGGGAGGGTTTCGCCGGTAGCCGCTCTCTCTCCCTTGCCGGAATGGCCTGGTTCGCGGCCGTCCATACCCTCTTTTTCGTTGTGCAGGCGGTGCTTTACCATCATCTCTGTCAAATCTGGCTGGCTCGTCGACCGGCCGCATCCTGAGCCGGCGCCCCTATCTCGCACCCCCGGCGACCGCAGACCGCCCTTATCTCGCGCCCCGGGCGGCGCAGACCGCCCCTATCTCGCGCCCCGGGCGGCGCAGACCGCCCCTATCTCGCTGAGTTCGGCTCGGCTGGCCAAATTGCGTGGTGACGCGAACAAGAGGAGAACTTTTGCTGCCTGAGCCGGCACTGCCACCATGCCGCCACACCGGCTGCCGGGGATCAGAGCGCTTTCGTCCCGGTTGTTCTGTTTGCCGAAACTTCCCATTTACCGGTGCGGGGCGCTCTGGTAAAAGCGCTGAAATCGCAGGTTTTTCAAGCCTCGGGGTGTAGCTCAGTCCGGTAGAGTGCCTGCTTTGGGAGCAGGATGTCGCTGGTTCGAATCCAGTCACCCCGACCATATTCAGGACGTGTTTACCCTGGCATAGCTATCATGGCAGGGCAGGCGGGGATCGGGCCCCGCCGCGGTTGAACGGCCAAGGCCGAACGACCAAGGTTAAACAGACGGGACGGGAGATCGGAATGCAGGCGCGGATTTATCAGCCAGCGAAAACGGCGATGCAGTCGGGCAAGGCGCTGACCCATGAATGGGTGTTGGATTTTGCGCCGTCGGCACCGCGTTTCGCCGAGCCGTTGATGGGTTGGACCGGCAGCACGGATACCCAGCGTCAGGTGAAGCTGAAGTTCGAGACCAAGGAAGAAGCGATCGCCTATGCGGAAAAGCATGGCATCGCCTATATCGTCGAGGAGCCGACTCAGCGTAGCCTGCAGATGCGGGCCTATGCCGACAATTTCAAGTTTGACCGCGTCGGCCGCTGGACCCATTGACCCTCGCCAGGGCTTGGCATTCCAGGCCGGCACTGTGCAAGGCCGGATCACGACCCCGTAGCTCAGTTGGATAGAGCAATTGCCTTCTAAGCAATAGGTCACTGGTTCGAATCCAGTCGGGGTCGCCACTTCGGGCTGCGACTGGCGAAATCCTGCCGTATTCGCCTTTAACCCTCGGCACGATGGCGCGATCGCTTGTATTGACCTCATCGCGATCGATGCCCATCATTGCTTGCGGAAACGGGCGGATTCCCTGATGGATGATGGCAGCAGGCAGGTGTCGGCAATCGACGCCGCGACGGGACAGGCGGGTGTGCCCGATCATCATGATCTCAGGCGCCTCCTCGCCTACTGGTCCAATTGCTGCAACGGCCGCCCTTTCCCGCAGCGCCGCGATATCGATGCCGTCGATCTCGTCTTCATGTTGAGCCGTGTCGCACTGACGGAAGTTCATGACGACGATCCGCGCGACCCGCCGACAGCGCAGCCGCGATCCTCGTCCGGCGGCCGCTATTATCGCTTCCGCATCGTCGGCGGTTGGTGGCGCGATGTGGTCGGCCGCGAGATGACAGGCAGCTGGGCCGATGAACTGCCCGAACCGCGCATGACCGATATCACCCTCGACTTTTACGAAAAGATGATCGCGCTGCGCCGGCCGCTCTTTGCCAATCGCAATGCCTGGATCGAGGAACGGCGTCTCAACTATCAGATCATGATTCTACCGCTCTCCGAAGATGGGGCGCGGATTTCCATGATCATGACCGGCATCGGTCCGCATAGCGTCTAGCACGATTATTCGTGCCGGAGCCGACTAGTTGCGCCTCTAGGCGGCGCAGCTCTCGCGCAACTCCCCCAGCAAGCGCTGAAAGCCGGTCAATTCCCGATTGTTGAGCATCGTGAACAAGCGGTTGAGGCGGTCGATATCCAACTGCAGCACGGCCACTCGATCGGCGGCACCGGTGATATCAGCCGCCGAACCGCCATAGGCGGCACCGCGCGGATCGGTGCGGCCGGCGCGCCTGGCGTCGTGGGCAGGCGAGGTCAGGCGCACGGCATTGCGCCCGTCGATCGCCAGAACGATCCGCGCGCCATGGGCGACGAGATCGCGCGGCTCGCGAAACATCTGCATCTGCTGGCGGATGCGCTGCCACAGGGTGGGAAAATCGCGCAGCTCGATCTGCTCGGCTGCCAGCTGTTCGAAGACTTCAGTCAGCAGGCGCAGCCGTGCTTCAAAACCCGGTGCGCTGTAATAGATCGCATAGGCAACCCGGCTGCTGCGCGGCCGGATATCGAGCGCTTCATAGAGCAGCGTGCTGAGGCTGGTCTCGAGATTGCTCCAGGCCTTCAGGAAATGCACGATCGCCGCATCCATGGCGGTACCATCGGCGCTGATCTCCTGCTGCTCGCGCTCCATGCGGCGCATTTCGGTGGTGGAGGGCATTTGCGAGGGCCATTCGGTGGCTCCCATCTCGTCCCGCAGGGCAAGGACGTCCGGATGCTCCTCGGCGACGAATTCCTCGGCAAGGCCAGGCAGCGGATTGGCGAAAAGACCGATGATTTCCAGCTTCGAATTGCGCTGTACATAGGGCATGGGCGGCCTCCCCTGCTGTGCTGCCCGGCCGACAGTCTCCTCTGGACAGCGGCGGGCGGCGATGATCTACCGCTCCAGCCTGCGGGTGCGCGCGGGCGATTGCAAATGAATTAGCGTTCCAGGGGATCGGGGACGCCGGCGCCCGCGGCATTGGCCAGATCAGAACTGCATGCCGACGGTAACCCCGGCGCCGAACAGTGATCCGGGCGGCCGCATATAGGAAAAATAGTAGCCGTCCGGGCTGGTATATTCGAGCGGATCGCTTTGGTTCTGTTGCGCATGGCTGCGCAGATCGGCATCGGCAGCGGTCAGCAGCGGGTCGCGATAGATCTGCTTTGCCGGGCGATCGGTCTGGGAAGCGGATTGATCCTGTGATCCATTCGAAGCCTGGGGTGCGGCTGTCCCCGCCGCCTGTTTGGCTGCGGCCCAGTTGTCCCTGGGCGCGGCACCGGCGCGATTGCCACCGGAGCGATCATTGGCTGGCTGACCGGCGGCGGTCTGCATGTTGGCGGCCTCATCCACCGCCTTGGCGGTGGGCTGACGGCGAATCATAGCAGCGGCGAAATTGGCGGCGCTCACCTGCCGCACGTCGATGACAAGGCGTTTGCTGGCCTTTGTGCCGGCCTGATAATGCGCGCTGGAAATCCGTGCCGGGACGGCAAGATCCAGAACCAGCCGCGCCGCGCCTGATTTCTGCACACCGTGCCGCAGATTGCTGACCGGGCCGTCGCCGATGCTCCTGGGTGGCAGCGCCGCGCGCCAATCCACGGCATCCATGTCGATCACGATGCGATAGGGATTGGCGAGATAGAAGACGTGGAAATCCGGCGCGCCGCTCACTGTCAGTTCCAGCCGCGCATGCGCGCCGTCGTTTGACAAACGTGCCTCGCTCACCCGCGGCGCAGCCAGCGCCGTTCCGGGAACCAGCAGGAAGAGAACCGCCAATAGACGCTTCATCGCGACCCCCCGATTCGTCGTGGCACCCGGTTCGTCACGGGCCGCCAGGGCGACCCACAGCTCATCGCGTTCCGGGTGCCCGCCAGACGCTCTGCGGCACTGCCGTCCTGCCCATCGTCGCTTGAAAGCCGAAGGGAGCCGGGACAAAGTGATTCTAGCTTAACGTGTGGCACATTTCAATACTTTAGATGAGAATTATTTGATAACTAGTTGGTAAAACGCATAAATATATCCACGGCCATGTTGCGCCGCAGCATGATAATGGCCTTTTTCAGCAGCAATACGGGGCCTTGGCGGAGTTTGCCCGGTTCTGCCCCGTGTTCCTCATACGCGGCAAAACAGCCTTGCGCGGGAAAGGCTTATCGAGCCCGGCGCTTTCGCCTATCGTGGCCGCCCATCGGCGTCAGCGGAGTTCGCATCATGTCCAGCAATCCCATCCTGCAACAGCTCGCGGCGGGTCACTGCGTCGGTTGCCATTGGCTAGCTCTGGGATCGCCCGCAGTCGCCGAAATCATGGCGCAGGGTAGGCCCGATGCCATGGTGTTTGATCTTCAGCACGGACTTTGGACACGGGAGACGCTGGAACTCGGCATCGGTCACGTACGGCAGCTGACGACGGTTCTGTGCCGTGTTTCGGCGAATACGCCTTACGCGATCGGCAGTGCGCTCGATGCCGGTGCCCGTGGCGTCATCGTGCCTTTTGTCGAAACCGCGGAAGAAGCGGAGGCGGCGGTGGCTGCCGCCAAATACCCGCCGCGCGGCCAGCGCAGCTTCGGCAATGTGCGGCCCGTGTTCGACGCGCTCTCCTATGTCTCCGGGGCCAATGAAGATACTTTCGTGGCGGTGATGATCGAAACCGCCAAGGGCATGGAGAATGCCGCTGCGATCGCTGCTGTACCGGGAGTCGATATGGTCTTCATCGGTCCCTTCGACCTCGCCTTGTCGATCGGCGCCTTTCCGGATTTCGGTCCGCGCCATCAGCAGGCGGTGGAACGCATCAAGGCGGCGACCCTGGCGGCCGGCAAATATAGCGGCATCTTTACGCCGCATGGCGCCATGGCGGCGGATCGCCGCGCCCAGGGCTTCCAACTGGTGATCCTCGCCAATGATCAGGATCTCGTGCAGGGGCCGTCAAAGGCACAGATCGACCGGTTCCGGCCCGGCAGCGGCCAGGATCCGGTGGCGGGTGCCGTGGCCCTGGTAACCGGTGCCAATCGTGGCCTCGGGCGCGAGATCGTGCAGGCTTTGCTGCAGGCGGGCGCCGGCAAGATCTATTGCGCGGCCCGCGAGCGCGACAGCCTCAAATCCCTGCTGGCAACCACTCCCGATCGCCTGATCGGGGTGCAGCTCGATATCACCAGGCCGGAGGATATCGAGGCGGCCGCGCGGGCCTGTGCGGATGTGACATTGCTCGTCAACAATGCCGGCGACAATCATCTGACGCCGCTCATCGCCAGCAACGATATCGACGCCGCCCGGCATGAGATGGAAGTCAATTACTTCGGTACGCTTGCCATGTGCCGCGCCTTCGCGCCGGTGCTGCGTGCCAATGGCGGTGGCGCCATCGCCAATCTGGTCGCCAGCCATGCCCAGGCCAATCTGCCGCTGATGGGCTCTTTCTGCGCCTCCAAGGCGGCCCTGCTCAGCCTTACCCAGGCCTTGCGTGCGGAGCTGGGACAACAGGGCACCCATGTGCTGGCAGTGCTGCCGGGCCTGATCGAGACCGATTCCGTGCGCTCGCTCGGCCTGCCGAAGACGGCGCCGGCCTATGTCGCGCGGTCGCTGGTGCAGGGCCTCAAGCTGCGGCTGGAAGAAGTCTATCCCGGCGATATGGCGGGCGGCATTGCCTATGGCGCGGTCAATGATCCGAAGGCGGCGGAGAAGCGTTTCGCCGGGCACCTCAGCAAATAGACGCGCGCCATCCTTTGCTGAAAGCGCTCAGCGCGGTGCAGCGAAACCCACCACCTGATGCAACCCGTCCTCGGCGATAATGGGATCGATGTCGAGGCGCCGGCCATGTTCACTGTCGAAGACATGCAGGTGCGCTGCCGGCACGGAGACGAAGAGCCGCTGGCCGGCGACCGGCGCGCTGCCCTTCGGCAGGTGGACGACAATGGTGGCATCGCCCACTTTCCCATGGGCTAATTGCCCCATGCCGAGCTCCTCGACCAGCAGCACGTCGAAGGCGGCGCTGCCGGGGATCGGCTGCTGCGTGACGGCGACGTCTTCCGGGCGGAAGCCAATCTTGAAGGGGCCGTTGGCGATGTGATCGGCGACCGGCAGGCGCCAATCGCGGGCCAAATGCAGGAAACGGTCCTCGCGCACCTCGCTGGCCAGGATGTTCATCGGCGGCGCGCCGATGAATTCGGCGACGAACAGGCTGTTGGGCCGGTGGTAGATCTCGGCCGGGGTTCCCAATTGCTCGATGCGGCCCTTGTTCAGCACGACCAGCTTATCGGCGAGCGTCATGGCTTCGATCTGGTCATGAGTGACGAAGATGCTGGTGGTTTTGAGCCGCTGATGCAGCTGGCGGATCTCCAGCCGCAGCTGCGCCCGCAATTTCGCATCGAGATTGGAGAGCGGTTCGTCGAACAGGAAGACGCGCGGCTCGCGGATCATGGCGCGGCCCATGGCGACGCGCTGGCGCTGGCCGCCCGACAGGGCGGAGGGCTTGCGGGTCAGCATCTCGCCGAGGCCAAGCGTGGCGGCGACGGCGGCGACACGCTGGCTGCGCTCCTCTTTCCTGACGCCGGCTACCTTCAATCCGTAGCCGATATTTTCGGCGACGGTCATATGCGGATAAAGAGCGTAATTCTGGAACACCATGGCGCAGCCGCGTTCGCGCGGCTCCAGCCGGTTGACGACGCGGCCGTCGATTTCGATCTCACCGCCGGTGATCTCCTCAAGGCCGGCGATCATGCGCAGCAGGGTGGATTTGCCGCAGCCGGAGGGACCCAGCACGACGACGAATTCGCCGTCCTCGATGGCGAGGTCGAGGTCGCGCACGATCTCGGTGCGGTGATAGGCTTTGCGCAGATTGCGGATGACGATCCGGCTCATGGCTTGGGTTCCCGTTATCAGATCATTTCTCTGTCGCAATCAGGCCGCGCACGAACCAGCGCTGCATCAGCACGACGACGATGAGAGGCGGCAGCATGACGATCAGCGTGCCGGCCATGGCGACATTCCAGTCGGGAATGCCATAGGTGGAGGGGATCAGTTCCTTCAGTTCCATCACCGCCGTGGCATGCCCGGGATCGGTGGTTACCAGCAGCGGCCAGAGATACTGATTCCAGGCCCAGACGAACATAATGGTGCCGAGCGCCACCATATTGGTGCGTGAAACCGGCAACAGCACATCGATGAAGAAATGGAGCGGACCCGCACCATCCATCTTGGCTGCTTCGACCCACTCCTCCGGCAAGGTGAGGAAGAACTGGCGGTAGAGAAAAGTGCCGGTGGCGGTGGCAACCAGCGGTGCGATGAGGCCGGTATAGGAATTGAGCAGGCCCCATTGCAGCGACACTTGAAGGCCGCTGACCTGCTGGATCAGCCAGGTGATGCCCGTCAGGTCGAGAATTGTCTGATAGGGGCTGAGCACGTTGGCGGCTACCGAATAGGTCGGCACGATGCGCACTTCCAAAGGCAGCATCAGGGTGATGAAGATCAGCCAGAAGATCACCATACGCCCGCGGTAACGGAAATAGACGATGGAGAAGGCGGAGAGGGCGGCGATGAAGACTTTGCCGAGGGCGACGCCGCCGGCGAAGATCAGGCTGTTGATCAGCTTGGTGCCGAGATCGGCGCGCTGCCAAGCTTCGACGACGTTTTTTACGAAATCATGACCCGGCGCCAGCGGCATCGGCACCTTGTTGACGGTCGGCAGATCATGCGAGGCGGCGATTGCCACGATGATAAAGGGCAGCAAGGCGATGATCAGGCCGAGCACCAGGACGGCCTGGGCAATGAGATCGAAGCGGCGGCTGCGTTCAACCATCCCGGCCTCTATTTGTAATGGATGCGCCGCTCGACGAAGCGGAACTGCGCGATGGTGAGAAGAATAACCAGCAGCATCAGGATGATGCTCTGGGCGGCCGCGCCGGAATAGTCGAGACCTTTGAACCCGTCGAAATAGATCTTGAAGACCATCAGCTCGGTGGCTCGGGCCGGCCCGCCGCCGGTCATGATGTCGACGATGCCGAAACTGTCGGTGAAGCTGTCGGTCAGGTTGACGATGATCAGGAAGAACAGCGTCGGGGCCAGCAGCGGCAGCTGGATATCGCGCATGCGCCGGGTGATGCCGGCGCCGTCCATGGCACCTGCTTCCAGCAGCGAGCGCGGGATCGAATGCAAGGCGGCCAGGAAGAAGATGAAGTTGTAGCCGATATATTTCCAGGCATAGGCGATGATGATGGCGATCATCGCATCGGTGCCGTTCAAGGCAGGGTTCCAGAAGCCGGGCCAAGCCTTGTTGAACGTAGCGAGGAAGCCCGCTTCCGGCGCCAGCATGAAGCGAAAGGCAAGGCCAAGGGCAGGGGCGGCGATGGCGTAGGGCCAGACGAGGACGCTGCTATAGACCCGATAGCCGCGCAACTGCCGGTCGGTCAGCAGCGCCAGCAACAGGGCAATGCCCATGGCGACGGCGCTGGCCGCCACGGCAAAAAGAATGCTGATGCCGATCGAATGCCAATAGACCGGATCGGCAAGAATACCGAGGAAATTGCTGAACCCGACCCATTCATTGCCGCCGCCCCAGGGGCGCTGCAACGTAAAGGCCCAATACAAAGCTTCGCCGGCCGGCCAGTAGAAGAAAGTGAAGATCAGCAGCAGCTGCGGCAGGATCAGCAGGATACCGGTGCGATTGCTGGCGAAAGTGGCGCGCTTTTCCATGTCGTCCTGCTGGTCGTCGCAAGGCCGTGTCGCGGATGCGCGACACTTCCTGCACAGTACCCGAAACGACCGCTTCCCCGGTCGAACCAGGGAAGCGGCCTTTTAGCGGTGACGGCCGCATGTCGGCCGTCGGTCTCGTCCCGGCAGAACGATCAGGGGATCGTCTTGCCCTTATAAGTGGCTTCGAAACGGCGCAGGATGGCGTTGCCGCGCTCGACCGTTTCGTCGAGCGCCTGCTGCACCGATTCCTTGTTGGAGAAGATCGCCTGCAGGCCGTTGCCGACTTCGTTGCGGATCTGCAGGAAGCCGCCGAGGCGGATGCCGCGGCTGACATCGGTCGGCTGCGAGGCGGTCAGGCTCTCGATGGCGACCTCGCGGCCCTGATAGGCTGCCTGCTTGTAGAAGCCCTGCTGCACCATGTAGTCGTAGCCGCTCTTGGTCACCGGGATGTAGCCGGTCACGGTTGACCAGAACAGAGCCTGTTCCGGTTGGGCGATGAAGTTCAGGAAGGCTGCTGCCGCCTTGTATTCATCCTTCGACTTGCCGGTAAGGACCCACAGGGAGGCGCCGCCAACCAGCGAGTTCTTGCGCTCGGTGCCGGCATAGACCGGCAGCATGGCGACGCTCCAGTTCATGCCGGGCTTGGCGGTACGGCCAATCGTGCCGTGATCGCCGACGGATGTCAGGATCATCTGGCAATCGCCGCCGGCGAAGGCCTCGACCATGGTCTGGCCGGTTTCCTTGGACTTGATCTTGACGAGACCCTGGTCATACCAGGACTTCAGATCGGTGACGTATTTGACGAACTTGGTCTTGTTGAAAACCAGATCGGCATCGAGACCCTGATAGCCGTTGCTCTTGGTGGCGATCGGTTCGCCATGGATGGCGGAGAACTGCTCCAGAAGCTGCCAGCTTTCATCGGCGCTGATATTGATGCCGAGGGGGCATTCATAGCCGGCGGCCTTCATCGCCTTCATGTCATCGGCGGCTTCTTCCCAGGTCCTCGGCGCTTCCGACTTGCCGATCTTGGCGAAGGCATCCTTGTTCCAATAGAGCAGCGCCGTCGAATTGTTGAACGGCATCGAATAAAGCTCGCCCTTCGAACTGGCGAAGTAGTTGGCGATACCGGGGAAATAGTTGCTCCAGTCGATCTTGTACCCATAATCGGCCATCAGCTTGTAGACCGGGTAATAGGCATCCGAGAGCATCAGGTCGAGCGTGCCGACGTCGAAAACCTGGACGATGGTCGGCTGCTTGCCGGCGCGGAAGGCGGCGATAGTGTTCTGCACGGCCGCGGCATATGAGCCTTGGCTGGTGCAGGTGACTTCGAAATCCTGCTGCGAATCGTTGAAGTGCTGGCAGACTTCCTGCACGCGCTTGCTGATATCGCCGGAATTGCCGTACCAGAAATCGATCTTGGTCTTATCGGCCAAAGCTGGCGCCGCGAGCGCGATGGCTGTCGACATGACACCAATGACGCCTAAGAGCTTGGTCTTCATATTTCCCTCTTCCTGCTGTGTCGCGGGCGATGCGCATCATTCCACAGCATGCAATGACCGCAGCGGAACAACCCCGGCGCAAGGACCCGGCCGCATAGATAGGGCAAGGGGGCAGGCAAAAATAATGAAGTTTTTGTTGAGCAGCTTCGCACAGCGCATGCAACGGAGGTGGTTCGCTTCTATTTTAAATGCAGGCCAATTTGAAACGCGCGCACGGCGAAGCGGCAAAATATCGTGGCAACGGAAGCAGGCGCAGACGAATTATTCGGCGACATGTGTAACGCGCTCTTGCTCAGAGCAGCTCAGCGGCAAGAGATGACAGATCGGTGACGATCGTCGCCGACTGATCGAGTTGATATTCGATCGGCTGCTGGCCGCGATTGACCCAGAAGACACGGAGCCCGGCCTGGGCAGCGCCGCCCGCATCCCAGGCATTGGAGGAAACGAAAGCGCAGCGCGCGGCATCGTCGATGCCGAGATGGTTGAGGCCGAGGCGATAGAGTCGCTGGTCCGGCTTATAGACGCCGAGTTCGGCCACGGAGATATTGGGTTGCAGAAGACCGCCGATGCCGGCATGCGAGACGAGCGCTTCCAGGAGATCCGGGTCGCCGTTCGACAGCAGGGCCAGACGTATCCCGCCGGCGTGTAGTTGCTGCAGCAAAGCAGGAACTTCGCGATAAAGCGAGAGACGCCGATAGTCGCTCAGCAATTGCCGCCGCAACTCGAATTCGCCGGCGAGACCATGGGCTTGCAAGGCATAGTCGAGGGCCTCGGCGGTGAGATCCTCGAAGGGGCGATAGCGGCCGCGCAGGCTGAGTGTCCAGGTGTATTCCAGCTGCTTCTGGCGCCACAGGCGCGAGATTTCACCTGCGACGGGTCCCAGCCGAGTTGTCAGCGCGGCAGCCGGGGCATGCACATCGAACAGCGTTCCATAGGCGTCGAACAGAACAGCCTCGACCTGCCGCATGACATCACCTCTGGGCGCTTGGGAGCACGGCGAAGTTCAGGTGAAAGCGTTGAAGGTAATGATGGTCTGGGTGTCGGTCACATGGCTCAGCATCTGGATCTGGCTGGTGACGAAGCGGCCCACATCCATCTCCGACGGCAGGATGCACTTGATCAGCAGATCGTATTGACCGGAGATCGAATAGACCTCGCTGACCTGTTCGACGGTATCGAGGGCGGTTGCTGCAACGTCATAAGCCGTCCCGGGGGCGCATTTGACCATGATGAAGATGGGGCGCATGGCGGGTCACTCTCATTCTATCAGGATGAAAAAACGGAAGGCCCATGTTGCCCAGTCGGATCGGGAAATGCCAGTCCCATGCAGATACCTGGGCAATGCAAATAGCCGGGCAATGCGAATACCAGGCGCAGAAGCATTACCCGGATTCGCAAACACCTCAATGCACCGGCAACATGCCGGTGTCACGGTTTGCGCGCGGCATTCTCGAGGAGTGCGGCCGGTGCGCTAAAGGCGCGGCATGCTCTTCTCTGGATCTCGCATGGATCGGCCTGCTGGAAGCGGTAATAGTTCGTCGGTCGGAAGTGGCAATCCAGGCAGGTCAGGCGCAGATGGCGTCTTGGCCGGTGCTGATCACTTCAGCATATAAACGTAACCAGCCAGACCACCGATCACCACGACTGCAGCCAGCCACAGCCATATCGACAGTTTGGCGATCCCACTCATCTTCTGCTTTTGCACCGGCTTTGCCGTACGCCCCGCGACGAGATCCAGCGCCTGCTGCTCTAATTTTCGACGGTCCATCTGGTAAGCTCTTCTAGCCCCAAGTGCCCCTATCGTAACACACTCCGACGTTGAAGTAATCTTTTATCTTTTGAAGTTAATTAGCTGAATTTCTTCGGATCCGCAGCCACGGACTTGATCAGGGCGAAGACAGGATCACCTACCTGGAGTTTCAGTTGGTCAGCCGATTTTCGGGTGATCCGGGCCCAGATGAGTGGGCCGATATCAAGCTGAAAGTCGACAAAATGGCCGGTGCCAGGGAGGATCTGTCGCACAACGCCCGGTAGCTGATTTAGGATGCTGATCCCATCCACGAATTGGCGCGCCAGCGCCACATCACGTGCCAGCAGGCGCAGATGCACCGGATCGCCGACTGCCAAGGGCAACCTGCCGATGCGGATGGTCTGCGGCTCGCCGCGGCCCGTGTCCGCGCTGACGCTGTCTTCGAGGCTGCCCCTCCCGGGCAGAGCAAGGACACTCAGCCCGGTCCCGTCATCCACCTCCAGGATGGCGGCCGTGATGACTGCACCGGGTTCGGCGGCATCCGATAGTGCGGGAAGGTCCAGGCGACCGAGCACCGTTTCCATGTCACCCAGGGTCACCAATTTGCCGTCGACGATCAGCGCCACCTGATCGGCGATCCGCAGAATTTCGTCGGGATCATGGCTGATATAGACGATGGGAATCTGCAGCTCGGCATGCAGGCTCTCGATGAAGGGCAGGATTTCCGATTTACGCCGCGCATCCACGGCCGCCAAGGGCTCGTCCATCAGCAGCAGCTGCGGCTGCGCCAGCAGCGCCCTGCCGATGGCGATACGTTGCTGCTCGCCGCCGCTGAGCCCGCCGGCCCGCCGCACCAGCAGATGTTCGATGCCGAGCAGATGCACTACCTGGTCGAGCGTTATTTCCGGCCGCTTGCCGTCCTGCCGGCGATGACGCCAGTGCCAGCCGTAGAGCAGATTGGCTTTCACGCCAAGATGGGGAAACAGCCGCGGTTCCTGAAAAACATAGCCCAGGCCGCGCTGCTCGGGCGGCAGATTGATGCCGGCCTCGCTGTCAAACAGCACCCGGCCATCGATGGCGATGCGGCCGCTATCGGGCCGGTTGAGGCCGGCGATCCAGTTGAGAATCGAGGTCTTGCCGGCACCCGACGGGCCGAACAGAGCGAGGACGCCGCTGGTTTCGACGTGCAGCTCGATATTAAGCTCAAGATCGCCGAGGCGCTGCTTGGCGCGAATGTCGATCATGATGCGGCCTCACCCACGCTGCACCCGCCGCCGCAACCAGACCTCGACCTGATCCGAAAGGATGAGCGCCAGGAAGCCGATGAGGAGCGAGATCCCGGTCAGACGCAGGGCCGCTGGCTCGCCATCGGGAACCTGGATCAGGGAATTGATCGCCAGGGGCAGGGTCTGCGTCTCACCGGCGACGTTGGAGACGAAGGTGATGGTGGCGCCAAATTCGCTCAGCGAGCGGGCAAAGCCGAGAATAGTTCCGGCGAGGATGCCGGGCAGGCTGAGCGGCAGGGTGACGCTCAGGAATACCCGCAACGGCGAGGCGCCGAGGCAGCGCGCCGCCGCCTCCAGCTTGCGATCGGCCGTCTCGAAGGAGACGCGGATGGCGCGCACGAACAGCGGCAGCGCCATCACCGCAGAGGCAATGACGGCGCCCTTCCAGTTGAAGACCAGGGTGATGCCGAGATAATGCTGCAATGCGGCCCCGACCGGACGCTGCGCACCGAAGGTCAGCAGCAGACCGTAACCGACGACGACCGGCGGCAGGACCAACGGCAGATGCACCACGCTGTCGAACAGCACCTTGCCGGTAAACTGCCACCGCGCCAGCGCCCAGGCGCAAAAGATTGCCAAAGGCAGGGTCAGCAGCGAACTCCAGAACGCGACCTTCAGGCTCAACAGCGTCGCGGCGATTTCCTGTTCGCTCAAGCCCATCTGTCAGGCCCCATCTGTCAGGCGCCGTACAGCTTATCGGGGTCGATTTCGACATCGGCGATGATTTCCGCCTTGCCGCCGCGCAAGGCGGTGAAGAAACAGCTGCGCCGGCCGGTATGGCAGGCGACGCCGATCTGATCCACCAGCAGCAGCAGGCAGTCGCGGTCGCAGTCGACCCGGCACTCGACCAGCTTCTGGATCTGGCCGGAGGTATCGCCCTTGCGCCAGAGCTGCTGGCGCGAGCGCGACCAGTAAACGACGCGGCCGCTGGCGAGACTCTCCCGCAGGCTCTCGATAGTCATCCAGGCCATCATCAGCACTTCGCCGGTATCATGCTGCTGGGCGATGGCCGGAATCAGGCCGTCGGCGGTGAGAACAAGCTGTTGCAGCAACGCCTCGATCTCACCGCTAACCATATTTGCATCAGGGTCACTCATGGAGGGGGAATCACTCATCGAGGGTCAATTTCCCCGCAACCGGGCGAAGCCGGCATCGAGATCGGCAACGAGGTCGTCGGGGTCTTCCAGGCCGGCATGCAGGCGCAACGTCGGCCCTTCGGCGTTCCAGGGTTTCACGGTGCGCGCCGCATTGAGATGCGAGGGGATGAGGAGGCTTTCAAAACCGCCCCAGCTGAAACCCTTGCCGAACAGTTGCATGCCGTCCAGCATGGCGGCGACACGTTCCGCGGCAAAAGGCTTCAGAACGAAGGAAAACAGCCCGCTGGCACCCTTGAAATCGCGCTGCCACAGTTTGTGGCCGGGATGATCCGGCAAGGCCGGATGCAGCACGCGTTCGACTTCCGGCCGGGTCTGCAGCCAGCGTGCCAGAGCAAGGCCGGTGTGCTGGTGCTGTGCCAGCCGCACGGCAAGGGTGCGCAGCCCGCGCAAGGTGAGCCAGCAATCTTCCGGCGAGACCGCCATGCCGAGGCCATGCACCTGCTGCTTCACGCGCTTGTAATGCGCCTCCCGCATGGTGATGATGCCCATCATGACGTCGGAATGGCCGCTGATATATTTGGTGGCGGCATGGATCGAGAGGTCGATGCCATGGGCGAAAGGCTTGAAATAAAGCGGTGTTGCCCAGGTATTGTCGATCATGGTGATGCAGCCGCGTGTCTGCGCTGCCGCGATGATGGCCGGCACGTCCTGAATCTCGAAGGTGTGCGAACCCGGGCTTTCCAGATAGACCAGCTTGGTGTTGGGCTGGATCAGCTTGGCGATATCGCCGCCGATCAGCGGATCGTAATAGGTGACGCTGACGCCGAAACGGGCCAGTTGCTGGTCGCAGAAGGCACGCGTCGGCTCGTAGACGCTGTCGACCATCAGCAGGTGATCGCCGGCCTGCAGGAAAGAGAGCAGCGCACCGGTACAGGCGGCAAGCCCGGACGGCAGCGCGACCGCCCGGTCGGCGCCTTCCAGCTCCGCCACGGCCGCTTCCAGCGCGAAGGTGGTAGGCGTACCGTAGCGTCCATAGTAAACGGTATCGAATTTGCTGCGACCGCGTTCATGCATGTCGTGCAAAGTGGGATACAGGATTGTGGAGGCTCGATAAATCGGCGGATTTACCGCGCCGTAATTGGCTTCCGGATCGCTCCCGGCATGGGTGATGATGGTCCGGTCTTTACGGGGTGATGTTGCCATTGTGTCCAGGTCTCGATTGTCTGAGATTACTTGTAGCACCGGGGTTCTTTATGTAAAAGACTAGGAAATCCGCGTCTGCTGATGGCGAAGACCAGATCAGACCAGGGGGCCTCCGGACGCTTTCAAGGCGGACGCCGCGGAGCAAGAAAAAAAACAATTAATCGATAAAATAACACAGGGAAGGACCACAAAATGCGACGGATGAATACAGTTTTAGGCTTGGCGCTTGGCGGCCTGCTGCTGACGGGCCTCGCCGCTTGCGGCGAGAAAAAGGAGGAACAGGCGGCTTCGAATACGGCGCCGGCGGCTGCGCCTGCTGCGGCGCCCGCGGCTCCGGCCGGCGGCAAGACGCTGGATAACGTCAAGACCTATGGCAAGCTGAAATGCGGCGTGAACACCGGCCTCGCCGGTTTCGGCGCGCCGGATGACAAGGGCAATTGGGCCGGTCTCGATATCGATCTCTGCAAGGCGGTTGCCGCTGCGGTATTCGGCGACGCCACCAAGATCGAATACAAGCCGCTCAATGCGGAACAGCGTTTCACGGCCCTGCAGTCGGGTGAAGTCGACATGCTGTCGCGCAACTCGACCTGGACCTTGAGCCGTGACAGCCAGCTTGGCCTCGATTTCGTCGGCGTCAACTATTATGACGGCCAGGGCTTCATGGTGCGCAAATCCTCCGGCATCAAAAGCGCGCTGCAGCTGAAGGGCGCCACCGTCTGCGTGCAGGAAGGCACCACCACGGAGAAGAATCTCGGCGACTATGACAAGGCCAACAATATCGGCATGAACCCGCCGGCCAAGTTCAAGGAAAGCGATCAGGCCCGCGGCGCCTATGACGACGGTCGCTGCGACGCCTATACCACCGACGCTTCGGGCCTCGCCGCCGAACGCCTGGCACTGAAAAACCCGGACGACAACATGATCCTGCCGGAAATCATCTCCAAGGAACCGCTTGGGCCGGCCGTGCGCCAGGGCGACAGCCAGTGGGGCGATGTCGTGCGCTGGTCGTTCTACGCCATGCTGATTGCCGAGGAGAAGGGGATTACCCAGGCCAATGTCGACCAGGTGAAGGCCAGCTCGCAGGATCCGGAAGTCCGTCGGCTGCTCGGCGTGGACGATAAGCTCGGCGAAGGCCTCGGCCTGACCAATGACTGGGCCTTCAACGTCATCAAGTCCGTCGGCAATTACGGTGAATCCTTCGAGCGTAACGTGGGTCAGGGCTCGCCCCTGAAGCTGGATCGCGGCTTGAACGCGCTCTGGAACAAGGGCGGCCTGCAATACGCACCGCCGGCACGCTGACGCGTGACTGACAGGCAACGCCCGGCGCATCAGCGACCGGGCGTTGCCGTCTTTGCCGAGATACTTCGTCCATCTCTGCCGGTGGAGGGACAATGACCGATATCGCCGACCCGCGCCGACGCCGTGCGGAATCCGCTACGCCCTGGTGGCGTGACGAACGCTGGCGTGGCCTTTTCGCCCAGGCTGTGGCCGTGCTGGTCATCATTCTGGTTATGGGCTTCCTGATCACCAATATGATCGCCAACCGAGAGGCGCAAGGACGGCCTTTCAGTTACAGCTTCATGGACAACATCGCCGGCTTCCCCGTGGCGATGTCGATGATCCATCTCGATCTCAACTCGACCATCACGCGGGTGATGGTCTCCGGCATGCTGAACACCATGCTGGCGGGGGTGATCTCGATCATCCTGTCCACCATCATCGGCTTCCTGGTCGGCATCGCGCGGCTCTCGCCCAACTACCTGATGGCGCGGCTGGCGGCGGCCTATATCGAGGTGTTCCGCAACATTCCGCTGCTGGTCCAGCTCTCCTTCTGGTATTTCGGCGTGCTCAAGCTGATGCCGCAGCAGAAGGACAGCATCAACCTCTTCGATGGCGCCTTCCTGAATGTGCGGGGTCTCTTTGTACCGCGGCCTGTCGCCGAACCCAGTTTCATCCTGGTGATCGCAGTCCTGGTGATCGGCATCGGCGCCACCGTCGTCATGCGTCGCTGGGCGGCGAAACGCCAGGAGGCGACCGGCGAACGCTTTCCGGTCTTCAGCGTCTCGGTTCTGTTGATCCTGGGGCTGCCGATCGCAGTCTGGTTGATCCTCGGCCTGCTATTCGGCGCGCCGCTCGGCTGGGAATATCCGGTGCTGCAGGGATTCAATTTCCAGGGCGGCATCGTCGTCCTGCCGGAATTGAATGCGCTCCTCATCGGTCTCAGCATGTATACGGCGGCTTATATCGCCGAGATTGTGCGCGGCGGCATCCAGGCAGTCAGCCACGGTCAGACCGAGGCAGCGCTGGCGCTTGGTCTGCGGCGCAGTTGGACACTGCGCCTCGTCATCGTGCCACAGGCCTTGCGGATCATCGTGCCGCCGTTGACGAGCCAGTATCTCAACATCATCAAGAACTCGACCCTGGCGGTCTTCGTCGGCTTCCCCGATTTCGTCTCGCTCTTCACCGGCACGATCCTCAATCAGACCGGCCGCGAGGTGGAGGTCATGGCCATCACCATGCTGTTCTACCTGGTGATCAGCCTGCTGATCTCGCTCTTCATGAATTGGTACAATAAGCATATCGCCCTGGTGGAACGGTGAGGCCGGCATCATGATGGACACATCCAACATCCCGACCTCCCCGCCCGAGCAGCGCCTGCCGGACGAATCGCCGCCGCTCTCCGTTGTCGGCCCAATCGCTTGGCTGCGCGCCAATCTGTTCTCCAGCCCGCTCAACACGCTGCTGACGCTGGTGTCGCTTTTGCTGCTGGCGCTTGCCATTCCACCCTTGGTGCGATGGGGCCTGCTGCATGCCACCTGGACTTTTCCCCAGGAAGTGGCGGATGGCGCCCGCAATGCCAGCCGCAAGGATTGCGCGCCGGGCGGCGCCTGCTGGATCTTCATCCGGGCCCGTTTCGGCCAATTCATCTTCGGCTTCTATCCTGCGGATGAGCGCTGGCGGCCGATCCTCGCCTTCATTCTGACCTTCGGCGCGGTGGCCGGCATGCTGCTGGACCGCGTCCCCTACAAGCGGGCCAACGCGATCTTCCTCTTCGCCATCCTGCCGTTCCTGGCCTTCTGGCTGCTGTTCGGCGGCCTCGGCCTGGAGATCGTGCCGACGCGGATGTGGGGCGGCTTCATGCTGACCCTGGTAATCGCCGCCGTCGGCATCGTGCTCGCTCTGCCGCTCGGCATCCTGCTCGCCTTGGGGCGG
>DATLIX010000133.1:0-102590 GCA_035539215.1 Dongiaceae bacterium | reverse complement strand
TAATTCGACCGGGACGCCCCGGCGTCTTCAGCGTTACAGAAAGAGGTGCAGCTTGGATCGCTTGAAAGGGAAGAAAGCTTTATGCACGGCGGCGGCGCAAGGCATCGGCCGTGCGGTCGCCGAAGCCTTCGTGCGCGAAGGTGCCACGGTCATCGCCACCGATATCAACGAAGCCAAGCTGGTTGACCTCAAAGGCGCCACGACCCGGCGCCTCGATGTCACCGATGGTGTCGCCGTCGCCGCGCTGGCGGCTGAGCTGGGGCCGGTCGACATCCTCTTCAACTGCGCCGGCTATGTCCATCAGGGGACCGTTCTGGACTGCAGCGAGAAGGACTGGGATTTCTCTTTCGATCTCAATGTGAAGGGCATGTATCGCATGATCCGCGCCTTCCTGCCGGCCATGCTGGATCAGGGCCAAGGCTCGATCATCAACATGGCGTCGGTGGCATCGAGCCTGAAGGGCGTGCCCAATCGCTGTGTCTACGCCGCCAGCAAGGCGGCGGTGATCGGCCTCACCAAATCGGTGGCCGCCGATTACGTAACCAGGGGCATTCGCTGCAACGCGATTTGCCCCGGCACCATTGAAAGCCCGTCACTGGATGATCGCATGAAGGCCCTGGGCGGCAATATCGCTGACGTTCGCTCCGGCTTCGTTGCCTGTCAGCCGATGGGACGCCTTGGCACGCCGGCGGAAATCGCGCATCTTGCCGTCTACCTCGCCTCGGATGAAGCAAGCTTTACGACGGCGACGACGCAAATCATCGATGGCGGCTGGGCCGCCTAACAGGAGCATCAGCATGAAGTTGTTACGCTATGGCCTGCCAGGGCAGGAAAAGCCGGGCCTGCTCGACGACCAGGGCAGCATTCGTGACCTCTCCGGAACGGTCAAGGATATCGCCGGCGAGGTGCTGACCGATACCGGCCTTCGGCTGCTCGCGGCACTCGATGTGAACAAATTGCCCAAGGTTGCCGGCACCCCGCGCCTCGGCCCCTGTGTCGGCCAAGTCGGTAAATTCATCTGCATCGGCCTCAACTACGCCGATCATGCGGCGGAATCGGGCCTGCCTGTGCCGCCTGAGCCGGTCGTCTTCATGAAGGCAACCAGCGCCATCATCGGCCCGAATGATCAGGTGGAGATTCCCCGTAAATCGGTGAAGACCGACTGGGAAGTGGAACTGGGGGTCGTCATCGGCAAACCCGCCAAGTACATTTCCGAAGCGGAAGCGATGTCGCATGTCGCCGGCTATTGCATCGTCAACGATGTCTCCGAGCGCGAGTTCCAGATCGAGCGCGCCGGCACCTGGGACAAGGGCAAGGGCTGCGACACCTTCGGACCGATCGGCCCATGGCTGGTGACGCGGGACGAAATCGCCGACCCGCAGAATCTCGATCTCTGGCTTTCCGTCGACGGCAAGAAGTACCAGAACGGCAATACCCGGACCATGGTCTACAACGTGCCGTTCCTGATCTCTTATTTGAGCCAGTTCATGAGCTTGCAGCCGGGCGATGTCATCTCGACCGGAACGCCGCCCGGTGTCGGCATGGGGCAGAAGCCGGTGCCGATTTATTTGAAGCCTGGCCAGGAAATGCATCTCGGTATTGCCGGCCTCGGCGAGCAGCGGCAGCGGACTGTCGCCGCCTAGCTATTGGCGTCGTGCGGCGGGTGTCCTTCGATGTCGGAGCACCCGCCGTCGTGCCGATAGAATCGCCTTGTCATCCAAAACTGATATATTAGTATCTGAGAAACTGAAGTCGTTCCTTAAGGTTACCCATGGTCAAAATCATTGCGAGCCGCGCCCGTGATATCCGCTTTCCGACGTCGCAGCATGCGGATGGCTCCGATGCGATGAATCTCGATCCCGATTATTCCGCCGCCTATGTGGTGCTGCAGACCGATCAACCCGGGCTCGAAGGCCATGGTCTGACCTTCACCCTCGGCAAGGGCAATGAGCTCTGCGTGGCGGCGATCGAGGCCCTGTCGCCGATCGTAATCGGCCGGGATCTCAAGGATATCACGGCCGATATGGCCGGTTTCTGGCGCGAGATCACCAGCGCCAGCCAGTTGCGCTGGGTCGGGCCGGAGAAGGGCGTCATCCATCTGGCGACGGCGGCACTGGTCAATGCCGTCTGGGACCTGTGGGCCAAAGTCGCAGGGAAGCCGGTTTGGCGCCTGGTGGCCGATATGTCGCCGGAGGAATTCGTCGGTCTCATCGATTTCCGCTATCTCACCGATGCGCTGACGAAGGACGAGGCGCTGGCGATCCTGCGGGCCAACGTACCGACCAAGGCCAAGCGCATTGCGGAGCTGGAAGCAAAAGGCTTTCCTGCCTATACGACGTCGGCCGGCTGGCTCGGCTATCCCGACGACAAGGTGCGGCGCTTGTGCCGCGAGGCCATTGCGGCAGGGCTCAACTACATCAAGATCAAGGTCGGCCGCGATCTCGCGGACGACAAGCGGCGCTGCGCCATCGTACGCGAGGAGATCGGCCCCGACCGCTTCCTGATGATCGATGCCAACCAAGTCTGGGATGTCGGCCAGGCGATCGATTGGGTGAAGCAACTCGCCCCCTACAAGCCGCTCTGGATCGAGGAGCCGACCAGCCCGGACGACGTGCTGGGGCATGCCAATATCCGCAAGGCGGTGAAGCCCTTGGGGATCGGCGTCGCCACCGGCGAGATGTGCCAGAACCGCGTCATTTTCAAGCAGCTGATGCAGCTGAACGCGATCGATTTCTGCCAGATCGATTCCTGCCGCCTGGGTGGCGTGAATGAGATTCTTGCCGTGCTGCTGATGGCGAAGAAATTCGGCGTGCCGGTTTGCCCGCATGCCGGCGGCGTCGGGCTGTGCGAATATGTCCAGCACCTCGCCATGATCGATTATGTCTGCGTCTCTGCCAGCGTCGAAAATCGCGTACTGGAATTCGTCGACCATCTGCATGAGCATTTCGTCGATCCGGTGGTGGTGCGCAACGGTCACTATATGCCGCCGCATCAGCCCGGCTACAGCATTACCATGAAACCGGCCAGCCTCGATGAATTCGAATACGGCAAGGGCAAGGCCTGGACGGCCGACCGCTGATCAGAACGGCCGTCGATGGACGAGGCGCAACGGATGGGCGCCGGAAGGCCGGTGCCGGTCACGCGGCTTGGCCGGTCACTCGAACATCTCGGCGTGCTGCTGCAGCAGGATCGACAGCCGGTCATAGGCGTCGTCGAGATGGAAGGAGAGGGCTTTCACGGCGCGTTCGACATTGCGCCGGGCCATCGCTTCGACAATGGCGGTATGCTGGGCGACCGCCTTGTCCTCCTGATTGGGCAAGGGTGAGCTGAGATAACGGACGCGGTCGAGCTGCGCCTTGGAGCGGTTGACGATGCGCCACAAGCGGCTGAAGCCGCTCAATTCACTGATGGTGCGGTGAAACTGGTCGTCATAGGTGATGAAATCGTCATGCCGCTGCTTGGCGGCGGCACGCTCCTGCAGGGCCAGCAGGTCGCGCAGTTTCTCGATCGCCGTATCATCGATATGGCTGACAGCAAGCCTGATGCCCTCGACCTCCAAAGCGCGGCGGATCAGCCGGCCTTCTTCCAGCTGGTGCCGGTCGATCAGGGCGACATAGGTGCCGGATTGCGGCCGGATGTTGATCAACCGCTCATCGGCAAGCTGCCTGATGGCGTCACGCACAGGCGTGCGCGAAATGCCCAATTGATCGGTGATCTGTTTCTCGATGATCACCGAACCCGGCGGCATGCGCAGGGTGATGATGGCCTGCCGCAGCAGTCGATAGACCTGATCCGGAATGGGGGATGAGCGGTCGATTCGCGCATCCTCGGGCAGCACAGTGTCTTTGTCCGTCATGGTGGCGGATTTTTGCGTCGCGCCCGGTTTGCTGGCAAGCGCCGATTTCTGGGACGCCAATTTCTGGGACGCCGACTTCTGGGACATGGGCACATTCCGTGGCTGTCACGTGAATCAGGTTGACGGCTCCAATATGAATACTAGTATATCAGATAAAGATCAATGCCGTGCGGCCAGCCGGTCGAGGCGGGTTGCCAATAAGAATGAAGAAAGACGGCCCGGCAATGCGATCGGGCGCCATCACGGAGGGAGGCAAATATGTCATTGCGCAGGAACATGCTTGGTGCCGCTGTCGCGGTGCTGGCCGGCGGGGCGGCGGGATTGATAGCGCCCGCGCAGGCCGGTCAATTCGACGGCGTGACGGTGAATGTCATGACCTTCACCGGTCCGCAGATCGCCGAACCGCTGCAGCGCCGGGCACCGGATTTCGAAAAGCTGACCGGCGCCAAGGTCAATATCATCACCGTGCCGTTCTCGGATCTCTATCAGAAGCTGCTGACCGACTGGGCTAGCGGCACCAACAGCATCGACGCGGCGGTCTTTGCCCCGCAATGGATGTCCGATTATGTGGTGCCGGGCTATCTGCTCGATCTCAGCGACCGCATGGCGGCCGACAAGGATCTGCAGGAAGACGATGTCGCTCCGTTCTTCCGCGACTTCTCGCAGAAGTTCAACGGCAAGGCCTATATGGTGACGCTCGATGGCGACTTTCAGATGGTCTATTACCGGACCGATGTGCTGAAGGAACTGGGCAAAGAGCCGCCGAAGACCTGGGACGACTATCTCGACATCGCCAAAGCCGCGAACGGCAAGGACATGAATGGCGACGGCAAGCCGGATTACGGCTCCTGCATTTCCAAGAAGCGCGGCGCTCAGGCCTATTGGGCAATACTTTCGGTGGCGGGCAGCTATCTGCAGGCGCAGGGCACCAAGGAAGGCATCTTCTTCGACACCAAGGACATGAAGCCCCTGGTCAATAACGAGGCCTTTGCCGCGGCGCTGAAAGTCTATCAGGAAAGCACGAAATACGGCCCAGCCGACGAAATCAATCTCGATGTCGGCGATACGCGCAAGCTCTTCACCTCGGGTCAATGCGCATTGAGCCTCGATTGGGGCGATATCGGCACTTTGGCGATCGATCCCAAGGAATCGAAGGTGCAGGACAAGGTCGGGGCGGTCATCATTCCCGGCAGCAAAAGCGTGCTCGATCGCAGCAGCGGCAAACTGGTCGCCTGCGACAAGCAGACCTGCCCTTACGCCACGGATGGTATCAATCACGCGCCCTTTGCGGCTTTCGGCGGCTGGTCGGGCGGCATCAATGCCAAGGCCAACCCGAAGGTTCAGGATGCCGCCTATGCCTTCTTCTCCTATATGAGCCAGCCCAAGCAATCGAATGAGGACGTGACTCTCGGCAAGACTGGCTTCAATCCCTACCGCATGTCGCAGCTGAAGGATCTGACGCTGTGGAAGAAGGCGGGCATGAGCGAAGCGGCCGCCAAGAACTATCTGGGGGCGATCCAGGAGAGCCTCGACAGTCCCAACATGGTCCTCGATCTGCGTATCCCGCAGAATCAGCGCTATGAGCAGGTTGCGCTCGATACCGCCGTTGCCCGCATGCTGGCCGGCGAGTTGACGGTGGAAGACACGATGAAACAGATCGCGTCGGCCTGGGACGACATCACGGAAGAGGTCGGCCGGGACTCGCAGCTGAAGGCCTACAAAGCCACCCTTGGCCAGTAACACGCGGCCTGCGTCACCGGTTGTCCGGCCGGTGACGCAGGCGTATTTTTGACCTGCGCTTGGATCAGAAAGATCGAGAACATCTGATGCGGTTGTCTTTCAGCGACTGGCTCGACCGGCAGGCGGACCGCCTGTTCATTCTGCCGGCCGTTCTTATTCTGCTCACCTTTTCGATCTTCCCGCTGCTGATCTCAGCCTATCTGGCGCTGTCGCGTTTTCAACTGACGGCCGGCGGCTATCAGCTCCGCTTCGTCGGCTGGCTGAATTTCAAGAAGCTGCTGTTCGGCGGTGAACAATACCACTTTCTCGGCGTCTTCGTGCCGGTGCCGTGGTATGGGTGGCTGTTGCTGGCGCTGGTCATCCTGCTGCTGGCTCGTTCGATCGCCCAATATATCCGGTCCGGGAAACCGACCCTGTTCGGTCTTATCGGCCGCGCGGTGACGACGGCGGCGATTCTGGCCCTGGCCCTCCTGCTGGCGGCAACCATCGGTGCCGGCGGCCAGCTCGGCAGCCTGTCCGTCACCGTGATCTATGTCGCTGTCGGCGTGACCTGCCAGCTCCTGATCGGCCTCGGCCTTGCCATGCTGTGCTCCCAGAACATCCGCTGCCGTGGCTTCTTTCGCGTCGTCTTCTTCCTGCCGCTGATGGTGACGCCGGTCGGCATCGCCTATACCTTTCGCATGCTGGCGGATATGACGCAGGGGCCCTTGGCTGGCCTCTGGCGGTTTGTCGGGCTGGGCGATCTCTCCTGGGCGTCGCAAGCCTGGTCGGCGCGGCTGGTGGTGATGGTCGGCGATACCTGGCAATGGACGCCTTTCATCTTCATCGTCCTGCTGGCGGCGATCGAGGGCCAATCGCGCGAGCAGGTCGAGGCAGCCTCGCTCGACGGCGCCAGCTATTGGCAGATCTTTCGCGATGTGACCTGGCCGGAAATTGCCCCGGTCGCCTCGACCATCGTGCTGATCCGCGTCATCGAGGCTTTCAAGATTGTCGATCTGCCGAATGTCCTCACCAATGGCGGTCCGGGCATTGCCACGGAATCGCTGACCTTGCACTCCTTCATCAATTGGCGCGCCCTTGATCTCGGCGGTTCCGCGGCCGTTGCCTATATGCTGCTGATCGTCTCGACGGTCCTTTGCGCATCTTTCTTCAATTATGTCATGCAGCCGATGCGGAGCAGACGGCAATGAGTTCGTGGCGTCATTTCATCGAATCGCGGCGCTTTGGCGAACTCGCGCCGATCCCCAAAGCCATCTGTTATGCCCTGCTGGCGCTGTGGAGTACCATCGTCCTCTTCCCGCTCTATTGGGTTTTCGTCACCTCCTTCAAGGAGCCGGTGGATGTTGCCTATCCGCCGAAATTCCTGCCCTTTATCGATTTCCAGCCATCCCTGCATGCTTGGCGCTATATCTTCGTCGACCTCGGCAACGATACGTTCAGGCCCTATGCAAACTCGCTGATCGTCGCCAGCGTCAGCACGCTGCTCGCCGTCCTCATCGGCAGCATGGCCGCCTATGCCTTGTCGCGCATCGAATACAAGCCGAAGCTCGGCTCCGTGATCAGTTTCATCCTGCTTCTGGCCGCGGCCATTATTGCCGTCGTGTACTGGCAGGTCGACTGGCGCCTGGCGGTGGTCGTGGCCGTCGTCATCTTCCTGCTGCTGCTGCGCGCCCTCGGGCGGCATTTCAAGCGTCACCTTGGCAACGGCGATATCCTGTTCTGGATCATTTCCCAGCGCATTCTGCCGCCGGTGGTTGCCGCGATTCCCATCTACGTGATGTTCCAGCATGTCGGCCTGCTCGACACGCATGCGGCGCTGATCATCACCTATACGACGATCAACCTGCCGATCGTCGTCTGGTTGATGTTCGACTTTTTCGCGGCCATTCCGCGCGATCTGGAGGAAAGCGCCCAGTTGGACGGCGCCTCCCGCTACCGCATTTTTCTCGGCATTGTGCTGCCGCTGGCCAAGCCCGGACTGATTGCAGCCTCATTGCTGGTCCTGATCCTTGCCTGGAATGAATATCTGCTGGCGCTTTTCCTGTCGACCGCCAGGGCGCAGACCATTCCGCTGCTGGTGGCGGCCCAGAACGCCACCCGCGGACCGCAATGGTGGTATATGTCGGTCCTGATCATCATCATGATCGCTCCGGTCCTGGCGCTCACTATCTTCCTGCAAAAATACATCGCCAAAGGCCTGCTGCTCGGCGCGGTCAAAGGGTAAGAGATGATTTCGATGAAGGTAGTCGCCGCATGACCGTGGTTCTCGATCGCATCAGCAAATCTTTCGGCGCCATGACTGTGCTGCACGAACTCAGCCTGTCGGTGCAGGCCGGCGAGTTCATGGTGCTATTGGGGCCGTCCGGCTGCGGCAAGACGACGGCCTTGCGCATGATCGCCGGGTTGGAGACGGTGACGTCCGGGCGGATCGAGATCGACGGCAGGGATGTCACGGAGGTGGCGCCGAAGAACCGCGACATCGCCATGGTCTTCCAGAGCTATGCGCTCTATCCGCATATGACGGTCGCCGAGAATATCGCCTATCCCTTGGTGATCCGCAGGACGGGGCGGAGCGATATCGATCGCCAGGTGCGCGATGTGGCGGCGCAGGTCCAGCTCGATAGCTATCTCGATCGCTATCCGCGCCAACTGTCGGGGGGGCAGCGCCAGCGCGTCGCCTTGGCGCGGGCCATCATCCGCCGGCCCGCCGTCTTTTTGATGGATGAGCCGCTGTCAAATCTCGATGCCAAACTGCGCGGCCATATGCGGGCTGAGCTCAAGCATATGCAGCACGCTCTCGGCATCACGACCATCTATGTGACGCATGACCAGGTCGAGGCCATGACCCTGGCGCATCGCGTTGCCGTTCTGAACAAGGGGCGGCCCCAGCAGATCGATACGCCGCGCCAGATCTATGAGGACCCGGCCAATCTCTTTGTCGCGGGGTTTATCGGTTCACCGCCGATGAACTTCGTCGACGGCGACTTGATGGATGGCCTCTTCCAGAGTGTGGGCGGTCGCTTGCCGACCTCGGTACGCTCCAGCCATGGCAAAGTCGTCCTCGGCTTCCGGCCGGAGGATTGCCGCATCGCCGCACCGGATGAAGCCGGCAGCTTGCGTGGCTCGATCTATTCGATCGAGCTGATTGGTGATCACGTCTTGGTCACCTGCCGGGTCGGCGGGCAATCGATCACCATCAAGGTCGAGAAAAATTTCAGCGCTGATATCGGGGCTGAGATCGGCATCGCGGTGGCTGCCGAACGGACCTATCTCTTCGAAGCGGAAAGCGGCCAGCGTCTCCGCTGACCGCCTCTCAGCGTACCATGGTGCGCGGCTCCATCATATTGAGGAGAGACGGATCCGCGTTTCAGTTCGAGGCACGTCGTGATTCGATCTAAAACGATCCGGCTCTAGCCGGCGCGAAAGCTCGCCCAGAGCAGCGTCAGGCCGAAGGCGGCCGCAGCCAGGACGACCATGGTAAGATAGGCAGTTTCAATCGTGGTCATTGCGAATCTCCCGCTCAAACGGGGAAAAAATGCGCAATCACCGAAATGACGTCATTGATACAGATCAAAAACCGGCGCGCCCCGGCTATCAGCCTTTGGTTGCCGGCCTCAGCGCTTGAACTGCAGCGCGGAGGGCGGCACCTGGTCGGCGCCGCTGGGGAGGGGCTTGGCCGGATCGGCCATCCAGGCGGCGATATCCGTAAAGACAGTCTGAGCGTCGAGATCGCGCAGCAGGTAATGGTATCCCTTGGGATAAAGCCCGATCCGCAGCCTCTCCGGCGGCAGCTGCGGCAGTTGCGCCAATGCCATGCGCACGGACCGGTCGGCCAGCACCTGTTCCCGCCCGCCATAGAGCAGCAGGCAAGGCGGATAGGCCTGGTCGGCGCGGCCAAGAAGCGGCAATGTGCGATAGGCTTGGCTCATCAGGCCGACCAGGCCATAGGCGGAATCGATCCGCGTGTCTTTGATCACCAGCCGATCGCGGCCCATTGCGCGCAGGGCCGCCGTGTTGTCGGAAGCCTGTATGCGTACGCCGGTGGGATAGACGGTCATCCAGGGGATGACATGCGCCGCCCAGTCGAGGACGTGGCGATTGAAGCTGCTTTGCGTCTCCCAGCCCCACAGAGCCGGCGAAACCAGGATAAGGCCATCGGCATGGAGCGGGGGAGCCTCCGCCGCCGCCGACATCACCACCGAGGCGCCCATGCTTTCGCCGAGAATGAACAGCGGCTTGTCCGGATATTTGCGATGAAGCAGGTCGGTTGCCAGTTTCAGATCGGCGATCATCCGCTCATTGCCGGGCCAGATGCCGCGCTGCGGCGTCCTGCCGAAGCCGCGCTGGTCATAGGCATAGACCGCCATGCCGCGCCGCACCATGCCTTCGGCCGGATTGGTCATGCCCTTGGAATAGTCATTGAAGCCATGGATGGCGAGGACGACCGCTTTGATATCCTTGACCTTCAGGGCATCGTCGCGCGGCAGCCATTCGCGCAGTGGCAGGTCGATGCCGTCCGCCGTATGTATGGTGGTCTCGGTCAGGCGCGGCTGGTCGATATCGGGGCCGATCTCCTGCAACCGCGGGGCACAGGCGGAAAGCAGAAACATCGCAGGCAGAATCAGTGACATGAAGATACGGTAGCGGAAGCTCATTCATTCATCCTGTCTGCACTCTGGCATTATTGGCGAATAGCATGGATCGATACCGGTTGCCTGATCGGCTTTGCAGCGGGGCTGCCCTTTGGCCGGTGATCCTTAAACGGTCTCATGCGCCGTCGCCTGCGAAGGTCCGGCTGCCGGCTGTCGAGAAGTAGCGGCTGGGCGGCATGCCGAGTGATTTCTTGAACATGGTGGTGAAAGCGGCGGGGCTCTCATAGCCGAGGTCGAGTGCCACAGTGGTGACGGCCTCGCCGAGGGCGAGGCGACGCAGCGCAGTCAGGAGGCAGGCCTGACGCGCCCAATGAGCAAAGGTCATTCCGGTTTCGCGCTTGAAGAAACGGGTAAAGCTGCGGCGGCTCATGGCCAGAGTCTCGGCCCAGTCATCGATCGATTCACCCGCCCCGGGGCGGCGGAGAAATTTCTGACAGCGGCGAGCGAGCTTGGCGTCAGTCGGAAGCGGCAGGGAAAGCGGCAGGCTGTGCAATTGCCGTAGTTCGGCCAGGGCAAGAGCCATGATCAGGCCGTCTCTTCCTTCCTCCTGATAGTCGGCCGGCAACTCGACCGCCGCCAGCAGGAGTTCACGCATCAAGCCGGAAATGGATAAAACCTGACAGGTCTCCGGCATATCCGGTGCCGCGGCGGGAAGGATGTAAAGGCTCCGCGTCGTGACCCGGCCGATCATGCGGACGCTATGAATGGTTCCCGCGGGTATCCACATCGCTTCCTGCGGCGGCACCACCCAGGCCCCATGCTCGGTCCGTACCGTCATGACCCCTGAGCCGGCATGCAGAAACTGGCCCCGGCTGTGATGATGCGGCGATATCTCGAAGTCGTCCGGGTAATCGTTGCCAAAGGCAAGGATGGGGCGGGGCGTCCCTTCAAGTTCCCGGCTAAATCGTGCGTTTCGGACCATCTGCTACATACGCGGCGGTGAAAGGGCGGGAGGGAATGGCCCAAACTATAAAATAATTGACCTGCTTTCGGAAGAAGGTCGTGCGCTTCTCCTTAATATCGGCAATTACTGAAGAACCATGGAGAAAATCATGACTGATACAACGATGAACGTCGATCGCGGCGCTGCCGAAAGGACAGCCCTAGCCGTCCTCGTGGGTATCAGTTTCTGCCATCTGTTGAACGACATGTTGCAGTCGCTCCTGCCTGCGATCTATCCGATGATCAAGCAGGGCTTCGGCCTGACTTTCAGCGAGGTCGGCCTCATCACTTTGGTCTTCCAGATCACCGCCTCGCTGCTGCAGCCCATGGTCGGCCTCTATACCGACCGCCATCCGAAGAACTATGCTCTGCCGGTCGGCATGGCTTTCACGCTGAGCGGCCTCCTGCTGCTTTCGGTGGCGCCGAACTTCCCGATGCTGCTCCTGGCGGCGGCATTGGTTGGCACCGGTTCGTCGGTCTTCCATCCGGAATCCTCGCGCGTCGCCCGTCTCGCCTCGGGCGGGCGTCACGGCCTGGCGCAATCCCTGTTCCAGGTCGGCGGCAATCTCGGCTCGGCCGTCGGGCCCTTGGCGGCCGCCTTCCTGATCCTGCCGCATGGACAGTCGAGCGTCGCCTGGTTCTCGCTCGGTGCCTTGCTGGCGATCATCATCCTGACGCGGATCGGCGCCTGGTTCGGGGCCAACCGCAAGGCGAAGGCGGTGTCGCGGCGTAGCGCTGCTGCCGTGACGCTGTCGCGCAAGCAGGTCGGCGGTGCGATCGCCGTGCTGCTGGCTTTGATCTTCTCGAAATATTTCTACCTGGCCAGCCTCACCAGCTATTACACCTTCTATCTGATCACCCGCTTCGGCCTATCGGTGCAGGCAGCGCAGATCGATCTCTTCGTCTTCCTGGGCGCGACGGCGGTCGGCACCATCGCCGGCGGGCCGATCGGCGATCGCATCGGCCGCAAGAAGGTCATCTGGGGCTCGATCCTGGGCGTCCTCCCTTTCACTCTGATCCTGCCTTACGCCTCGCTGTTCTGGACCGTTGTGTTGACGATCCCGATCGGCCTAATCCTCGCCTCGGCCTTCTCGGCGATCGTGGTCTATGCCCAGGAACTGATGCCGGGTCGGGTCGGCATGGTGGCGGGACTGTTCTTCGGCTTTGCCTTCGGCATGGGTGGCGTGGGCGCCGCGGTATTGGGCGTGCTCGCCGACTGGACCGATATCGCCACGGTCTATCGCCTGTGTGCCTTCCTGCCGGCCATCGGCCTGCTGACCGCCTTCCTGCCGAACATCGAAACGGCAAGGCAGCGCGCCATCGCCCGGTGAGACCTGGCCGAGCCTTCGGAACCCGATAGGGGGAGCAGCCCTAACCAGCTGCTCCCACTTGCTTTTTTTGCCTTTAGATACGGCTTGCAGTCTGTCCGCCAATCCGTTAGTTTCCGGCCCGCCCAAGCTGCGGAGAGGTGCCAGAGTGGCCGATTGGGGCAGTCTCGAAAACTGTTGTAGGTTTGCGCCTACCGTGGGTTCGAATCCCACCCTCTCCGCCATTTCCTCAGCTTTTCTCGACCCTTGGGCCCTACGATCAATTCGGATTCGGCGGGGATGTTTTCCGCTGGGCGCTGCGTAAGCCTCTTGCGACAGCCTACGGCATTGCGGGCGAGACAAGAATTCCTTGCCGCAGAGCCAGCCGGACGAGCTCGATATCAGAATTGACGCCAAGCTTGTTCTTGATGAGGTAGCGCAGATTGGCAACGGTCTTGGGGCTGAGGTAAAGCATCGTCGCAATTTCCTCGGTCGTCCTTTCGGCGAGCAGCATGCGGAGGACTTCAAACTCCCGCGCGGTCAGGATGTCGGCGGCGACCGTCTCGTCGACAATGCGGCTAAGGGCGAGCTCATGGTCGATATCCGGGCTGAGCGCTATTTTTCCATCGAGCACATCGAAAACAGCATGCACGAGTGCTTCCGGCGGGCTCATTTTGGTGATGTAGCCCCTTGCCCCGGCGCGGATCGCCTGCAGGGCAAATGCCGCATTCTGATGCATGGTGAAGACCAGGACACGGGCATCGTGGTCCCATTGTCGAATGCGCCGGATCCCTTCGATGCCGCTGACACCCGGCATGGTGAGGTCCATGATGACGAGATCTGGGCTGGTCTCCTTGAAGAGGCGGTAAGCTTCGTCGCCGTCGCCTGCTTCGGCGACGATCCTCAATCGCGGCTGCTTCTGGAAAATCGAGCGATATCCCTCGCGAACGATCGCGTGGTCGTCGACGAGCATGATCTTTCGAAACCCGTCATTCATGCTTGACGCTCCGTACCGCCGCGGTGTCTCCATTCGGCACGGCGGGAATAAGGACGCGCAAGACGGAGCCCGTCTTGCGTCCGGCCACGAAGTTCAATTTGCCGCCCAGCGTCGCAACGCGTTCACGCATGCCGAGGAAGCCCATCCCGGACTTGGGCGCTTCGTCATGACCGCTCGCTTTGCCGTCGTCGTCGACGGTGAGTTCGATCTCCATTCCCTCCCGCGCGGTCAGATGGAGGACGACCCGCGTCGCTTCCGCGTGCTTTGCCGCATTGGTGATGGCTTCCTGCGCAACGCGATAAAGGGCGGCGCCGAAGGCGGGCGGCAAGTGTTCGAATTCACCGCAAAGGCTGATCTCGAAGCGGGTGCGGCCGCGGCTCCGGCTGTTCCATCCGGCAATGAGACCTTCCAGGCTCGCGGCAAGGCCAAGCTCGTCGACGTCCGGCGGGCGCAACCGAAAGAGCGTACCGCGCAACATCTCCATCATATGTGATGCCGTTCGCGCAATGCTCTCGCATTCGGACAGAAGGCTCGGGCAATCCTGTGCCGCTGTCTGGCCCGCTGATGCGGCCAGGGCACGGATGGCGGCGAGGCACTGGCCGAACTCGTCGTGAAGTTCGCGCGCGAGATGCTGTCGCTCCTCGTCCTGCAGTGCGATCAGGCGGCGTGTCAGTTCTCTCCGTTCGGCGAGGGCTCTCTCGAGGCTATCGGCGAGGTGGTTGAAGACATTGCGGATTGCCGAGAGTTCGGCGAGGTCGAAAGCTGGCAAGCGGGCTGAAAGATCATTCGCGGCGATGCGCTCGAGGCCTGCGCGGATCAGCTGGGTGGGGCGCAGAGCGCGCGCAAGGGCGGCGTAGACGAGACCGCATAGCAGCAGCAGAGTGGCGGCCATGATGGTGGCAAGGTGGCCCGCTTCACGCCAAGCCCGCGTCGTGAGGGTTACCGGATCGGCCCAGACCACGGCCTGGCCCACCTGCCTGTCGCGGAACAGGACGGGTCGTACGACCCCGCGCCCTGGATCGAAAAGCTTGCCATACAGCGCCGTGAATGCCGCCGGTGGATCGACATAGTCCCCTTCGGTGCCGCTGCAGAAGCGTTGAAGGATATCGCCCGTTTCCGCGCGATAGGCGATGCAAAGGCCGGGTGCCATGAGGGGTGTTGCGATATTTTGCAGATCGGGAAATGCGGCGGCCTGGTTCTTCACCCAGTCCATCTTGCTTCGCTGCAGCTCCAAGTCGCGCGCTACGATGTCGGCGACCGTTTCGATTCCGGCGCGCGCGGCTCTGTTCGTGTCGTACAGGACATAGGCCAAGGTCGCTGCAAAGCAGAAGGCCGATATGGCGGCTATCCGCAGCGTCAAGCGGTACTTCAGGTCACTCCTTGGCAAGGTCCACATCGGCGGATGACTCGGGCGTCAGAGCGCTAGGCAGAGCATCATCTTTGCATATTGAACGGCAAAAGCCATGCAATGGGAAGCGCCGGATACGATGCCAAGGAACGTCGGGAAATTTTCCCGGTTATGTGCGGGAAACGCTCAGTTTCGGGGAAAACTCGGACAGGGTAACGTGCTCACTGCCGCAGCAACAGGCTTTTCCTTGCGAACAGGCGTTCTCCATGATCCGGTTCTGCCTCGCTCTATGCATTGTTGGCCTCGTCGGGCCCATCGCTGGTTCCCGGCCGGCCTGGGCCGAGTCAAGCCTCCCCGGTGCGCGGATTCTCGACGTCGCCATCGCCGATTTCGCCTATGTCGACACCTCGAACGAGCCTGCCGATCAGGCGGCTGTGCATCAAGAACGCCTGCAGGCTCTCATGGCCGGGCTCAGGCGGGATTTTGCAGCGGACGGACAGTTTCGTCTCGTGACTGTCTCATGCGGGTCGGTGCCCTGCGCCGATAGCGAGCCCGCGCCTGCCTTTCTGCTGCGTGCCGCCAAGGATGCCGGGGCGAAGATCCTGGTGGTTGGCGGTGTTCACAAGCAAAGCACCCTCGCCCAGTGGTTGAAAGTTCAAGCGATCGATATCGCCGGCAATCGCATCGCCTTCGGCAGGCTCTTCACGTTCCGCGGGGATAGCGACGAGGCATGGCTGCGGGCCGAGACCTTCGTATCCCGGGAAATTCGCACCGCGCTGGCGACGCGCTAGCCGGTGCCGCCCGCTTGCAGCGCAGCGCCATCAAGAGATGGCAAGGCCGGGAACGCCAACATGCCGGGCGATAAACAATGGAGAGAAGAAGATGGTCATGCGACAGCGGCAGGCGGGAAGGGGCGGTATCGCCGATCGGGCAGGTGCGCGGTGCAGGGCTATGGCCGGGTTCCTGCTGTGCGCGGTATCGTTGATCGCCGTCCCGGCGGATGCGGCGGCACCGGCAACTGTCAAGATCGCGATATTCGATTTTGAGCTGGACGATTTCAGCGCGGCCGCATCAGCGGCGGGCGTGGCTCCATCCGATGCCGCGCAACTGGCGGACGTCACGCGCGAGGTTCGCAAGGTATTCGAGCAGTCGGGGCGCTATCGACTGGTTGATACAGGCAATATGGATGCCGCGGCCGCAAAGACCCATACCCTGCACGAATGTGATGGGTGTGAGGCTGGCATCGCGCTGAAGCTGGGCGCAGAGCAATCCTTCATCGGCATCGTGAAGCGCATCAGCCGCACGGAATACATGGTGAAATTCCAAATTCGCGATGCCCGGACCGGTGCCCTCGTTTCCGAAGCAGATAGCGGGCTTCGCATGGGTGCCGACTATTCCTGGAGCCGCGGCGCCACGCGGCTGATCAAGGACAGGCTGCTGGGGAGCGCCCGGCAATAGCCGTGGCATGCGGCATGTGGCAGAGGCGGTGAGGCGGTGGAGGCAATCCAGCGTCTATGTCGGTTTTTCAGCGGACTGAGGTATCCAGGTGGCGAGCCGGTGAATCAAGCCTCGAGGCTTGGCAGCTTTGCCGTTGCCTGGCGCTGTTTGGCGGCGGGGGCTGCCGTTTCGGACAGGAAAGGTACCTCCTCCGGCTTGCGATCGGCGCTCGGCATGATCTTGAAATGACGGCGATAGGCACGCGCGAAATGCGAAGCTGTCGTGAAGCCGCAGGCCAATCCGGTTTCCAGTACCGACAACGTGCTGTGGCGCAGCAGCTTGCGCGCCTTCTCCAGTCGAATCCGAATATAATGCTGGGTGGGCGAGCAGCCGAGATATTGCAGGAACAGCCGTTCGAGCTGGCGCGTCGAGACTCCCACCTGCCTCGCCAGTTGCGGCGCGCGCATGGGCGTTTCGGTGCTCCCTTCCATGATCTCGATGGCCTTGACGAGAGTCGGCTGGGATACGCCGAGCCGGTTGCGCAATGCCATGCGTTGGGCATCGCGTGGCTGCCGCATCGTCCCGTAGATGAATTGATCCGATACCTTTCCGGCGAATTCGTCACCCTGCCGCTGGCGAATGAATTGCAGGATGACGTCCATGGCCGCCGTTCCACCAGCGCAGGTGAAGACACCTTTGTCGATGACGAAGAGTTCGCTCGTCACGCTGAGCCGCGGGAATGTCTCTCGAAATGCCTCAAGATAGTCCCAGTGGACCGTGCAGCGCCGATGCTCCAGCAGGCCCGCCGTCGCCAGAACGAAGCTCGCCGTGCTGAGGCTGCCGACAATGACATCATGTCTGAGGACACGGCGTAGGAACACGTTCAGTCGCGCGTTCTGATAGGTGTCGCTACCCATGCCGCCGCAAACCACCATCATGTCGAATTCGGCTTCCGGCGTTTTGGCGAGAGGCTCTGTCAGCACCTCCAGGCCGCCGCCGGATGAAACCATGCCTCCATCCGGCGAAAGGTGGCGCCATTGATACAGAACCTTCCCGCTGACGAGATTGGCGCCGCGCAGCGGCTCGACCACTGATGCAAAGGCCATCAGCGAGAAGCCCGGCGTCAATACAACCCCTACACGGAACAGCCCGTCGCCCTTCGCCATTAAATACTCGCCCAAAAAAGCTCAGCCGATGTCGAAATCGGACTAGTATAGCGCCGGAAGAGGGTGGGACAACAGGGCCATCCTCTTGACCTATTGGATGTTGGCCGATGGAAAACAATCGAACGACGCGGCGGAGCAGGCGGCCACGCGAAGCCGATCATTTGGGCGCTGCCCTGCAGGGAAAGCCGCCCTTGCGCAACGCTTTCAGGCCGATCGAGCCCATGAGCCAGGATCAGCTGATGGCGGTTCACGAAGCCTCCCTGGGGCTGCTCGAGAATGTCGGCATCGAGTTCATGGGGCCGGCGGCCCGCAACACGTTTCGCACTGCCGGAGCCGACGTCAACGAAGAGACCGGCCTGGTCCGGATCCCGCGGGAACTGGTCGCGCAAGCCCTCAAGACGGCACCCGCAAGTTTCAAGCTGACGCCGCGCAATCCGGCGCGCCGCCTTCATGTCGGCGAAAATCATATCTCCTTCAGCCTGGTGGCCGGCCCGCCCAATATTCATGACTGCGTCAACGGGCGTCGCTCGGGCAACTATCAGGACTATATCTCGCTCATCAAACTGGCACAGAGCTTCGATATCATCCATTTCGTCGGCAACCAGCCGACGGCACCCATCGAGCTGCCGGCACGGACGCGCCATCTCGATTGCTACCTGGCGAATGTCACCTATTCGGACCGCGTCTATCATTGCACGGCGATCGGCCGGGAGCGGGCGCTGGACGGCATCGACATGATGGCGATCTCCCGCGGCCTCACCCGTGAGCAGATGATCGACGATCCGGCGGTGCTGACCGTCATCTCGGTCAATTCGCCACGCCGTTTCGATGAAGCGATGAGCGACGGATTGATGGCCATGGCGGAATGGGGCCAGGCCAATGTGGTGACCCCTTTCACCCTGATGGGCGCCATGACCCCCGTCACGCTCGCCGCGGCGCTGACCCAGCAGAACGCCGAGGCCCTGGCCGGCATCGTGCTGACGCAGCTGGTCCGGCCGGGTGCGCCTGTCGTCTATGGCGCCTTTACCTCGAATGTCGATATGCGCAGCGGCGCGCCGGCCTTCGGCACGCCGGAAAATGCGCGGGCGACACTGGCCGCCGGGCAACTGGCGCGCCTCTATAACCTGCCGTATCGCGCCAGCAATTCCAGCGCCAGCAATATCGTCGATGCACAGGCCGCCTATGAATCCGAGATGTCGATCTGGTCCTCGGTGATGGGTCACGCCAATCTGGTCTATCACGGCGCCGGATGGATGGAAGGCGGTCTCACCGCGTCGTTCGAGAAGATCATCCTCGATGTCGAGATGCTGCAGATGATGGCGGAAACCATCAGGCCGATGGATATCACGCCGCAGGAAATTGCCGATGGCCTCCAGGCCATCGCCGACGTGCCGACCGGTGGACATTTCTTCGGTGCGGAACACACCTTGTCCCGTTACGAAACGGCCTTCTATCAGCCATTGCTGTCAAACTGGCAGAATTATGAAAACTGGGAACTGGCCGGCGCTCAGGATGCAACGCAACGGGCAACCCGCATCTGGCAGAAAGCGCTCGATATCTATGAAGCGCCGCCGCTGGAGCCGGGGATAGTCGAAGCGCTGACTGCGTTTGTCGCGCGCCGCAAGGAAGAACTCAAGGACGTCGACCACTGAGAAGCGGGTATGTCATGCGAAGCCTTCGACGGGGAACGCCTCTGCCTCGCAACGCTTGAGCCCTGACGGAGGCAGCCTTCGTCAGGGCTGATAGAGATGCGGCCGGCGGTCCGTCTCATATCGATGGTCGCGCCGGAAGGCCGCATAGGCACCGGCATCCACCGAGCCGATCACCAATTCCTCGCCATCGCCGCATTGGGCGACCACCTCACCATCCGGGGCTGCGATGCAGCTCTCACCAGTATAGGACATGCCGTTTTCCGTGCCCGCGCGGTTGGCGAATAGGAAGAAGAGCCGATTTTCATAGGCGCGCGCCGGGATCAGGCGACGCGCTATGACATGATAGGGCTTTGTCGTCGCGCTGATGCCAATGATGGCGTCGACCCCAGCCAAGGCAAGGCTCCGGGCAAACTCGGGAAAATCGATATCGTAGCAGATCATGAATCCGAAGCGCAGGCCGCCCAGCGTGAAAATGGCCTGCGCGTCGCCCGGCAGGAATTGCGCGCGTTCCATCGCACCCCAAAGATGGGACTTCCGATAATTGGCGATGATCCGTCCCTGACGGTCAAGGACCAGGGCCGCATTGTAGATGCCCTCGGGTGCGCGCTCGGGATAGCCATAGCCAATCGCGAGATTCGCCGCTTTTGCGATCGTTGCCGCCGCGATGGCGGACGGCCCTTCACATGTCTCCGCGAGCGCGGGGATTGCCGTGCCGATATTATATCCGCTGAGAAATAATTCCGGCAGCAACAGCAGATCGGCGCCTCTGGCCGAAGCTTCCTTGGCCAGGCGCTCCATCAACGCGAGATTGGCCGCGATATCGCCGGGCGTACCGATCGTCTGGCCAAGTGCCACCTTCATAAAACAACCTTTCAGAAAACTGAGTTGCAGAGATTTATCGGCCTTGCAATACGTTGGTCAAGATTGGCGCAAGACGCATAGATTCCGTCGATAAAAGGCCATGCCGAAGCCGGGCTGCGCCCGTAAATTTGCTGCAGGACAATCAGGGGGTCTCTGCGATGGATGCTGCGCGGCTTTACACGTTCGTGCGCGAAACGTCTTACGATACTTTGCCGCCCGCCGTTCAGCGCATGGCGGAGCGTTGCCTCATCGATCTCGCCGGTACCGGCGCCGCCGGGTTGGCAACGTCCCTTTCGCAGATCATCCGCAATCATGCGGTGCGCAGCTTCGGCGCGGGTGACGGCGCACCGCGCGCGCGGCTGCTGTTCGACGGCCGGGTTGCCAGCCCTCTGGGAGCCGCCTTGGCCGGCGGGATGACCATCGACAGCTTCGATTCCCATGACGGGCATGTCTTGACCAAGGGCCATGCCGGCGTCGCCATCCTGCCGGCCTTGCTGGCTTTGGCTGATAGCGCCTCAACGCCCATGACGGGTGCCGAGTTCTTGATCTCGCTGGTCATCGGCTACGAAGTCGCCATCCGTGCCGGCATCGCGCAGCATGCGACCTGCCCCGACTATCACACCTCGGGCGCCTGGAACGCCCTGGGCGTGACGGCCGTTGCCGCGCGCCAGTGGCAGATGGCTGAGGGTCAATTCCGTCATGCGCTCGGTATCGCCGAATATCATGGGCCGCGCAGCCAGATGATGCGCTGCATCGATTTCCCGACCATGGTCAAGGACGGCTCGGGTTGGGGGGCGATGTGCGGCCTCAGCGCCGCCTATCTCGCGACCGACGGATTCACCGGCGCCCCGGCCCTGGTCGCGGAAAGCGAGGACGTCGCCCATCTGTGGTCCGATCTCGGCCAGCGTTGGCGCATCCTCGAAATGTATTTCAAGCCCTATCCGATCTGCCGCTGGGCGCAGCCGGCGGTGGAAGCGTCGCTCATCCTGCGGCGCAAGCATGCCGTCGATCCGGCTGCCATCGTTCAGGTCGAAATCGAGACTTTCCATGAGGCGGTGCGGCTCGATCAGCACCATCCGGATTCAACGGAAGCGGCGCAATACAGCCTGCCTTTCCCGGTTGCCGCGGCGATCGTGCGGGGAAAGCTGTCGCCAACCGATATTTCCGGGGCATCTCTCACCGATCGCGATATTCTCGCGATGAGCGATCGTATCCGGCTGGTCGAGGCGCCCGATCTCAATGCCCGCTTTCCGGCCGAACGCTTTGCACGCGCACGGTTCAAGCTGTCGGATGGCAGGGAACTGGTCAGCGACACCACGCCGGCGCGCGGTGATGCCGAGCGGCCGCTTTCAGATGCCGAGATCCTGGCGAAATTTCACGACCTTGCGGATGCACCGCTGGGATCGGCAGCGGCCAGCGAGCTGGTGGATGTCATTGCCGCGCTGCCGGTGCAAAAGGATGTGTCGGCACTTGCCGACCGGTTGCTCGCCAGGCCGCGGCAGGGGTCGGGCAATGACAGCTCCGCTGCGGCGTGAGGCGCGGCGTGGACAAGATACGCGTCGAAGAAACCGTTTGGATTGAGCTGTCGGATGGTTGCCGGCTGGCGGCGCGCCTTTGGCTGCCGCCAGAGTCCCAGGGGCCCGTACCCGCCATTCTGGAATATCTGCCCTATCGCCGGCGCGACCGCCATCGGGGTGACGATGCGATTCTGCATCCGGCTTTTACTGCCGCCGGCTATGCCTCCATCCGTGTCGATATGCGGGGCGCCGGCGATTCAGACGGCATCATGACCGATGAATATACGCCGCGCGAATGGGCCGATGCCGTCGAGGTGATCGGCTGGATTGCGCGGCAGCCCTGGTGCAGCGGGAATGTCGGTATGATCGGCTTGTCCTGGAGCGGGTTCAACTCGCTGCAGATTGCCGCCTTGGCCCCGCCGGCGCTGAAGGCGATCGTGACGACCTGCGCCTCGGACGATCGCTATGGCGATGACATGCACTACATGGGCGGTTGTCTGCTCAATGACAACCTGCAATATGGCGCGACGCTTTTCACCTGGCTGGGGACGCCGCCGGATCCCGACATCGTCGGCGCGCGCTGGCGCGACATGTGGCTCGCGCGCCTGGAGGCGGTCGAGCCGCCGGCCGCCAGGTGGATGAGCCATTCCGACCGCGACGCCTATTGGCAGAGCGGCTCCGTCTGCCAGGATTACAGCCGCATCAAGGCTGCGGTGCTGGCGGTGGGCGGCTGGGCCGACGGCTATACCAACGCGGTGTTGCGACAACTCGAAGGGCTGTCGGTGCCGCGCAAGGGGCTGATCGGGCCCTGGGCGCATTCCTTTCCGCATGTCGCGACGCCGGGCCCTCAGATCGATTTCATCGCCTATGTGGTCCGCTGGTGGGATTATTGGCTGAAGGGCCGGGATACCGGCATCATGGACGAGCCGATGCTGACCTGCTGGCTGCAGGAAAGCGAGCCGCCCCGTGCGCGCTACACAAGCCGGAAAGGCCGGTGGATTGCCGAAGCGTCCTGGCCCAGTCCGCATGTTGGGGACACCGCGCTGCATCTGACGGCATCGGGGTTGAAGACGGAGCCCATCGCACCGCTGGAATTGCCCATCTGCTCGCCGCCGACCGTCGGCGTTGCCTCGGGCGAATGGTGCCCCTATGGCTGGGGACCGGACATGCCGACCGACCAGCGCGAGGACGAGGCGGGATCGCTCTGTTTCGATGCCGCGCCGCTTGATGCCCCGCTGCAGATCCTGGGCGGGACAGGCCTTGCGATCGAGTTCTCCAGTGACATGGCGGAAGCCATGCTGGCTGTACGCCTCGACGACGTGGCGCCCGACGGCAGCTCGAGCCGTATTACTTACGGCCTTCTCAACCTGCAGCATCATGCCGGCCACGACCACGCAATCGTGCTGCGACCCGGTGAGTGCTACCAGGCTGAGATCCGGCTGAAGGACGTCGCCTATGAGGTGCCGGCGGGCCACCGATTGCGCCTCGCCGTTTCGACTACCTACTGGCCGCTCGCCATGCCTGGGCCCGGGGGCGCGACAGTGACGCTGTGGCGTGGCACCCTGCGGCTGCCGTTGCGGCAAGCGGAGCGCGACGCGGCCGTACCGCCATCATTAGGGACGGCCTGGAATCCGCCGCCGCTCGACGCCGCAGTTCTGACGCCACCCGAACGGGGGCGCATCCGGATCGAGCGTAATCTGGCGCAGGAGCGGATGACCGTCGACGTCGTGCGCAATCTGGGCGCCATCCGGATCGCCGATGTCAATCTCGAACTGCAGGCGCTGGGATCGGAAAAGTACAGCATCGGTCTCCATGATCCGTCGCAGGCGCGTTCGGAGACGCAGAGGCGCGCTGAATTCAAGCGGGACGACTGGCATGCCGTCGTGGCGACGACCTCGACACTGACGGCGGTCGGCGCGAACTGGCATTTCGCGGCAACGCTCGACGCTTATGAAGGTGGAACGCGGATATTCTCCCGCAACTGGGACCTGCTCATTCCACGATCAACAGCTGATCAAGCTCATGCAGAAGGAGCACTCGGCGCATAAAGGCGGGGACCAACGACCACAGAAGCGAAATAAGCAAGATTCCTGGGAGGGAAAAATGACCGAATATCTGAATACAATATCTCGCCGCCGCATTTTGGCCGGCATGGGCGCCGCTGCGGCGGTCGCCGCGCTTCCGCTCAAGGCGCGCGCCGCCTCTGCGGTGAAGGTCGGCTGGACCACCGATACCGAGCAGTCGATTCTCGGCAATATCACCGCCCTTATCCTGGAAAAGAAGCTGGGCATCGCGGTGGAGCGGGTCAGCAATCTCGGCGGCACGGGTATTGCCCATCAATCGATCATCAGCGGCGCCATCGACATCTACCCGGATTATACCGGCGACGCGCTGGCCAACGTTCTCAAGCTTGATCCCCTGACGGATCCGGCGAAGGCCTGGCAGGCCGTGCATGACGGCTATGCCAAAGACTACAAGATAACCTGGCTCAAGCCGACGCCATTCAACAATACTTATGCCCTGGCGCTGAAGGAAGTGACGGCCGCCAAGCTCAATATCACCACCATTTCCGGCCTGGCGTCGCAGGCGCCGAATTGGAAACTCGGCTGTTCGGTCGAGTTTGCCGGCCGGCCGCTGGACGGCTACCCCGGCATGTCGAAGCACTATGGCTTCAAGTTCGGCTCCGTCAAACCGATGGATGTCGGGCTGATGTATACGGCCGTCGATAGCGGCAGCGTGGATGTCATCGTCGCCTTCGCCACCGACGCCCGTATCGGCAAGGTAGGGCTGCGGGTGCTGCAGGACGACAAGCTGTTCTTCCCCTCCTACAACGCCGCTATCACCGTGCGCGACGACATCCTGGCGGCCCACCCCGATATCGCAGCCGCCATCGAGGCGGTGACCAGCACGCTGAAGACGGAAGTGCAGATCAAGCTGAACGGCCGGGCCGATATCGATGGCGTTGCGCCGGAAACCGTGGCCGAAGACTACCTGAAAGAGCTGAAGGTCCTCTAGAAAAGCAGCGCACATTAGTGGCGTGAGCTCCCGCCACTGATGTGATCGCCAGCTTTCGACTTGCGACGACGGGGCCGGATCGACCGGGTTGCCTCAATCAACCTGAAGCGACCCGGCCCCCAGCTGCCATGTGCGGATTCATATGGTAACCTGCTTTACTTTATCGGCTTAATGGTGTCCTCGTTCCGCGCATGAACATTTCGGCATTCCTAACGGCCAATTGGCACCGTATTCTCGAACTGACCCTGGGTCATATCGAATTGTCGCTTTATGCCGTCGGCATCGCTTTGGCGATCGGGATTCCAGTCGGCGTGTTGTGCTTCTGCATTCGTCCGGTGGCCGTCGTCACGCTGAACCTCGTCAGCGTGATCTATACGATTCCGACACTTGCCTTGTTCGGCATCATGATTCCCTTGCTCGGCATCGGCGCCTTGCCGGCGATCGTCGCCGTCGTCCTCTATTCGCTGCTGCCGATCGTGCAGGGCACCTATACCGGTCTTACCGCGGTTGCCCCGGAAATCCGGGAATCCGCGACCGGCATCGGCATGAGCTACGGCGCACGCCTGTGGCGGGTGGAATTTCCCTTGGCTCTGCCGGTGATCTTCGCCGGCCTGAGAGTTGCCGTGGTGAATGCCGTCGGCATGATGACGCTGGCTTCGCTGATCGGCGCCGGTGGGCTCGGTGACATGGTGTTTCGCGGCATTTCGACGCTCTCTTGGGCATTGGTGTTTGCCGGCAGCGTGCCTGTGCTGCTGCTGGCCATCCTGGCTGACCTGGGATTGCGGACTCTGGAGCTGCATTTCAAGCAGAAACAGGGACAGTCATGACGCTGGTCGATTACCTCGACACCTACCGCGACGATATTATCGCGCTCATCTGGCAGCATCTGCTGCTTTTCTTCCTCTCTCTGCTGGGCGCGGTGGTCATCGGCGTGATGCTCGGCATTGGCGTTGCACGTCTGCGCGCGGTTGCAACGGTGATCGTGCCCCTGATCAACCTGCTGCAAGCCTGTCCGGAGATCATTCTGTTGGCCGTGTCGATTCCCCTGCTGGGGATCGGCTTTCAGGGGGCTGTCATTCCGCTTTTCGTGAAAGGCGTCCTGCCCGTCCTGCGCAATACCGCGAGTGGCCTTGCCAATGTCGATCCGCGGACGGTCGAGGCGGCGAGGGGGCTTGGCCTCACGCCGGCGCAGATCCTGTTCCGCATCGAGCTTCCCGCCGCGCTGCCGATCATCATATCCGGCGTCCGGGTGTCGGCTGTCATGCTGATATCCGTCCTGACGCTCACGGCCTATATCGGCGTCGACAGCCTGGGAACCCTGATCGTGCAAGGTATTGCCCGGATGGACCCGATTCCGCTGATCGTGGGAGCGACTCTGACAGCCGCGCTGGCCTTGTCGGTGAACTATCTTCTTGTCGGCGCGGAACGCGTGGCGGCACGTCGTTTGACCTAAGGATCGAGACAATGGCGCAGGCCATCGAATTCAGAGCTGTCAGTAAGAAATTCGGCGACGGCCGTTCCGCCGTCGAACAACTGTCCTTTACCGTCGAGGAAGGAACGACCATGGCTTTGGTCGGGCCGTCCGGCTGCGGCAAGACCACCAGCCTGAAAATGATCAATCGCCTGACGGATCCCACCGGCGGCGAGATTCTGGTCCGTGGCCATTCCATTACGTCGCTGCCGATCCTCGAATTGCGGCGCTCGCTGGGATACGTCATCCAGTATATCGGCCTGTTCCCGCATATGACGGTGGCGGAGAATATCGCCGTTGTGCCCAAATTGCTGAACTGGTCCAAAACCAAGATCGATAACCGCGTGGATGAACTGCTCGATCTGGTCGGCCTGCCGCCCGGCGAATACCGCCAGCGCCGGCCGCGAGCCCTGAGCGGCGGCCAGCAGCAGCGTGTCGGCGTGGCGCGGGCGCTCGCCGCCGATCCGCCGATCCTGTTGATGGATGAGCCTTTTGGCGCGCTCGACCCGATCACCCGCGAGCATCTGCAGGACGAGCTGGTGCAGATCCAGCGCAAACTGCATAAGACTGTCGTGATCGTCACGCATGACATGGACGAAGCCGTGCGCCTGAGCGATCGGATTGCCGTCCTGCAGGCCGGACGGCTTGTGCAGCTCGATAGCCCGGCGGCGCTGCTCGCCCTCCCGGCGAACGCGTTCGTCGCGGATTTGCTGGGGCAGGGGCGGCTGCTGAAGCTGCTGCGAACCATACCGATCAGCAGGATCATGCAGCCGATGACGAGGGCTGTCGAAGGTCCCGGCGTAACCGAGCGCGCATCGATTGAGGAAGCGCTCCTGGCGATGCTGGCGAACAGCGCCCATAGCCTGACCGTTCTCGATCAGAGCGGCGTGCCGATCGGCAGCCTCAATGCGACGGATCTCGTCAGGGCCGTCAAAGCCATCGATCGCTAGTTCTATAAAATCGCTCGACGGCCTAGCACGCTGATCTGCGGTGCGCCTCCCCGTCTTTGAGGCGCTGCACGAGCCTTGCGCGAGGTAACCTGGGCGCAAGCAACGCCTATTTCCTCAGTCCCCGTAGGGTCTCTGACATGCCTGGCGCAGCCAGCTGCCCCTGGCGATCGGGGCGCTGTCGGCCAGACGGGCGCTCGCCTGGCGAAGCGGGATCGATAGTGCCGGCCCGGGCCGCAAAACCGACCGGCATTGAGCCAGATCAAGGCGCAATGGACCGGCGCCGGATATCAAATCAGCAAGGTACGCTGTCGATGTCCGCTTTTCATTCTTATCACCAACATAGCTTATCCATGCGCACGGTGCGCGCCTTGTCGCGGGAAACCGCACAAATGGCCGCCCCGCAGCTGCAGATTTGGCGACATCGATCAGCGCGCCAGCATGGCAGGCATATTTCTGTGAGCACCAGATGGCAATGAAACCACGATGGAGAATTGCGGCAGTCGGCGTTGTCGCGATCATAGCGGCGGCTGGTGCATATGCATTCTGGCAATGGCCGTCGGCCTGGCAGCAGGTGTTTGGCGCACCAGCCCCGGCCGATCAAGTCATGGTCTCGGGCAATATCGAGGCGCATGAAAGTGTTCTGAGTTTTACCGAAGTGCAGGCGTCGATTGTCGAGCTGTCGTTCGATGAAGGCGCCGTCGTCAAGGCAGGAACCGTTCTGGCACGTGTCGATGATCGACTTTACCAGCAGCAGGTGGATATCGACCACACCAACCTTCTGGTGGCTACCGCGCAAGTAACGGTAAATGAGAGCAACCTTGTAGCGACACAAAACAATGTGGTCAGCGATCAATTCGATCTTTCCGAGAAACAGCGGGACCAGGCTCGCGCCGAAGAACTCGCCCTCAAATATGCGGGATCCATTCAGGCGCGCGACCTCGCCCGGACGGCGACGCAGCAATCTGCGGCTGCGCTGGCGCGTGACCAGGCCATGGTGAAGATGGCGCAGGCCAATATCGATCTCGCGCTCCGAAATGTCGATGCCGCCGCGGCGAAGCTCAAGCTCGATGAAATCACACTTGCCTATGCAGTCCTGCGCGCGCCGTTTACCGGCGTCATTGCCGTGCGCGAAGCCGAATTGGGACAGCTCGCCGGACCGGGCGTCACGATCTTCACGCTGGATGACCTGGATCATATCTGGTTGCGCGCCTATGTGAACGAGCCGGATATCGGCAAAGTCCGCCTGGGCGAAGCGGTCGAGGTGACCACGGACACCTATCCGAAGAAAATCTATCACGGACGTATCAGTTTCATTTCTCCGCAGGCCGAGTTCACGCCAAAAACGGTCGAAACCCATGCCGAGCGCGTGACGCTCGTTTATCGGATTCGAATCGATATCGACAATCCCACCCACGAGCTTCTACCGGGCATGCCGGCAGACGCGATGATCCCGATACTGGCACCGGGGAAATGACCGTACCCGCGAAAGAGATCGCCGTCTCGGCGCAAGGTCTTGTCCGCCACTTCGGTGCCGTACCGGCCGTCCAGGGAGTCAGCTTCGACGTCAGTCGCGGCGAGATTTTTGGCCTGGTCGGTCCGGATGGCGCCGGCAAGACGACGATCATGCGGATGCTGGCAGGCATATTGAGGCCCCAGGCGGGTGAAATCCACCTTGAAGGCATCGATGTCATTGCCGACCCGGAGCGCGCAAAGTCGCGGTTGAGCTATATGCCGCAGCGGTTCGGTCTCTACGAAGATATGACCGTCGCCGAGAACGTCTATTTCTACGCCGAACTCTTCGCGGTGCCGCGTGCGGTCCGCCGGGCCCGAAGCAGCGAGTTGATGGCGGCCGCCGGCCTCGGTCCCTTTCAGCGTCGTCTGGCCGGTCAACTTTCCGGTGGCATGAAGCAGAAGCTCGGTCTTGTCTGCGCACTGATTCACACGCCCCAGGTTCTGCTTCTCGATGAGCCGACGACCGGGGTGGATCCGGTTTCGCGCCGGGATTTCTGGGCCATCCTCTACAGCCTGCGGGAAAGCGGCGTTACGATCCTGCTATCGACCGCTTATATGGACGAGGCGGAGCGCTGCTCTCGGCTCGCCCTGGTGAGCGCGGGAGAGATACGCCATTGCGATACGCCGGCGCGGTTGAAGCAAGCTATGCCGGGCGCACTCCTCGCCATCGCCGGCGACAACCCCCGCGACATACGCACCACGCTGACAGGGGCCCCGGGCGTGCTGGGGCTGCTCTTGATGGGCGACCGCGTCAATGTCCGTGTGGATGACGCCACGAAACGTACGCCCGAACTGCTGGCGAGGCTTGCGGCGCACAATATCGTCCCGTCGGAAATCGCGCGGATCGAACCGGCAATCGAAGATGTCTTCGTGGCGCTGCTCGGTACGGGAAGCGCAGCATGATCAATCCGGCAGCCGTCGCCGCGGAACCGACAGTAACCGCACATGGACTGACAAAGAAGTTCGGCGCGTTTACCGCCGTCGATCAGCTGGATCTGACGATTGCCAAGGGTGAGGTGGTTGGGTTCATAGGCCCAAATGGCGCCGGCAAGTCGACGACCATCCGCATGCTCTGTGGATTGCTGCGGCCAACCGCGGGAACGGCCTCGGTGGCCGGATTCGATGTCGGGCTGCAGGCCGAGGCCGTGCGCGCGCATATTGGCTACATGTCGCAGAAGTTCTCGCTCTATGGCGATCTCACGGTAAGGGAGAATCTGCGGTTCTTCGCCGGCCTGTACCATGTCCCACGCCGCGATATGATCGCGCGCATGAAGGAGGCCATCGCGATGGCGGCGCTGGACGGGCGGGAGGATACGCTTGTCCGCACGCTCGCCGGCGGTTGGAAACAGCGGCTCGCGCTCGGCTGCGCAATCCTGCATCGCCCACCTGTCCTGTTTCTGGATGAACCGACATCAGGTGTCGAACCGGAGGCCCGGCGGCTTTTTTGGGACTTGATCCACAATATGGCGGCGGATGGGGTCACCATCCTGGTTTCGACACACTACATGGATGAGGCCGAATACTGCAGCCGCATTGCGCTGATCAACGCGGGAAAACTGGTGGCGATCGGCAGCCCCGGTGAGCTTCGGCGGCGCGCGCTCGGCGGCGATCTCTATGAACTCGACTGCGAGGTCCTGGGGGCAGCTCTGACAGCTCTCCGGCAGGCGCCGGATGTCATCGATGCGGCGATCTTCGGGGACAAGCTGCATGTCCTGCTGCATCAAAGCGCAACAGGCACTGCCGATCTCTCGTCATTTCTCCAGCAACGCGGAATTGCGGCGGGTGTGCCTCGACCCATCCCCGCCAGTCTTGAAGATGTATTCGTTCAGCTCGTGTCGCACGGGCATAGCGGGCAGGCGGGGTCATGAGTCCCCGGCGACTGCTTGCGATGGCGTTCAAGGAAACGCTGCAGATTTGGCGAGATCCGCGCAGCCTCGCGATCGCCTTGCTGATGCCGCTGATGCAGATGGTGCTCCTCGGCTACGGCGTCAGCCTTGATATCAAGCGCGTTCCACTCTGCATCTATGATCAGGAGAACAGCCAGCCGAGCCGCGAACTCGTGAGCCGACTTGTCGCGTCGGGCTGGTTCGCGCGCGTCCATACGCTGGAAAGCGATCGCGCGGTGCGGGAGGCGATGGACCGGGCGACGTGCATCGGCGCGGTCACAATTCCCGTCAATTTCTCGCGGGTACTGAGTGTCACCGGAAAGGCGAATATACAGGCGGTGTTCGATGGCACGGACGCCAACACCACCAACATCGCCATTGGTTACGCACAAGGCGTGATCGCGCAAGCGACAGCCGACCTGCAAAACCGCTGGGCGGGAGCGCATGGTTCACAACCCGCCACCGTCGGTGCGGTGGATCTAAGGTCGCGCGTTTGGTTCAACGAAGGCCTCGACAGCCGAAATTTCATCATTCCAGGCGTGGTCGCCGTCATCCTGGCCCTGGTGGGTGCTCAATTGACCTCGCTCACCGTCTCCCGCGAATGGGAGCGTGGCACGATGGAGCAATTGATCTCGACACCGGTCACGGCGCTCGAAGTGATGCTCGGCAAGCTCTTGCCCTATTTCGCCATCGCCTTGCTCGATGCAGCATTCTGCCTCTGTGCGGCGGCCTTCTGGTTTAAGGTTCCATTCCGCGGCAGCGCGGTGACCCTGCTGACAACGACTGCGCTGTTCGCGATCGTCGTTCTGGGCATCGGCTATCTCATTTCCGTCCGCATTCGCAGCCAGCTCGGCGCAAGCCAGATCGCGCTCATGTTGACGATGCTGCCGACGACCATGCTGTCTGGATACACTTTCCCGATCGACCAGATGCCGGCGTTCATTCGCGCGGCAACCCTTGTCGTCTACGCCCGCTATTATGTCAGCATTCTGCGCGCTGTCTTCCTCAAGGGCAGTCCCATCGCGGATCTCGCGGGTCCGGTCCTGGCGCTTTCGCTATATGCGATCGTCATCATCTTTCTTGCCGCGCGCGCGTTTCGAAAGCGATTGGATTAGGCCATGCTCGAACGCCTCTATGTCATGTTGATGAAGGAATTCCTCGAACTTCGCCGGGATCGGTGGGCGATGTTCCGGCTGGTGGTTCCGCTCATTCTTCAGGTAGTTGTCTACGGCTATGCGGCTACCTTCACCGTCAATCATGTGGCGACGGCTGTGCTCGATCTGGACCGCAGTCAGGCGAGCCGCAACCTGATCTCCCATTTCGCCGCGACCGGCCGCTTCGACATCGTCGATTTTGCCGAGGGGCAGGATCAGATCACCCACGATATCGACACAGGCCGGGCGACGCTTGCAATCCTGATACACGCCGGCTTTTCCCAGCATCTGAACAATGGCCAAACCGCACCGCTCGAAGTCGTCGTTGACGGCACGAATTCAAATACGGCGCTGATCGCGTCCGGCTATGTGGCTCAAATCGTTACCCGGTTTCAGGCTGAGGAGATGAGCAAGGCCTGGCCCGCGCAGGTCGATGCGGCGCCGGGCACGATCGCGGTATCGCTGCAGGAGAGGCCTTGGTTCAACGAAGGGCTGGAGGATCGCTGGTTCTTCATCCCGGGAGTCATCGGGACGCTTACCTTGATGCAGGTGGTCAGCCTTACCGCCTTCGCAATCGTCCGTGAACGCGAGGTGGGCACACTGGAACAAGTCATGGTGAGCCCGATTCGCCCCGTCGAATTCATCCTCGGCAAGACCGTGCCTTTCTTTCTCATAGGCCTCGGCGACATAGCCCTGGTGGCAACCATCGGCGTTCTATGGTTCAACGTCCCCTTTACCGGCAGCCCCTGGATCATACTCCTGGGCGCCTGTCTCTTTCTGCTTGCGGCGCTTGGCCTGGGGCTTCTCCTGTCGACATTGTCGCGCACACAGCAGCAGGCCTTCGCGCTCAATTTTTTCCTGATCAACCCTCTGTTCATCCTGTCCGGATTTGCCTTTCCGATCGCGGCGATGCCGAAAGTACTGCAGTGGTTCACCCTCATCAATCCGCTGCGCTATTTTCTCGTCGTCATTCGCGCGGTGTTCCTCAAGGGCGTTGGAATAGACATTTTATGGCCGCAATTTGCAGCAATGGGGCTGCTTGGCGTGGGCATGCTGTCGCTCAGTGTCTTGCGCTTCCGCAAGTCGCTGGACTGATACAGCTCACTGAGACGCGTCGCAGACCGAACCCAGGCTTCCGGGGCAAGAGCAAGATTATCTGAGACGTGATGGTGGGGGCGTCAGATGGCTTCTATGCACACCGGACGTGTCGCGTTGAGGATAGTATTCCAGCGCCGAAGTCTGTGCATGGTGATAGACAGCCGATCGTGGCGATCCGCCACGGATACTGAATGCTGTTCCGGTTCACGGAAGCCAGCCCGCATGACTGCACGTCAACCCATTTACTGAAAGGAACGCTCATGCGTCTCAAAGGCAAGGTCGCCATTATCACAGGCGGTGGTACAGGAATCGGTGAAGCCATTGCCCAGAAATTCGTTCGCGAGGGCGCGCAGGTTGTGCTCGCCGGCTTGCCTTCTGACCCGGTTCGCGACGTCGCCGATGCGATCGTCGCCGGCGGTGGCGAGGCTGCGGCTTACCTTGGCGACCTCGCCGAGGAGGAGGAAGCACGAGCCTGCGTGGAATTGGCCATCGGACGCTTTGGGCGCCTCGATGTGCTTGTGAACAATGCCGGCGTTTTCATCGCGAACGCTGCAACGGAACACTATCGCATCGAGGATTTTGATCGAACAGTGTGCAACAATCTCAGAACCGCCTTTCTGATGACCAAGTACGCTTTGCCACACCTGCAGAAGACCCGCGGAAACGTCCTGTTTACCGGTTCCGAGGCGGGCCTGAGCGGTTCGCCGATGATGGCACCTTACGGCGGCACCAAGGGTTTCCTCCACGCCTTCATGAAGGGCGTGGCGCTCGAGCAGGCGCCGCATGGGGTGCGCGCGAACTGCGTCTGTCCGGGACCCATCGATACCGCCTGGACGCGCGGGCCGGCGAGCCCGATTGGACTTGCCGAGCAAGAGACAATCGGCAGCATGGTTCCACTCGGGCGCCGGGGCACACCGGAAGAGATGGCAAACATCTTCGCCTTTCTCGCCTCGGATGAAGCCAGCTATGTGACGGGAGCATTGTTGCTGGCGGATGGTGGGGTGACACCCGCCAAAGGAGACATCGGCGCATCCCTTTCGCAGGAACTGCGGCAGCCGCCGTCCACCACCTTGCCGTTGAAGCATTCGCATGACGGGTTGAAGAACAAGGAGGTCTACCGCGCGGCACCATAGGAGAGCACTCACCCCTGGACGCGAAAACTGGCTCCGGCTGCTATTGGTCTTACGATGCATAGGACGCCGCGTACCGCGCGGCGACGTGTCGAATTCAGGCCGCGCGCATCGCCGCGAGGAAGTCGAGCACCATGCTGCGCATGGCTTCCGCTTCACGGGTCAAGTCCTGCGAAGCCACCAGGACTTGGCGTGCCGAAGCGCCAGTGCGCGAAGCCACCTCGTTCACCTGGACGATATTACCCGATACTTCCTCGGTTCCCCTGGCAGCCTGCTGGATATTGCCGGAAATTTCCGCGGTGGCGGTATTCTGCTGCTCGACTGCTGCGGCGATGGCGGCGGCAATCTCATCGATCCGGTTGATGGTGCCGCCGATACCCTTGATGGCATTCGCCGCCGCGCTGCTGACCGACTGCATCGCCAGGATCTGCTCAGAGATCTGGTCCGTCGCTTTTGCCGTCTGGTTGGCGAGGTTCTTCACTTCCGAAGCGACCACGGCGAACCCTTTCCCGGCATCGCCGGCACGGGCCGCCTCGATAGTCGCGTTAAGCGCCAAAAGATTGGTCTGTGACGCGATCGAGTTGATGAGTTCGATCACCTTGCCGACATTTGCTGCCGTCTCGACAAGGCCGGCGACCGTTCCATTGGTGTGTTCAGCCTCGGAAACCGCCTGCCGGGCTATGTTTTGTGACATCGAGGCCTGCTGGCCGATCTCCTGTGTGGACTTGGCCAAGTCATCGGTTGCGGCGGCCACCGTCTTGACATTGGCGCTGGCTTCCTCCGACGCAGCGGCGACGGCCGTCGCCTTCTCGGCGCTATCAGCGGCAGAGCCGGTCATCTGCTGTGCCGTGCCGTTGAGTTCCACCACGGCGGCGCTGACCGTATCGAGTACGCCCTTTATCTTTGCGTCGAAACCGCTGATGAGTTGCTCCACGGCCTCGGCACGCAGCTGCTTGGCCGCGACTTCCGCCTGCTGCTCGGCCTCGAGCCGCTGACGCTGGACGGCATTTTCCTTGAATACGCCGACGGCTGCCGCCATCGAGCCGATCTCATCCCTGCGGTCGGTACCCGGGATTGCGACCGAGAGATCTCCTTCCGCCAAAACGGCCATCGCTCTGGTCAGGGATGACATGGGCCTCACCACGCGCCGGCTGACGATGGTGAAGCCGAACAGACAGAGGGCGACGGCGGCGGCGAGGAAGGCGATGTCCAGGAGCAGGCCGAGGCGCAGCTGGGTAACGCGGCTCGCCGCGTGCTTTTGAATGACGTCGACAACCAGATTGACGAAAGATTTAAGAAGTTCAGAGGGCGGCTTCGACAGGCTTCGCCATTGCTTTGCCGTCATTTCCGTCTTCTGGCCAGACGACAGAGCTTCGAAGACGGTATCGCGCTGCGGCGCGAAGTCGGCGAAATAGCCCTTCTTGATTCCGGCGACGGCGGTTGTCAGTTCTTGTGCGGTTTGGTCGGCGTTGAGCGCGCTTTGCAATGCGTCCCAGGCGGTATCCAGCTCTGCATGGGCATCAGTCGCCTTTTGCCGGCTGGCGGCTGAGATATTGCCGGCGATCAGGGCGTCCTCAATTTGCCGACGATAGCGGGAATCTGAATCGCGTACCGTCCAGCTCAGATCCCGCGCGGCAAGCAACTGATCGACCACAGGGTCGACCAATCGGATCGAGCCGGCGAAGGCGGCCGACGCATCTCCCATCCCGTCGACATAGGTCGCTGCGTAGGCGTAGAAGGTCTTGCGGATGGTGTCGTCACGCTGAGCAACCGGCAACTGTAAGGCGGCCTCCGCCTGGCGCCGCAGATTATCGTATTGTTGGGCGCCCTGCTGCAGCTTGGTCAACCAACGATCGTGATCCGGAACATCGCCATGCGAGATCGCTTCGAGTGCTGCGGCCAAGGCCGGTACGGCAATTGCCTTCATGCTGTCGACGTCGTCGCGCGCCTCTTTGTTGTCCGGTTCGGCATCGATCAGTGCGCGATTGAGCGAGCTGCGATCATTGCGCATCGCCTGCATTGCCTGGAATACCAGCTTATCGACGGTAGTGACGGCTTCGATATGCTCTGCCGTCTGATAACTTCGCCAGCCTTCAAATAGCGACCATCCTGATATCGTGACCAAGAGCAGCGCGATGGCACCCACAGTGCCGTTCAGAATGAACTTGATCGACAGGCCTGAAGCACGGGTGAGTTTGGACATCGCGGACCCTGCAGTCGAAAGTCGTGGACTGTGTATGGGAGGACTCGGCGGCCGGTCCGGCGCTTGGAACCGACGCAGTTGAAAGCCTATGCATGTCGCCAGAGTTTGCCGAGGGAACGATAGTCGCTGCAAACGATAGCTCTAGAGTGCAGGTTAGGAAACGCGTCTTAAAAATCTGTTAAATCGGAAGCTGCCTTCGAGTAGTTTCAATCGCAGCGCCTTTCCTGAAGATCTCAGTTCGCTCGTCAAACATACTTGGATGTGCCAGAGATCGGCGGACAGCAAGAAGGCTCCCGTGCCGAGCGGCCCCGATTGCCGCTGGTCGCCGTTGAAGCGGTAACGTGCAGGTTTCGATTTATTTCGAACCTTATTAAACGGGAAGGGACTGACATCGATGTTAGCGTTATGAAAAGACGTCCGGCTCAAGGCCAGGAGAAAAGAGAGACAGCGCGCATTCGCGGGGAATTTTAGCTTGATTTGAAGAAGCACTCTCGTCCGAAGAAGAAAGAGAGATCACCACAGAACTTGTATGCGAGAGGCGATACCGTCCTGGCGGAGGTCATCTGCCTGCCTCGAGTTCTCTCTATTTCGTCTCTTCTGATTTTCACCCGCTTAGTTATGGAATTTACCAGAGCCGATCTAGCGCATTCGTAGCAGCGCGAATGCAGGCCTGTTTTGATGCTCGAGGAAAGTCACCGTCAAAGAGCGGCACGCGGATGCTGACAACATCATCGGTGGAGCCCATCTCGGCAGAAGGAATCTGGCGTGATCGCTGGAATCAGTTGCGCACTGCAAGCCACGGTCTGAAGCGAACCCAGAGCATGCGCTGCAGGGTCCATTTGGCGCTGTCCAGCGGCTGTAGGGTACTGGTGCCGATGCGTTCCTGATACGGAATGAAGACGGAGGCAACACGATAGCCCAGGCTGATCGGCAGCAGCAGCAATTCAACCGGCAAGGCAGCGCCAGCGGGCCGATAGGGCAAGCGGTCTATCATCGAGCGACGATAGGCGCGCATACCGGAGTGCAGATCGGTCAGTCGCCGCCCAAACAGGATCGAGGCAATCAGAGCGAAGGCCCAGTTGGCGAAATAATTGATCCTAGGCATCGCCGCAGGTTTATGCTGCAGGCGTGAACCGTCAACCAGATCCCACCCTTCTTCGGTGACCATACGCGCCAGCGGAACGATTCGGTCGGCCGGATAGGTATCGTCACAATCCATCGTCACGACTACCTCACCACTTGCCGACCGCAAGGCGAGATCCATTGCCCGGCCATAGCCCTGAGGCGGGAATTGCCGGATGACCCGGGCGCCAAGGCTGGCTGCTATGTCGGGTGTCCGGTCACGGCTGGAATCGACGATGACAATTTCGGCCCCGGGTGCCGCCTGCCGAATATCGGTGATCACTTTGCCGACTGCGGCTTCCTCATTCATCGTGATCATGACGACGGATATAGCTGTTCCAGACATCCCGAGTTGCCCTGTTTTCATTGCTGGCCAGCTTGATACAGCCGGCATCGAGGCTGGCGATATTCGGCGAGCCACTCATTTCAGACCTACATTTCGTCTGATAGATAAGAATACATTCGTTAAATCAATCTGAATGTGTAAGGTGTGACAACCTTACGGCAGGCTCGAATCCGACATGACCACGAAACCGACCCCCATGCGTGCGCCCTTCTTCGAAGCGATCATGATTGTCACGGGGGGGTTTATGGTGCTCACGGTGTGGCTGGGATATGACGGGCTCATCCATGATTCACGCCTCTATACTCTGCAGGCACTGAATGCCGTCGATCCCGCCCGTTATGGCAAGGACATCTTCCTGGCCTACGGATCGCAAGATCAGTTCACCCTTTTCAGCCCCTTTTATGGCTTAGCGGTTCGATTACTGGGCGTATTTGCGGCAAATCTCATGCTCTATCTTCTGGGAGCCGCGCTATGGCTGACCGCGACGGTGAGGCTCGGCACTAGATTAGATGTGCCGGTCCTGATCATCCTGGCATTTTTCATCATGCTGCCAATGTATTATGGTCCCACTCACCCGGATCTCCACGGACGTGATGTCACCGGATTCCAGGTCAAAGAGTCCTTCGTCACGCCGCGCCTCTACGCGGAGGGGTTTTGTATTTTCGCACTCGGCCTCCTGCTTGCGGGACGGCGGGTTGCCGCATCTGCAAGTTGGCTGCTCGGCTTTGTCCTTCACCCCGTCATGGGCCTTGGTGCCTTTCAGGTCGGATATCTACTGGAGTTGCTGAAGTCGCCACGGCGATGGTTATGGCTTGCGGTTGCCATGGCCGGTGCTCTGGCCGTCGTCACGGCGGGTCTGAGCGGGATCTCTCCCGCAAATCGGTTGTTCGTCGTGGTCGCCGGCGATTGGCTGGAAGCAGTGTCGTTGCGCTCAACAGCGAGCATCGTCCTCTGGCACAAGGGCTTGGCTCATGCTGCCGTCGACGCGATGCTGGCAGCGACGTTGCTGCTTGATCACAGACCCTTGGTACAACGACTGGGCAAGGCGACGCTTATCGCCGCGGGGTTCGGTCTGTTTGCCTATTGGATCGGCTGGGATATTTTGCATCTCGAATTGTTTTTGCAAGCCCAGCCCTGGCGGGTCGTCTGGGTCCTGACATTGGTCAGCCGGTTAGCGATAACGCTGTTGGCGGCGGCGTGGTGGCGCGGCGATACCCGCAAGGGCATGGCCTTGTGGGTCTTCCTTCCCGCGATCGGCCTGGAAGGTTGGCCACAGGTGTTCCTGGCACTTGTTGGAATTACTCTCGCATTTGCCGCCGAGATGACGAGCGTGGAGCGGGGATCGTCGCGGACGGAAAAGTTGATCCGGCTATGCGCCGTCATGGCATCGGTTGCCGGTTTCGCTCTGTCGGCTATGGTCACGGCTCGCTACGTGTTTGACGTATCGCAGGCCTCATCGGGAGGCGCGTCCACATCTTCCCTGCTTGCAGCCATGGAAATTGGCGCTGTCTTCCTACGGCTCAAGCCGGCGCTGGTCCTGGCGATAGCACTCGGTATTGTTTGGGCATATCGGTACCGAGGTTGGATGCTTCCCGGCCTTCTAGCCCTGATTCCAGCGTTCCTGCTTACGTTCTTCTGGACCTTGACGTTACTTCAAGGCGAAGTCGCCCGCACATATCATCTGATATCGATGATGAGAACGGCCGCTGGAAACTTGTCGCGTTCGGGTGACATCCTTTGGGAAGGAGATCCTGATCTGGTCTGGGTCGGCCTTGGCCGCACATCCTATTTGTCCCCGGAGCAGCAAAATGTCGTTGCCTTTTCGCGTGACGCTGCGATCGAGATCCTGCGGCGGGCAAAGCACCTCGAAGTTACGGGCGCGCCTGCCGCCAATCTTCGTTATAGAACCTCCTGGCTCACTTACGGCCATCCGTGGGCTCCGCGGGCATTGCCCCGCCTATGCGAAGATCCTATGATCGCCTATGTCGTCGCCGATCGCCAACCCTATCGCGCCCTGATTGCCCTTGACGCCTCGAAATATGGGGCTGGCGCGCTCTATATCTATGATTGCGCGGACCTCATCCCAGAATAGCCGGTATGGCCTATGACGCCAGGCTGCAAGCGCGACATTCATTTGCCATTGAGACGTGCTGCGACAGCAAGACCGCGGCGAATTGCTTCATCCATATTGATATAGGAGAATTCGGCATTCCGCCCGGAACTGACAATGCCCAGTTCGTTCAGGTAGTTGAGGCCGGCGGCCAAGTTCTCTGCATAGTCGAATGTGCGGATGACATAAGCATATTTCGTGCGATGCACCGCCTGGAAGCGCAGATTCTTGGGATCGATCAAGGAGAGCCTGGCAAGGTCGCCAACCACGCGCGCAATCAAGTCGTCATCCGTCAAGTCGTGAATGCCGTCACCTGGATTTGTCGTGATCTCAGCCATCACTCCCATATGCCCCGCCGGAGCGGCGCCGGGGCTGAAGTTATGCGGAAAGGAGACACGGTGAAACGGTACCGACGGGTCGGGAATATAGAGAGCAGTATAGGGGAGGGGTGACGTCGTCTCGACGCCGAGCATGACGACGCTCAGAGAGTTAAAACGCAAGGCCGCGACGCGCTCGGTAACGTTCTCAGGCACATCGGGCAAGGCCCGGATCAGATCCTGGATGGGAATCGTCGAGATGAGACGCTCATAGTGCCGGGTCTCGTTACCGTCGCTGACATGCCACTGAGCACCTTCCCGCCAGACATAGCGCACGCGGAAGCCGGTGGAGACGGCTCGGCATTTCTCAGCGAAGGCCTGGGCGAGCGCCTCGATGCCGCCAGCGCGGGGATATTGGAAGTAAAGCTGATGGGTATATCCCTCGGTTTCGATACCCACGGCCGACTTGATGATATCCTCAGCCGGCGGCCGCGGCACCCGCCCTTCGACCCAGTCCGAACTCATCTGATCGCTCGGCAGATTCCAGATCTTTTCGTTATAGGGCAGCATATATTTCTCGGCGATACCCTTGCCAAAGGTCGCGTAGATCCAATCCTTGAGTGTATTGCCGCCTTTGTATTCATTGAACAGGAAGTGATAGAGGCAATCATAGCGATCTTCAGCCGATAATGAGCCGAGTCCGTTCTCAAAGGGGTATTTCACGTAACGGCCGTCGTAGAGAATCTGATTATTGCGACGGCTGGTCGCTACGTTGTCGCCGAGCATGGAGATCATGTAGTTCAAGACGTCTTTGTTTTGCGAAAACATAATATGCGGGCCACCGATATCGAAGGTGTATCCACCTGCAACCAGGCTGCGACAATGACCGCCCGTAACCTCATCGGCTTCGAGAATTTCGCACGGCTCATCGAGATGCGCGCCGATCACCAGCCCAACTAGGCCACCACCGAGGATTCCGACTGTCATCGTTTTCCGCCTGTTATCCTCGACCGAGAGCGGCCATTCTGTTGTGAGGGAATCGAAGCACTTTCGAGATAAATTCTACGCGCTTGCACAGCGTGTTTGACACTGCTGGCGGCAGGTTAATTTTCCGTTATTCATGCTTTTTTTACGTGTCCCTGCGAGGCTGTCCGAGTACGAGATTATGCCGCCTTCGGAAGCCAGCATGACATTCACGCAGACCTATCTGGACGAGACGATTGACATCATCAAGGCCTTGCCGACGGCATCGATCGACGCCATCGCCAAAGGATTGGCCCATTTGCGCGATGCGGGCGGACGCCTTTTCATTCTTGGTGTCGGTGGTTCGGCCGGCCATGCCGGCCACGCAGTCAATGATTTTAGAAAAATCTGTGAGATCGAAGCCTACGCTCCGACCGACAATGTGTCCGAACTGACGGCCCGGACCAATGACGAAGGCTGGGAATCGGTTTTTGCGGAATGGCTGAAAACGTCCCGCCTGGGATCGAAGGACGCCATTCTGGTGTTCTCGGTTGGCGGCGGCAACAGGGACAAGAGCATTTCGGTCAATTTGGTTCGGGCGCTGGAACTGGCACGTGTTCGCGATGCCAGAATTTACGGCATTGTCGGCCGTAATGGCGGGTTCACTGATAGTGTAGCGGACGCTTGTGTGGTTATCCCCCCGCTCTATGAGGACCGAGTCACGCCGCATACCGAAGGTTTGGCCGCGGTCGTCTGGCATCTGCTCGTCAGTCATCCCGCATTGAAGCGCGTGCAGACGACCTGGGAATCCAGGAGATGATGCTGACCGATCGTGGCCGTAATTTTTGTGTCATCGGCGGAGCTGGCTTTATCGGCAGCCATTTCGTCGACCGCTTGCTCGCAGACATTGATGTCGCTTCAGTCGTTGTCTACGACAATTTCTCCAGTGGGCGCCGCTTCCATCTTGCTCATCACGGAAACGAATCGCGTTTGCGCGTCATCAGCGGCGATGTCAAGGAACTGAACGCGTTAACGGCGGCCTTGACCGGTGTCGAGGTCGTTATCCATCTCGCCTCTAACCCTGATATCGCCAAGGCGATGACCGATCCTCAGGTCGATTTCATCGAAGGTACTGCATTGACCAACAATGTCGTCGAAGCGATGCGACGCAGCGGCGCCGGCCGAATTCTTTACGCCTCGGGCAGCGGCGTCTATGGCGATCTCGGCTACGTTGAGGCCGAGGAGGATCATGGCCCCCTCATTCCCAGCTCCACATACGGCGCGAGCAAGCTCGCGGGCGAGGCGCTGATTGCTGCCTACGCTGCCATGTTTGGCATCTCGGGTTGTGTGTTCCGGTTTGGCAATGTAGTCGGTGCTCGTCAGACCCACGGCGTCGGTTTCGACTTCGTGCGCCGATTGTCGACGGATAAGACGCGTTTGCGCATACTCGGCGATGGCCGGCAAAGCAAGTCTTATATTCACGTCGATGATGTCGTCGATGCCGTTCTGCTGGCGCATCAGCGTGTCGATGCGCCGTTCCAGACCTTCAACGTAGCAACAGGTGATTATATCTCGGTGCGAGAGATCGCCGACCTCGCGGTCGAATGCATGGGCCTATCCCCGATGAATGTTGCCTATGAGTATACGGGTGGCGACCGTGGCTGGAAGGGCGATGTGCCGATCGTCCGTCTCGAGACCAAGCGGATCCGGGGGCTCGGTTGGAAAAACCGACTGAATACCAGGGAAGCCGTGCAACAATCGCTGCACGACATCCGCGAGGATGTACGAATTGGCCGCATCCAATAATATGAGCGGCGGCAGAGCCGCCGTCTTTCTGGATCGAGACGGTGTCCTCAACCGCGCCGTGATCAAGGACGGCCGTCCGTTCCCGCCGGCCAGTGCCGAGCAGATGGAAATTCTGCCAGGCGTGATCGAAGCGTGCAGCGGCTTGAAACGGGCAGGGCTGCTGCTCTTCTGCGTAACGAACCAGCCGGATGTGGCGCGCGGCTTGGTGAGCCGGCCTATAGTCGAAGAGATAAACCGTCAGCTCGGGGATGTCCTTGATCTCGATGCCATCGCCGTATGTTGGCATGATGATGCCGATCAATGTGATTGCCGCAAACCGCTGCCCGGCTTATTGCATCGCCTCGCCGCGCAGTACGGCGTCAGCCTTAACTCGAGCATCATGGTCGGAGATCGGTGGCGTGATATTGAAGCCGGCCAGCGGGCCGGCTGCACGGTGGTCTTCATCGATCACGGCTATGTTGAACGCCGACCAACGACGGCGGACGCAGTGTTTTCCTCGCTCGCCGACGCTGCTCCCTGGATACTCAACCATCTAGCAAGAAAAGGGCTCTGAGCGATGGATCTGACCGATCTGGCCGTGAAGATCTTTGCCGACGGTGCCGACATCGCGGGCATGCGCGTGATGCGGGACAAGCCCTATATCAAGGGCTTCACGACGAATCCCACGTTGATGCGCAAGGCGGGCATCACGGATTACGAAGGTTTTGCGCGGTCCGTAATCTGCGCCATACCCGATCTGCCAATATCCTTCGAGGTCTTTGCCGACGATTTCGCCGCCATGGAAGCGCAGTCGCGGCGTATCGCCAGCTGGGGAGACAACGTTTATGTTAAGATCCCGGTCACCGACACTAGCGGACGCAGCGCCGTCCCCCTGATCCGGCGATTGGCTGCAGCCGGTGTCAAGCAGAATGTAACGGCTTTGATGACGCTTCAGCAGGCGCAGGAAGTTGCCGGGGCGCTTGCTGGCGGGCCGTCATCCTACATCTCGGTTTTCGCCGGCCGGATTGCCGATAGCGGCCGTGATCCATTGCCGATCATGTCCGCTTGCTTGCGTCTGATGGAATCCGAACCTCAGCTCGAATTGATCTGGGCGAGCCCGCGCGAAGTCTACAACATCATCCAGGCCAATGACATCGGCTGCCACATCATTACCGTGACGAATGACTTGCTTGCGAAGACGGCGCTGTTCGGCAAGGATCTTGATGATTTCTCGCGTGAAACCGTTCAGATGTTCTACAGCGATGCCGTCGCCGCCGGCTTCACGCTCACCGTCTGATTTGCCGATCAAGCTGACATAAGGCCGTATCAATGCTGGTGACACGTACCCCTCTGAGATTGTCGATTGGCGGCGGCGGCACGGACCTTCCTTCCTATTACGAACGCTTTGGCGGATTTGCTATTTCGGCTGCCATTAGCCGGCATGTCTACATCGCCATCAGCCGGTCATTTTACCCAGGATACCATTTGAAGTATTCGCAGCTGGAGCTGGCTCATACATTGGATGAAATCCGTCATCCGCTGTTTCGCGAGGCTCTTCGACAGCACGGTGTGGAACCTCGAATCGATATATCCAGTATTGCGGATGTGCCGGCCGGAACAGGGCTCGGTTCTTCAGGAGCATTCCTCGTCGGTCTTCTGCACGCGCTCCATGCTTACAAACGCCAGCCCATTGATCCGGCCGGACTCGCGAAGGAAGCTGTTTCCATCGACATGGGACTTCTTGGCGAGCCGGTCGGCAAGCAGGACCAGCATATTGCGGCTTACGGCGGGATCATCTGCCAGGAATACCATTCAGACGGCGAGGTGACGATCAGGCCATTGGAACTTTCTGATTCCGCCTCGCGCGAACTGTGCGAAGGGTTGATGCTTTTCTTCACCGGTCAAAGTCGAAGTGCTTCCGGTCTTCTCGCGGATCAGAAAAGGCGATCGGAGAGCGGCGATTCGGCGATGATCGAAAACCTGCACTTCATCAAGGCTCTTGGCCTTCGCATCAAAGCAGCCTTGGAAGCGGGCGATATTGATGCCTTTGCCGGGATGATGCATGAGCATTGGCTCCATAAGCGGGGGCGCTCGCCAGGCATGTCGAATGGACACATAAATGAGAGCTATGATCATGCCATGAGAAACGGCGCATTAGGCGGAAAGCTGGTCGGTGCCGGCGGCGGCGGGTTTCTTCTTTTTTATACCCATGAGAGGGCCAAGCTGCGCCGCGCGATGGCTGAAATCGGTCTGGAAGAAATGGATTTTGCTTTTGACTATGACGGGTCGATCGTCATGGTTCGGGACTGATCCGATGCAATGTGTGGTCCTCGCGGGAGGTCTTGGGACGCGACTGGGCCAACTTACGCGAGCCGTTCCCAAAAATCTCGTGAATGCCGCTGGCAGGCCGTTCGCTGACCATCATCTAGAGCTCCTTGCGCGGCAGTCGATCCGACATGTCACCTATTGCATTGGTCATCTCGGGAGCCTCATTCGCGATCATGTTGGTGATGGAAGCCGCTTCGGCCTGACAGTCGACTATGTGGATGAAGGAGCAGCACTGCTCGGTACCGGCGGAGCGTTGCGGCTAGCGCTCGACCAGGGAGCGTTGGCGGAAAAGTTTTTCGTGACCTTTGGAGATTCCTACCTGACTACCTCGTTCCCTGCGGTCTGGGCCGCAGCTGAAGCGTCCCGACCCAGCGCTTTAATGACCGTCTTCCGAAATAATGGAAAATGGGACGCGAGTAACGTCGTTTATCGAAACGGCAAGGTGGAACTATACGAGAAGAGCCGCGCCGATGCCGCGGCTATCGGCATGGAATGGATTGATTACGGACTACTCGTCCTTCGAAAGCAATTGATCGAAGAGGGAATTCGACCCGGGGAGGGGGCCGACTTAGCTGTCCTGTGTAATCGCCTCAGTATAGAAGGCCGCCTGGCCGGATATGAGGTTGACGAGCGATTTTATGAGATCGGAACGGTGAGCGGGTTACGTGATTTTGAAGCCTATATTGCAGGGAGGGTCGCGGAGAAGCGCTCTGGGCAGGGCTGAGCTGATGATGATGATGATGCTACTTCCCGTGAGAGCTCGGAATTGGCGGGCTGCGGTAAGCTCTGCCCGGCGCGTTCGTCGGTTCGGCGATGAGAACGATGCGAAAGGCGAACAAACCCTTGGCCAAGACGCAGACCCCATATTCCAGCGGATATAGATAGCGGCGATAAATCTTGTACAGCCTCGATTCCAGGATAAGCCCTGGATTGTTGGTATTTTCAGGTCCTCCGTCGCGTGCCATTAGTCTTTTTATCAGTGGCAAAAAGGCTCTGATCAGGCCCGGCTCCAATGTTGTCCGCACAACGGTAAACCCTGCCTCACGCAAGAGGATTCTGGCGGTGCGGAAGGTGAAAAGCGAAGGTGAGTACGATCCATGACGCCGCTGTCCCTATAGTTGAAGGATCCGGCGAGGAGCTTTAGCCGATTATCCCAGACGGCAACGTTCGGCAAAGATACGACCAGCTTACCGCCATCCGCTAGGAATTGCCGGTATCGGCGTAAAACGGAAAGGGGATCAGAAATATGCTCCAGCACGTCTGCGAACAACAAGCAGTCGAATTTGCGCCCCGCAAGGGCGCGATCGACTAATTCGTCTCGGCGAAGATCGATCTCGATCACTTCGCTTATCCGTGTTCTGGCTTTTCTGCAGGCGATGGCGTCGCTCTCAAGGCCCGTCACGGCAAACCCCAGACGCTCGATCTCTTGTCCCAGGCGTGCGCGGCCGCAACCGACATCGAGAACATTCGCAGGATGGCCTCCGTTCTTGAGGCGATGCATCTCGTCTACTATTGCGTCATTGAGATCCTCAAAGGAATAATATGTACCAAGCTCAAACATCAGGATATCCGCCATTTGCGGTTCTTCCGCGTGGTCCTGCTCAGCGTATCGCTGGCAGATCTTGTCAGGTTCGTTTTTCAGGATACCGCAGATAATCTCTGCATTATACCTCCGACACTGAATTAATTAGCTGCGATGGTCTCTGGCCAAAAAATGCTTGAGGAAAAAATGGGCCTGAACAATCTTTTTTTAGTTATTTTTCCACAAAAGCCGTGAAATCAACGCTGCGATTTTGTCCAGATTTCGAGTGCTGCCACGAAGAAAGATTGCGCTAGAGCGCGATCGTTTTAAGTGGCAGCGGATAGGCCTCCACTTAAAGCGTGCGTCGCCCTCTATCTTATTGAAGAGAGGCGGATTCACGCTTTACACGGAATGGTAAAGCGATTCCTTGTAAAGCGGTCCGACTCTAGTCGACGGTCGGCCGGTTCGTTCGCGGCTTCCGGAATTTCATGCGCTTTAGGTCGTGCTGCATTTCCGCCGCTTCCACCGCGGGCGTGAAGTGGACCAGCGGCAAGGCGAGATGCCGGGCGCTGCTCGCAACAACGATCGCGTTCCGCTTCGGCAATCCGGTCGTATCGAGCACCAGAGTGTTGAAGCCGATCCCACTGAGGCGAACCGCAATCTGGTCGGCGCGAAAGTCGAAATCATGCTCCGCGAGCGTGTTTACAAGGATCGCGCCGCCAGCCGCAAGCGATCGCGTTGCGGCCCGGAAAAAGGCCCCCGAGCATAAATGATCGGGAATCCGGTCTTCGATGAAGGCATCTACGACGATGGCGTCGAACGGCTTTCTATTCTGTTCCAGGAATGCCAGGCCGTCTTCAACATGGCAGGTCACTTCAAAGGGGAGGGCAAAGTAGCGTTTTGCAATGGTAATGGCATGCGGATCGTCGTCGACGATGACCACCGATCTTCCGGACCGCGCCAGCATGGTGCCGAGTGTTCCGCCACCACATCCGATCATCAGGATGCGTTGAGCCTGGTGCTGAACCAACAGATCGTAGATCGCATGAATATAAGGTGCCAGGCTGATGCCGTGGTGGTCGGCTTCGCTCTGGCAACTGTTCCCATGATAATAGAAAACGGCCCCGGTGCTGCGGCTTTTCACCACCCTCGCGTCCCCGAATTCCGTCTGTCGCCTGGCAAGCGTGATCATCGAGTGTTTCGCAGTTAAAAATATGCGCGGCTGGGCAAATCAGTGACACACCGTCACTTCGATGATGACGCAAATGGCATCAATCCGATTGTCTTGGTGGCGCGCAGCATGATGTCCCGGCGCTGCGGGTTCACGGAGAAGGACGCCTCGTGCTCAAGCTGCTCGCAGAGTTCCTCGCATAATTGCCGCGCACGCCGCAGGTCGAGCTTGGATGCTTCGGTTTCAAACTGTCGCATCAGCGCGAGAAGGTCGGCGTCCCGCTGCGCCTGGGAGCCCTGTGCCCGCGATAGTTCTTCAAGCTTTTCCCGGTATTTTCGATAGAGTTCATGCGATTGCATTTGCCCTCCGCCCGCACAGAAATGACGACCCGTGGGGAAATGAAAAGTCCCATTTTCTTGCAAGTGATGTTTAAAACATCAACTAAGATGCTTGAACAGGTTATATCACGGTGTTAAATTTTACCATAGATATACAGAATGTTCTAACCGATGGAAATACCATGATAACGGCGGCGCAATTGCGGGCGGCACGCGCCCTTCTCGGGGTGGATCAGCGGGAGCTGGCCGAACTGGCGGATCTTTCGGTGCCGACCATTCAGCGGATGGAGGCCAGCGAAGGTGTCGTTCGGGGAACGGTCGATTCTCTCATGAAACTGGTGAGTGCTCTCGAGGCATCGGGCATCGAGCTGATCGGCGAGGGTGCGCCCAGCCAAGCGGGCGGGCGAGGCGTGCGGCTGAAGGAACGCGCGGCGAACGGCAAGCCGTTTCGCGGCAAGAATGCGAAATCTGCCCCGGCGAGGGTCGCGTAAGGCGAGGTATCATGCCGCCCGTCATTGCTTTGGATTGTGTGGCCGCGTTTCTGATTATCGCCGTTCTTGCCGTGGTCTTGGCAAGATCCGTGGCGGCGTCACGCTTCGTCTACGGCGCCGCGCTGGTCATCTCAAGCATTGCCGTAGCGACGGCCTGTGTCCAGCTGGCTGCCAATCCCTGGGAAATCACGCTTCCCTTGGGGCTTCCTTGGATCGGTGCCCACCTCCGTATTGATGCTCTTTCGGCATTCTTCCTGATCGTCATCAATCTTGGCGGCATCGTGGCCAGTCTCTATGCCCTCGGTTACGGCCAGCACGAGGCAGCGCCGCATCGCGTCCTGCCTTTCTATGCGGCCTTCCTTGCCGGCATGAATCTCGTCGTCATGGCGGATGACGCATTTACGTTTCTGCTGGCCTGGGAGTTCATGTCCCTGGCCTCCTGGGCGCTCGTCGTTTCCCATCAGCATGAGCAGGCCAATATACGCGCCGGGTATATCTATCTCGTGATGGCGAGCTTCGGTACGTTATGCCTGTTATTGGCCTTTGGCCTGCTTGCCGGGACCGACGGCGGATATGCTTTCTCGGCGATACGCGCCAGCCATCCGACCCCCTACCTGGCCGCGGCGATCCTCATCCTCACGCTCATCGGTACCGGCTCCAAGGCGGGTCTCGTACCGCTGCACGTCTGGCTGCCGCTTGCTCATCCCGCTGCGCCGAGCCACGTTTCGGGGTTGATGAGCGGGGTCATGACGAAGGTGGCCATCTACGGCTTCCTGCGCATCGTCTTCGATCTCCTGGGAACGCCTGAATGGTGGTGGAGCATCATCGTGCTCGCCCTTGGCGGCATCACCGCGGTACTGGGCGTCCTCTATGCGCTGATGCAGCAGGATCTCAAGCGGCTGCTGGCCTACAGCACGGTGGAGAATGTCGGCATTATCTTCATCGGCCTTGGGCTCGCCCTGGCCTTTCGCGCGAACGATATGAACTGGGCGGCCGCTCTCGCCCTGACAGCCGCCCTACTGCATGTCCTGAACCATATGCTGTTCAAGAACCTGCTGTTCTTCGGCGCCGGCGCCGTCCTGACATCGACCGGCCTGCGCGATATCGAACAGCTGGGCGGCTTGATCCATCGGATGCCGGCAACCAGCTTTACCTTCCTGGTAGGGGCGGCGGCCATCTCGGCATTGCCGCCGCTCAACGGCTTTGTCTCCGAATGGCTCACCTTCCAGGCCGTTCTGCTGAGCCCCCAGATTCCCCAATGGGGCCTGAAACTCATCATCCCGGCGGTCGGCGCGTTGCTGGCCCTGGCGGCGGCCCTTGCGGGCAGTTGCTTCGTGCGCGCTTTCGGCATCGTCTTTCTCGGACGCCCCAGGTCCAGCGCGGCGGCAGAGGCACAGGAAGTCGACCGTTTCTCCATAGCCGGCATGGCGGCCCTGGCGGTTCTTTGTCTGGTTACCGGCGTTCTGCCGGGCTTTTTCATCGATCGTCTCGGACCCGTTGTCCAATCGCTCGTCGGCGGCCAGATGCCGCATCAATTGTCCGTCGCCTGGCTCTCCATCGTCCCCATCGCTGAAAGCCGCAGTTCCTATAACGGGCTTCTGGTGTTCCTGTTTATCGCGGTATCGACATCGCTGGCCGTTCTGGCAATTCACCGGCTGGCGTCGCGCGCCGTCCGCCGCTCGCCGGCATGGGGCTGCGGCTTTGCCGACGCCGGCCCTGCGACGCAATACTCCGCCAGCAGCTTCGCCCAGCCCATCCGCCGGGTTTTCGGCACGACGGTGTTTCGCGCGCGCGAGACCATATATATGCCGCCACCGGGCGATCAGGGGCCGGCCCGATTCAGCGTGACGCTTCGGGATCTGGTCTGGGATGGCATCTATGTCCCGCTTGCGCGTGCCGTGAATTTCCTGGCCGACCGCCTCAATTATTTCCAGTTCCTGACGATCAGGCGCTATCTCGGCCTGGTCTTTCTGGCGCTTGTGTCGCTCCTGCTGATATTGGCGATCTGGTCATGATGACGGATCTGATTATTCAAGGCACCCAGATGGCTTTCGTGCTGGTGCTGGCGCCGCTTCTGACGGGCCTCTCGCGAAAGTTCAGGGCGCATCTTCTCAGTCGGCAGGGGCCCTCCGTCGTTCAGCCGTACCGCGATCTGTTCCGCCTGCTGCGGAAAGAGGTCGTCCTCGCGGACAATGCTTCCTGGCTCTTTCGCCTGGCGCCCTATCTCATCTTCGCGGCAACTTGGGTGGCGGCCGCCCTGGTACCGACCTTCGCCACCGGTCTCCTCTTCAGCTGGTCGGCCGATCTCATTGCGATCATCGCTTTGCTCGGCAGTGCGCGTTTCTTCCTGGCGCTCGCCGGCCTCGATGTCGGAACGAGCTTCGGCGGAATCGGTTCAAGCCGGGAGATGCTGATCGCCTCCCTTGCCGAGCCGGCAATGATCATGATCGTCTTTTCGCTGGCGCTCATTGCCCATTCGACGCAATTGTCGAACATGGCCGATTATATGTTGTCGCCGGCCGTCGGCTTGCGTGTCTCCCTTGGACTCGCCCTGATCGCACTTGTGATGGTGGCGATTGCCGAGAATGGGCGCGTTCCTGTCGACAACCCGTCAACCCATCTCGAACTGACCATGGTGCATGAGGCGATGGTGCTGGAATATTCCGGGCGGCATCTGGCGATGATCGAGCTGGCGGCCGCCCTGAAGCTGCAGCTTTATATCGCCCTCATCATCTGTCTATTCGTGCCCTGGGGAATCGGACGCGGCGAAGCGAGCGTCATCTCCTACGCGGTCGGAGCCATAGCCTTCGTGCTGAAGCTCGGGATCGCAGGCTTTTTCCTCGCCCTGTTCGAGACCTCCATCGCGAAGATGCGCGTTTTCCGTGTTCCTAATTTCCTGGGTGCGGCACTTATGCTGGGGCTGCTCGGAACACTACTTCTGTTCGTCTCGAGGAGCCTCTGATGCACAGTCTCCAATTCGACGTCGCGCATCTGCTGGCCGGAGGGCTGGTTCTTCTGAGCTTCCTGATGCTCTACCAGGACCGGCTATATGCGCTTCTGCGTGTCTTCACATTCCATTCCCTGATGCTCGCTCTCTCGGTCGCCTGGCAGGCTTATGTTCAGGACGCCGCGCACCTTTACATCACGGCCGCAATCGCGCTCATCTTTAAAGGCATCATCATTCCGGTGGCGCTCCACCGCATGATCGTGCGCCTTGGCATCCATCGTGAGATCGAGACGGTTGTCGGGGTCGGGCTGACCATGCTTGCGGGCATGGCGCTTGTCGGTCTCTCCATGGTGGTGATGCTGCGGGTCACGCCAGGGGCCGATGCATTGGCGCGCGAGGACCTCGCCTTCGCACTCTCAGTGATCCTCATCGGCCTGCTGGTCATGGTGACGCGGCGCAATGCCGTCGGCCAGGTCGTCGGCTTCATGTCGCTTGAGAACGGCCTCGTCCTAGCAGCAACGGGTGCCAAAGGCATGCCGCTCGTCGTTGAAATAAGTGTAGCTTTTTCCGTGCTGATCGCCTTCATCGTCATCGGCATTTTTCTCTTCCGGATCAGAGAACGCTTCGACACGGTCGATATCGGTGCGCTCGACCAGTTCAGGGGAGAGCGTCGATGATTGCCTATCTGCCCGATGCCATGTCCGCCGTGTTGGTTATACCGATCGTCTCGGCAGCAATCCTGGCATTGATATCCAATTATCGCGTCTCGTCCCGGCTGAACGTGTTGGCAAGCTTGTTTACGATGATGTCAGCCGGCCTGCTCTTTGCCGACCGCCCGGCGCCAGGCCAATTCCTGTTCATCGACGACCTCAACGTCGTCTTTGTCGTTCTCAATACTTTTGTCGGATTCACCACGAGCGTCTTCAGCGCAAGCTATATCAGCCATGAGTTGGAAACGGGCAAGCTGACCCCGGCTTATCTGCGTTTTTATCATGCCATGTATCAGGTCATGATGTTCGGCATGAACCTGGCCCTCGTGTCCAATAACCTCGGCCTCATGTGGGTGGCGGTCGAGCTGGCGACCCTGAGCACCGTCCTGATGGTCGGCATCTATCGTACCCACGAAGCGCTGGAGGCTGCCTGGAAGTATTTCATTCTCGGCAGTGTCGGTATCGCCCTGGCCTTGTTCGGAACGATCCTGGTCTATATGGCGGCGCGTCCCGTCATCGGCGAGGGGCTTGACGCCATGGTCTGGACCACGGTCATCCAGCATGCCGGAGCCTTCGATCCGGCGCTGCTGAATGTTGCCTTCATTTTCCTGCTTCTTGGTTACGGCACCAAGGTCGGATTGGCGCCGTTGCATGCCTGGCTGCCGGATGCGCATGCGGAAGGGCCGACACCTATCTCAGCGGTCCTTTCCGGTCTGCTGCTGAACGTGGCACTTTATGCGGTGCTGCGATTCAAGATCCTGCTGAATGCCAGTCCGCAGGCGATAGCGCCGGGGCCGTTGATGATCACCATGGGTCTGATATCGCTCATCTTCGCCGCCTTCATGCTGTATCGGCGGCGGGATATCAAGCGGCTGTTCGCCTATTCCTCGATTGAGCATATGGGCATAATCGCCTTTGCCTTCGGCATGGGTGGCCCGCTCGCCAACTTTGCCGGCCTGCTGCATATGACGATGCACAGCTTGACCAAGTCGGCCATTTTCTTTGCCGTTGGCCATGTCGCCCAGGTCAAGGGAACGCAGAAGATCGCCGATATTCGGGGGCTGACCGAAAGCCATCCGGTGCTGGGCTGGGGGTTGGTCGTCGGCGTCATCGCGATCGCCGGGATGCCGCCTTTGGGGATCTTTATGAGTGAGTTCCTGGTGGTAAGCTCGGCTTTCGCGCGCCATCCGCTGCTTGCACTTCCGTTGGTGACGGGCTTGCTGGTTGCCTTCGGCGCTCTCCTGCTGAGGTTGGGCGGCCTGGCGTTTGGCGAACCGCGCGGCAGTCTCGCGCCGGTAAAAGCCTCCTATCTGCCGATGTTTGCGCATCTCGCCATCGTATTTGCGGCGGGCGTCTATCTGCCTGGGCCGCTGGTTATCTGGTTCCAACACGTTGCCCAGCTGCTCGGGTGATGAGGAGGGCGTCTATGCCAACTCTCGATGATATCCTCCTGGCAGGTCGCGTCGTCGGCGAGCATCGGCCGTGGCGGCGCAGCATCGTCAGTATCGATGTCTGGCAATTCGTCACGCGCCAGCTCGCCGACGGTAAATGGACGCTCCTCGGTCTTTGGGGCGAGCTTGCGATCGTTCATATGGCGCTGCTGGATGAAATCCGTAACCAGGTTGCGGTTGTCAGCCTGGAATGCCCCGCTGGACGGTTTCCTTCCGTCGCAGCGAACCATCCACCAGCCGCACGTTTGGAGCGCGCCATCCGCGATCTGTTCGGACTGATTCCTGAAGGTGCGCCCGACGAACGGCCCTGGCTGTCTCATGGACGGTGGGTCGCCCGGTTCGGCGATACCCGTCCGGTCGGCGCTGAGACATCTGGCGCCTATGTGTTCCTTCCCGTCGAGGGCGACGGGTTGCATCAGGTAGCCGTGGGCCCGGTCCATGCCGGCATCATCGAGCCGGGTCATTTTCGGTTCACCGCCAACGGCGAAGCTGTTGTACGGCTGGAAGAGCGTCTCGGTTACGTCCATAAGGGGATCGAGTCGCTGATGGCGGGCGCGGATCTCGGACGCGCCGTGCAGCTCGCTGGCCGAACCTCAGGCGATAGCACGGTCGCCTACGCCCTTTGTTTTTCGCGTGCCGTCGAGGCAGCACTCGGGATCGAGATTCCAATTCGCGCGACGTGGCTTCGGGCACTGATGGCGGAGCTGGAACGCCTTGCCAATCATCTGGGCGATATCGGGGCCATCTGCAATGACGCGGCCTTTGCGCTGATGCTCGCACATTGCGGCGTATTGCGGGAGCGCGTACTTCGCGCCGCCGATCGCTGCTTTGGTCACCGCCTGATGCGGGATTGTGTCGCGCCGGGTGGCGTGACGACCGATCTTCGCTCCGGGGGCGTCACGGAACTGCATAAGCTTGTTGCCGAGATCCGTAACAAGTTTCCAAAGCTGGTCGAGCTGTATGACGGGACGGCGTCGTTACAGGACCGAACCGTCGGCACCGGGAAGCTTTCTTTCGATCTGGTTCGTCAATATGGCTGCGGCGGTTATATCGGCCGCGCCTCGGGCAGGGCGTTCGATGCGCGGCATCAACTTGCCTACGCACCCTATGACAGGCTGCAGTCTCAGCTTCGCACCCATGCCGATGGAGATGTGAACGCCCGCGTCTGGATTCGGATCTGGGAAGTGCTCCAGAGCCTGTCATTTATCGAGCAGATCCTGGGGCAGATGCCGCAAGGTGCGATCAGTCGAGATCTTGCCGCCGGTGGTGGCTCTGTCTGTGAAGGGATGGCGATCATCGAAGGTTTCCGAGGCGACATCATGGTCTGGCTGCGGCTGGCCGCCGACGGCCGGGTGGAGCGGTGCCACCTGCGCGATCCCTCCTGGTTCCAGTGGCCACTTCTTGAGGCGGCCATTGAAGGCAATATCATTGCGGATTTTCCGCTCTGCAATAAGTCATTCAACTGCTCATATTCCGGCCATGATCTCTAGGAGGAGAATTGATGCGTAGCATTCTCACCAAGAGTCTCGTGAAAGGTCCTTTGACCGAGCCGGCACCCGCGCCCGACGAGGCAGCCCTTGCCGAAGTGGCCGCGGCACTTCGCCGAACTGCCCGTCGCAGGCTCGGCCGCAGCCTGTCCATCCGGGCCGTGGATGCCGGGTCGTGCAATGGCTGCGAATTGGAGATGCAGGCGCTCAGCAATGCGTTCTATGACATCGAGCGCTTTGGCATTCGTTTCGTCGCATCACCGCGCCACGCCGACGTACTGATGGTGACAGGGCCGGTGACGAAGAATATGCGGGAGGCGCTGGAGCGGACCTATCAGGCTACACCGGATCCAAAATGGGTCGTTGCTCTGGGCGACTGTGCTTTGAACGGCGGCATGTTTGCGGGTGGCTATGCCTGCGAAGGGGGCGTGTCGACGGTGATTCCTGTCGACCTTCATATCCGTGGCTGTCCGCCATCGCCGCAACGCATTCTGGAGGGGCTTCTTGCTCTTCTCAAAGCGGCCAACGACGTAAAATGAGGTCGTTTCGGTCAAGTCGGTATAGCGCTGGCTAGCCCACCGAGGCGACCGCCCTTGCTTCATCTTCCCTTGTGTCGTCCTCGGGAGCCTGGGGGCTCAATCGCGTCATCTCTTTCAAGATCAATTCCCGATACTGGCCCTTCGCGCGCAGCAATTGGTCCGGAGTACCGTCTTGAATGACTTTTCCGCCTTGCATCACCACAATCCGATCGAAGCCGCGCAGAGTCGACAGGCGATGCGCAATCGCGATCACCGTGCGTCCGCGCATCAGCCGGTCGAGCGCTTGGCGGATCGCCTCCTCGGAATCGCTGTCGAGTGACGAGGTCGCTTCATCCAGCAGCAGGATGGGCGCATCCTTCAACAAGGCGCGGGCGATGGCGATGCGTTGACGCTGCCCGCCGGAAAGCTTGACGCCGCGGTCGCCGACGATTGTTGCGAAGCCTTCGGGCAAGGCGAGGATGAAATCCAGACATTCCGCAGCGGCGGCTGCGTCGAAGACTTCGTCATCTGTCGCCTCGGGCCTGCCGTAGCGGATATTCTCCATGACCGACCGGTGAAACAGGGAAATATCCTGCGGTACGATGGTCATGGCCTGATGCAGGCTCTCCTGGGTAATCGAGGAAATATTCTTGCCGTCGATGAGGATGCTGCCATCCTGGATCTCGTAGAAACGCTGGAGCAGCGTAAACAGGGTGGATTTGCCGCTGCCTGATTCGCCGATCAACCCGATGCGCTGACCGGCTTCGAGGCGAAGCCGGAAATGGCTGAAGACCTGCCGGCCGTTTGGATAGCTGAAGCTGACATTGTCGAACTGTACCAAGCCACGGCGGGGAACCAGGTTCACCGCATCAGGCCTATCCCGGATGTCATGTGGCACCAGCAGCGTGGCAATTGCCTCCGACAGGCGGGCCATATGCTGCGTCACGTCTACCAGCGCCACGGCCAAGTCGCGCGTCGCATGGAGAATTGTAAAGCCGAGGGTACAGACCAGGACCACGTCACCATTGCTGACCTGACCACGTTGCCAAAGGACGATGATCCAGGCCAACAGGGCAATGGTCAGGGCGATGGTGACGACGCTGTGGAAAAGCCGCAGCTTTTCCAGGTAGATCAGGCTCCGCCGCCGCGCCACCATTTCACTTTCAACGGTCTTGTCAAACCGGTGGAATTCGTGATGCAGGCCGCCGAAGGCGCGGACGAGCGGCATGTTGGAAATGATATCGACGAGTTCACCGTCGACGGCGGCGGCGCGATCCGCAAAGCCGTGATGCAGCGGCCGGCCGGCAGCGGCCAGGCGGAAAAGGATGAAGCACAGTCCGGTCGCCAGAAAGATGGCAATAATGGTAATGGGGATGCTGATCGTTGACAGGAACGCGACAGCTCCGAGAGTGGCGGCGCAAGGCGGCAGCACATTCCATACCATCATGTTTTCCATGGTGAATACAGCATTGGATGTGGCTGTGATGCGGCTCGACAGCATGCCCGGTTGCCGATCGGCGAAATAGCTCGGCGCATGACCGGTCAGGTAGCGAAACAGATCACTCCGCAGATCGCCGGTCACAGCGACGAAGGCATGATTCGAGATCCAACCCGCGACCCGCCAGAGCAGATTGTCGCTCATGATCAATGCGACCAAAAAGGCAAAGGCGAACCATATGTCGTTGCTGGCTGTTAAATGTCGCGACAAAGTGTCTACGAGATACTTGACCGCATATTGCGTGCTGACGGAGGCCGTCACCGCGCCGATGACTGCAGCCAAAATGAGGCTATGGGCAACGAGATGCCGTCGTACATAAAACAGACAAAATGATGAAGGAGCTTGCGCATATCGCGTAAGGTGTTGCATTAACCTTCGGCTTCCCTGCTCTTGTTGGCGCCTTCACGAAGCATACTGACAGTGATGATCGGTACCGGGAGGGCGAAGCGCAGCTCAATTTTCTGGTGACAAACCGTCGCAGCTTTCTGGCCATGGTAGCGGCGCGCTCCATAGTCAAACACCTGGAAGCACGCGAAGTGCCATGAGCTCCGGCATTTTGTCTTCACTTCCATTTTATTTGCCAAGCGCCGGCACGCGGCAAATGGTTAATCAATTGACCACGCTATCTCGACTGCAGGTCTATGTCTCGGGCGACGATTGCCGAGAGCCGATACGAGGCCGGGTTCGAGCAACCGGAATTCAATTCAACCCACCAGATATGACCGATAGGAGTGCCGGACGATGCGGATTGCGCAAATTGCTCCTCTGACGGAGGCGGTTCCACCCAGCCTGTATGGGGGCACGGAGCGCGTCGTCTCTTGGCTCACCGACGCTCTCGTCGGCTTGGGCCATGACGTTACGCTCTTTGCCAGCGGTGATTCCAAGACCAGCGCGAAGCTGGAAGCGATGTGGCCTTGTGCGCTGCGGTTCGACAAGGCCGTGCTGGATCCCATTGCCTTGCATATGTTGATGCTGGAGCGCGTGCGCAAAGTGGCCCACACGTTCGATATTCTGCATTTTCATTTGGATTACTATCCTTTCTCCTTGTTCTCGCGACAGCCAACGCCCTTCATCACCACGCTTCATGGGAGGCTCGATCTGCCTGAGCACCAACCGGTCTTCCAGGAATTCTCTTCGATACCGGTCATTTCGATCTCGAAGGCGCAGCAAAAGCCCGTCCCGCAAGCGGGCTGGATCGGGAACGTCTATCACGGCATGCCGGAAGATCTGCTGACCCCGCGACAGACCAAACCCGGCTATCTCGCCTTCCTCGGGCGCATCGCCCGGGAAAAGCGGGTGGACCGCGCCATTCGCATCGCCGAAAGGTGCGGCTTGCCGCTCAAGGTCGCCGCCAAGGTCGACAAAGCGGATCGCGAATACTTTGAAACCGAAATCGAGCCACTTCTCAGGACTCACAAGAATGTCGAGTTCATCGGTGAGATCGGCGACCGCGACAAATCCGACTTCCTCAGCGGTGCCATAGGCCTGCTGGTGCCGATCGACTGGCCTGAGCCTTTTGGACTGGTGATGATCGAATCGATGGCCTGCGGAACGCCGGTCATTGCCTTCAATCACGGCTCGGCACCGGAAGTGGTGGATGATGGCGTTACCGGATTTGTCGTCAGGAATGAGGATGAAGCCGTAGCTGCGGTTGGCCGCCTCCATACGCTTCCGCGCGTCAAGGTCCGGCAGCATTTCGAGCAGCGCTTTACGGCGCAGCGGATGGCATCCGAATATCTCTCCATCTATCAGCGCATGGTAACGCATAAGAAGCCGTCGCTGCATCTGGTTGAGGAAGTAAGCGATCCTGATCCGTTGCGGACGTCCTTGGCCTGATTAAGGAGGCAGCAGCGCCGCAGCCGCGTGCAACCTTCCAGGAGGGCTGCACGCGGCCGACGCCTGGCCGCCTTCAATGAAAAGACGATTACTTGGTCGTCAATTTGTCGTGACCACGCGTATGTCGCCTTCACGGGCGAGGACATTGACGACAACTTCGGCGTCCACGCGCTTCAGGGCGACATCGACCCATCCCTCGCCGATCGATATGCGCCGTAATACGACTTCATCGAGAAAGCCAGGCAGCGCTGGCTGGTCGAAAATGATCTGTTTTGCCGCAGTGGAAAAAGTCAGTCCGAGGCAGGATTGCAGCAAGGATAAGGGGGTGGCTGCAGCCCAGGCCTGGGGCATGCAGGCAACGGGGTAGAAGGTCGGCCCTTGGCTGCGTTGACGCGGGAAGCCGCAAAAGAGTTCCGGCAGGCGCCGCAGATCGATATGCATCGCTGCCGAGAAAAGACCCTCCAGGATGCGCGCTGTCTCGCGTCGGAATCCGTAGCGCGCGAAGCCGGCAGCGATCAGGGAATTATCATGAGGCCAGACGGAGCCGTTATGATAGCTCATCGGATTGTAGCGCGCTTCGCTCGCGGCGATGGTACGGATGCCCCAGCCGGAGAATGAACCGCGGTTCATCAAGGCTCTGACGACCGAGTCTGCCCGCTCGGGATAGGCGATGCCGGCAAAGAGCGTGTGACCGGCATTTGATGCAAGCACGCGGCACGGTTTCTTGTCACCATCCAGCGCCAAGATATAGGTACCCAGCGGCTCGTCAAAGAAGTGCTCGTCAAAACGTTTGCGCAATGTCTCCGCTTTGATCTGCATCTCAGTGGCTTCATGCATATGGCCGAGCCTGCGGGCAATATCGGCCGCAGCGCGCCAGGCGCCATAGACATAGGCTTGAACCTCCGCAAGGGCAATCGGACCGCGCGCCAACGTGCCGTCGGCGTGAAAGATGGAATCGTGACTGTCCTTCCATCCCTGGTTGGCCAAGCCTTCCGCCGTCCGGCGTCCATATTCGACAAATCCGTCGCCGTCGCGATCGCCGTGATTGTCGATCCAGAGAAGCGCCGCGCCGATGTTCGGCCAAAGCCGCCTGATCGTGTCAATGTCACCAGTTCGGTCGAGGTAGGCGCCGGCCAGCATCACGAAAAGCGGTGTCGCATCGATACTGCCGTAATAGCGCCGAAAGGGTACCTCGCGAAGCTCAGCCATTTCCCCAAGGCGTACCTCATGCAGGATCTTGCCGGGCTCCGCATCGGAAAGCGGATCGCTGTCAGTCGCTTGGTTCGCTGCGAGATGACCGAGGACACCACGGGCGATGGTCGGATCGAGCCACAGGGTTTGCAGTGCCGTGATGATGGCATCGCGGCCGAAAACCGCGCTGAACCAGGGAATTCCGGCATAAGGATAAGGTCCCTCCGGCGTGTCGGTGATCAGCGTATAGAGATCAGATTTACTGCGGCGTACAGCTTCATTGAATATCTCGTTCGACGTCGCCACCATGGCCGAGCGGGAGGACGAGGCACGCAGCGCGCGTCGCGCATCGCGCAGGGCGCCAAAGAAGCTGCGGCGCCCCGCTGGGGTGGAAACGGCATTGCAAGTTACCTGGATGAAGAGAAACCGGCTTTCGTGCGGCGCCAGCTCGAGATCGAACACGGCTTGTTCACCAACGAGATGGGTGGGTGCTGGATCGAAGCGAAGGCAGGTTTCGCGCCGCCGCTTGTCGAGCCCTGTATAGGACAGGGTGACGCTGTCAGACGACAGCTCGGCCGCGTGATGAACGCCGCGGCGCTCACGCCGCGTGCCCCGTACCTCGAAGAGGTCGGCAAAATCGGCGGCGAAGGTGATTTCCAGCCGGATGCGGCGCGACCGTAAGTCGAAGTTCCTGACCGCCAGGCGTTCGAAGCAGGTGGCGTTCCAGAGGAAGCGGGAACGGCGCAGATGGATGAGGTCGTGTTGAAGAGTCGACCGGCGGGGCTGGTCGAACAGGTCCGGGTTGGTCAGGTCGCAGGTGAGAACGGCGTTGTCGTCTCCCAGGGTCGAACTGAGCAGGATGGGCCGTTCGCCGCCAATTGTCAGATGGAAGTGGGACAGATATCGCGTGTCGCAGTGATAGATGCCTTCCGGGCTGCCGAGAACGGCAAGGGCATCGCCACTATGGTCGAAGATGGCAAAAGTGTTGCCATGCTTCAGCGTGCGCGGACGTGTTTCCTGCAGGGAAGTGGTGGCTGGGATGATGTATTGTGCCAGCGATGGGGCGGTGGGTGTTGCCGCCTTTGACTGCGTGTCGGATTTGGCATCGAGTTTGTGCATCGTTTCGTCTCCATTTGCGGTAGTCGTGTCTATGGCTGCCGCTTGGTGGTCGATATCTGCGTCTCGGCTGTGCCCCGTGCCATTGTCGGGTGATCTTCAGCTAGACCGATATGGATGGCGAGAGGAGGCTGAATCTTAAATCATATGACGAAGTGATGTTCATGCAGGGGCATGATGCACTCGATTAACGTACCCCCGTAGAAAGAATCCAAGCCGAGGAGCAAGCTACAGGTTCGTATCCGGCGACGAACAATTGATTCTGGGCGAGCAACTCCCCGCCGATTCGTCTCGTGACGCCAGGCGCCATGTTCATGAGCGGCATTTTCGTCGTCCCTTCGCCATTGGCAATCAATATCTACGCAGGTTGCTAACGCAACGGCGATGGATTCTGTTGCGAGCTACAATGCGCGCAGCGGTTCAGGGTGGGGGAGGCGTACCGGCTATGGTTGAGGTTCGACAAGTTTCCTTTTTCTTTTCATCTGTGTACGGCTTGGGCCTCCTGTTCCCGTTCCCGTTCCTGTTTCCGGCATCAGGAATATGACGGCGGCAAGGCCGATTGCGGCGAGAAACGCCAGGACGACAAAGGCGTTATAGCTGCCGAAGGTGTCAGCGATGTATCCGCTCAGCACGGTACTGATCGAGGCCCCGATACCCATGGCGCAACCTACAGTTCCCTGGGCGAGGTTGAAATGTCCGCTGTTGCGTGTGATGTCGGCGACGGTCAGCGGTACCAGGACGCCAAGAATTGCCGCCGAGACGCCATCAAGGATCTGGAAGGCGACGATCAGGTGCGGCTGCAAGGTAATGGAGAAGAGCACGCTGCGAACTGCAAGCGCAGCGAAGCCAAGCATAAGCAGGGGGCGGCGTCCCCATCGCTGCGCACTTCGCCCGACCAGGGGCGAGAGACCCGTTACTGTCAACTGCGGCACAATCATCGCTGCGGCGACCATGATCGTGGCCGCCTGACTCGAGCGAAGCGTCACCATGCTTGCCGCGAGCGGCAGCATCGCCGCATTTGCCAGGTGAAACATGCAGACGCAGACGGCGAAGATCACCAGCGGAGGATTGCGTACCAGATCGATGAGCCCTGCAGCCAGATTCGAGGGTACCGTGGCCGGGGCGGTCGGTATGGGGCGAGCGGGTTGAATTTCCGCTGCCTTGATGCGGGAGAGCGCGAAGATGGCCGGTACAACCAAGCCTGCGGCAAAGAAGAATACGGAGCGTTCCGACAGATACTGGCCGCAAACGCCCATTACAGCGGCGGCGATTCCCGTTCCGGCCGAGGCAAAAGCGGCATTGCGGCCCAACCGCTCGCTTACGCTGCTTTCGCCGATAAGGCCGAGGCTCAGCGAGACCAGGGCGAAGCCAAGGATGCAGCTCGCCGCGGCATGCAGCACGCGTGAGGCGAAGACGACCGGCAGAATCGGCCAGGCCGCAAAAGCGAAAGCGCTCACGCCAATAGCGATCAGCGCGGCTGCGGCGACGGCGCGCACTGACTTCACGGAATCGACCGCCGCTCCCAAGGGAATCTGGCCGAAGAGGCTGACAAGTCCGCTGACCGTCAAGACCAGTCCGATATCCACCTGGGTCCATTTCTGCGTAGTCAGAAAGACTGCGACGAAGGGGCCGAACCCGGTCTGGATATCGGCGACAAAGAAGACGAACCAGTCGAGGCCATGGCGGCTGCGGGCGGAGATCAGGCGGTGTTGCTCAGGAAATTGGGCATGCGTCGCGGCGTCATCCGGGCCAGCTGTGCGGTTTTTTGCCGTGCGCTCCGCCATGCAGGCTTTGCCTCTTATGTGGGATGCGATTGTACTGATCAGCCGGGGCTGATCATGGTGTCTGCGATGGTGTGCTGCCTTGAGAGGCCGGTGGCGCGGGTGTCGGCGCCGTTTGGGTCGGCGCCGTTTGGGTCGGTGCCGATTGCGCCGGTGCGGATGGAACCGGTGCAGGTTGCGTCGGTGCTGGCGGTGCTGGGGCAGCTGGTGCGGGCGTAGATTGAGCCGGTGCGGCTTGCACGGGGGCGGACGGGGCCGGTGCGGCAGGCGCTGCTGTTGCGGGGGCGGGCGGGGCGACATCTGCGCGGCCGACAATCACCACCGGTTCGCCCGGCTTGTAGACGGGGGCCACCCGCAGCTGATCTTGCGACAGATCGGCGACGATCTTGTCCATGCTGCCGTCCGGCGGAAAGTGCAGGACGCGCCAGTCGACTGCGATTTTTCGCGTGCCGACGCCGAGGAAGCCGCCGAAATCGATGATGGCGGCCCGCACCAGCCCGGTATGGTCGACCATGACGTCGACGATACGCCCCATGTCGTCGCCGCTGGCGCTTTGCACCGGTTTGCCAAGAAGCGTGTCAGCCGACTTGCCTTCGACGACGACCGCGGGTGTCTCGGTGTTGCCGGGCGGCGCGGCGGCAGGGGCCGGCGGCTGGGCGGTTGAAGCAGCGGGCGCGGCGGGTGTCGCCGCCGGCGGTTGAGATGAGGGTTGTGGCGAGGTCGGCTGAGACGATGGCTGATTTGCCGGCTGATCTGAAGGCTGCGGCGCAGGCTGTGGCGTTTGCGCTGCAGGTGGCGAAGAGGGGACCGTCTGCGGTGCTGTTTGCGATTGGGCTAAGGCGGGGATGGCTGCGGATGCTAGAAGAATCTGCATCCAGAGGCGCGAGGTGCGGAGAAATATCGAGACGATGGAATTCATCTGGATCGCTCCTGACCGGGGACGGAGGGCTGCGCGAGGCGGCGTTACTGAGCCGGGTACTGTGATGATGCGTCGACGAGTATGCGTCGGCCGTTGGGCGCTGTGAACGTGCATATGATCACGGTTGCGCGAGGTGGCGAGGCGTTAAATTTTCTGGCGCGAATTTTGTTTGTCGCTAGATCGCAGGTTCGGAGGCTCTGGTCTCAACGAAGAGATGAATAGATTGGTATTTCCAATTTTTCTGCTGAAGCAAGGGCGGGCGCATTCCCCTTGACCTGCGCGTCATGGCACCAGCAGGGTGTTATCCGAGAGCTGCAGCCAGTCCGGCCGGTCGGCATACATTTCGCCGATTAGCTCTTTAATCACCGCGATCCGACCGCTGAGATCGTTCCGCCGATAGCTCATGATGATCGGCGACACGACCCGTTCGTCATCAATCTGCCGATAGACCACGTCATATGACCGCAGGCGCTGCGCCGAGGCGGGCACAACCGAGATGCCGACGGCGGCAGCGACCAGGCCCATTGCCGTCTGCAGCTCGCGCACTTCATGAATGCGCTTGGGATGCAGATTGCGATCGCCCAGCATCGACAGCACTTCGTCGGCAAAACTGGGGCGCGGTTCGGAAGGATAGAGGATCAGCGTTTCGTCGCCGACGATCGACAACGGCAAGGGTGTCGTCCCATGGGCCTTGGGGTGGCCGGCCGGCATGGCAAAGACCAGCCGTTCTTCGCGCAGCACCACACGCTCGATCACCGGGTCATTGAAGCGCACGCGCCCGAAACCGAGATCGATGCGGCCTTCCTTCAGGGCCAGGACCTGCTGGGTCGACATCATTTCCTTCAATTCGATGTCGAGATCGGGCCAGCGCTGCCGCATGCGGCGCACCAGATCGGGCGTGCCGCCATAGAGGGTCGAGGCGACGCAGCCGATGACGAAGAGGCTGCGTTCCGACCGGCCGATCCGCTTGGTGGCCTCGCGAATCTGCTCCATCCGTCCCAGTATCTGCAGCGCCTGGTCGTAGAAAAATCGACCGGCCTCGGTCAGCTTGATCGGTCGCTCGCTGCGGTCCAGCAGCCCCACGCCGAGTTCGTCCTCCAGATGCTGGATCTGCCGGCTGAGCGGCGGCTGGGCGATATGAAGAATGTCGGCAGCCTTGCTGAAACTGCGTTCCTGGGCGACGGCGACAAAATATCGGAGCTGGCGAAGGTCCATATTCCATACCTTTAAGGTATATATAAAGACCGCATCGGTTTTGGCAATGCACGTGATGGCGGCCTAGATATGAAACAGGCCACCATTCGGACGACCCGACTGCAATGCTGAAAATCGATCATATAGAGACTTTTATCCTGGATCTACCGACCATACGGCCGCATCGGCTGTCGGTTGCCACGATGAATGGTCAGAGCTTGATGGTCGTCCGCATCTATACCTCAGATGGCGTGGTTGGCATTGGCGAGGGGACCACCATAGGCGGCCTGTCCTATGGGCCGGAGAGCCCCGAGGGCATGAAGCTCGCCATCGATACTTATATTGCCCCGCTCTTGCGGGACTGCGATCCGACCCGGGTCCAGGCCGCCATGACAGTGATCGGCAAAAGCGTGAAGGGGAATTCCTTCGCCAAATGCGCGGTCGAGACGGCCTTGCTCGATGCCCAGGCCAAGCGCCTGGAAGTTCCTGTTTCGGAACTGTTGGGAGGCCGCGTGCGCGATCGGCTCCCGGTTGCCTGGACCCTGGCGTCAGGCGATACCCGCCGCGACATTGCCGAGGCGGAGCAGATGCTGGACCAAGGCCGCCATCGCATCTTCAAGCTGAAAATCGGTCTACGGTCGCCGCGTGAGGATGCGGCCCATGTCGGCGCCGTCAAGAAGGCGCTGGGCGAGCGGGCCAGCATCCGGGTTGACGTCAATATGGCTTGGAGCGAGTGGGATGCCGCCTATGGGTTGCGAAATCTTGCCGATATAGGTTGCGAGCTTGTCGAACAGCCGGTGGCACATCCGGCGGTTCTGGCGCGACTGACCTCACGTGCGATCATTCCGATCATGGCGGATGAATCGCTGAGCGGGCCACAATCGGCCTTTGATCTCGCCAAGCAGCATGCGGCCGATGTCTTCGCCGTCAAGACAGAGCAATCCGGCGGCCTGTTCGCCGCGGCGCGTGTTGGCGCCATCGCCGATGCGGCCGGGATCGGTCTCTATGGCGGCACCATGCTGGAAGGTGCCATCGGCACCATCGCGGCGGCGCATCTCTTCGCCACCTTTCCCCAGCTCGATTGGGGCACCGAGCTCTTTGGCCCGCTGCTCTTGACGGAAGACATTCTCACCGAACCGCTGCATTACCAGGATTTCCATCTGATGGTGCCCAGCCGACCGGGGCTCGGCATAGCGCTCGATGAAGAAAAGGTCGAGCACTTCCGCCGCGACGGGCCGCAACGCCGTGTCATCCCGGGCGGGCTGCAGAAGCGAGGCTGAACCATGCTGTTTCATGTCACCATGAATGTGCAACTGCCCCACGACTTGTCGCCAGCGACGGCAAAGGACCTGAAGGCAACGGAGCGCGATCGCGCGCAGCAGCTGCAGCGCGAGGGCAAGTGGCGCCATCTCTGGCGCATCGCCGGACGCTATTCGAATGTCAGCATCTTTGATGTCGCCGACGCCCAGGAGCTGCACGACATCCTCAGCAATTTACCGCTGTTTCCCTTCATGGAGATCGCCGTGGTGCCGCTTTGCCGTCACCCCTCATCCATTCATGAAGATGATCGATAAGAGAACACTGTCGCCAAAAAAATACCGTCTTCAAGAAAATGCGTTTGCGTGCGTGCTTTTGCCAACGGGGAGGAACCCATCATGCCGAAGAATCTGATTGCAAAATCCGTTATCCAGGCCCTTGCTCATCGGGCCGCAGGCCTTGACAACAAGGGCGGCAATGAGCGTATCAAGACGATCGCCCAGCGGCTGCTGACCGATCTCTTCACCGCTATCGATGATCTCGATATCCAGATGGATGAGATCTGGGCGGGCGTCGCCTTCCTCGAACAGGCAGCGGCGGCCAAGCAATTGGGTCTGATCGTGCCCGGCATCGCGCTAGAGCATTTCCTGGATCTGCGTCTCGACGCGGCGGAACGTCAAGCCGGCATCACCGAGGGCACCAGCAGGACCATCGAGGGGCCGCTTTATGTCGCCGGCGCGCCGCTGACGCGCGGTGAAGCCCGGTTGGATGACGGCACCGATGACGGCGAGATTCTGTTCATGCAGGGGCGCGTTCTCGATCCCCAGGGCAAGCCGGTCGCCGGCGCCATCGTCGATGTTTGGCATGCCAATTCGTTCGGCAACTACTCGCATTTCGGCCCGAAGCAATCGCCCTATAATCTGCGCCGCCGCATTGAGACGGACGCCGAAGGCCGCTATCGCTTCCGCAGCATCATGCCGAGCGGCTATGGTTGCCCACCCGGCAGCGAAGCTGAGACGCTGATGAAGGCCCTAGGCCGTCATGCGCGACGCCCCGCCCACATCCATTTTTTCGTCTCGGCCCCGGGTTACCGCCATTTGACGACGCAGATCAATATCGCAGGCGACACCTATCTGCACGACGATTTTGCCTTCGCCACGCGCGACGATCTGATCCCCGAAGTGGAACGGGTCAGCGCGCCGGCGGCGATGAAGGAACGCGGGCTCAACAAGCCCTTCGCCAGCATCGATTTCGACTTCGCCATCGTCCCGGAAGTCGAAGGCGCCATCGGCACCGTGGTGAACCGGGCGCGCGCGGCGGCGTGATGCCGGCCTGAGGAGGCGGCGCGCGGCGCCGCCCGCGCGCTCCAGATGCCGTCCCCAAATGAAGAGCGTCTCAAGGCGCCGTTATCGCAACTTTTTGCGGGAGAACACGATGTCGATCTCAGTTGCAGGTCCTGTCCTGGATCGTCTTGAAAACGCCGTGGTCGAAGACGACGCGACCGGTGCATATCGTTGCCGGCGCGACATTTTCACCGATGCTGAACTTTTCGAGCTGGAAATGCGGCATATATGGGAGGGCAACTGGGTCTATCTGGCGCATGAAAGCCAGATTCCCAACAATAACGACTTCTTTACGACCTTCATCGGCCGGCAGCCGATCGTCATCGCCCGCGACCGTACTGGCACGCTGGGCGCGTTCCTCAATGCCTGCTCGCATCGCGGGGCGATGATTTGCCGTCACAAGCGCGGCAACAAAAGCACCTATACCTGCCCGTTCCACGGCTGGACTTTCAGCAATACCGGGAAGCTTCTGAAGACCAAGGACCCGGAAGGCGCCGGCTATCCGGAGCAATTCAACAAGGCGGGGTCGCACGATCTCACGAGGGTGCCGCGCTTCGAGAGCTATCGCGGCTTCCTCTTCGGCAGCCTCAATTCCGACGTGCGGAGCCTGCAAGAGCATCTCGGCGAAGCGGCCAAAGTGATCGACATGATCGTCGATCAGTCGCCGGAAGGTGTCGAGGTCTTGCGCGGCAGTTCCTCCTATATCTATGACGGCAATTGGAAGCTGCAAACCGAGAATGGCGCCGATGGCTACCACGTCAGTTCCGTCCATTGGAATTATGCTGCGACCACCAATCAACGGAAGGCCGCCGCAGCCGGCGCCGACCGCATCCAGGCGATGGATGCATCGAAATGGGCAAAGCAGGGCGGAGGCTTCTATTCCTTCGAGAACGGTCATCTGCTGCTGTGGTCACGCTGGGCGAATCCGCAGGATCGGCCGCTCTTCGAGAAGCGTGCCGAACTGGTCGCGAAATTCGGCGAGGCCCGGGCGGACTGGATGATTGAGCGCTCGCGCAATCTCTGTCTCTATCCGAATGTCTACCTGATGGATCAGTTCAGCTCGCAGATCCGTACCTATCGTCCGATCTCGGTCGATAAGACGGAGGTGACGATCTATTGCATGGCGCCGAAAGGCGAGAGCGCGGCAGCGCGTACCCACCGCATTCGGCAGTATGAAGATTTCTTCAATGCCAGCGGCATGGCGACGCCGGACGATCTCGAAGAATTCCGTGCCTGCCAGCTCGGCTATATGGCGCGCGGCGCCAACTGGAACGATCTCAGCCGCGGTGCGGTGCATTGGATCGAAGGTGCCGATGAAGGCGCTGCGGCGATCGGCCTGAAGCCGCTCTTGAGCGGCCCGAAGACTGAAGACGAAGGCTTGTTCGTAATCCAGCACCGCTATTGGAAGGACGCGCTCAAGCGCGCCGTCAGCGGTTGACGATCAACCACCTGGCACGCAGACCTTCCGGTGCCGCGCAACTGATCTGGTTCGGTGGCGGCAAACCGGCCTCTATTCGTCTACCGAGGACTAGACCGATGATGATGTCGACTGAAGCCATCCAGACCTTTCTCTATCAGGAAGCGCGCTACCTGGATGACAAGGAGTGGGACAGCTGGCTGTCGCTATACACACCCGAGGCGGAATTCTGGATGCCTTCCTGGGACGATGATGGAAGGCTGACTGACAATCCGGCGACGGAAATCTCGCTGATCTATTACGACAGCCGCCAGGGTTTGGAGGACCGCATCTTCCGCATCAAGACAGAGAGGTCGAGCGCCACCAGCCTGCCGGAACCACGCACCGCCCATAACATCGCCAATGTCGAAGTCCTCGAGCAGCAGGACGGCCTGTGCCGCCTGCGCTTCAACTGGCACACGCTCAGCTTCCGCTACAAGACCACGGATCAGTACTTCGGAACCTCATTCTACACCTTGGATATCAGCGGCCCGCAGCCCCGCATTGCCGCGAAGAAGGTCGTGCTGAAGAACGATTATATCCACCAGGTGATCGATATTTATCACATTTGACGGCACGGCATTCCATGCTGCGTCTTCGCCGAAGCTCTCATAAAGGTTTGTCATGACCCATAAGATCGCCTTGACCTTCGAAGACGGCGTGACCCGTTTCATCGATTGCGGTTCGGACGAAGTGGTTGCCGATGCCGCATACCGCCTGGGCGTCAATATTCCACTCGACTGTCGCGACGGGGCCTGCGGTACCTGCAAGGCCCTCTGCGAATCCGGCCGCTATCATATGGGCGATTATATCGAGGACGCGTTGTCGGTAGAGGAAGCGGCGACAGGGTATGTCCTTGCCTGCCAGATGCGGCCGGACAGCGATTGCGTGGTGCGGATCAATGCCGCCTCGACCGCCTGCAAGCTGCGCGAAAGCAGCAGTGAGGCGGAGATTGTCAAGGTGGAGAAACTCTCGCCGACCACCATCGCCTTCGCCGTGCGGCTGGAGAATCCCGATGCATTCGCCTTTCTACCGGGGCAGTATGTCAAGCTGACGGTGCCCGGCAGTGCGCAATCGCGCGCCTATTCCTTCAGTTCGCCGGTTGGCGCGGCGGAAGCAAGCTTTCTGGTACGTGACGTGCCGAACGGACTGATGAGTTCCTATCTGCGGGAGAGGGCGAAACCCGGCGATCTGATCCAACTCAAGGGTCCGCTCGGCAGCTTCTATCTGCGGGACATCAAGAGACCGGTCCTGATGCTTGCCGGCGGTACGGGATTGGCGCCTTTTCTCGCCATGCTGGGTACCATCGCGGTGACGGGCAGCGACCAACCCATTCATCTCATTTACGGTGTTACGCGGGACATGGATCTGGTCGCTGTCGAGGCGCTCGAGGCTTATGCACGGGAACTGCCGAATTTTACATTCACCATCTGTGTCGCCGATGAGGGGAGTGCCTTTCCGCTGAAAGGTTACGTCACGAAGTATATCAGCGAAAAGCATCTCAATGAAGGTGATGTCGATGTCTATCTCTGCGGGCCGCCGCCGATGGTGGACGCCGTGCGCAATCATCTGCGCGACCGCAATATCACGCCGGCAAATTTCCATTTCGAACGCTTTTCGGCAAGCGGTGAAGCCGGCAATCAGGCGACCGGAGCGGCGGCGTGATGAATCGGGATCGCTTCACCGACAAAGTCGTCATGGTAACGGGTGCCGCCCAGGGTATCGGCCGGGCGGCAGCCATTGCCATTGCGGCCGAGGGCGGCCGGTTGGTGCTGGTCGACCGCGCGGAGATCGTGCGCGAGGTTGAACAGGAGATCGTCACGGGCGGCGGTTCGGTGATCTCGGTATTGGCCGATCTCGAGCGATATGACGGCTGCCTAGCGGCGGTGGATGCGGGGATTGCACGCTTCGGCCATATCGACATCCTGATCAACAATGTCGGGGGCACGATCTGGGCCAAGCCTTATGATCAGTATGCCGAAGACGAGATCGAGGCGGAAATCCGCCGCTCGTTGTTTCCCACCTTGTGGTGCTGCCGGGCAGCCTTGCCGGGCATGATCGCCCGCGGGCGGGGCGCCATCGTCAATATTTCCTCGGTGGCGACGCGCGGCATTCATCGGGTTCCCTATGCCGCGGCGAAAGGCGGGGTCAATGCGATCACGGCCAGCCTGGCCTTCGAACAGGCCGGTAATGGCATCCGGGTCAACGCCGTGGCGCCGGGCGGCACGGAAGCGCCGGCGCGGCGCATTCCGCGCAATCCCAATAAGCTGGGCGACCAGGAGGCGATCTGGTATCAGGCGATTGTCGACCAGACGGTCGCGTCCAGCCTGATGAAAAGATATGGCACATTGGAAGAACAGGTCGGAGCCATCCTGTTTCTTGCCTCGGATCAAGCATCCTATATTACCGGCACGGTCCTGCCCGTTGCCGGCGGCGATCTGGGCTGAGGGGGCCGTGATGTTCGTTCGGATCAATGATATTTCACTTCATCTGCGGATCGACGGCCCGGAGGAGGCACCGGCCTTGTTGCTGCTGCATTCGCTTGGCACCAATCTGCATGTCTGGGATGGACAGGCAGATATGCTGGCGACCCGGTTTCGGGTGATCCGCCCGGATCTGCGCGGCCATGGTGAAACCGAGGTGACGCCCGGCCCCTATTCGATCGAGCAGATGGCTTCGGATATGATCGGCCTGCTCGATACCTTGGGTATCGGCGACTTCCATCTTGCGGGTCTTTCGATCGGTGGCGTCATTGCCCAGCAGATCGCCCATCAATGTCGCTCCCGGGTGAAGTCGCTGACCCTGTGCGATACCGCCCTTGCGCTGCCGCCGGCGAGCGGCTGGCGCGACCGGGCGGCGTTGGTGCGGGCACAGGGCATCGACGTCATTGTTGACGCCGTCATCGCTCGCTGGGTCACGGCGGCGTATGTGCAAGCACCCGCGACGGGGATCCTGCGGCAGATGCTGCTGCAGACCGCACCGGAAGGCTACGCCGCCGCCTGCGAAGCGCTTGCTGCGGCGGATCTCACGCGGCAGACCCAGACTCTGCGTCTGCCCACCCTGGTGATCGTCGGCAGCGAGGATCTGGCCACGCCACCAGCCAGCGCGCGCGCTTTGGCCGGGGCGATCGCCGGCGCGCAGTTGGTTGAAATTGCGGGTGCGGCGCATATCCCCAACGCGGAGAAGCCGCTCGAGCTTGCGATGAGGATTTTCGACTTTGTCAGCGCACAGAGCGGTGCCGGCGAAGTGTCCGGCGGCAGACCAGTGGCACGGCATGGGTAGCGCGGGCGCAACCGTTCCATCAACAGCCTGGCTTCGGATTTTCTAAGCTATCAGTGCCATGAAGCCGCTGAAATCGGAGATGACGTAGTCGACATCTTCGAAACCGCCGCCGGTGGCGGCATAGCCGACAATCGTCAGGCCGGCGCGTCGTGCCGAAAGGGCACCGGAGCGACTGTCCTCGATCGCCACGACAGCGGCGGGTGCCAGTCCCAGACGCGTGCAGGCCGTCAGATAAGGTTCCGGATCGGGTTTGCCATTCTCTACATCATCAAGGCTGATGGAGAAGGCAATGTCGCCGACGATCCCCAGCGCCGCCAGATTGGCGTCGACCACGGACCGGTCGGAATTGGAAACACAGACCTGCGGAATCCCCCGCGCGGCCAGTTGCTTCACCGCCGCCACGGCATCGGCGATGGGGCGCAAATGCTGCGTGTTGGCCACGTAATGCGCATCGATCCCCCGCAGCCAGCTGACCTCGTCGAGGTCCTGCGGCAGGCGCGGGCGCAAAATATCCCAGACATCATGCATATGGACGCCGCGAAAAGCCTGATCCGGCAGGTCCGAGAGGTCGCAGCCGAAATGCAGGCTGGCAGCGAGCAGGGCTTGATGGTGCAGGGGTTCGCTGTCGACCAGCGTGCCGTCGATATCCCAGGCGACTGCTTTGAATTTCATGGAACTGGTCGCTGTAAAGGCTTGAGGTTGAGATAGACCTGCTCGAAAGTCCGATAGCCTTCGCGATAGATATCGGCATGCGCCGGATTCGGCTGGATGAGATCGCCCTTCTGGACGAAGCGGTCCGTGCCGAACCAATCATGAGTGAGGCCGGTGCCGATGGCGGCGGTCCAGGCGGCACCCAGGCAAGAGCCCGGATGGCCCTGTAAGAGCTGGACCGGTGCCTGCAGGACGTCGGCTACGATCTGCATCCAGACCCTGCTGCCGGCACCGCCATCGGAGGCGAGGTAGTGCAGCGGCGTATGTCCCATATCGCGCAGCACTTCCATGTGATGGGCGATGGCATAGGCATAGGCTTCCAGCAAAGCGCGCCAGAGGTGGCCGATCGTATGGCTGAGGCTGAGCCCGGTGATGGTGCCACGTGCAAGCGGATCGTGGATCGGCGTCTTCTCGCCGAGGAAATAGGGCACGATGGTGATGCCGTCGGCGCCGGCGGGAATGGCCCCGGCCAGACGGTCGAGATACTGATGCAGGCGCAATCCGGCGGCATCGGCGGCGACCTGCTGGCCGCCGGCGAAATTCGCCGCCAGCCAATTGAGGCCTGAACCACCGGTCGACATGCAGCCGTTCGGCATGTAAAGGCCCGGCACCAGATGGTAATCGAGAAACATACGCGGGTCCGGCGCCACCTTGGCGGTGGCAACCAGGATGTCGACCGAGCCGCCGAATTTCAGCAGCACCTGGCCGTCCGACACCACGCCGGCGGCGAGGGCGGAGGCGATCAGATCGGCCGCGCCCCCCACCACCGGCAGGCCGGCAGGGAGACCCGTTTCCGCCGCCGCTGCCGCACTGACGTGGCCGATGATCTGATGCGATGCAGCCTTTGGCGGAATGACCCGCGCCGGCAGATGGGTATAGGCGATGAGATCGGCGGCAAGCTCGCCTTTTGCCAGATCGACGAAGCCGGCTTCAAGCGCCCAGTTCTGCTCGATGCGGCGCTCTCCGGTCAGGCGCCAGTTGATATAGTCATAGGAGCCGAAAACCGTGGCGATGCGGCGGAAGATGTCGGGCTCGTGCTTTTCGATCCAGCGCAGCTTGCTGGCGACCAGCTGCTGGTTGACACCGTTGCCAGCGCGTTTCACGAAGGCTGCTTCATTGATCTCGGCACGCAACTCCTCGACTTCGACGGCGCAGCGGCCGTCACTTTGCTGGATGCTGGGGCGCAGCAATTCTCCGTGGGCATCGAGCAGTACGACGGCAGGCAGCATGCCGGTGACGCCGATTCCGGCGATCTCCGACGGCGCAATGCCGGAACCGGCGATCAGCTCGCGGATGATGGCGCAGCTGTTCTGCCACCATTGCGTCGGATCTTCCTCGGCCCAGCCGGGGTTGCGCGAGGTCAAGGTCACCGGACGGGAGACGATCCCGAGGATCGTCTCCGGCAACTTGACGAGAATCCCGATGGTCGAGGTGGTGCCGATATCGAGGCCGATGACGCAGCTCATCGCGGGATTCCGATTATTTGCGGATCTTTTCCACCACGTCCATGAAGCGCTTCACCCGCTCGCCATCGACCTGGTTCCAGGTATAGCCGTCGACCTTGAAATGCGTGCCGATGACGACACCGGACGCCACCGCGAGGACGTCGCGGACATTGTCGATATTGACGCCGGTATTGGCGAAGACCGGCACGTCGCGGATCGTCTCGCAGACCTTGCGCAGGTCGGATTGATCGGCCGGCTGGCCAGTGATAGGCCCTGAAACCAGGATGGCATCCGCCAGCGACGAGAAGACGGCGCTCTTGGCGCGCAGTTCGATCGGCCGGCTGTCGAGAGAATGCGAGAATTCGGCATTGATGTTGAACAGGCACTTAAGGTCGGGACGGCCGAGGTTCCGCTTCAGCCGCGCGGCACCGGCGCAATCCGGCGCCCAGACACCCATGTCGGAAGCGAAGACGCCGGTGAAGATCTCGCGCACGAATTTGGCGCCGGTCGCCGTGGCGATGGCGATGCTGGCCTTGGGGTCCCAGAGATAGTTGACGCCGAAGGGAATCTTCAGCGAGGGCTTGATCGCCTGGACGATCGCCGTCATGGCGGAGATGCCTTCAATCGGCGCTTCCAGCACGTAAGGGCGATCGTTCTCGTTGCCGAACATCACGGCATCGACACCGCCTGCCTGCAATTTCTCGGCATCGCGGGCGGCATCCTCGATCAGCTTGTCGACCCCGCCATCGGCGTCATAAAGCGGGCTGCCCGGCAGGGCGCCGATATGGATCATGGAAATGACCGCCTTCTTCTTGGCGCCAAAGAAATCGAAAACCATCTGTGTTCCTCACGCTTCTAGTGATGTGTCGTTAAGTCGGTTGAGAGAGCTGTCGGCTAGCCGGCGATCTTGATGGCAACGCCTGCTTCGACAAGAGCCGCGGCGATATCGGCCGGCGGCGCGGCATCGGAGATCAGCAGGTCGATATCGCTGAGATCGGCGATCTTGATCAGCGACATGTGGTGGAATTTCGAACTGTCGCAAAGCAGCACCTTGCGGGCCGAACGGCGCAGATAGACGCGCTTCAGTTCGCTGTCTTCCAGCGAATAATCGAACATGCCCTCGGCGGTGATGCCGGAGACGCCGATAAAGACGATATCGAACCAGTAGCGCTCGAATTCCTCGCGCGCGGCCGCTCCGCAGATCGACATCTCCTCGCCGCGAACCTGTCCCGCCGGCACATAGACTTCGCGGCCGGCTTCGCCCAGCAATAAGGCCGTGCGCAGGCTGGAAGTGAAGAATTTGACATTGCTGCGGTCAGCGAGGTCCTGGGCCAGAAGATGCGTCGTGGTGCCGACATCGAGTGCGACGCTGAGGCGCCGGTCGACCAGTTCGGCGGCGGCGGCGGCGATGCGGCGCTTCTCTTCCTGGCGGTTGCGCAGCCGGGCGGCAAAAGCCGGCTCTTCACTGTCGATCACCGGGGCCGGCGCGTCTTCGTCCAAGACGGCGCCGCCGCGGGTCCGGGTGAGGGCACCGTCGCGTTCCAATTCCACGAGGTCCCGGCGAATCGTCATTTCCGAAACGCCAAGCTCGGCAGCGACATCGGCGACGTGAACGAAGCCGCGTTTGCGTGCCGTCTCGATCAGATGGTTGTGGCGCAGCCGCGCCGGCAGGCGCCGCTGGTCTCCCGAAGCAACTGTCGAATCGTCGCTCATGCGTCGAGTCTCTCCCCTGATAACGCTGTCGAACATTGCCACAGGTTGCTTGCTGGTTGTGTGGACGGTTGTTGCGATCATAAACACTATTCAAACATTTTCAAACATAAAATTGTGTTGCAAAGTTGTAAAAGGAGCGAATATGTTTGTTTATGTGCTGATCAATGCATAACAAAATATGCGCGTCTTTCAGGGGGATTCGATGGCTGTGGCGCCAACGGCAACTGGCAAATTGGCAGACGAATTGGCGGGCAAGCGCGCCATCGTGACCGGCGCCGGCTCCGGCATCGGTCGCGCCATCGCTGCGGCGCTCGCGCGCCACGGCGTTCGTGTCGCCATTGCCGATCTTGATCCTGTCACGGCCAAATGGGTTGCCGGCGATATCGGCCAGGGTGCGCGGCCGGTGACCATCGATGTCCGCAAGCGCGAATCGGTCGAAGCGGCGTTCAATGACGTCATCGCGGATTGGGGCGGTTTCGACATTCTGATCGCCAATGCCGGCGTGTCGACCATGAACAAGGCTGTCGATCTCACCGATGACGAGTGGGACTTCAATTTCGACGTCAATTCACGCGGCGTCTTTCTCACCAATCAGATCGCGGCGCGGCATTTCATTGCGACCGACAATAATGGCGTCATCGTCAATACGGCATCGCTTGCGGCCAAGATCGGCGCGCCGCTCCTGGCGCATTATTCAGCCAGCAAATTCGCCGTTCTCGGCTGGACGCAGGCGCTGGCGCGCGAGCTCGCCGGCCGCGGCATTCGCGTGAACGCCGTCTGCCCGGGTTTCGTCAAGACCTCGATGCAGTCGCGTGAAGTGCAATGGGAAGCGCAACTGCGCGGTATCACCCCGGAGCAGGTGATCGCCGACTACGTTAATCAGACGCCGCTCGGCCGCCTCGAAGAGCCTGAGGATGTGGCCGATGTCGTCGTGTTTCTCTGCTCCAATGGCGCCCGCTTCATGACCGGCCAGGGCATCAACGTGACAGGCGGCGTCTATACCACCTGAGGAACGGCGACCGACGGTAACAAGTCGGCGATGAGATGACATATCTGCAGGAGGCGAGGGGAATCGATGCGGTACCGGATGACAGCGACGCAGGATAATCAGGCCTGACACGATGGCGTCGATCGAACTCGAACACGTTTCCAAGCTCTATGCCAACGGCGCCTATGGCGTGCGGGATGTTGATCTCACCGTCGCCGACGGCGAATTCGTCATCTTCCTCGGTCCCTCGGGCTGCGGCAAATCCACCACGCTGCGCATGATTGCCGGTTTGGAAAGCATCTCCTCTGGCGATCTGCGCATCGCCGGTCGCAGCGTCACCAATGTGGCGCCGCGCGATCGCAATGTGGCGGTCGTCTTTCAAAGCTATGCGCTCTATCCGCATATGACCGTGCGCGAGAATATGGGTTTCGGCCTGAAAATGCGGGGCACGCCGCGCGCCATCATCGACAGCAAGATACAGGAAGCGGCGGCCCTGCTTGGCCTCTCGACTTATCTTGACCGTAAGCCCGCGGCTCTCTCCGGCGGCCAGCGCCAGCGCGTGGCCCTCGGTCGCGCCATTGTCCGCGAGCCGGCGGCCTTTCTGCTCGACGAGCCGCTCTCCAATCTCGACGCGCAATTGCGGGCGGAGATGCGGCTGGAACTCGTCAAGCTGCATCGGCGGCTGGGTCGGACCATCATTCACGTGACGCACGACCAGGTCGAAGCCATGACCATGGGCGATCGCATCTGCATCATGCGCGATGGCAGCATGGTGCAGGTCGGCAAGCCACTGGAGGTTTATGCCAATCCGGCCGATACCTTCGTGGCGAAATTCCTGGCGACACCGCCGATGAATCTGATCCCCGCCGATCTGCGGGGCGAAAGCGGCCAAAGGCTCGAGGTCTGCGCCGATGGCCTGCGCCTGTCGGTGCCGTCGCGGCACCTGGCTGCCTATGGTGCCGCGGCCGGAAAACCGGTTCTGCTCGGCATCCGTCCGGAAGACATCTATGAGACGCAGGCCAATCCGGACTGGCAGCCGCTTGATCTCACCGTCATCGCCGTCGAAGCACTCGGCGTCGAGAACATCATTGTCGGCCAGGTCGGTCAGGAGAAGCCGGTCGAGATTTCCGCCCGCCTCAGCCGGCATTTCACTGCCGAGATCGGCGCCAAGGTCAGACTTTATGTCGATGCCCTGCCGATGCATCTCTTCAATCCGGAGAACGGCAAGGTATTTCCCCGCGCGCCCCTAACGGTGGCGCCGCCCTTGACCCTGGCCGTTTGAGGGAGAGGCGATGCGGCGCGTCGGTCTTCATATCGGCCTTGTGATCGTCTCGATCGCGATCCTGCTGCCGCCGCTTTGGGTGCTGCGGACCAGTCTGGCACCGGAAGCGCTCTCATATTCGACGGACCTGCTGCCGGCCGTCACCTTGCAGAACTATATCGACCTCTTCGTGCAGAAGCGCTTCGGCACCTTCTATTTCGACAGTCTGGTCGTATCGGCCGGATCGGTCTTGCTGGCGCTGCCCTTTGCCGCGATGACCGGCTATGCCTTCGCCCGCTTCAAGACCGGCGGGCGCCTGGCGCGCTTCGCGGTTCTGGCGACGCAAATGCTGCCGCCGGTAGCGATCGTCCTGCCTGCCTTCATGCTGTTCCGCTCGGTCGGTCTTACCAATTCATTGCTGGGCCTGACGATTGCCTATGCGGCGCTCAACCTGCCGTTCCTGATCTGGATCCTGATGGGTTTCTTCGAGGGCATTCCGGTCGATCTCGAATGGGCGGCGATGACCGACGGCGCGACGGCCTGGAGCGCCTTCTGGCGCGTGGTCCTGCCGGTCTCGCTGCCGGGGATCGCCGCGGCCGGCGTGCTCGGCTTCATCCTCGCCTGGAACGAATTTCTCTTTGCCCTGGTGCTAAGCGGGCCGGCGACGGCGACGGTACCCGTGGGGCTGGCCTCCCTGCAGACCTCGAACGGGGTGCAGATCGCCAAGGTGGCGGCCGGCGTCATCCTGGCGATCCTGCCTTTGGTGATCGCCTCGCGCTTCATCCAGCGTTTCATCGTCCAGGGCCTGACTTTCGGCGGCGTCAAATAGCCGTCGAAGACGAGCGTTATCTACCAACGAGTACAAGAGAAGAAAGATATGGGAGCGAAGATGATGACGAGAAAGAGCATGTTGCTTGCCGGCCTCAGCGCCGTGCTGATGACCGGTGCCTATCAGGCCAAGGCCGATCCGGTGACCCTGCACGCCTTGATGGAGGATGTGCCGGAGACGCATATCATCGAGGGCATGCTGCCGGATTTCGAAAAGGAGACCGGCATCAAGGTCGAGTTCGAAAAGGTAAATTACGGCGATATGCATGACAAGCTGGCGACCCAGCTGGTCTCGCCGGACAGCTATTACAATGTGCTCGAGGTCGACTTTCTCTGGGCGGGCGAATTTCCGGCCGCCGGCTGGCTGGTCGATCTGAAGCCGCTCGTCGAGAAGGACAAGGTCGATCTCTCCAGCTTCGTCCCGTCGACCTTGGATCTGCTCGGCCGCACCAATGAGTCGGTGCCGCTCATTCCCATGTACAACTATTCCATGGGTCTCCTCTATCGCACGGATCTGCTGGCCGATCAGAAACTGAAGACGGAATACAAGGCGGAATACAAGGCCGACCTGAAGATGCCGTCGACGCTGGCGGATTATGTCCAGGTGGCGAAATTCATGAAGGCCAAGGCCGGTGTCGCGGGCGCCGCGATGCAGGGACAGCGCGGCGATCCGAACAGCATGGAATTCTCCAACTACCTGTTCTCCGCTGGCGGCTCCTATATGAGCGCCGATCGCAAGGTAACGCTCGACAGCCCGGAAGCGAAGAAGGCGCTCGACCTTTATGTCGATGCCATCCAGCATGCGGCGCAGCAGGGTGCCCTGTCGGCCACCTTGGACGACACGATGCGCCTGATGTGCAGCGGCGAAGCCTTCAGCATGGTGACCTATTGGTGGATGCTGCCGCAGATTGACGACAAGGAAAAATGCCCGAAGGCCGCCGGCAAGGTGGCTCTCTCGGTCATGCCGGGCGGTCATGGCGAAAGCGGCGGGTGGGGCTGGGGCATTCCCAAGAACACCTCGCCGGAATCGCAGGCGGCGGCCTGGACCTTCATCAAATGGGTGCAAAGCAAGAAAGTGGCCGTCGCCCGCGCACTGCAGGGTCATGCGCCGGTCAGCAGCGATGTCTATACCGACGCCGACGTGCTGAAGAAGTATCCCTTCTACAAGTCGGCGCTGGATGTCGTCGCCTCGGGTAAGTCGTTCCCGATCTTCGCCTATTCGGCCCAGTATGAGGACGTGCTTGGCACGCAGCTGTCACAGGCTGCGGGAGGCGAGATCAAGTCGGATGCGGCCATCAAGGCGGCGGTCGACGGTCTCGATGGCCTGCTGAAGAAGTAGTCGCATAGCACAGAATAAATTGTTTCCCTGACTTCCGGCGTGTCGCCCCGATTGGTGGCACGCCGGACCATTTTCCGATGATGGGTGCTGAGAGGGCACGGGCTTTGCGTCATTTGCTTCATGCCGCCGACCGCAGCTGGCGAACGGGTTGGGCCTTTTCTTTGCCAGGGTTGTTGACCCTGGCGATCGTCATGGGCTTTCCGCTGATCTATGCCGTGCTGATGTCGGTCTCATCGATGACATTGCTGCGGCCGGCGCTGCTGCCCTTCACCGGCCTCGCCAATTTCATCCATGTCATGAGCAATCCCCAGTTCTGGGGCGCGCTCTTCCTGACGGTGAAATATTCGATCGTCACGGTGGCGGGCGAATTCGTCTTCGGTCTCGGCATCGCCCTGATGCTCAACCGGGTGTTGAGGCTGAAATCGGTTTATTTCGCCATCCTGACCATCCCGATGGCGATGTCGCCGGTCAGCGTCGCGCTGATCTGGCGGATGCTGCTGCAGCCCAATCTCGGTATCGTCAATCATCTGATGGAGGTCATCGGCCTGCCGCGCCTTGATTGGCTAGGCTCGGCGGATCTGGCGCTCTGGACCATGGCCGGCATCGATATCTGGCAGCAGACATCCTTTGTGGTGCTGATCCTGGCCGCCGGTCTAGCCTCGCTGCCGCGCGAACCCTATGAGGCGGCGGATGTGGATGGCGCCACCCGCTTGCAGCAGTTCTGGTACATCACGCTGCCGATGCTGCGGCCCGTTTCGGCCATTGCGGTGATCATCCAGCTGATCAACGAGTTCCGCACCTATGATCTCACTTATGTGCTGACCAAAGGCGGGCCCGGCACCTCGACCGAGGTGCTCAGCTTCTATGCCTATCGCCAGGCCTTTCTCGGCCTGTCGCTGAACGAGGGCAGTGCGGCTTCCTTCATCCTGCTGCTGATTGTCCTGGCGATGACCGTCATCTTCTTCTGGCTGCTGGAGCGCAAGCGTTGAACCGCGTCAGCCGGAGCAGACACTTCGGCTTCCAGGAGCGGACGGTTCACTCGGGCTTTTTTGCCACCAGATTGATCAGGGTTTCCTCGCGATCTCGTCGCGGCGAGATACCAAACCAGCGCTCGAGAATGCCGAGATCGCTTCGGCTCCACCAAAGATAAGGCAGCGAGATCGACGCATCCGACACATCGAAGCCGGTCGCGCGGATCATCGCCAGATATTCGTCGGCAGTACGCTGCACATCCATCGGGTGGCGGAACAGCAGGCGAATGATCCAGGAATGGATATATTTGCGCGTTGATTCAGCAAAAAGAAAAAGACCGCCCGGCCGCAGGATGCGCCAGAATTCCTTGAGTGCGGCTTCCTGCTCGACCAGGTGATGGAAGGTCTGGTGGCAAAAGACGATGTCGACCGAATTGTCGGGGAGCCCCGTATGCCAGCTGGTCGTCTGATGAAAGCTGACAGTGAGCCCCTCTGCCGCCGTGGTCTGCCGCGCGATATCCAGCATGGCACTGTCGATATCGATGCCGATCATCTGACGCGGGTGGAAGCGTTGCTGGAGCAGCTTGAATGACCGGCCCCGCCCGCAGCCGATATCTACGATAACCGGATAGCTCGGCCGGGGCGCAATGATCAGCCGCTGCAAATCGTTGATGGCGCGCTCCAGGACGTGCTTGGTCCAGGTCTCGGTCTTCAGAAACCAGATGCCGAACCTGGTTTCCGGAACATATTGTTCGGGAGCGAGGGCGAGATCATTGAGGCGCTGCATCGTCGATGCCGGTTGTCCTGCTAAAAATCAGCTCGGGAGATACATGACACTTCCGAAGCTGGATCGTCGAGTGATTCGCCCCCGGTCGGCCGGGCTGCGGCCGGTCCGCTTGCGGTTGGTGGAGACGCAAGGCCAGGGCTAAATACAGGCCCGGCAGCGGTTCGTCTGCCAGCCAGAACCAATCCTCATTTCCCACATGCCGGAAAATCCGATCCGGCGCGGGGAAGCAGGGTACATGGTCCTGGCGGTCCGTGACGGTGGCAAAGCCCGTTCCAAGCGCCTTCGCCGTCGCCTCCCGCAAAGTCCAGATACGATAGAAAGTACCGCCATCGCCACGGCGGACGGCTGCAATCTCTTGTGGGCCGAAGGCCGCCTCGGCCAGCGCAGGATAGTCCCGCCCGCCGGCCTTGGCCAGTTCCAGATCGATCCCGATATCGCCCTCATAGCTGGCTGCACAGGCGATCCAGCCGGCGCTGTGGGTCAACGAAACGGACGGGAGCGGGGTATCATCCAGCCCGAGCAAGGTGGGCTTTCCGCTGCTCTCATAGGTCAGGCGGTAGGCGCCCTTCAACCCCATCCCCTCATTGAGGAGGTCCTGCAGCAGCGCCTGGGCCGCCCGGCGACGGCGAGCGCCAGCGGTCTGGAGCGCCGCGCCGCCCTCTGCTTGTCGCAACATCTCTGTCGTGCGACTGCTGTCCTCGCGCAGAATTGACAGGAAAATCATTCTATTACATACAGCTTGTCGTTGGTCCGACGGGCAGGATTTATCAGTCAAAACTATCATAATTCCGGACCGAGCGTGGGGGCAGGGCACAGCAAGGGGGCGAACTGTGTTACTCAGACATGTCGCTGAGATAGAATAATTTTATGTGTCCTGTGTTGAGTGTTGCCACAATTACTCCCTGTGTCGCGGCTACTCCCTGTGTCGCGGCTACTCCCTGTGTCGCGGCGGTCGCGTCGGCGCTTTGCCGTCTTTACCGCGCGTGGGAGGGTTAGGCCGTGTCAGCTGCTTCAATGACGTTCGGTATTCGCGACTGGTTCGCCTGGAAGCCGGGCTTCGAGTCGCGCGCGGAGTGGCTGCGCCGGGCCGGCATCCCCTTCTCCCCCGGCGAAAATGACGTTTGGGAAAATAATACTATCGCGCCCTTGCCGATGATGCTGCGCCGGCGCATCAACGGGTTCGGCCAGAAGGTCATCGGCGCCGCCCTGACGATCCCGGCGGTACAGCAGGCGCGCTATATCTTTGCTTCCCGTCACGGCGAATTCGCGACGACTTTACGGATCCTTGAGGATCTTCATCAACGATCGGGACCGTCTCCGGCCGATTTCAGCATGTCGGTTCATCATGCCCTGGCCGGGCTGCTTTCGATCCAGACAGGCGACAAGGCGGGGCATACGACGGTTTCGGCAGGGCGCGACACATTTGGATATGGGATGCTGGAAGCGGCGGCTCTGATCGCCGATCAGCCGGCCCAGTCGGCTCTGCTCGTCTCCTATGATGAACCGCTGCCGGAACTCTATAAGGACTTCCAAGAACCGGACGAAATGCATCTGCCGCTCATTATCGCCTTGGATATCGTCGCACCGAATCTCGCCGCCAATAAACCCGGCGCGCAGCTCAGCTTGACTCTTGAGCCGGATGAGACGGGGGCGGCTGACGAGAGGCCGGGGGAAGTCGCGGCCCTGGACATCCCCATGGGGCAGCGCTTTCTCGACTTCTTCCTGTCGGATCGCGCCCAGACGACGCTGAAAGGGGAGACCATGAGCTGGGTCTTGCGCCGTGCGGCCTAACGCCCCCGCCTTCATCTGGCGCCTGATGGCCACAGGTTTTGCTTTCGCCTTGATCTTCGGCGGCGGTGCCATCGGGGCTGTCACCGTGCTGCCCCTGCTGGCCAGTCTTCGACTGACCGGCCGCGGCGGCAGCCGCGAGGCGCAATACGCCATTCACCTCTTTTTCCGCTTCTATGTCGCCTTGTTGCGGTGGCTCGGCCTCATTCATCTGGAGATTGTGGGGGCATTCGAGCTGGCGGAGATGCGCGGGCGATTGGTCATCGCAAATCATCCGACCCTGCTCGACGTCGTCCTGCTGATGTCCCGGATGCCGCGCGCGCAATGCATCGTTAAGGCGGACTTGTGGAACAATCGCTATCTGGGCGGGCTGGTGCGGATTGCCGGCTATATTCCCAATAATCTGGAGCCGGAGGCCCTATTGGCGGCCTGCCGCCAGAGTATCGATCAGGGCGACAACCTGATCATCTTTCCCGAAGGGACGCGAACCAGACCAGGGGAGCAGCCCCACTTCCAGCGGGGTTTTGCCAATATTGCGCTACTGACGGCCGCCCCCATTCAACTGATCACGATCACCTGTGTTCCTCTCACCTTGACTAAAGGCGAGCCATGGTGGCGTATCCCCGCCGAACGGCCGCGATTCCGCGTGATGGTTGGAGAAAACCTCGACACGCGGTATTTATTACAGGAACGTGGACGCGCTTTGGCCGCCCGCGCCTTGGTTCGATATATTGAGAGTTATTATGGGGAACAACTTGCAACCGGCTGATCTTGAACGAGATCTCAAGGAACTGATCGTCAAGACGTTGAAGCTCGACGGGATTCGGCCGGAGGAAATTGACAGCGAAGAGCCGCTGTTCAACGAGGGGCTTGGCCTCGATTCAATCGATGCTCTGGAGCTTGGGGTCGCGATCCGCAAGACCTATGGCACCAAAATCGAAACCATTACCGATGAAGTGAAGGCGCATTTTGCCAATGTCCGCAGCCTGGCCAAATTCATCCAGACGCTGCGGGGAGAATAGGTCGATGCAGTCCCGTGACGAAATATTCGAAACTTTGCGTGGCTATCTCATCGAGATGTTCGAGGTACCGCCGGCGAAGATCACCCTGGATGCGCGACTCTATGAGGATCTTGATCTCGACAGTATCGATGCTGTCGACCTGATCGTGAAGCTGCAGGAGTTCACCCGCCGGAAATTCAAGGCCGAAGAATTCAAGACGGTTCGTCATGTCCGCGATGTCATCGATCGTGTCGAAAGCATCCTCGCGGAATAAGGCTGGCGCGATCTTGTTCGCGGTCGGCACCGTGCTTGGCGTCGGCTATCCCTTCGCCGTCTATTTTTTGCGTGGCAGCATGCCGGCGGCGAGCTTCGTCCTGCTGGCGCTTTGTCTTTTGATGCTGCGCCTGGTGACGCTGCGTTCCGCCACGGCTCGGCTCTGGACGCCGCCATTGCTGGTGACCGCCGCGGTCCTGGTCGTCACCACCTTGCTCAATGCCGAGATTGCGGAAAAAGCCTATCCGGCGCTGATGAGCCTGACGGCAGCTTTCGCCTTCGCATGGTCGTTGCGGCATCCGCCGAGCCTGATCGAGCGCTTTGCGCGCTTGCGGCAGCCGGAATTGCCGCTTGAGGGCGTTGCCTATTGTCGGAAAGTAACCGTGATCTGGGCGATCTGGCTGTCGCTCAATGCCGTCGTGGCCACCGTCCTGGCCTTGTGGGGCGGCCTAGCCCTTTGGGCACTCTGGACCGGTTTCATCTCCTACCTCGTCACGGGATTGCTGGTTGTCAGCGAGTTTGCCGTCCGTCGTCTCATGCCGGCGTATCGGTCGGGCCGATGATCCAGAAGTCCATTTCCGCATTCTTTGCGGCAGGCCGCGCTGCCACCGATATTGTCGCCTTTGCCGACCGCGCCAATGGCGGTGAGCTGGATGTCGATGTTGTGCAATTTCAGCGCGACATTGCCTGGAATGCCGCCAGGCTTAAATCGCTTTCCTGCCGGCAGGCGCTGCTGGTCTGTGCCGATACATACTGGGCGGCCGTAGGCCTGTTGGCGCTCTTTCACGCCGGCGCCGAGGTCGCGATGCCTCCGGGTGCCCGACCGGATAGCCTCGGTCCCTTCCGGCGCCCCGGGGATCTGGTCGTCACGGACCGCGATGGACCTAGCCAGGATGCCGTCTTTCTTCTCGAAGCGGGGCAAGGGGATGCCAGTTCGCTTGCGATCCTCGATCCTGATAGATGCTATCTCGACCTCTTCACCTCGGGTTCCACCGGCGCACCCAAGCGTGTCGGAAAATCTCTCGCGCAACTTGAAACCGAGGCACAGACCGTCGAGACCGTGTTGAGCCCGCAGCTGAGCGCGGCAACACGCATCCATGCGACGGTGCCGCATCATCACCTCTATGGTTTGACCTTCGGCCTCGTATGGCCCTTGCTGTCCGGTCGGCCCTTCAACCGCCGGCCCCATGAAATCTGGGAAACGGTCTTTGCCAGCAATCTTGGGGATGCCGTTCTCGTCACCAGCCCAGCCCATTTGACGCGCCTTGCCGGCTTCAATGCCGTCAGCGGTGCACAGCGGCCGGCGATTATTCTGTCGGCAGGTGCCGCGCTGCCGGTCGGGGCAGCCGCCGAGGCGCTGACCATTCTCGGCCGGTCGCCGACGGAAATCTTCGGCAGCACGGAAACCGGCGCCGTTGCCATACGCAGCTGGCGGGAGACGGACGCGCCCTGGTCACCCCTGCCGGGTGTCGCGGTGGCGCAATCGGCGGATGGGCGCCTATCGGTGCGGTCTCCCTTTATCGCCGGAACGCAACCTTATCTCGGCGCCGATCTGATCGCGATCCAGCCGGACGGGCGGTTTCGCGCTTTGGGCCGGGCGGACGATATTTGCAAGATCGAGGGCAAGCGGATCAGTCTTTCTGCCGTGGAAACGCAGCTGCGGCAGTTGAGCGGCATAGCGGAGGCGGCTGCACTCCTGATCGACGATGGGCAACCACGCCTTGCGGCGGTGGTAAAGCTCGATGCGGCCGGTGCGGCAGAGCATGCCAAATGGGGCAGCTTTCGCTATGGCCAGTTGTTGCGTCGCCGCCTGTCGGTCAATCTGGATACCGCGAGCTTGCCGAAGCGGTGGCGTTTCGTCGCCGAGATGCCGGCGCATGCGATGGGCAAGCGTCGGCGTGCCGATCTGGCAGCCTTGTTCCTGCCGTCGGCCGCCACGGCCTCGGAAGCGGATGAACCGCCGATCCGCGAAAGGCGCCAGACGGCCGCGGAAGGCGGGGCGCCGCGCCTGGAACTGGACCTCTTTATCGATCCGGCACTGCCGCAGCTCGAGGGTCACTTTCCCGGGCTGCCCATCGTGCCGGGTGTCGCATTGGTGGATTGGGCGGCGCGCTTTGCCGCCCGCCATCTTCAGCTCGGCGACGGTGTCGCGCGCATGCTGCAGGTCAAGTTCCGGCGGCTGATCACGCCCGGGACGGTCATCACGCTTACACTGGAACGTCAGCCGGCCCCGGAACGTCAACCGGCTTATGAGCGCCTGACCTTCAGCTATCGGCATGGTGAGCAGGTTCTTGCCAGCGGGCGTTTCTCGGTCTTGGCTGGATGATGGAGGGCCTGCATTCCACCGCGGACTTCCGTCCCTGCGCCATCATCCCGAGCCACAATCACTGGCAAGGGACGGCAGCAGTCATTGCCGCTTGCCGGGCCCAGAACCTGCCGGTCTTTCTCATCGACGACGGCAGCGTCGAACCGGCGAGATCCGCGCTGGCGTCGCTTGGCGCCGGTGACCTGGGCGGAGGAGATTTTTACCGCTGCGCGCAGAATCTGGGCAAGGGCGGCGCCGTGCTGCAGGGGTTTCAACTGGCGATGGCGGCCGGCTTCACCCATGCCCTGCAGATCGACGCCGACGGCCAGCATGACGTCGCGGCTCTGCCAAGCCTCCTCGGTCAGGCATCCAGGCATCCGGAAGCGCTGGTCACCGGTGTCCCCATCTATGACGCATCCATCCCCAAAGGCAGGGCGATCGGCCGCTGGATCACCCATGTCTGGGTGTGGATCGAAACCTTGTCCTTTGCCATTCGCGACAGCATGTGCGGCTTCAGGGTCTATCCGTTGGAAGCGGTGGCGCGGCTCTTCGCCGATGGCGAGCAGATCGGCCAGCGGATGGATTTCGATACGGAGATCATGGTCCGCCTTTTCTGGCGCGGTTGCGCCGTCATCGACGTGCCCGTCGCCGTGACATATCCTCCGGACAATATCTCCAACTTTGACCTGTGGCGCGACAACTGGCGTATCAGCGTCATGCATACGCGGCTGTTTTTCACCATGCTCTACTGGTTGCCGCAGATATTGCTGAGGCGAACGGGCACCGGCGAAGGCGCCGGCAAGGAAAGTCATTGGGCCTGGATCGGCGAACGCGGCACGGCCTGGGGATTGCGCTTCTGCCTGACGTGCTACCTTTTGCTCGGCCGGCGGGCCTGCCAGGCGGTGCTGCTGCCGGTGGTGCTCTATTTCTACCTGACGGGGCGAGCCCAGCGGGAAGCTTCGCGGCAATTTCTCACGCGTGCTTTCCGCTTCAAGGGCTGGTCGCGTGAGCCCGGCTTCCGCGATGGATACCGGCATTTTCTGACTTTCGCCTCGCGCGGCCTCGATACCTTCATCGGCTGGGCAGGCGCCATGCCGGCCGATCTCATTCAGCCGGGAGACGTGAATGCCTTGCCGGCAGCGCAGGCCGATCCGCGCGGCGCTTTGGTGATCGTCGCCCATCTCGGGAACGCCGATATCAGCCGGGCGATGCTGGACGCAAAGACGCGCGAGCGCTTGCTTGTTCTCGTCCATACCCGTCATGCCGAGAACTACAACAAGGTCTTGAAGGAAGTGCAGCCTGCGGCGGCCCTCAACACGTTCCAGGTCAGCGCATTGGGGCCGGATACTGCCATCGCTTTGAAAGAACGCGTTGAGCGCGGGCAATGGGTGGTGATTGCCGGCGACCGCGTGCCAGTGAATAGCGAGGGGCGGACGATCGATCTGCCTTTCCTCGGACAGATGGCCCCTTTCTCGGCGGGACCCTATATTCTTGCCTCGCTGCTGGAATGTCCTGTCTATCTGCTATTCTGCCTGCGCGAGGGTGAGCATTACCGGCTTTCTTTTGAAAAATTTGCCGAGCGGATCGACTTGCCGCGCCATGAACGCGCCGCACGGCTCAGCGAATATGCCGGGAAGTTTACCGAGCGCCTGCAGGATTATGCGTTGCGGGATCCCTTCCAATGGTACAACTTTTTTGACTTCTGGGCGCCAGCACGCGGGCAGGCAAGAGAATGATTTCCGCTGAAGTCGATATCGTCGTGCAATTCTACGACCTCGATCCGATGCAGGTGGTGTGGCACGGCAATTACGCGCGCTTCCTGGAACAGGCACGCTGCGCCCTGCTGGACAGGATCGGTTATAATTATCCGGAAATGGATCGATCCGGCTATATGTGGCCGATCGTCGAGATGCAGACGAAATTCGTGCGGCCGGTGCGGTTCGCCCAGGCTATTCGCGTCGAAGCAACCCTGGTCGAATATGAGAACCGCCTGAAGATCAGCTATCGCTGCCGCGACAAGATTTCCGGCGATGTGCTGACCAAGGCTCATACGGTGCAGGTCGCCGTCACCGTGTCGACGGGCGAACTCTGTCTGGAATCGCCGGCGGCACTGATTGAGAAAGTGCGGGCGTTGCTATGAAAAAGCTCATTGCGCTGGGCTTATGCGGGCTGCTGGGATTGGCCATGGTGACGGGCCAAACCGCGCGGGCCGACGACACCCTTTCCCTCGCGCGCCTGAAGCCCGGCAGCGTATTGCGGGGGCATTTCATCCAGGAGCGTTCGCTGCAGGGCTTTCAGGCGCCGCTCAAGAGCGAAGGCAGCTTCGTTGTCGCCGAGGGCAAGGGCTTGATCTGGCGCGTGGAAAAGCCCTTTGCAACCGTGACGGTGATCACGCCTGCCGGCCTGGTGCAGAACGCGCAGGGCACCGAGACGTTGCGGCTGCCCGCAGACCGTATCCCTTTCATCGCCCGCTTTTACGAGATGTTGAGCGGCACGATGACCGGTGATCTCAACGGGCTCACCCAGCAATTCGACGTCAAGAAAAGCGGTACTGCGGCCGACTGGTCCTTGCAATTGACACCGAAATCCGCCGCAGGAAGCTCATCGGCCGATGCCCAGAATATGCCGATCCAGCGTCTTGATCTGGCCGGCGATCAATATGTCAAATCGGTGGATATCCAGCGCCAGAATGGCGACCGCGACCAGCTGACCTTTCTCGACCAGCATCTCGACGCTCAGCCCCTGTCGGCGGAGGAAACAGCGCTGCTTGCAGGTGCCGGCGACAAATGAAGCGTTTGCTCGCCGTCGGCTGGTTGATCGTTATTCTCCTCCTGGCCGGGCATCTGCTGTGGCGCCTGCAGACCGGCATCAATTTCAGCACCGACATCCTGGCCCTGCTGCCGCGCGAACCGGAAACGCCTCTGATGGAGCGGGTCAACCAGGAGGTCAGCGATCATTTTTCGCGCCGGGTGATCCTGCTGCTCGGCGATCCGGATCCGGCGAGGGCGCGGGCTGCCGCGCAGGAGCTCAGCAAGACGCTGAACCAGAGCGGCCTCGTATCGATCAGCGACAATGGCGCGGCTGCAGACCGCCTGAAGCGGCTGGGAGCGCTCTATTTTCCCTATCGGCGCAGCCTGCTGTCGGAGCAGGATCGTGCCGCGCTGCAAGCGGACAAGGGCCAGGATATCGCGACGGCCGCCTTGTCGCAGATTTACGGCTTCGCCTCCCTGGCCGATTCCAGGATGATCGCGAGCGACCCGTTTCTCTTGCTGCAGTCCTTTCTGACGCATCTGCCGGTGCCGCAATCTCGCCTCAGCCTGCAACAGGGGTTCCTCACCACCCAGGATAACGGCGTGACCTGGATTCTGCTGAACGGGCAGATCAGCGACGCACCTTATGCGCTGGATTTCCAGGAGCGGCTTTCGCAGGTGTTCGATCCGGCCGTTGCCCGATTGCAGCAGCAATCGCCGGAGCTGCAGGTGAAGCGCGTCGGCGCGGTTTTTTTCGCGGCCGCAGCCTCGAAAGTCGCGACGCAGGAGACCTCGACCTTGGGTACCCTGTCGACGATAGGATCGGCTTTGCTGTTGCTGCTCGTCTTCCGCCGCCTGGCGCCGCTCTGGCAAAACCTGCTGGTGATCGCGATCGGGGCGGGGGCCGCTTTGTCAGTCAGCCTTCTGCTGTTCGGGCAGGTGCATGTCGCGGTTCTTCTGTTCGGCGTCAGCCTGATCGGCATCGCCGTTGATTACGGCATGTACTATTACAGCTGCCTGTTCGATCCCACCTTGCATAATCCCCAGCAACGCCTGAAGAGCGTCTTTGCCGGCATCGGTCTCGGCTATATCACGACGGTTCTCGGCTATGCCGTCCTTATTCTCGCTCCTTTTCCCGGTCTGCGGCAGATCGCAATCTTTTCGCTGATCGGGCTGTCGGCATCATTCGTCAGCGTCCTCCTGTGGTTTCCGTTGCTGGATCGCAATACGCCGCTGAAACATGGAGCCGGCTTGCTGAAGGCGGCGACCGTTCCCTGGAGTTTCTGGGAGCGCGCCGACTGGCGCTGGATCAGGGTTGGTACGGTCCTGGTTTTTCTTGTGGTGGGAGCCGTTGGGCTGCTGCGCCTGCGCGCCGATGACGATGTGCGTCATTTGCAGTCCCTGTCGGGCGATTTATTGCAGCAGCAAGCGGATATCCAGCGCGTTGTTGGCAGCCTGACGCCGAGCCAATTTCTGCTGGTTCACGCCGCCAGTGACGAAATCGCGCTGCAGCGGGAGGAGGCTCTGGCGCCGATCCTGAAGCTGCAGGCGGCGACGGGCAATCTGTCGGGATACTTGACCGCGGCAGCGTTCCTGCCTTCGGCGCAACGGCAAGAAGAAAACCGGCGGCTCGTCGCGGACAAGCTGGAGCGACCTCTCCTCGATCAGCAGCGGCGCCAGCTCAATCTCGCGGCACCGCCTCCCGACCAGAATCCCGACCAGGATGCGGGGCGGCTGGCATCCCTGACGCTGCCGCAAGTGTTGGACGGCAAAGAGGGATCAACACCCTTGCCGTTCCTCCAGGAACTCGTCCTCTCGCCCGGCACGCATATCGTCACCTTGCAGCTGTTGCGGGATCCGGACGCGCTGCGGCAGGCCATCGCCGGTATTCCGGATGTCCGCGTGATTGATCCGGCCGGCGATTATACCGCGCTTCTCGGCAAGTACCGGCACCGGGCGGTCTGGCTGATCGGCTTATCCATCGCCCTGATGATGGCGGTCCTGATCTGGCGCTATGGCTGGCGCGGGGCCTTGCGGGTGAAGGCGCCCTCGATTACGGCGATCGTCGCGGCGACGGCCTGTATCGGTCTGCTCGGACAGGGCTTTACTTTCTTTCATGTCATGGCCCTTATCCTGGTTCAGTCGATCGGCGTCGATTATGCGGTTTTCTGCGCGGAATGCGCCCGCGACAAGCGCCCCGTCACCATGCTGGGAGTCTGGCTGTCGGCTTTGAGCACGATCCTGTCCTTCGGCCTCCTGGCCTTCAGCAAGATGGCCGCCGTCCATGCCTTCGGCCTGACCATGCTGGTGGGTATCGCCTTTGCCTTCCTGCTGGCGCCGCTGGCCGGCGGCGCCGAAGTCAAGCGTCGGCTGGGCAGGACCGATCAGGCGTGATAAGGAGCGATCTTATGGATCGGATCAGCGCGACGGATCGCTCACGATGAAGGTATGGATGTCTGCCTTTTTTTGCCTCGCGGTGCTGGGCGGCTGCACGAGTTTGGGCGGCCAGGGCAGCGATCCGGCACGCGACACCGCGGCCTACCTGGCGCCCGATCTTCGGCTCGATTTGCCTGATCCGGCGTCGATGGGACACAACGTCGAGGCAGTGCAGATGGTCACCGCCCATCGTGACGGTCGCACAATCGTCTTCGAGGCGCATCTCAGCATCACTGCCGAACGCGTTCTCTTGGTAGGCGTGGATGCGACGGGCCAAAGGCTGATGACGGTGACTTGGCGCGGGTCGCGAATCAACGTGGAGACGGCACCCGTTCTGCCGAAGGAAGTTCGACCGGGCGCCATGCTGGCCGATATCGTGACGATCTATTGGCCCGAACAGGTGGTTCGCCAGGCATTGCGGTCTTCCGGCGCCGATCTCTCGGTCACTGCCGAAGGCCGTACGGTGACGCTGCGCGGAAGGCCGATTCTGCGAGCGGATTACCACGGCGGCAGCGCCCATCCCTGGCAAGCCGGTTTGAGCTATCGCAATCTGGCCTGGGGCTATGACATCGATGTCGTCCCCCTGCAGGTGAGCGAATGACCGCTGCACCGCTTGGCATTCCGGCGATGGGTATCGTTTCGCCGCTGGGACAGGATCCGAAGACGGTGGCCGCAGCCCTGGTCACGGATACGGCATCCGGCCTGGTCGCCGATACTGAGCTTGCCTTTGGCAAAGTGATCCAGGTCGGTGCCATCGCCGGTTCGCTGCCGGAATTGCCGGCCGCCTTTCAATCCGACACCTGCCGAAACAACCGCGCGATGGCGGTTGCCTTGACCCAGATAAAAGATGAGGTCGCACGGGCTGCGGAACGTTATGGCCGTCACCGCGTCGCCGTTGTGCTGGGCTCCAGCACCGGCGGTATTGCCGAAGGCGAGGCAGCCTATGACGCCGTCCGACGCGATGGGGCCTGGCCACGGCGCTTTCACTATCGGCAACAGGAAGTGGGCGGCCTTGCCAGCTTTGCCGCCAGGTTCCTCGGTCTCACCGGGCCGGCCTATACGGTGGCCACCGCCTGTTCTTCCAGCGGCAAGGTCTTTGCCTCGGCCCGGCGGCTGATTGCTAGCGGCATCTGCGATGCGGCGGTGGTCGGCGGAGCCGACACGCTTTGCCGGATGACGGCGAATGGCTTCGGTGCGCTTGAGGCCATTTCCCGGGGCCGCTGCAATCCGTTCAGCCGAAATCGTGACGGCATCAATATCGGCGAGGCTGCCGCGGCTTTTCTGTTGACCAGAGAGGCGGCGGCGGTCGAGCTGCTCGGCATCGGCGAAACGTCCGACGCCCATCACGTGAGCGCGCCCGATCCCAGCGGACAGGGCGCTTATGAGGCGATGCGGATGGCCTTGGCCGACGCCGGCCTGGGTGCGGACGACATCGCTTATGTCAATCTGCATGGCACCGCGACCCCGCTGAACGATGCCATGGAGGGCAAGGCCGTCCACCAGCTTTTCGGAGCCGAAATCGCCTGCAGTTCGACCAAGCCGATGACCGGACACACATTGGGTGCGGCCAGCGCCTGCGAGGCCGCCTTCCTTTGGCTGACGCTCCATCCCGATTACAATGCCGGTCTTTTGCCGCCGCACATCTGGGATGGCGAGGCCGATCCGGCGATACCGGCCTTGCGGCTGGTGTCGCAAGGCATGACGGCAGCGGCCGGAAAAAATGCCATGCTCAGCAATTCCTTCGCTTTTGGCGGCAGCAATCTGTCACTCATCCTCGGTCGAGGTGCCTGACGTGCCCCGGCCGCTTTATCCGATCGATTCCCTGCTGCCTCACGCCCGGCCGATGATCCTCCTGGACCGGGTGGTGGAACGCCAGGCCGATGCCATCGTGACCGAACTGGAGATCCGGCCCGGCTTGCCTTTTTTCCGCACCGGGCAAGGCATTGCCGCGCATATCGCATTGGAATGGATGGCACAGGCCTGCGGCGCCCATGTCGGGGCGGTGGCGCGGGACAGCGGTGGCGAGGTGCGCGTCGGTTTTCTTTTGGGAACGCGGGAATTCAAGAGCAGCCGCGACTGGTTTGTCGCCGGGGAAACCGTTCTGGTCGGCGCTCGGCTGGTCTTTCACGAGGGTGAAACGGCGGTCTTCGACTGTTGGGTGATGCCGGCCGGCCACAGTTCCGGCGAGGCCATTGCCTCAGCCCAGCTGACGGTCTATCAGCCTGCTGATGTCGCGGCTATGTTAGCGAGCCAGGGGATCGGCGCGGCAGGACCCCAGGGGGCGGGATCATGACGGGCAAGAGCATATTGGTCACGGGGGCCAGCAAGGGGATCGGCGCCGCCATCGCGCGGCGCGTCGCGGCTGGTGGCTTTGACGTCGCCGTTCATTACGGCCGCGACCTCGACGGCGCCAGCGAGACGGCTGAGGCCATCCGGGCAGCGGGCCGTATGGCCCGGGTGATCCATTTCGATATCGCCAACCGCGACGAGACACGTGCGGCACTGGAAGCGGATATGGATCGGCATGGCGTCTATTGGGGTGTGGTGCTGAATGCCGGCATTGCCCGGGACGCCGCCTTTCCGGCCCTGAGCGATGAGGATTGGGACCAGGTGCTGACCACCAATCTGGACGGTTTCTACAATGTGTTGAAGCCGGTCACCATGCCCATGGTTTCCGCCCGGCGTGGCGGCCGGATCGTCACCCTGTCATCTGTGGCCGGCATCACTGGCAATCGCGGCCAGGTCAATTACAGTGCCGCCAAGGCCGGCATCATCGGCGCCACCAAGGCCCTGGCGGTCGAACTTGCAAAGCGCCAGATCACGGTGAATTGCGTGGCGCCCGGGATCATCGAAACCCAGATGACGGCCGGTCTGCCGATGGATGAGGTGTTGAAAGTGATTCCGATGCGCCGCCTGGGCACGGCCGACGAAGTGGCCGCGCTGGTTGCCTTTTTGTGCTCGGAAGACGCCAGCTATATTACGCGCCAGGTTTTCTCGGTGAATGGCGGGATGGTGTGATGCGGCGCGTCGTTGTCACCGGCATTGGCGGCATGACGGCCCTGGGCAATTCATGGCCGGCCATTCGCGCCTGCCTCGAACGCGGTGAGACGGCCATTCGCTATATGCCGGAATGGGAGCGCTATGACGGCATCAATACGCGTCTGGCCGCACCGATTGTCGGCTTTTCCGCGACGGACCTCTACCCGCGCAAGAAGACCCGCACCATGGGCCGGGTTGCCGGCCTCGCCGTCTATGCGACCGAGCGCGCTTTGCAGAATGCGGGTCTCATCGATGATCCCGTGGTTCGGAGCGGCCGTACAGGGATTGCCTATGGTTCGTCCTTCGGCAGTCCGCCGCCGGTCGTCAGCTTCGCCGAACTGATGATGCAGGGGCGTTCGAAGACGTTGAACGCCACCAGCTACATCCAGATGATGAGCCATTCGGCGGCGGTCAATATCGGAATTTTCTTCGGTATGCAGGGACGCGTCATTCCGACATCCAGTGCCTGCACCTCCGGTAGCCATGCGATCGGCTACGCGGCGGAGGCGATCCGCTGGGGGAAGGCAGATATCATGGTGGCCGGTGGCGCGGATGAGCTCGACGTCACGCAGGCGGCGGTTTTCGATACCTTGTTCGCCACCAGCACGCGCAATGCCGAACCGGAACGGGTACCACGGCCCTATGACCGGGAACGGGACGGGCTGGTGATCGGCGAGGGGGCGGTCAGCTTTATCCTCGAGGAATATGAGCGCGCCGTCGCGCGTCGGGCGCCCATCCTGGCCGAGCTGGTCGGCTTCGGCAGCAACGCCGATGGCAGCCACGCCACCCAGCCCCAGGCCGAAACCATGGCCGTCGCCATGCAGGAGGCGCTGGGCGAAGCGGGGCTGGCGCCGGATGCCATCGGCTATGTGAATGGTCATGGGACCGCCACCGAATGGGGCGACATCGCCGAGACCCAGGCAACCCACGCCGTCTTCGGCAGTCGTGTGCCGATCCATTCCCTGAAGTCCTATTTCGGGCATACCCTGGGGGCCTGCGGCACGCTGGAAGCCTGGCTCGGTATCGAAATGATGAATGAGGGGCGCGTGTTTCCCACCGTCAATCTCGTCGAGGTCGATAGCCGCTGCGCGGAACTCGACTATCTGATGGCGGTGCCCCGGCGCATCGAGATGGACTATTTCATGAGCAATAATTTCGCGTTTGGCGGGCTCAACACCTCGCTGATTTTCAAGCGTCATCGCTAAGCATCGGCGTTAACCCGGTCACGCGGAACCCGGTGCCGGTTACAGTGGTTCAGAAAAACTTGTCCTGGAGGAGCGTTCATGAAGAAACTTGCCGTGTTTTCCGCCACATGCGTAATGGCCTTTGCATGCGCCGCAGCGCCGGCCTTCGCGCGCGATACGCCGTATCATTTGAAGATCGACGACGTGAAGAGCGATCCGCGCTATGCGGAGAATGTTCCCGGCGACATCACGCTGGTCTTTGGCGACCAGAAGCCTGCCAATATCGAGAAGAGCCTCGGTGAATTCGTCACCAACCGGAAAACCAACTCGGTCGGCCGACCGGATGAAGATGTCTGCCGCTGGGCAATGATTTCGGCGATGAAGGAGCTGGCCGAGCGGGCCCGTACGGAGGGCGGCAATGCCGTCATCAATATCGTCAGCTACTACCGCAAGAACGTCTTCTCCAGCCCGACGGAATACGAATGCCATGCGGGTGCCATCATTGCCGGCGTTGCCCTGAAGGGCACGGTTGTGAAGCTGAGCAAATGACTGCTTGAGCGCCGGGGCGAGGGGAAGCTTTACGCCTGGACCGCGCCTTCTTGGGACATGCCTTTCCGTCTGTCCTGAAGGGGGAAGCCGCCCGGCGGTCGGATATTGCCTGGCGATTTAGGGCTTTGTCACGGTCGGGGCGCCTTTCGCCCGGCGGCGTGTAATTGCTTGGCCCCATCGCATTTTGCATCTGGACCTAACGTCTGTAACCGCGCCCTGTCTATCCTGACAGTCTATGGGGGATTGTGATCGTGCCAGCGCGATCGTGACAGTCGCCCTCGCCGGATCAGGAAATCAATCCGGGACGCCCGGATGATATGGAGTACAGACGATGAAGATGACGACGGAAGAAGCCTTCGTGAAGGTCTTGCAGATGCATGGCATCGAGCAGGCTTTCGGCATTATCGGTTCGGCCATGATGCCGGTCTCGGATCTCTTCCCCAAGGCTGGGATCACTTTCTGGGATTGCGCCCATGAAACCAATGCCGGCCTGATCTGCGACGGCTTCACCCGCACCACCGGCAAGATGGCGATGGCGATCGCCCAGAACGGTCCCGGCGTCACCGGCTTCGTCACGGCCATGAAGACTGCCTACTGGAACCACACGCCGATGCTGCTGGTGACGCCGCAGGCCGCCAATCGCACCATCGGCCAGGGTGGGTTCCAGGAAGTCGACCAGATGGCGATGTTCGAGGAAATGGTCTGCTATCAGGAAGAGGTGCGCGACCCCGTCCGCATGGCCGAAGTCCTCAACCGTGTGATCGAGAAGGCCTGGCGCGGCTGCGCCCCGGCGCAGATCAATGTGCCGCGCGATTTCTGGACCCATGTCATCGATATCGAACTGCCGCAGATCGTGCGCCTGGAGCGTCCGGCCGGCGGGCGCCAGGCCATCGCCGAAGCGGCGCGGCTGCTTTCGGAGGCGGATTTCCCGGTGATCCTCAATGGCGCCGGTGTCGTCATCGGCAATGCCATTGGCGATGCGACGGCATTGGCCGAGCGCCTGGACGCGCCGGTCTGCTGCGGCTATCAGCACAACGACGCTTTCCCCGGCAACCATCCGCTCAGCGTCGGGCCGCTCGGCTATAACGGCTCAAAGGCGGCGATGGAAATCATCGCCAAAGCCGATGTGGTGCTGGCTCTCGGCACCCGTCTCAATCCCTTTTCGACCCTGCCCAGCTACGGCATCGACTACTGGCCGAAGCAGGCCAAGGTTATCCAGGTCGATATCAATGCCGACCGCATCGGCCTCACCAAGAAGGTGACGGTGGGTATCTGTGGCGATGCCAAGCAGGTGGCGCAGCAGATTCTCGAGCAGCTCTCCGCCACCGCCGGCAACAAGGGGCGCGCCGAGCGCAAGGCGCTGGTCCATCAGAGCAAGTCCGCCTGGTTGCAGCAGCTCTCCTCGATGGATCATGAGGATGATGATCCGGGCACCCACTGGAACGCCGACGCCCGCCGCAAGGATGCCGATCTGATGTCGCCGCGCCAAGTCTGGCGCGCGGTGCAGGCGGCACTCCCGCGTCATGCCATCATCTCCACGGATATCGGCAACAACTGTGCCATCGGCAATGCCTATCCGACCTTCGACGAGGGCCGCAAATATCTCGCTCCCGGCATGTTCGGGCCCTGCGGCTATGGCTTTCCGTCGATCGTCGGCGCCAAGATTGGCAATCCGGAGGTGCCGGTGGTCGGTTTTGCCGGTGACGGTGCCTTCGGCATCTCGATGAACGAGATGGGCTCGATCGGCCGCGAAGGCTGGCCGGCGATCACCATGGTGATCTTCCGCAATTATCAATGGGGCGCCGAAAAGCGCAACACGACGCTCTGGTACGACAATAATTTCGTCGGCACCGAGCTCAATCCCAATTTGAGCTATGCCAAGGTGGCGGAAGGCTGCGGCCTGAAGGGCGTTATCGCCCGCACGCCACAACAGGTGACCGAGGCCATCAAGACGGCGATCGCCGACCAGACAAAGGGTATCACCACCTTCGTCGAGGTGATCCTCAACCAGGAACTGGGCGAGCCTTTCCGCCGCGATGCCATGAAGAAACCGGTTCCGGTCGCCGGCATCAGCCGTGCCGATATGCGGCCGCAGCAGCAATAAGCGGTCCCTCCGCGGCGGAGCTTGAATGCTCCGCCGCAGAAGGGCGTCAGGCTGCTATCAGCTGTGCCGGCTCGGCCAGCGATGGAATATCCCGCTCGCTTTCCAGAATTTCGGCGCTGACCGGGTGCCAATAGATGCCACTCTCGCGATAAGGCTTGAGCAAACCCTCCAGCCTTTCCCTCGGCGTCGTCGGATCCAGCCATGTGGCGTAATCCTGCTTTGCCAGGATCACGGGAACGCGGGCGGCGAGGGGAGCAATGGTACCGTTATCGGCAACGGTCAGCAGCGCGCATTGATAAGCGGTTGGGCCTTTGAGGGCGCGGGCGATCTGCCAGACACCCGCAAAGCAGAAGGGGCCATCTTCGATCAATCGCACCAGCCAAGGCTGCAAGCGGCGGCCGGCGCGCCTTTCGCATTCATAGAATCCATCTGCCGGGATCAGGCAACGCTGCTGCAATGACGGGCCGGCGAGATCCTCGGCCAGTCCTAGGGGAACGTTGATTTCGGTAGCGGCTGTGTCGCCGCCTGACGTCTCGTCCATCCCCCATTGCATCATCCGCAGACAATTACCGCCATCTCGCGGATACACGACCGGTACGTCCTGCATTGGCCGGATGTTGTGTCGCGGTGTCAGCGGGACCGTACCGGTGAAAGGCAAGCTCTCATGCAACGAGCCGAGGTCGCTGGTCTGAATATAGCGATGGCACATGTAACATACCTGCTGGGTCGTTAAGGTGTTCGAAAGGTGTCAGCCTGAGGCCGGTTTGTTTGCACTGCAATAACATAAGGTCGTCACCGTGCGTTTCGCCTCATCACAAGGATGTCACCTGGCATTTGTTAAGCGCTAACAGCGGGGTTCTCGCGCGACCGTGAATACAGGTCACGTCTGCGTGCAATGGCAGAACCGTCGGGAAAAGCGGCCGTTTCCTTTTCGTGCAGTACGTCGGCTCGCTAGGCCTGTGGGTAACGCGAGCGTGAACTGCAGCCACTGCGCCGGCGAGCGGTCTCCAGGCGGACCGACTCGGGCCCATCAATGGCAATGTGAGGAAAAGCGATGCGGCGTTTATTGCATCTCGACGGTCTGCGCGGCTGGGCTGCGTTGTTCGTAATACTGCATCATCTCGAGCTTGGGTTTTTCCCCGCCATCAAAGGGTCGAATGACGGCGTCTCCCCTATCCTTGGCCCGTTCTCTTTCCTCGTCGATGGCCCCCTCGCGGTCGCCATCTTCTTTCTCCTCTCCGGCATCGTCCTGGCTGAGGCCGTCGAAGCGGCGCGGCGACGCTATGGCGCACAGAAAATCGGCCTCACCAGTCTGGTCGTCAAACGCTGGCTGCGCCTCGGTCTGCCGATCATCGTGACCGGTCTGTTGATCCTGATACTCTTTATCTCGATTGGAAATCGGACCACGGAAGCGAGTGCGGTTGCCGGCTCCGACTGGATGCACACGCTCTTTCCGCCAGGCTACCATCCGCACTTTCTCGATGTGCTGCGCGAGACCACGATCGGCGCTTTCGTCGGCCCGCAAACCCCGGTGCACGATCCAGTGTTGTGGACCATCCGCGTCGAGTTCATGGGATCGATTCTCGTTTTCCTCCTGTGCCTCTTCATCCCGTCGGGTTTCGCCCGGCTGGCGGCCTGCGCTATCTCCGGCATGCTGCTGATCGCGGTGCCGGCCTGGTTGCCCAATTTTTGCGCCCTCTTCGCTGTCGGCGTCGCTTTGCACGATCTCGCCGCGCATATGCAGCATCGCATCGACCGACATCAATTGGTTTGCGATGTTCTTGGCCTGGCTGCGATTCTGACTGCAACCATGCTTTATCCGGTGCTCAACCTGTTGGTACCGGACTTGATGGATCGGCTCGGCAGTCTGGCCGATCCTCTAGGCCATATGAGCCAATGGACCGCGCGCTCGATCCTCATCGTCGCCGGGACGTTGATTTCGCCGACGGCCCAATCGTTCCTCAGCCTGCCGATCTCGCTGTTTCTGGGGCGGGTTTCCTTTGGCCTCTATCTCCTCCATCTGCCGGTACTCTTCTCGCTGGGCATCGCCAGTTACCTGGCGATCGAGCCGGTTCAGGGGGCTACCTTGGCCGCGGGTGTCGCCAGCCTGCTGGTGCTGTCGACCTCGCTGGCGGGCGCGCTGGTGTTCCATCACCTGATCGAACGTCCCTCCATCCGGCTCGCCGGCAAGGCGGGGGCTCTGGCCTCGCCGAGAACCGGCGAAACTCTGGCCGGCGGCTGAGGGGAGGCGGGTGAGTCGCTATTCGTGCAAAAAGGGAATTTTAGATAAATCTGATCACTTCATGGTTAGAAAAAGCCGGTTAGTCGAAGCCTTTTCGGCCGATCACCGCACCAGAAGCAGCGGATAAAGCCGATATCGCCGAGGGTGCGGTTGCCCTTATCGCGTTTTTTCAATAGGTTGATCATCTCCCTGGCGGAACGGGGATGAATCGCATGCAGACCTTGCTTCGCCAAATTCCATTGACACATCAATGTCGCACAGTATATTCCCCGCCCTTGGAACGGGTCGCCCGGGATCGGCGCTGACAGCGCTTGCGCAGGCGGCCCCTGTTTTTTTGACCACCCGGAATGGGTACCGGCCGTTATGGCCGGAGAAGATATAGAGCAGGACATCATGTTCGCAGTGATCAAGACCGGCGGCAAGCAGTACAAAGTCGCCAAGAACGACGTCATCCTGGTCGAGAAGCTCGACGTTGAAGCCGGTGCCGATGTGTCGCTGGATCA
>DATLIX010000132.1:0-9007 GCA_035539215.1 Dongiaceae bacterium | reverse complement strand
CGGCCGCGACAGGATGATGCGATCGACCGAGCCTTTCATCAGCATGGCGACCGCAACGGCGACGGCGAGATAGGTCTTGCCGGTACCGGCCGGGCCGATGCCGAACACCATCTCGCGCTCATGCAGCTGCTTGATATAGCGCGCCTGGGCCGCCGAGCGCGGCGTGATATGCTTGCGCTGGGTGCGGATGGCGGTGCCATCCTTCATATCGTTGCCGAACAGATTGGGCTCCACCGCCTCTTCGCCGCGACCATCGCCGCGTTCCGCGCGCCGTTCGCTGCCGGCCATGCGCAAGGCCGCGTCGACCTCAGGCTTGTCGACGGCAAGGCCGCGCTTCAGCCGCTGATAGAGCGCCGTCATCACCTGGCGCGCCGTCGCCACGGCGGTGCTGGAACCGGAGATCGTCAGCTGGTTGCCGCGTCCGACCATGGAAACGCCGAGCTCGCGCTCGATGCGGGCCAGATGCTGGTCATGCTCGCCGAAGAGCAGCGGCACCAGACGGTTGTCGTCGAATTGTACATGCAAAGGCGGCGCGATCGGACCAATTGGGTCGTAGCTCAAGCACGCGCCTCCGTCATTGCAGTGGAAAAGATAGGTCTTGCCCTCACCGTATCGCCCTGCAGGCGACCGGCCAGGCTGAAATGGCTGAGCCCGTCGATATGGAGATCGACCACGCTGCCGATCAGGCTTGCATCCGCGGTGGCATGGACCGGCTGCAGATACGGCGATTTGCCGATCAGCTGGCCGTCATAGCGGCCGGTTTTTTCGAACAGCACCGGCAGGGTGCGGCCGATCATGGCGCGGTTGAAATCTTCCAGCTGCTGGTTGAGCAAAGCCTGCAGACGCTGCAGGCGCTCGTCCTTGATCTCTTCAGGGACCTGGTTCTCCAGCGCCGCCGCCGGCGTGCCCGGCCGGATACTGTATTTGAAGGAAAAGGACTGGGCGAAACCGATCTCGGCAACGAGATCCAGGGTCGCCTGGAAATCCTTGTCGCTCTCGCCCGGGAAACCGACGATGAAATCCGAGGACAAGGCGAGGTCCGGCCGCACCGCGCGCAGCTTCGCGACGATGTCGCGGAAGCGTTCGACCTTGTGCTGGCGGTTCATCGCCTCGAGGATCCGGTCCGAGCCCGACTGCACCGGCAGATGCAGGAAGGGCATCAATTGCGGCACCTTGGCATGGGCGGCGATGAGATCGTCATCCATGTCGCGCGGATGCGATGTCATATAGCGGATGCGGGCCAGGCCATCGACCGCGTCGGCGAGGTGCCGGATCAGCCGGGCAAGGCCCCATTCGGCTTCGCCGCCCGCTGCATGGGCCTGGGGCGCGACGCCGTGATAGGCATTGACGTTCTGGCCGAGCAGCGTGATCTCGCGCGCGCCCTGATCGACCAGGCGCCGCGCCTCGGCGACGATCTGGGCGACGGGGCGGGAAAATTCGGCGCCACGGGTATAGGGCACGACACAGAAGGTGCAGAACTTGTCGCAGCCTTCCTGGATGGCGAGGAAGGCGCTGACGCCGGACGCATTGGCGGCTTCCGGCAGATGGTCGAATTTCGATTCGACCGGGAAATCGGTATCGAGGATGCCGGCCTGGCCCTGACGCACCGTCATCGGCGCCTGGATCGCGCGCGCTTCCATCCGCCGGGCGCTGGCCCGGGTGGCGCGAGCCACCATTTCCGGCAGGCGGTGGTAGGTCTGCGGCCCGAGCACGATATCGACCTGGGGGGCGCGGCGCAGAATCTCCGCCCCTTCCGCCTGGGCGACGCAGCCGGCCACGGCGATGATGGTATCGGCGCCCTGGGCCTGGCGCAGGTCGCGGTTCTGCTTCAGCCGGCCGAGCTCCGAGAATACCTTCTCGGCGGCCTTTTCTCGGATATGGCAGGTATTGAGGATGACCATATCGGCGTCGGCCGCGTCATCGGTCTCGGCATAGCCCAGCGGCGCCAGCACATCCGCCATCCGGGCGGAGTCGTAGACGTTCATCTGGCAGCCATAGGTCTTGATGAAAAGCTTCTTCGCCAAGGTGGTTCCGTTCAACTTTCCCCGGCTCGGCTCGATAGGGTCGTGTGATCGCTCATCGATATCAGTCTAGCACGGGCCAACGGCCCAGATGTAGCCGATTTGCCCTTACGCAACAAGGCGGATCAACCGATTGACATCATTAATGTTTTTTGTCGGTTTTCGGTCCTGGCGGCGCAAAGCCGCCGGTTTGCCCGGCAAGCGCCTGCGAGACGCCGCGGGCGACCCGGTCGAAGCAGTAGCGGGTCAGTTCCTTGCGCGAGGCAAAGGCGCCGATGGTGGTGGCGGGATGGAACTCCACCACCACCCGAACCCGCCCGAGGCGGCAGAAATGCCACAGATGCGGCCCCAGGGTCATATCGCCGTACCAGGCGAGCATGGGGCGCAGGCCGTGGCCGAGCGGCACGCCGTTGAGACCGGCATAGCTGACGGAAACCGGCTGCACGGCGAGGGCGGCGCCCCGCACCTGGCGCTCGGCGACGGAGAGCAGCGCGCTGCGGAAGGGCAGCACGCGGTTGCCGTCGTTGGAGGTGCCCTCAGGGAAGAGAATGAGATTGTCGCCGGCCTCGAGCCGGTTCTGCAGCTCGTCACGCTGGCGGTGGGTGGTGCCGCGCTTGCGATCGACGAAGACCGTGCGCTGCAATTTCGCCAGCAGGCCGAAGCCGGGCCAGCTCGCCACTTCGGTCTTGGCGACGAAACTGGCCGGCAGCGTGGCGCCGAGAACCGGGATATCGAGATAGGAGCTGTGATTGGCGACGAACAAGGTCGGCCGGACCCGCGAGATCTCGCCGATGCGGACGATCTCGAAGCCGAAGATACGGCAGCAGAGGCGGTGGTAGTGCAGCGGCAGCCATTCGGCGAGGCGGTTCAGCCGCAGCAGCACGAAAGCGAACTGCAGGGGCAACAGCAAAAGCGTCAGGCTGAGATAGATCGCCAGTCGCCAGGAGGCGAGCCAGCTCGATCCCAGCGCGATCGGCTCGGCCGCCTCGGCCGCGAGTTCGGCCGCCAGCGTCGCCGCATCGGGCCGCTGCGTCAGGACCCGGCTGCGCTTCGGCAAGGAAGGTCGGTGCACCACAGGTGCGGCAGCGTTGCCAAGGTCCGGTGTCGCCATGTTGCGGCGACCGTCAGAGACTGTCGCCCGCGGGGCCGTCGCCGCCCGCGCCGCCCGTTTCCGATCGCGTATAGTGCTTGTAGTACTTGTCGGTCACCAGATTGGTGACGACGACGATGCTGACATCGGTGGTGCCGAATTGATGATCGACCACCGCGCCGTCGCCGACGAAACCGCCGAGCCGCAGATAGCCCTTGATCAGCGGCGGCAGCCCGACCAGCGCGCGCTTATCGTCGAAGGCATCGGGCGGCAGCATGTTCATATCGACATAGCGCGAGGCGATCGCCTTCATGCGAAATTCCGGCGGCGCCAGATGCCGGTGATAGAGGTAGGACAGCGGCACCTTGTGCTGCTGCGGATCGGTGCCGGGCAGGCTGGCGCAACCGAACATGATCTCGACTTTGTAATGCATCACGTAATCGGTGATGCCCTTCCAGAGGAGCTGCATCGCCGCCTTGGTGCGGTAGCGCGGATCGACACAGGAGCGGCCAAGCTCGAGAATTTCGCCGGGATGCGAAACGATGGCGCTGATGTCGTATTCGTCGATCGAGTAGAACTGGCCGCGCTTTGCCGCCCCGTCGCGCCGCAACAGCCGATAGGTGGCGACGATGGCATTGGCGCCGCCGCCGAGATCGTGGTCGATGATGATCAGATGATCGCAGAACGGGTCGAAACTGTCGAAATCACGGGCCTCCGCCGCCATCTCCGGCGTCGGCTGGGCGCTCATTTCCTGGTAGAAGACGCGGTAGCGCAATTGCTGCGCGGCGGCGATTTCCGCCGGGCTTTCCGCCAGGCGAATCTCCAAGCTGCCAACGCGCACCTCGACGGGGCGCAACGTGGTCGCCGTCGCCAAGCTCATTTTTTCTTGCCCTTGCCATGCAGCGGCACGGCATAGAGTTCCAGGCGGTGACCGACCAGCTTGTAGCCGAGAAGTTCGGCCACCCGGTGCTGCAGCTTCTCGATCTCGGGATTGGTGAATTCGATCACCTCGCCGGACTGGATATCGATCAGATGGTCGTGGTGATCGGCCGGCGCCTCCTCGTAGCGCGCGCGGCCGTCGCCGAAATCGTGGCGCTCCAGGATGCTGGCTTCCTCGAACAGCCGCACCGTCCGGTAGACGGTCGCCAGGGAGATGCCGGGATCGATCTTGGTGGCGCGGCGATACAATTGCTCGACATCGGGATGGTCATCGGCCTCGGACAGGACCCGGGCGATGACGCGCCGCTGCTCGGTCATCTTCAGCCCTTTGTCGTGGCATAATTGTTCCAAGCGGGATACGACGCTCACACATACCATCCTTATTGCGGCCCATTTGCTGGGGGCTGCGGTGATCCGAAATGCCGCCCGGTATTCTGCCTTTACCAGGAGTGTGGGCAAAGCAGAATCACCAGCCGGCCGACCACAGACTTAACGGCGTCGGCCACCGGTGCCAAGCCCGATCTGCCGGGCCAGCGAGCTGCGCTTTTTCGCGTAATTCGGCGCCACCATCGGATAATCCGCGGGCAAATTCCATTTTTCGCGGTATTGCTCGGGGGTCAGCCCGTAGACCGTGCGCAAATGCCGCTTGAGCATTTTCAACTTTTTGCCGTCTTCCAGGCAGACGATGTGGTCCGCCAGGACCGATTTCTTGATCGGCACGGCCGGTTCCTGGGTGAGGGCCACCACCGGCGAACCGGCCTGGCCGAGGCCGGTCAGGGCACCATAGACCTCGTTGATGAGACGCGGAATGTCGCCGACCGGCACCGCGTTGTTCGAGAGATGCGCCGCCACGATTTCAGTTACCATCGGGAGGAGCGCCTGCCGCTTGCTGTCATCGGCCATCCAGTCACCTACTTCTTGTATAGATCGAGGTTAATTTAGGGGACGAAGCGGCCAGCAGCAATGATCAAAGGCGCTTTCGCCGGCTGGAAGAAGAAATCGCGCCACATAGTGTGCAAACGGGACCTATTTTTACTGTGATATTTTCGGGTTTTCGTAAAAGTCACACCGTAATATTGCCGTTTTTCAGCGAATCACTATGCCGAGGCCGAGTCCTATAATGATGGCAGGGCAAGAAGGCGGCGGCTGGGTTGGGCGCAACGGCCGCCGCGCCGGTCAGGCGTCCAGATCGCGGCGCAGGATCACAGCATCGACCGGCACCCCGTCCCGGCCCCGGTAATAGCCGCGGCGCCGGCCGACCGGGTGAAAACCGCGGCCGGCATAGAGCTGCTGGGCCGCAAGGTTGGGTGCCGCCTGTTCGAGGAACGCCGTCTTGACGCCGGCCTGCCGGGCTTCCGCCAGGACATGGTCGAGCAGCCGGCCGGCCAGGCCCTGCCGGCGCCAGGCGGGATCGCTGGCGATCAGGATGATCTCCATCTCGTCGACCACCTTGCGCAGCAGAATGAACCCCGCCGGCTGGTCGCCGGCGCTGATCAGCCAGCCGCCGGCCCCCGGCATCGCCAGGATTTCCGCGAAACTGGCAGCCGGCCAGGCCTGATCCCAGGGGGCGGTGAAGCTGCGCTCATGCAGCGCCGCCAGCAGCTGCAGATCGAAAGGCCCCAGCGCGCGGATCGCCGTCATGAGGACGGCTTCGCCGGCCGCGGAATCACGGGCGCCGGAATCGCGGGTGCCGGAATCACAGCTGCCGGGGCCTTCGGCTGCGAAATGTCCGGCGGACGCAGATAGACCGGATCCGGCGGCAGATGGAAGCGCTGCCCCGGATCGGCCGCCAGGCGGGCGACGGCAACCGCGTCGCCGCCGCCGGCCCGCTGCGGCAGGGTTGCCGGCAGGAATGCGGCAAGGCCGGCGAGGCCGTCGCCACAGGCCAGAGTGAGGCCCGGCGCCTGGCAGGCGGCGGCCAGCTCGGCGGCATCGAGCAATTTCGGCGGCTGGCGGAATGCCAGATCCGGCGCCAGGCGGGCCAGATAAGGCTCGCTCCGCCGGCTATCGAGGACGACGAGCAGATCGCCCGGGGCTCGCGCGGCAGGCGCATCCGCCGCAGCCAGCAGCGCGGCTGCGGTGGCCTGGAAGCTGCTGATGCCGATCACCGGGCAGCCGATCGCCAGACCGAGGCCCCGCGCGGTGGCAAGACCGATGCGCAGGCCGGTGAAGCCGCCCGGCCCCACCGTCACCGCCACCTTGTCGAGCTGACGCAGATCGAGCCCGCCCGCCTGCATCACCCGCTCGATCATCGGCAGCAATTCCGCCGCCTGGCCATGGGCCATGTCCCGCGCCTCGGCCGCAACCACCGCATCCCGGCGCCACAGGGCGACCGAGCAGCCATGCCCGGCCGCATCGATCGCCAGAATCGCACCCGGCTCGCCTGCAGTCCGTCGCTCCGGCGCGGGCGCTGCCGGGCGGGCAGGACCGCTCATCGACGCGCCCCGCCCGGGCCGGCGCCGTCTGCGCTAAATGCAAGCTGCTGATGCATGGTTGTGTTTTGCCAGGATCGTCTCTCTCTGCTAGTTCCTGATGGAGATAACCGCGAAACGGATCGCTTGCAACATGACCACCACCAGCACCGCCACTTCGCCGCAGCTCGCCGCCAGCAAGGAAGCCGCCTTGCTGCCGATCGGCCGGCCGGAATTCGATGTCGATATCGCGCTGGCCTATGCGACGCCGGAGAACGTCACCGGCAGGCAGATCTACAGCCATGCCGATTGCTATCTGCATCCCGCGGCAGCGGCCTGCCTGCAGCGGGCGATCGACCTGGCGCGCCCGCTCGGCCTGCGTTTCAAGATCTTCGACGCCTATCGCCCGGTCGAGGGCCAATGGGCTCTGTGGCATGCCTTTCCCGATCCGGAATTCGTCTCCGATCCACGCAAGGGCGGCATCCATACCCGCGGCATCGCCGTCGACCTGACGCTGATCGACGGCCAGGGCCGCGAACTCGATATGGGGACGGAATTCGATTCCTTTGCCCAGCAGGCCCATCACGGCCGCACCGATATCAGCCCGGAGGCGCAACGCAACCGCTTCCTGCTGCTCGGCCTGATGTCGGCCGCCGGCTGGGACTTCTACCAGAACGAATGGTGGCACTATCAGCTGTTCAAGGCGCGCGACTATCCGGTGGTCGACCAGGCGACGCTGAGGCGGCCGATGATGTGACGCGGCGACGGAACGGGAGCCGGCCAGCCTTGAGGCGGCGATCTTGACCCGCCGATCTTAGCCGGACGATCTCAGCCGGGTGGCCTTGATCCGCCGACCCTGCATCCTCATCTGCACCTGCGCCGGGGCGTGGCAACGCCCGGCGCGTCAAATCTCACCGACAAGGATATCGGCATGCGCCTGCTTTTGGCCCTGATTCTGCCCTGGCTGCAATTCTTCACCATCGGCCGCCCCTTCGCCGGGCTGATTTGCCTGATCCTGCAGATCACGCTGATCGGCTGGATACCGGCCGCGATCTGGTCGGTCTATGCGCTGAGCCAATTCGAGACCGATCGCAAGATCAGGGCGGCGGATGGCCGGCTCTGAAACCGCCGCTGAAACGGGCGTGGATAAGCGGCGGCAGCGTTCTGCCTTAGCCGGCCGGAATCAGACGACGCGGCAGGCTTCGGCGAAATCGAGGCGGGGATTGCGTGGCCGGAAGCCGGCCGGATCGCCGTAGCCGAGATTGCACAGGAACAGCGATTTCCACTTGGTGCCGGCGAAGAAGGCCTGATCGGTCTTCGCGCGGTCGAAGCCGCCCATGGGGCCGCAATCCAGTCCCAGGCTGCGCGCCGCCAGGATGAAATAGCCGGCCTGCAACGCGGCATTCAATTCGGCGGTGTTGCGGATCGCCTCGGCGCTGCCGGTGAACCAGGACCTGGCATCGGCCTGGGGATAGAGACGCGGCAGGAATTCGTAGAATTCGAAATCGGCGGCGAAGATCGCCGTCGCCGGCGCCGCCATCGTTTGGCGCAGATTGTTTTCCGAGACGCAGGGCCGCAGCTTCTCCTTGGCCGTGGCGCTGCGCACGAAGTCGATGCGCAAGGGCTGGCAGTTGGCGCTGGTCGGCGCCAGCCGGGTGAGGTCATAGGCTTCGCGCAGCAGATCGTCCGGCACCGCGCGGTCCAGCCAGTGCCGCTGGGTATGGGCCTCAAGGAAAAGCTGGTCGAATGCCAGTTGATCGAGCCTCTGGCCCCGATGGGCCGCCATCTCCGCCATCAGTCCCCTCCGGGTCGGTGCTTCGCGCGTCGAGCCCGCTGCCTCATCGCGCCGGGCTTCCCTTTTGCCGGCTGCGGCTCAGCTTCGGCTTCAGACTGGGCAAGCCTCAGGCCGTTGATCTCGGATCGTCGATCTCAGGCTGTTGATCTCAGACCGGGCGGACTTCGATCACTTCCGGCACGTAATGCCGCAGCATGTTCTCGATGCCCATCTTCAAGGTCGCGGTCGAGCTGGGGCAACCGCTGCAGGAACCCTGCATATGCAGATAGACGATGCCTTCCTCGAAAGCGTGGAAAATGATGTCGCCGCCGTCCTGGGCCACCGCCGGGCGCACGCGCGTATCCAGCAGCTCCTTGATCTGGGCGACGATCTCGTCATCCTCCTCGCTGGCGGTGGCGCTCGGCGTGGCGCCCGCTTCGTCCAGCAGGACCGGCTGATTGGTGGTAAAATGCTCCATGATCATGCCGAGCAGGGAGGGCTTCAGCACCGACCAGTCCTTGGCGTCGCTCTTGGTGATGGTGATGAAGTCGCTGCCGAGAAAGACCCGGACCACGCCTTCGGCACCGAACAGCCGCGTTGCCAGCGGCGAGCGCTGGGCCGCCTCGACGCCGTCGAAATCGGCCGTGCCCTGCAGCACCACCGTCCGGCCGGGCAGGAATTTCAGGGTTGCAGGATTCGGGGTTTCTTCTGTCTGGATGAACATTACATAGCTCCGCTAATCTCTTACGAGATATCATGAGTCGAAGATGGT
>DATLIX010000131.1:0-15565 GCA_035539215.1 Dongiaceae bacterium | reverse complement strand
GGCGCCTGCCGCGAATGCGCAATTTGCTGTCGCGGGATGCCAAGTGACTGACTAGAGTCGGGCTTAATCCAATGCCAGCAATATCACTTCGGAGTCAGGGCAAATGGCAGAGTTTCCGGAAAAGGCGAAGGTCGTCATCGTGGGTCTGGGCGGTATCGTGGGTGCGTCGGTTGCCCATCACCTGATCGAGCGGGGTTGGGACGACATCGTCGGCATCGACAAGTCCGGTGTGCCGACCGATATCGGTTCAACGGCGCATGCCTCCGACTTCTGCTACATGACCAGCCACGACTTTCTGTCCTGCTGGACCACGCTCTATTCCGTCGACTTCTACGAGAAGATGGGCCATTACGAGCGCATCGGCGGCCTTGAAGTCGCCCGCGTCGGCGACGACGCCCGCATGGATGAGATCAAGCGCAAGGTCGCCTCGGCCAAGGCCTTCGGCACGCGAGCGCGCCTGATCGAGCCGGCCGAGATCAAGAAGAAGTTCCCGCTGATCGAAGAGAGCGTCGTCCAGGGCGGCATGTGGGATCCCGATGCCGGCCTCGTCATCCCCCGCTCCCAGACGGTTGCCGGCAAGCTGGTCAACCAGGCCGAGGCTTCCGGCAAGCTGAAGGTCTTCGCCAATACGCCGGCCACTTCGCTGGTGATCGAAAACGGCCGCATCAAGGGCGTGGTGACCGAGCGCGGCACCATCATGGCCGATTACGTCATTGTCTGCGCCGGTCTCTGGGGCCGCCTGATCGCCGAAATGGCGGGCGAGGATCTGCCGGTCATGCCGATCGATCATCCCCTCTGCTTCTTCGGGCCGTATAATGAATTCGCCGGCACCGGCAAGGAGATCGGCTGGCCGCTGCTGCGCGACCAGGGCAACTCGGCCTATCTGCGCGACACCGGCGATCCGACGACGTCGGAAGGCGGCATGATCGAATGGGGCTATTACGAGGAAATCAATCCCCGCCTCTGCCATCCGCGCGATATCCTGGAAAAGCACGAGGCGCGGCTGTCGCCCTCGCAGCGCGATCTGGACATGGAACAGATCCTGACGCCGCTGGAACGTGCCATCGAGCTGACCCCGATCCTCGGCGAACTCGGCTATGAGGAGAAGCGTTCGTTCAACGGCCTGCTGCAGGTGACGGCCGATGGCGGCCCGTCGATCGGCGAGAGCCAGAAGGTGCGCGGCCTGTGGTATGCCGTGGCCATCTGGGTCAAGGATGCGCCGGGCATGGCCAAGCTGGTCGTCGACTGGATGACGGACGGCCGCACCGCCATCGACCACGCCAAGATCGACTACGCCCGCTTCTATCCGCATCAGCTGCAGGAGAAGTTCATCGAGGGCCGCTGCACCGAAGCGGCGCAGAAGGTCTACAATCCGGCGGTTCATCCCCGCGAACCCTATGCCACGGGCCGCAACGTGCGCCACTCACCGTTCTACGTGCGCGAGAAGGAACTCGGCGGCTATTTCATGGAACTCGGCGGCTGGGAACGCGCCCATGGCTACGCCGCCAACGAGCATCTGCTGGAAAAATACGGCAACCGTGTGCCGGTGCGCGAAAACGAATGGGACAACCGCCACTTCTGGCGTGTCTCCAATGCCGAGCATCTCGCCATGAGCGAGGATTGCGGCATCGTCAACCTGTCGCATTTCGCCATCATCGATGTCGAAGGTCCGGATCATGTCGCGCTGATGGAATGGATCTGCGCCGCCAAGATCGGTGGCGACAACATGGTTGGCAAGGGCATCTATACCCACTTCCTCGATGACGAGGGCATGGTCCGCGCCGACTTGACCGTCATCCGCATGGCCGATCGCTGCCGCGTTATCGACGGTGCCGATGCCGGCCCGCGCGATTACCACTACCTGCGCCGGATGGCCCAGGACAAAGGCTTCAACGTCACTGTTACCGACGTGACCTCGAAATACGTCACCATCGGCATCTGGGGGCCGAATGCCCGCACGACGCTGCAGAAGGTCGTCGCCGATCCCGACGGATTGAAGCAGGAGAACTTCCCCTTCGCGGCGATCAAGCCGATCAAGATCGCCGGCAAGGACGTCGCGGCCTTCCGCATCTCCTATGTCGGCGAACAGGGCTGGGAGCTGCATATGAAGTACGAGGACGGCCTCGCCGTCTGGGATGCCCTGCGCTCGACCGGCGTGATGGCCTTCGGCGTCGAGACCTACGCCAACAGCCGCCGGATGGAGAAGAGCCTGCGTCTGCAGAATGCCGACCTCCTGACCGAATATAATCTGTTCGAGGCGGGTCTCTCCCGTCCGAAGGTCAAGGAGGCGGATTTTCGCGGCAAGGCGAAGCACGTGGAGTATCAGGCGCGGAAGAACCAGCCGGCCATGCTCTGCACGCTGGTGATGACCGACAACGTCGATTCCAAGGGCGTCGCCCGCTATCCGGTCGGCATCATGCCGGTGATGGACCCGGCAACCGGCGAGACTCTGGTCGACGAACTCGGCCGCCACTCGTTCACGACCTCGGTCGCCTACGGCCCGACCATCGGCAAGAACATCGCGCTTGCCTATCTCCCCTGGTCCTACTGCCAGGAGGGCCGCAAGCTGACGGTCGAATATTTCGGCGAGACCTATCCGGTCGAAGTCGCCAGCGTCGGCTACAAGCCGCTCTACGATCCGGAGAACCTGAAGCCGCGCAGCTGAAGCCCGCGGCTTAACTTGGCAGACAAGATCGGCGGTCCAGCAACGGGCCGCCGGTTTTCTTTGAGCCGCTTTCATTGAGCTGCATTCGTCGGCCGCCAGATCAATAGCGCGAAATTAGATTGCTATCAATTTATTGCATAGCTCATATGTTGTGATATAAATTGCGAACAATTAATTTGGCGGCAAGTATTCAGGCGTTACCCCGCACTTCCCAAGAAGGAACGTCACATGTCTATCGCCTCGAAAACTTCCCGGATCCGCAAAACTCTGGCCCGCTTGGTTTCCGCCTTGGCCGTTACCGCTTCCCTGACCACGGGTCTGGCTGTGAGCACGGCTCATGCCGACGGTTCCGCCCTCGAGCCGACCACGCAGCATTTCATCGATGCGCTGACCGCCAAGGGCGGCCCGGCCATCTATACCTTGAGCCCCGCCGACGCCCGCGACGTGCTTGCCGGCGCGCAAGCCGGCCCGATTGCCAAGCTGCCGGCCGATGTCGAGGCGAGGACCCTGCCGGTCGGCCCCAGCGGCAAGACCCAGGTCCATGTGGTCCGGCCGGCCGGCGCGAAAGGCGCACTGCCGGTGGTGATGTATTTCCATGGCGGCGGCTGGGTTCTGGGCGATGAGGCGACCCATGACCGGCTGATCCGCCAGATCGCCAATGGCGCCCATGCCGCGGTGGTCTTCGTCGATTACGACCGCTCGCCCGAGGCCCGCTATCCGGTGGCGATCGAACAGGATTATGCGGCCACGAAATATGTCGCCGAGCATGCCAAGGAATTCAACGTCGATCCCAAGCGCCTCGCCGTGGCCGGCGACAGCGTCGGCGGCAATATGGCGGCGGTGGTCGCGCTGCTCGCCAAGGAACGCCAGGGACCGAAGATCGATTTCCAGGTGCTGTTCTATCCGGTGACGGACGTCAATTTCGATGACGGCTCCTATAACCAGTTCGCCAACGGCCCCTGGCTGACCAAGGCAGCGATGAAGTGGTTCTGGGACGCCTACCTGCCCGACGAGGCTGCCCGCAAGCAGCCGACCGCGACGCCGCTGAACGCATCGCTGGAGCAGCTCAAAGGCCTGCCCGATGCCCTCGTCATCACCGACGAGAATGACGTGCTGCGCGACGAGGGCGAGGCCTATGCCCGCAAGCTGGCGCAGGCCGGCGTCACCGTCACTGCCGTACGCTACAACGGTACCATCCATGACTTCGTCATGCTGAATGCCGTCGCCGGTACGCCTGCAGCCAAGGCTGCGGTCGATCAGGCCGATGCAGCCTTGCGCAAGGCCTTTGCCGGTAAATAAGCCGCAGGTTGAATGATCGCGGAACGCCGGGGCAGAAACCTTTGCCCCGGCGTTTTCGTGTTGGAGCCGAAAGCCCCGGCGGCTTCAAAAACCGAAACGCTTCAGGTCTTCGGGCAGGAACTGCTGGCCACTGCGATTTTTGACGCTTGGCAGCGCGGACACACGGGTCCGCCAGGCAGCGAGCGACGTGCAGTCTTCCGGCAAGGCAATGCCGGCCGCATCGGCAAAGTTGAGGCTGGCAAAAACGGTGATATCCGCCATGGAGAACGTCTCGCCGGCAACGAACGGCCGGCTCTTCAAGACATCCTCGAAATAGGACATGCCACGCACGGCTTTGGCTGCTTGCCGCCGCCCCCATTCCTGCCGGCCGGCCCAGTCGGGGCTGACATAAGGCTGCATCGCGGCGCCAAGCCCAGGGGTCGCGTAGTGAAAATAGCCATCCACGCCATCCATGAGTTCGGCTTCGGCGCGCCGTTGCATCATATGAATCATGGCTTTCTCGCGCGGCGTCTTACCGGTCAAGGTCGGATTGCCGTCGAGGTTGTCGAGATATTCGGTAATTGCCGTGCTTTCGGAAATCAGCGTGCCGTCATCGAGTTCGAGGACGGGGATTTTGCCGGCAGGGTTCTTCGCCAGGAAAGCGTCTTGCTTATGTTCCGCGCCGATCAAATCGACGCTGACGAATTCAACTTTGTCGTCCAGGCCTTTTTCAGCCAGGACGATGCGGATACGCGAGGAATTGGGGAAACCGGGACGATCGTAGATTTTCACGGGGACAGCCTTTCTCGTTTTAACTATCTATCGATAGATAGTTAAATGCCAGATAGCCCTTTCGCTTTCCCGCGTCAATCTCTATCTATAGGTAGATAGACAGGAGTTTTGAGCGTGACGACAACCGATACCAGGGAAACCATCATGGCGATCGCCCGTCTCATGGTGCAGGCGCGCGGCTATAACGCGTTGAGCTTTCGCGACCTGGCCAAGGAAGTCGGCATCAAGAGCGCCAGCATTCACTATCATTTTCCGACCAAGGGCGATCTCGGGGCGGCCCTTGCGCGGCGCTATGCCGATGATGCGATGGCCTATCTGGAAGGCTTGCTCGCGGACTCTGCCGATCTCCGGACATGCATTAAAAGCTATCTCGGCCTTTTCCGGGCAGCCTTGTTGAACGATAATCGGATGTGCCTGTACGGCATTATGGCCGCGGAGCGCGACGATCTGCCGATTGAGGTGAGGATCGAGGTCGACCGGTTTTCGGAGGTAAATGTCCGATGGCTCGTCAAGCTGCTGTCGCGGCGAAAATCTGCCGCGGGAACCGAGCCGCTGCAACAGCAGGCACTGGCCATCTTCGCGGCCATCGAAGGCGCCCAGCTTGTGGCCCGCGGACGCGGCGAGATCGCGGTCTTCGACAAGACCATCGAAGCCTACCGGGTGGCCGGGCTATTGCCTTGATTTCAGCTCAACGGGCTTCGGCGTTAGGGCAGTTTCGGCGAGCGGCCTCCCCGGCCTCCCTTTGGCCGGAAGCGCCATGGTTGAGCGCGGCGATGGGATCAGCGGTACAATGCTCTCGCTGGCGATCACCGGACATCTGGCATACGCAAAGCGAACTTGCAGGGCCGCCGGCAAAACCCTAGTCTGCGGGCCAGTTTCAATAGGAATTTGACCGGATTGCGCCAGATCAGCAGACCGGAAAGGAAGGCGGCCATGACCAATCGTTTTCTGCAGCTGTTGCAGGACAAGCCGTTCCTGATGGCCGACGGCGCCACCGGGACCAATCTCTTTGCCGCCGGCCTGATGACGGGTGATTCGCCGGAGACCTGGAACCACCTGCATCCGGAGAAGATCACGGCCCTGCATCAATCCTTCGTCGATGCCGGCTCCGATATCATCCTCACCAATTCCTTCGGCGGCACGCGCCATCGCCTGAAGCTGCATGGCGACCAGGACCGCGTCTATGAGATCAACAAGCGCGCGGCCGAGATCGCCCGCGCCGTCGCCGACAAGGCAATGCAGGCAACGCCGGGCCGCGTCGTCATCGTCGCCGGCTCGGTGGGACCGACCGGCGAGCTGTTTCAGCCGCTAGGCGCGCTGACCGAGGAGGACGGCGTCGCCGCCTTCGAGGAGCAGGCGCTTGCGCTGCGCGATGGCGGCGTCGACGTCATTTGGATCGAGACCATGTCGGCCAAGGAGGAAGTGGCGGCGGCGGTCAAGGGTGCGGCCAAAGCCGGTCTGCCGATCGTCACCACCTGCAGCTTCGACACCAATGGCCGCACGATGATGGGCATCACCCCGGCCGACTTCGCCAAGTTCGTGCATACGCTGGAGCCGAAGCCGGTCGCCTATGGCGCCAATTGCGGCGTCGGCGCTTCCGATCTCACCGCCACCATCGCCCAGATGGCGGCGGCGGCCGAACCCGGCGATATCATCGTCGCCAAAGGCAATTGCGGCATTCCCTTCTACGACGAGGGCAAGATCAAATATAACGGCACGCCGGAGCTGATGGCGGAATATGCCCATCTGGTGCGCGACGCCGGGGCACGCATCGTCGGCGGCTGCTGCGGTACCTCACCGGAACATCTGAAGTCGATCCGGTCGGCCTTGGACAGCCATGTTGCCGGCCCGGTGCCGACCACCGAGGTGATCGTCGCCAAGCTCGGTCCCCTCACCGCCGGGTCAGAGGCCGGCCTATCGGGCCATGCCCAGCCGGTGGCCGAAGGCGGGCGTCGTGGTCGCCGCCGACGGGCAGAAGGCGATGAAGCCGCCTTCTGATCGCTTTCTTAGCGACCCTATTGAAACAATCATTCAGGTTATCGATTCATCATGTCTTCGCTTACCGCCTTGCTCAGCGACATTGTCGGCGCAGCCTTCGCGGCCTGCGATCTGCCGGCCGAATATGGCAAGGTCACCGTCTCGAACCGTCCTGACCTGGCGCAATTCCAGTGCAATGGCGCGCTGGCGGCGGCCAAGGCAGCAAAGCTGCCGCCGCGCCAGATCGCCGAACGTATCCTGACCCATCTTGAAGCGCAGTCGATCTTCCGCGAAATGCAACTGGCCGGGCCCGGCTTCATCAATATCTCGATGACGGATGAATGGCTGGCCCAACAGATGAACCGGCTGGCCAATGACAAGCGCATCGGCATGCCGGAAAAAGAGCGGCTGACGGTGGTGCTGGATTACGGCGGACCGAATATTGCCAAGCCCATGCATGTCGGCCATCTGCGTGCCGCCATCATCGGTGACTCGCTGCGCCGGATCTTCTCCTTCGTCGGCGACGAGACGATCGGCGATGTGCATATGGGCGACTGGGGCCTGCAGATGGGCATGCTGATCTCGGAACTGGAGATCCGCCATCCGGATCTGCCCTATTTCGATCCGAAGAGCAGCGGGCCCTATCCCGCTGAAAGCCCCGTCACGCTCAAGGAGCTGGAGGAACTCTATCCGACCGCTTCCGCCGCCTGCAAATCCGATCCGGCGCGCCTCGAGCGGGCCCGACAGGCGACTGCCGAGCTGCAGGATGGCCGGCCCGGCTATCGCGCTCTGTGGCAGCATTTCTTCGATATTTCCGTCGCCGCCATGAAGCGCGACTACGGCAATCTCGGCGTTCATTTCGACCTCTGGAAGGGCGAGGCCTGTGTCAATGACCTGATCGCGCCGATGGTCGAGCAGATGAAGGACAAGGGCATCGTCGAGGAGAGCGACGGCGCCCTGGTGATCCGCGTCGCCGAAGAGAGCGACAAGATGGAGATCCCGCCGCTGATCCTGGTGAAATCGGATGGCGCGGCCATGTATGCGACCACGGATCTCGCCACCATCATCGACCGCGTCAATTGCCAGAATCCCGACCGCATCGTCTACGTCGTCGACCATCGCCAGCATCTGCATTTCGTGCAGTGCTTCCGCGCCGCCATCAAGGCCGGAATCAATGGCAAGGCGACCATGACCCATCTCGGCTATGGCACGATGAACGGCACCGACGGCAAGCCGTTCAAGACCCGCACCGGCGGCGTCATGAAGCTCGACGACCTCATCCAGATGGTCTCTGACGAGGCGAAGAAGCGCCTGACCGAGCATGGCCTCGGCAGCGATTACAGCGCCGAGGAACGCGAGGACATCGCCCGCAAGGTCGGGGTCGCGGCGCTGAAATTCGCCGATCTCAGCAACAACCCGATCGCCAATTACATCTTCGACCTCGACCGCTTCTCGCGCTTCGAAGGCAAGACCGGTCCTTATCTGCTATACGCCGCCGTGCGCATCAAGTCGCTGCTGCGTAAGGCCGAATTGCAGGGCGATCTGCCCGGCGAAATTCTCGCGACAGCGGAGACGGAACGTAACCTGGCGCTGATGCTGGGCTATCTGCCGGACGCTGTGCGCGGCGCCCATGACGAACTGGCCCCGAACCGCATCGCCGATTTCGCTTTCACGCTCGGCCAGACGTTCAGCAGCTTCTACGCCGCCTGCCATATCCTCAGTGAAATGGATGTGGCGTTGCGTCGCTCTCGCCTGGCGCTGTGCCTGCTGACCCTGCGGCAACTGGAATTGTGCCTGTCACTGCTGGGGATCGAAACGCCCGAGCGGATGTAAAGAAGCCGGGGGCAACCGGCAGCCGACCCGTCAGCTTGCTGCGGGCCGGGCGCATCGGCCATAGGTCGATATATTCATGCCGATGTGTTCATGGGGAGGGAATCATCATGGCGGAAGTCGATCTCGCCAAGGCGCTGCATTACGTCAACGGCGAATGGCTGAGCGGCAATCCGACGGTCATCGGTCTTTGGGATCACGCAACCTGGCTCGCTTCAGCGGTCTTTGACGGCGCCCGCGCCTTCGACGGCCATGCGCCCGACCTCAATCTGCATTGCCAGCGTGCCATCCGTTCGGCCCACACGCTCGGCCTCGCGCCGCCGGTGACCGCCGCGGAGATCGAGCGCCTGGCCCGCGAAGGTATCCGCCGCTTCCCCGCCGGCACGCATCTCTATATCCGCCCCTTCTTCTGGGCAGTCGACGGCGACGTCCATGCTGATCCCGCCTCGACACGCTTCGCGCTCTCGCTGGCAGAGGCCGCCATGCCGGAACCCAACGGCTTTCGCGTGACGCTCTCGCCCTATCGCCGCCCGACGATCGAGACGGCGCCCACCACCGCCAAGGCGGTCGGCCTCTATGCCCATTCCGGCATTGCCAATGCCGAGGCCCGCAGGCGCGGTTTCGATGACGGCGTGATGCTGGATATGCTCGGCCATGTCTCCGAACTGACGGCCTCCAATCTCTGGATCGTCAAAGATGGCACTGCCATCACCCCCGTCCCTAACGGCACCTTCCTCAACGGCATCACCCGCCAGCGCCTGGTGAAACTGCTGGCCGCCGCAGGCGTGCCGGTCGAAGAACGCACAATCCGCTATCAGGAAGTGCTCGAAGCCGACGAGGCCTTCGCCAGCGGCAATTACAGCAAGGTGCAGCCGATCATCGGCATCGAGCAGCGCCGACTGGCCTACGGCCCGGTCACCCGATTGGCCCGCCAGCTTTATTGGGATTTCGCCCAGACACAGCCGGCGTGAGGCCGTTCCGCCACGCGCTTAAGCCAGCTGACCGAGGAGCCAAACCGCTCGATGGCAGTTGATTGTCTCAATTTGACAAATCGTCTAACTTAGACATATCGTAAACTCATGAAACCAAAAGCCGCCCGCGAAGCCGCGCTCGCCCCCTATTTCCCTGTCGCCGCGGCGGTGGCGGTGCTGCTGCAGCCCCATGCCGAGGTGGTGATCCACGACATCGCCACGGATCGCATCGTCAGGATCTGGAATGCCTTTTCCAAGCGCCGGCCTGGCGACCCCTCCTATCTGGGCCACGATCCGGATCTGCTGGCGGCAGCCGACACCTACGGCCCTTACGAAAAAGCCCATGACGACGGCAGCCGGCTGAAATCGGTCAGCGCCGTCCTCAAATCAGCGGCCGGCGAGAAACTGGGCTTCCTCTGCATCAACCTCGATCTCTCGAAACTGGATGCGGCGGTGGCCCTGCTCAGCGCCTTCGGCATGCCGGCCGCCCAGCCGCCCGAACCGCTGTTCCGGCATGACTGGCGCGAACGGATCAATCTGGAGATTCGCGCGTTTCTGCAAGACCACGGCACCAGCCTGAAGGCCCTCGACCGCAATGACCGCATGGCTCTCCTTGCCAGTCTCGAAGCCAAGGGCCTGTTCGAAACCCGCAACGCCGCGCCCTTCGTGGCCGAGACGCTCGGCATCAGCCGGGCCTCCGTCTACGGGCTGCTGGCCGCCGCGCGTGAAACATCACGCGATATACGGAAAGGAAAACGCCCCTCATGAGCAAGCTGCCCGACTTCAAGCTCGAGACCTATATGTCGCGCTGGGAGTTCAATTCCCGCTATCACATGACGGCCTCGGATGTGGAAACGCTGACCTTGCGCGAATTGCTCGACCTCGCGGCGCCCGAGGACCGTGCCGCCTGGGACGAGCTGCGTCTCGGCTATATCGAGACCTTCGGCACGCCGGCCCTGCGCCAGGCCGTCGCCGCCACCTATGACAAGCTGAGCGCCGATGACATCCTCGCCTTTGCCGGCATCGAGGAAGGCATCTTCGCCGCCATGCAGGTGCTGCTGGATCGGGATGATCATGCGATCGTCCTGACGCCGAATTACCAATCTGCCGAGACCTTGCCGCTGTCGATCTGCGCCACCGACGGCATTCCGCTCGATGCCGGCAATGGCTGGGCGCTGGATCTCGATCTCCTGCGCAGCAAGCTGCGTCGCAACACCAGGCTGATCTACGTCAACTTCCCGCATAACCCGACCGGCAAAGTGATCCCGCAGGCACAGTTCATGGAACTCATTGAGCTGTGCCGGTCGCACGGCATCTATCTGCTGTCGGACGAGGTTTATCGCGGCCTGGAGCGCGACCTCGGCCGGCAACTACCGCAGGCCGCGGACCTCTACGAACGCGGCCTCTCCATCAACGTCATGTCGAAAGCCTACGGCCTGCCGGGCTTGCGCGTGGGCTGGATCGCTTGCCGCGACCGCGAACTGCTGACGCGCCTGGAGCGGATCAAGCATTACCTGTCGATCTGCAATGCCGGTCCCTCGGAACATCTCGCCGTCATCGCCTTGAAGGCCCGCGACCGCATCCTGGCGCGCAACCGCGAACTGCTCGCCGCCAACCTAGCGCCGATGAACGCCTTCTTCGACGAATTCAGCGACCTCTTCGACTGGTCGATCCCGGATGGCGGCTGCATCGCCTATCCGCGCTATAAAGGCAAGGACGGAGTCGAAACCTTCTGCCGGCGCCTCGCCGAGGAAGACGGCATCATCCTGCTTCCTGCCAGCATCTATCAATCGGATCTCACCGCGACGCCGACCGACCGCTTCCGCATCGGCTTCGGCCGCAGCTATACGGCGGAAGGATTGTCGGCGATGCGCACCTTCCTGATGCGCAACCGGCCTTGAAGCCCGGCAGCCTCCTTCAGCCGCCCAGGCCCGGCGCTTTCAGATGACGGTTTCCAGCTCGGCGATGCTGTCGATGACGATATGCGCGCCGCAGGCCATCAGCGCTTCACGCGGGCTGACGCCGGTCAGGACGCCGATGGCACGACCGGCGCCGCCGGCATGGGCCATTTCGATGTCGTGCGGGCTGTCGCCGACCACGGCGATCTCGGCGACCGGCACTTCCATCAGCCGCGCGAAGGCCTGCACCATGCCGCCGCCCGGCTTGACGCCGTGTCCGGTGTCGAAGCCGCAGATGAAATCGAGATGGCTGCGGGCGTTGTAACGGTCCATCGCCGCCAAGGCACCCTGCTCGCTGTCCATGGTGGCGATGCCGAGCTTCAGCCCGCGACCGCGCAGCCGCGTGAAGAAGGCCGGCAGATCCAGCACCGGCACCGCGCCCTTCTTCTGGTTCTCCAGGAACATGGTTTCCATGCGCCGGTAGATTTCGCCGACGGCATGGCTGCGTCCCAGGAGATCGGCCCAGAGCTGGGCGATTTCCTGGTTGCTGCCGGAAGCGATCGGCGAGCCCGGCCGGTAGCGGCCCGTCGTCAGATCCTTGCCGGAATTGGCGAGGATATGTTCGGCCTTGGCCGCATCACCCTCGGCAACCGCCAAGGCGGCTGCCTCGGTGATGGGGCCCCAGGTCTTGTAGAAGTCGAATAACGTCCCGTCCTTGTCGAACAGAACGGCGCGAACGGTGGTCATGGCTTACCTGTAATGACGATCCCCTCAGGCGCCGACCTTAGCATATTCCGTCTGCCGCAGCATGCCGCGATAGAGCTCATGTTCGCCGACGACGCCGAGCAGTTCACCGGCATCGCCCAGCAGGACCAGCGGCCGCTTGGTCAATTGCCGCACGGTGACAGCCGCTTTCATCGGCGTGCGTTCGGTTCCCGTCACCATCATGTTGTCCGGCAAAGCGGCGAGGTCGAGCTCGCTGTTATAGGGAATGAACTCGCCCGGGCCGCCATTGATCATGGCATCGACCGGCCGGCCCCGCTCATCGAGGCGGCAGCGACAGCGACCGGCGCGGTCAAGCTGGACGAAGCTGCTGCCGGGCTCGCGCACGAGGTCGGAGACCGGCCGCATCAGCGTGCCGCCCTTCAGCACGGTCAGCGGATTCATCGACGCGACGAACTGCCGGACATAGTCATTGACCGGATTGAGGATGATATCGTCCGGCGTGCCGAACTGCACCACCCTGCCCGCTTCCATGATGGCGATGCGGTTGCCGATCTTCAGCGCCTCGTCAAGGTCGTGGCTGACGAAGACAATGGTCTTCTTGAGATTGCGCTGCAGTTCCAGGAGCTCGTCCTGCAGATGCTCGCGAATCAGCGGATCAAGCGCCGAGAACGGTTCATCCATGAGGAGGATATCCGCCTCGGTCGCAAAAGCGCGCGCCAGGCCGACACGCTGCTGCATGCCGCCGGAGAGTTCATGGGCGAATTTGTCGGCAAATTTGTCGAGCCGCACCAGCTTGATCTTCTCATCGACCACACGGTCGCGGTCCGCCTGCTTCATGCCGCGGATGTCGAGACCGAAGCCGACATTGTCATGCACGGACAACCACGGCATCAGGCCGAATTGCTGGAACACCATGGAGATGCGGTTGCGGCGCAGACGCCGCAAGGTATCGCCGTCACAGCTGGCGACATCGACCTCACGCTCGCCGTCATGCACCAGCACCTTGCCCCGGGTTACGGTGTTGAGGCCGTTGATGCAGCGGAGCAGTGACGACTTGCCGGAACCCGAGAGGCCCATCAACACCAGGATCTCGCCTTCATTGACGAAGACCGAGGCATCATGAACCGCGACCAGGGAGCCGGTCTTGTCGAGGATGCTGTCGCGGCCTTCGCCGGCATCCAGCAGCCCCACGGCTTCCTTGGCGCGCTTGCCAAAGATGACATCGACATTTTCGAAGCGAACGGCGGTGATATTGCTCATGACTTCCCCCTCATGCCCGCTTCTTGACGCGGCGACGCCGTTTCGGCTGCTTCATAACGCGATCCAGAATGATCGCCAGCGCCACGATCGCGAGGCCACCATCAACTCCGAGAGCAACATTGGCTTGGGCAAGGGCCCGCACCACCGGCACGCCGAGGCCTGGTGCTCCGACCAGCGCCGCGATGACGACCATTGACAGGGACAGCATGATGGTTTGCGTCAGGCCAGCCATGATGGTCGGCATCGCCGCCGGCAGGGTAACCCGCCTCAGCAACTGCCAGCGCGTGCAGCCGAAAGCTTCGCCCGCTTCAACCATCGATGTCGGGACTTGCGTGATGCCGAGATAGGTCAGACGAACCGGCACCGCCACAGCAAACAGGAACGTTGCGACAACTGCCGGCACCATGCCCAGTCCGAACAGCGCCAGACCTGGAATGAGGTACACGAAACTGGGCAGCGTCTGGAGCATATCGAGAACCGGCGCGACAACACCAAAGAGTCGCTGCCGGCGCGCGCAAACGATGCCAAGCGGAATGCCCACGAGCAAACTGACAAAAGTCGAATAGACAACCAGCAGCAAGGTCGCCACCATCTCATCCCAAAGATTGAGATTGAGGACGAACAGGAAGCCGACGACGACGAGGAGAACGATTTTCCAGTCGCGCTGGCGTGCATAGGCGAGCGCCGCAAAAACCACGATGAAGACCAGCGGCGGCACGTTGTCGGATTTGAGCATCTCGACCGAGGCATCCATGCCACCGCCGATTTTTTCGATAATGAAATCGAAAAACCATCCGAAGTAGACGACGATCCATTTGATGAATTCGTCTGCCCAGTGCCCGATCGGGATCTTATGGTCGATGATCCAGTTTGTCAGCTGATCCATTGGCTCTCCCCAACTTCCCCTTAGCCTGGCCGATCTTTCCGTTCAGCCGACTCCCGAACCGGGTCAAAAAAGACAAAACAATAGGCGGCCTCAGCTCAGCATATGAAAGCCAAGGCCGCCTTGAAACGAGGAATATTAGAGACCGAGGCTCTTCTTCACAGCCGCTGCGCCATCCTGGCCGTCAACCGTGGTGACCCCGGCGAGCCAGGTATCGAGCACCGCCGGATTGGCCTTCAGCCAAGCCGTGCCGGCCTTCTCGCTGTCCTGGCCATCGGCGATCGACTTCATGACGGTGCTTTCCATCTTGAGGTCGAACTTGAGGTTGGCCAGCAACTTGCCGACATTGCCGCATTCGGTCGAATAGCCGGTGCGGGTCAGGGTGTGGATTTCGGCGCCGCCGAAACCTTCCTTTTCCCAGCCCGTCAGATACTGCAACGGCATCAGGCCCATCACCGGGTGCGGCGTCCAGCCGAGGAAAACGACCCATTCCTTCTTGGCCATTTTCTTCTGCGCTTCAGCCAGCATGCCCTGCTCGGAGGATTCGACGACCTTCCAGCCCTTGAGGCCGGTCGAGGGATCATCGATCTTCGCCTGCACGATCTTGTTGCCGTCATTGCCCGGCTCGATGCCGTAGAACTTCTTGCCGAATTCCTTGCTGTGAGCAGCGAGGTCCGCAACCGTCTTCACACCCTCGGCCGCGACATAATCCGGCACCACCGGAGCGTAATTCGCGCCGACCAGATTGGGCGCCAGCTGCTCGATGGTCTTGGCGTCGAGATAAGGCTGCACGTTGGCAGCATTGGACGGCATCCAGTTATCAAGGAAGATGTCCAAATCTTTGTTCTTCAAGCTTTCCATGATCACCGGCAAGGCCAAGGTATCAACCTTGGTGGTGTAGCCGAGGCCCTTCAGCGTGGTGGTGAAGAGGCCGTTGATCGCGGAATTGTCCGACCAGCCCACATCAGCGATATGGACCTTCTTGCAGGAATCAGGCTCGGCCGCTTGAGCGGCAGCAACGGAGACAACCGAAAACACGGTCGCCAAGGCGATTTTACGAAAGCTCATTATGTGCCTCCCAGCACAAGTTGTTTTGCCACCTGTAGTGTCCGCGTCCTTCTTGGCGATCGGGCTCGTGGTTCGAGCCTTCTTTGCGGGACGTCAGCGCGGCAGAATCTAAGGGCTTCAGCGGCGAGCAATTTCACCGACTGCGCCACGATATGCCGCTTTTGCGCCAAGGCCAAGGGTCTTTTTTGATTGATCGACCAATATAAAATCCGCAATA
>DATLIX010000130.1:0-3971 GCA_035539215.1 Dongiaceae bacterium | reverse complement strand
CGTCGAGGTGATCGACTGGATCGCGCAGCAGAAGTGGTGCAGCGGCGAGGTCGGCATGATGGGCAAGTCCTGGGGCGGCTTCAACTGCCTGCAGGTGGCGGCGTTGCGGCCGCCGGCGCTCAAGGCCGTGCTTTCGGTCTGTTCGACCGATGACCGCTATGCCGACGACATTCATTACATGGGCGGTTGCCTGCTCAACGACAATCACTGGTGGGGCGATATCATGCTGGCCTATCAGGGCCGCCCCGCGGACCCTGAAACCTTCGGCCCCAACTGGCGCGAGAACTGGATCGAGCGCCTGAAGGCGATGCCGTTCTGGCCCGCCCTCTGGATGCAGCATCAGCGGCGCGACGATTATTGGAAGCATGGCTCGATCTGCGAGGACTGGTCGGCGATCCAGGTGCCGGTTTTCCTGATCGGCGGCTGGGTCGATGCTTATACCAACGCCGTGCCGCGCATGCTGGAAAGTCTGCAGGTACCGCGCAAGGCGGTGATCGGTCCCTGGGCGCATCTTTATCCGCAGGACGGGTCGCCGGCGCCGGCGATCGGTTTCCTGCAGGAAGCCGTGAAGTGGTGGGATCATTGGCTGAAGGGCAAGCCGACCGATACGCTCAAGGGACCGATGCTGTGGTCGTGGCTGCAGGACTACACCGATCCCTCGCCGAGCCGGTCGGCGCATCCCGGCCGCTGGGTGGCGGAAGATGTCTGGCCGAGCCCGAACATCACCGAGCACAGGCTGTCATTGGCGGCGGATAAAGGTACTGGCAGTGCGTTGGGGGGCAGCTTGACGGCCGGCGCAGCGACGGAGACGGCGCTGACGATCTGCTCGCCTCAGAATACCGGCATCGTTTGCGGCGAATGGATGGCGGTCGGCTGCGAGAGCGAATTGCCGGGTGACCAGCGGGTGGATGATGCCGGGTCGCTGGTGTTCGACACGGCACCGCTCGGTGACGGGATTGATATTCTCGGTGCACCGGTTCTCGAACTCGATTTCTCGGTCGACAAACCGGTGGCACAGCTTTGCGCCCGACTCAGCGACGTGGCACCCGACGGCAAAGCCTTGCGGGTCAGCTACCAGGTCTTCAACCTGACCCATCGCGACAGTCACGAACATCCGACGGAACTGGTGCCGGGGCAGCGTTATCGGCTGCGCCTGAAGCTGAACGATTGCGGCCATCGCTTTGCACCGGGCCATCGCCTTCGTCTTGCGCTCTCGACCGCCTACTGGCCGTTGATCTGGCCCAGCCCGGAACGCGTCACCTTGACCGTGCTGACGGGCAAAAGCGCGCTCGTCCTGCCGCGGCGCCGGCCACGCGACACTGACGGCGCTGCCCCGTTCCTGCCCTCGGAGACGGCGCCGCTGACGCCCAGTACCCAGGTCACCGAGGGCAAGGCGGAACGGTATGTGCATTTCGATATGTATTCCGGCGTCACGACCTATGTGACGCGCGGGGAGGGCAGCGTCTTCGGCGGCGGTGCCACCCGGTTCGACGAGATCGGCACGGTCAACAATCACTGCCTGACGCGCCATCTGACCATCAAGGCCGATGATCCGCTTTCGGCGCGCTACAAGATCGAGCAGAGCTATGAGCTGTCGCGGCCGGATTGGCCGATCCGGATCGAGACGGTCACGGAAATGTCTTCGACCAAGACCGAGTTCCTGCTCACCGGCAAATTGACGACTTTCGAAGATGGGAAAGAGGTCGTGACGCGGAACTGGCATGAGGTGATCAAACGCGATCTCCTTTAGCGTCCGGGCGAGCCGCGTGATCGCTGATCCGCAAGCCGACAGCGGATCAGCGATGCGGTCATTTAATTAGCTAAAATTGCAGATATCGCGCGTTTGGCGTCGGTCCGGATTGATCATTCGTGGGTGGCGCGGCCACGGCAAATCCGGCTGCTGCACAAGGTTCGAAAATCGTCGCGACCGCATTCGTTTTTGGGCTGTCGAAATTGCTAAACAGGTAATTCTTCCTTAAGTCTTCAGTCCGATTATGACGCTTCTGGTGTGGGATTTCCGGGGATTCAGGCAGGTTATGGGACGGTTTCGATTCTCCAATTTAAAGATCGGCGTGCGCTTGGCGCTGAGCATCTGCCTCATCCTGTTGCTCATGGCGGTGGTGGCCGTCACCGGCTGGTTCGGGCTGCAGTCGACCAACAGGCAGTTTGCCGATTTCGGCCGTCTTTCCGACAAGACTCTGCTGATGGGCAATCTCGATGCCGACCTCATGAGCATGGGCTGGCATGCCGGCGAGTATGTCCTGACCTATGACGAGAAAAGGCTGCCGCGCGCGCACGAGGCGATCGATGCCGTCGGCGCTGTCGGCAAGCAGGCGACGGAAAGCCTGACCGGTCCCGATCAAGCCAAGGCGATGCAGGATATGAACAAGGCGATGGACACCTATCGCCAGGGCTTCGAGAAGATCTCGGGTATCATCCAGCAGATCTCCAAGTTGAGCAGCGGCACGATCGATCCCAGTGCCGCTCAGGTCGACCAGTCGCTGGAGCAGATCTATAAGGATGCCGTCACCGCCAATGACAATGTGACGGCGATGTGGGCGGCGAGCGCGCGGGCCGATCTGGGGATCGCCACGCGTGCGGCGCACGACTACCTTTTCCTCAGTTCGGCCGGGGCCGTCACCGAGTTCAGCAAACACATCCAGAATCTCTATAGCGACATGGACAGCCTGCAGCAGGGACTGAGCAAGCCGGAACATATCGCAGCCGTCGCCGATGCATCGCTGAAAGTGGGCGAGATCAAGCGGGCCTTCGACATGGCGGCCGCCGTGCGCGGCATCAGCGACCGGCTGATTACCACGCAGCTCACGCCATCGCTGACCCAGATCGGCGATATCTCGCAAAGCGTCAAGACCGGCCTGCAGCAGCAGCAGGCGGATCTGCAGCAGCAAGTGGCGGCGACCAGCAGCAAATTGCAGCAGACCACGGCGATCGTCTCCATCATCGCCTTCATTTTCGGCATCACCCTCGCCCTGTTGCTCGGCTGGTCGATTTCGACGCCAATCAAGACCATCACCGCGGCCATGGAAGCGCTGGCGGGCGGCGACAAGGACCGGGACGTTCCCGGCATGAAGCGTCGCGACGAAGTCGGCGCCATGGCGCGCACCCTGCAGGTGTTCAAGGACAACATGCTGCGGGCCGATCGCCTGACCGCGGAACAGGATGAAATCCGCGAGCGGGCGGCGAGCGACCAGCGCGACGCCATGAACCGGATGGCGAACGAGTTCGAAGCTTCGGTGCGCGGCGTGGTGGATTCCGTCTCGACGGCATCGCAGGAGCTGCAGAGTTCGGCCCAGGCCATGACCCAGACCGCCGAGCAGACCAACCAGCAATCCAACACGGTCGCCGAGGCTTCCGGCCGCGCCACCTCGAACGTGCAGACGGTTGCCGCCGCCGCCGAACAATTGTCGGCCTCGATTGCCGAGATCAGCCGCCAGGTCAGCCAGGCCAATACCATCGCCAGCAAGGCGGTGGCGGAAGCCGCCCAGACCAATCAGTCAGTCCAGGGCCTCTCTGCGGCGGCACAGGCCATCGGCGACGTCGTGAAACTGATCAGCGATATCGCCGGCCAGACCAATCTCCTGGCCTTGAACGCAACGATCGAAGCGGCCCGGGCCGGCGAAGCGGGTCGCGGTTTCGCCGTCGTTGCTTCCGAGGTCAAGAACCTCGCCAGTCAGACGGCGCGGGCGACCGACGAAATCGCCAGCAAGATCGGCGAAATCCAGGCGGCGACCGGTCACTCGGTTGCCGCTATTCAGGGCATCGGCTCGGTGATCGACGAGATCAGCCATATTTCCTCGACCATTGCCGCGGCGATCGAGCAGCAGACCGCGGCGACCATGGAAATCGCCCGCAACGTGCAGGAGGCCTCGCAAGGTACGACCGAGGTTTCCGTTAACATCGCCGGCGTCAGCCAGGCGGCCGGGGATACCGGCAAGGCGGCGGAACAGGTG
>DATLIX010000129.1:0-16058 GCA_035539215.1 Dongiaceae bacterium | reverse complement strand
GATCAGCCAGATCATCTCGACCTTCTCGAAGAAGCCGATCTTCGGCTATCTCGGCATGGTCGGCGCCATGGTGGCGATCGGTGCCGTCGGCTTCGTCGTCTGGGCCCACCACATGTTCGTGGCCGGTCTCGATGTCGATACACGCGCCTACTTCATGGCGGCGACGATGGTGATTGCCGTGCCGACCGGCATCAAGGTCTTCAGCTGGATCGCCACAATGTGGGGCGGCTCCATCAGCTTCAAGACACCGATGCTCTGGGCGGTCGGTTTCATCTTCCTGTTCACGGTTGGCGGCGTCACCGGCGTCGTTCTGTCGAACGCGCCGGTCGACGTGGCGATGACCGACACCTATTACGTGGTCGCCCACTTCCACTACGTGCTGTCGCTGGGCGCCGTGTTCTCGATCTTCGCCGGCTACTATTATTGGATCGGCAAGATGTCGGGCCGGCAGTATCCGGAATGGGCGGGCAAGCTGCATTTCTGGCTGACCTTCATCGGTGTCAACCTGACCTTCTTCCCGCAGCACTTCCTGGGTCTGGCCGGCATGCCGCGCCGCTACCCGGACTATCCGGAGGCTTTCGCCTTCTGGAATGAAGTGTCGTCCTATGGTTCGTTCCTTTCCTATGGCGCGACCCTGTTCTTCTTCGTGGTCGCGATCTACACGGTGTTCTTCGGTCGCCGGATCAATGCCAACAATCCCTGGGGCGTTGGCGCCACGACCCTGGAATGGACGGTGACTTCACCGCCGCCCTTCCATACCTTTGAGGAACTGCCGCGGATCGAAGCTTCCGCCGGCGGTCACTAAAGCGATAGGCGACGGCGGGATTTCCCGCCGTCGCCGCTCTGGCGCCGTAGCGTCGTTACGTTCTTCTTCTGCTGTGAATTGGACTTCTTGTGGCCGACGAGAGCCTTCATATCACCGCCCAGCCTGAGCTGTCGCTTCGCGACCTCTCGGGAACGATTGCCGGGCCCAGGGTCAGCGACTACATCGCGCTGTTGAAGCCGCGGGTGATGTCGCTTGTCGTCTTCTCCGGCTTTGCCGGTCTTGTCGTTGCGCCGGGCGCGATCCATCCGCTGATCGCCGCCGTCGCCATTCTCTGCATCGCCGTCGGCGCCGGCGCTTCGGGCGCCATCAATATGTGGTTCGATCGCGATATTGACGCGATCATGTCGCGCACCAAGTCGCGTCCGATCCCGGCCGGCAATGTCGATCCCAATGAAGCGCTGGGCTTTGGCCTGGTCCTGTCCTTCCTGTCGGTGCTGCTGATGGGTATGGCGGTGAACTGGGCGGCGGGTTCGCTGCTTGCTTTCACCATCTTCTTCTATGTCGTCATCTATACGATGTGGCTGAAGCGCCGCACGCCGCAGAACATCGTCATCGGCGGCGCCTCCGGCGCCTTTCCGCCGATGATCGGCTGGGCCGCCGTGACGGGCGATATCAGCCTCGCCTCGATCTCGCTCTTCCTGCTGATCTTCATGTGGACGCCGCCGCATTTCTGGGCGCTGTCGCTCTACCGCGAAGGCGACTATGCCAAGGCCGGCGTGCCGATGATGCCGGTAGTGGCGGGCGCGCGTTCCACCAAGCTGCAGATGCTGGTCTATACCGTGCTGCTGCTGCCAGTCGCTTTGGTGCCGGCGCTGCTGCATGTCGCCGGCCCGGTCTATGCCGTGGCCGCGGTGGTGCTCAATCTCGGCTTCATCCGCCATGCATGGCGCGTCTTGAAGAGTGCCGAGATCGATATGCGGCCGGCGCGTGCCATGTTCCGCTATTCGCTGCTGTATCTCTTCCTGCACTTCTCGCTGCTGATGATCGATCGCAATCCGGGCGTCATCGCCCTGGTCGGCAATCTCCTGCGCGGCCTGCAGTCGGTGGCGGTCGGGTGAGCGCCATGGCCGAACCGGCAAAGACCGTGAGCAAGATCGACCCCGCCGTGGCCGCCGAACGCCGCCGCCGCCAGCGCGGCCGCAACTGGGCGGTCATGCTCGCCCTCGTTGCGTTCTGCGTCGTCATCTATGCCATCACCATCGTCAAGCTGAAGGGCAGCTGAAGCGATGTCCGCCGAAACCCGCCTGTCGCAACGCGAACGCCGCAACCGCCGCACCATGTGGGTGCTGACGGCGGTGGTTGTCGGCATGGTCGGTCTTGCCTATGCCTCGGTGCCGCTCTACCGCCTGTTCTGCCAGGTCACCGGCTATCAGGGCACGCCGCGCATCGCCAGCGCCGATTCCACCTCGCATGCGGTCAACCGCATGGTGACGGTGACCTTCACCGCCGATGTCGCCAAGGGGCTGGGCTGGCGCTTTGCGCCGAAGCAGAATCAGATGCGGGTCCAGGTCGGTAAGAGCTATCTCGCTTTCTTTGAGGCTGAGAATCTGGAAAAGGTGCCGGTGAAGGCGCGGGCGACCTACAACATCTCGCCGGATCCCTTCGCCAGCTATTTCACCAAGACCGCCTGTTTCTGCTTCACCGAGCAGACGCTGCAGCCGGGTCAGAAGGTGGATATGCCGGTCAGCTTTTATATCGACGCTGACATGGCCAAGGACCCGACCCTGTCGCAGATGAACGACGTCACCTTGTCCTATACCTTCTTCCGCGCCGCCGACCAGGGGGCCGCGGCGACAGTGGGGGCAGCGACGCCGACGGGGAATGCGGTATCTGGCAACGGTCAGAAGAGTTCAGTAAATTGATCATCGAGTTGCCCGGCGGCTGGGTCCGGCGGGCGGCAAATGGGGATGTAGCCGCCGTGTCATGCGGCGGTGAGAAAAGGGAAGAGTGGAAATGAGTGCATCAGACGGCGCCCACAAGGCCAATCATCCGTATCATCTGGTCGATCCCAGCCCGTGGCCGCTGACCGGCTCGCTGGGCGGTCTCATGTTCACCTTCGGCATGGTGCAGTTCATGCACGGCAAGGAGCTGGGCAGCCTGCCGCCGGTCTGGTGGATCGTGCCCGGTATCGTCTTCATCCTCGGCACCATGTTCTTCTGGTTCTCCGACATCGTCGATGAAGGCGAGCGCCAGGGCCATCACACCAAGGTGGTGCAGATCGGCCTGCGCTACGGCATGGCCCTCTTCATCGCTTCGGAAGTGATGTTCTTCGCCGCTTTCTTCTGGGCCTTCTTCGATGCCTCCCTGTTCCCGAAGGAAGCCATCGGCCATGTCTGGCCGCCGAAGACCATTCGCCCGTTCGATCCGTTCGAACTGCCGCTGCTGAACACGCTGATCCTGCTGACCTCGGGCTGCACGGTCACCTGGGCCCACCATGCGCTGCGTGAAGGCGACCGCAAGGGCCTGATCCAGGGCCTGACCCTGACCGTTCTCCTCGGCCTCAGCTTCACGGCTTGCCAAGCCTATGAGTACAGCCACGCCGCCTTCGGCTTCAAGGACACGGTCTTTGCCTCGACCTTCTTCATGGCAACCGGCTTCCACGGTTTCCACGTGATCGTCGGCACGACCTTCCTGGCGGTCTGCCTGTTCCGCGCCCTGAAGGGCCATTTCAAGCCGGACCACCATTTCGGCTTCGAAGCGGCGGCCTGGTACTGGCACTTCGTCGACGTCGTGTGGCTGTTCCTGTTCATCTTCGTCTACATCTGGGGCGGCGGTTCCGGCCCCTTCAACGCAGAGTAAGCGAGGGGTGATGCGGGAAAGCGTTCTGTTCGACAGCGTCATCGCGACCTGAACCGATGAGCGCTTCCCGTCCGTCACCGATCGCCACCGGCTTGGCCTGCCGCTGTCCACGCTGTGGACGCGGCAGGCTTTTTGCCGGCTATCTGACCCTGGTCGAAAAATGTGAGGTCTGCGGTCTGGAACTGAAGGCTGCGGATAGCGGCGACGGCCCGGCCGTCTTCGTCATGTTCATCGTGCTCGCCCTTGCGGTGCCTTTCGTCTTTGCCCTCTGGGTCTGGTTCGATCTCGCCCCCTGGCTGCTGATGCTGCTCGCCTCGGTGCTGATCCTGGGCGGCTCCTTGGGATTGCTGCGGCCGGCCAAGGGCATCCTGGTTGCCTTGCAATACCGCCATCTGCCGCAAGCCGGCTTCTCCGCCGATTCCCCGCGCCGCGATCGCCCGGCAACCGATCATCCGGCCACGGATCATCCGGCCACGGATCATCCGGCCGATGATCGCCCGGCCTGATTTCAGAGCGTGACCATGTCATCCAGCAAACGCGTCTTTCGGCCGACCCTTTGGCCGACCCTCTTCACCATTCCCTGCGTGCTGATCATGATCGGCCTGTCGATCTGGCAGGTGCAAAGGCTGCATTGGAAGGAAGGGCTGATCGCCGACCGCCAGTCGCGTGTCGCAGCATCCCCCATCGATCTGCCGCCGGTGGGCAGCGATCTTGGTGATGCCGAATATCGCCGGGTTCGCCTCATCGGCCAGTTTCAACACGATCACGAAATGTATCTTGCCGCCCGGTCGATGAACGGCAATGTCGGCTATCACATCGTCACGCCGATGGTTCTGAATGCCGGTGGTACCGTCCTGGTTGATCGCGGCTGGGTGCCGGAGACCAAGAAACTGCCGGATAGCCGGCCGCAGGGCCAGCTCACGGGCGAGGTGACAATGGACGGCGTGGTGCGGCTGTCCCAGCACCAGTCCTTCATGCAGCCCGACAACGAGCCGGACAAGAACGTCTGGTTCTTTCTCGATCTGCCGGCCATGGTCGCCAAGGCGGGGCTGCAGGCCCGTAGCGACATTTATGTCGAGGCGGCGGCCGGCAACATCCCGGGTACCTATCCGCTGGGCGGGCAGACGCGCATCAACCTGCCCAACGACCACCTGCAATATGCCATTACCTGGGGCTTGCTGGCGGGGGCTCTGATCGTCATTTATGTGATCTATCATCTGCGTTCCCCCATCGAGCCTGGGACGCAGCCGACGTCCGTGCAGCCCCCTTCACAGGAGCGCTAATCACATGACCGCCATGGATGCCTATCGCCGGCTGGAAGGCCGGTTCCGCCGCTGGTCGGCCCTGCGCGAGGCCGCCGGCATGCTGCATTGGGACATGTCGGCGATGATGCCGGATGGCGGCCACAGCTCTCGCGCCGAACAGCTCGCCGCCCTTGATGTCGTCAGCCATGAAATGCTGACCGCCAGCGCCACCGGTGATCTGTTGGCTGAAGCAGCGGATGGCAACGAACTCGATGCTTGGCAGCGCGCCAATCTTGGCGAGATGCACCGGCTCTATGTACATGCCACCGCGCTCGATGGTGATCTGGTAGAGGCCTTGACCAAGGCCAGCGCCGCCTGCGAGGCCGCCTGGCGCCAGGCCAGGCCGATGGCGGATTTTGCCGGGGTGAAGCCTTATCTCGAGACCCTGCTGGGTTTGACCCGGCGGGCGGCTGAGGCCAAGGCGGTCCAGCTCGACTGTTCGCCCTATGAAGCGCTGATGGACCAATATGAGCCCGGTGCGCGGGTGGCGGCGATCGATTCGATTTTCGCCGATTATGCGGCCTTCCTGCCGGATTTCCTGGCCGCGGTGCTGGCGCGCCAGGCCAGCCAGGAGCCGCCGGTCGAGCCGCGCGGACCCTTCCCGATCGAGCAGCAGAAGGCGCTGGGCCAGCGCATCATGGCGACGCTCGGCTTCGATTTCGCCCATGGCCGGCTGGATACCAGTCTGCATCCCTTCTGCGGCGGTACGCCGGACGATGTCCGCATCACCACGCGCTATGACGAGAACCAGTTCGTCTACGCCTTGATGGGCATCGTCCATGAAACCGGCCATGCCCTGTATGAGCGGCAGTTGCCGATCTCCTGGCGCTTGCAGCCGGTCGGCCAGGCGCGCGGCATGACGGTGCATGAAAGCCAGTCTTTGCTGATGGAGATGCAGGCCTGCCGTAGCGCCGAGTTCTTCGCCTATCTGTCGCCGCTGTTGATGGAAACCTTCCCGGGCCATGAGGCGGCGCTGGCGCCGGACAATCTGCGGCGCCTCTATACCAAGGTGCAGCCGGGTTTCATCCGGGTCGATGCCGATGAAGTCACCTATCCGGCCCATGTCATCCTGCGCTATCGCCTGGAACAGGCGCTGATCGGCGGCGATCTGTCGGTGGCCGACCTGCCCGGCGCCTGGAACGAAGGTTTCGAAAAGCTGCTCGGCCTCAAGGTGCCCAGCGACCGCGAGGGTTGTCTGCAGGATATCCACTGGTTCGACGGCGCCTTCGGCTATTTCCCCTGCTACAGCCTGGGGGCGATGACGGCAGCGCAGATCTTTGCCGCGGCGGTGGCGGCCAAGCCGGGGATTCCCGCCGCCATCGGACAGGGCGACTTCGCGCCGTTACGGACCTGGCTGGCCGAAAATGTCCACAGCCTCGGCTCCAGCCTGTCGACGCCGGAAATCGTCACCAAGGCGACCGGCCGGCCGCTCGACAGCAACATCTTCAAGGCGCATCTCAAGCGCCGCTACCTCGGGGAATGACGCCGTATTCTGCGCGATATTATGGGGGCATTTGCCCGCCGCATCGATACCGGGCCAATTTCTCATTGGCCTTGGCGGCTTCTTGCCCCGAACATGGCCGGCCAGTAGTTTCAGGCCTATCGTGACAGAGGATTAAGACCGTGCGTTATATCAGCACCCGTGGCGCAGCCCCTGCGCTGGAATTCGACGATGTTCTGCTGGCGGGCCTTGCCCGCGACGGCGGCCTCTATGTGCCGCAGGCCTGGCCGCAGCTTGATCGCGCTGCGATTGCCAAACTGCGCGGCAAATCCTATGTCGAGATCGCCACGGCGGTGATGCTGCCTTTCCTCGGCGGCAAGATCAGCGAAGCCGATTTCGCCGCCATGGTGCGCAACGCCTATGGCACCTTCCGGCACCAGGCGGTGACGCCGCTGAAGCAGATCGACCATTCGCTCTGGCTGATGGAGCTGTTCCACGGGCCCACCTTGGCCTTTAAGGACGTCGCCCTGCAGCTGGTCGGCCGGCTTTATGATCATGTCCTGAAACAGCGCGGCCAGCGCGTCACCATCGTCGGCGCCACGTCCGGCGATACCGGCTCGGCGGCGCTCGAGGCTTGCCGCGACCGCGACGCCATCGACATTTTTATCCTGCATCCCAAAGGCCGGGTGTCGGAAGTGCAGCGTCGGCAGATGACGACCATCCCCTCGGCCAATGTCTTCAACATCGCCATTGAAGGCACTTTCGACGATTGCCAGGACATGGTGAAGGCGCTTTTCAACGATCATGCCTTCCGCGACCGCGTGAACATGTCGGCGGTCAATTCCATCAACTGGGCGCGGGTGATGGCGCAGATCGTCTATTACGTGGTCGGCGCCGTGGCCTTGGGCGCGCCGGACCGGCCGGTCGGCTTCTCCGTTCCGTCGGGCAATTTCGGCAACATCTATGCCGGCTATGGCGCCCGTCAGATGGGCCTCGATCTTGCGCCGCTGATCGTCGGGTCCAACCGCAACGATATCCTGACCCGCTTCTTCAACGATGCGGCGATGGAGATCACCGCGGTCGAGCCCAGCCTCAGCCCCAGCATGGATATCCAGGTATCCAGCAATCTCGAGCGCCTGTTATTCGATCTCTATGGCCGTGACGGCGCCGCTTTGTCGATGGCGATGAACGATTTCCGCACCAAGGGCAAGCTGACGGCGCCGCGCCAGACCTGGGGCCTGGTCGACAAGCTGTTCGCCGCCGCGGCCTTCGATGACGAGGCGACGATTACCGCCATGCGCGACCTCTACCGCCGCACAGGCGAGCTGATCGATCCCCATAGCGCCATTGGCCTCGCGGCGGCGGTGGCCAAGCGGCGCGACCCGGAAACGCCGATCATTGCCCTGGGTACGGCCCATCCGGCCAAATTCCCCGATGCCGTCGCCCGGGCGACCGGGCAACGCGCACCCTTGCCGGAACACCTCGCCGACCTCTACGATCGGCCGGAGCGCATGACGGTCCTGCCGAACGATCTGGCGCGGGTGAAAGATTTTGTCCTTGCGCAGCGGCGCGGGTGAGACGACCTTATTCGTTAATATTTATGACGCGCCGACCCAACACCGGGCCGGCCTGCAAGGAGAGAGAATGGCGCAAGCCCAAACTGCCCAAGCCCGTATTGCCGATCCAGCTTCCACGGTACGCGTGACGACCCTGCCGAACGGTTTCCGGGTCGCCACGGATTATATGCAATCCGTGGAAACCGTGGCGATCGGCGTCTGGGCGGCGGTGGGAACGCGCCATGAGCCGGCGGCCCATAACGGCGTCGCGCATCTCCTCGAGCACATGGCCTTCAAGGGCACCAAGCGGCGGACGGCCAGCGATATCGTTGTCGAGATCGAGGCGGTGGGCGGCTATCTCAACGCCTATACCGGCCGCGAGCAGACCGCCTATTACGCCCGCGTCCTTGCCGATGACGTGCCGCTCGCGGTCGATATCATTGCCGATATCATCCAGAACTCGGCCTATGAAACGGCTGAACTCGCCCGCGAACGCGCCGTCGTGCTGCAGGAAATCGGCCAGGCGGAAGACACGCCCGACGACATCATCTTCGATCATTTCCAGGAAGTCGCTTATCCCGACCAGGCGATGGGACGCCCGGTTCTGGGCCGCGCCGATATCGTGCGTGACCTGCCGCGCGATGTTGTCGCCAATTACCTGCGCGGCTGCTATCGCGCCGACCAGATGGTGCTCTGCGCCGCCGGCAAAGTGGATCATGATCGTCTGGTCGAGCTGGCGATCAAGGCCTTCGACAGCTTGCCGGTCGGCTCGGCGCCGCTGACCGAAGCGGCAGCCTATCGCGGCGGCGATCTCAGGCTGGAGCGCGATCTTGAGCAGGTGCATGTGGTGCTCGGCTTCGACGGGATCTCGCATACCGATCCAGACCACTACACCGCCTCGGTGATGTCGCAGCTGTTTGGCGGTGGCATGTCCTCGCGCCTGTTCCAGGAAGTGCGGGAAAAGCGCGGCCTCGTTTACAGCATCAACAGTTTTACAACCTCCTTCAACGATACCGGGGTTTTCGGCATCTATGCCGGCACCGGCGAGGAAGAGGTTGCGGAAATGATGCCGGTGATCTGCGAGGAACTGGCAAGATTGCCGCAGGATCTCAGGGATGAAGAAGTTTATCGCGCCGCCGTGCAGCTGAAAGCCGGCACCTTGATGTCACGCGAGAAGACCAGCGCGCGCTGCGAACAGCTTGCCAATCAGGTGCTGATCTTCGACCGGCCAATCCCGGTTTCCGAGATCGTCGCCAAGATCGATGCCGTCACGCCGGAGGACATTCGTCGTGTCACCAAGCGCTTCCTGCAATCGGCGCCCACCCTCGTCAGCCTGGGACCGGTCGGTCAGGTCATGGCTTACGACAAGTTGCGGGCGCATTTCGCCTGATCGGGAGCGGCGGCATGTTCGGGACCGGACCGCATTATTCGCCGCCGCCACCGCTTCTTGAAAACGATCTGGTTTATCTGCGGCCGCCACGGCTGCGCGACTACCCGCAATGGAGCAAGCTGCGCAGCGCCAGCCGGGCCTTTCTGGAGCCCTGGGAGCCGAGCTGGGGCGAGGATGCGGTTTCGCGCAACAACTATCGTGACCGCACCAACCGCATGGCCCGCGACTGGCGGGCTGATATCGCCTATGGCTTCCACATCTTCGAACGGCGCGGTGCGACGGGTGCCGGCGATCGGCTGACGACCGACCGCCTGGTCGGCGGCGTCAATCTCAATGGCATCCGGCGTGGTGTGGCCCAGGCGGCCAATATCGGCTACTGGCTCGGCGAAACCTATACGCGGCACGGCCTGATGTCGGCGGCCCTTAGCCTGGTTCTCCCCTTCGCCTTTCACGACCTGCATCTGCATCGCGTCGAAGCGGCCTGCCTCGCCCATAACGAGCCCAGCCAGCTGCTGCTGCGCAAATACGGCTTTCAGCAGATCGGCCTCGCCCATAGCTGCCTGAAGATCAACGGCCGCTGGCAGGATCACATGCTGTTCGATCTGGTCTTGGAAAACCTGCTGGCCTCGCGCGGCTTCCGCGCGCCGGCGATGGCGGTGCGCTCAAGCGTGTCCGGCATCGCCCGATAGCAGGGTGAAGTCGACGCCGAGCTTGCTGATGCAGCGTTCCCATTTGTCGGTCAGCTGATCGTCGAAAATCAGCTCTTCATCCGCCGGGACGCAGAGCCAGGCATTGGCCTGGATTTCCGAATCGAGCTGACCTGGACCCCAGCCGGCATAGCCCAAGGCGAGCAGGCTGCGCTTGGGGCCGCCGCCTGCGGCGATATCGCGCAGAATATCCAAGGTTGCCGTCAGCCCGACCTCGGTACCGACCCGTAAGGTGGCGTCTTCCTGATAATCCGAGCTGTGCAGCACGAAGCCGCGGCCGGTTTCGACCGGGCCGCCGCTGCGGATTCGTATATGCTCGCCTTTTACCGGACCATCGATGCCGAGCTGCTCCAGCAGGTCGGGAAAGGTTAACGACCCCACCAATCGGTTAATTATCAAGCCCATGGCCCCATCGGTGGTATGGGCACACATATAGATGACCGTCCGGGTGAAGCGCGCGTCCCGCATCTGCGGCATGGCGACCAGCAGTTGCCCAGTCATAAAGCCTTGATGTAAAAGACCTCTTTTCATGAACGTACTCTAGTTGGCAAAGTGAAAGCCGACAAGACATCACCTATATCTGTCAGGCATCGCCGGTCGATCTGGCGTGAGAACGCCAGGATGATCATGAGCCCGAACTCATTGGCAAATCGTAAACCCAGCTATCGGTCGGCAGTTGCAGATGGCGGGGCTTTTGCGTGCAGAAATCGGCAGAGCGGAAGTCTGATTCTCCGCGGCCTGATGGTTCTCGCGATTCTCGTCTGCTTCGTCGCAACGGTGGTGATGCCGGCCCGGGCGGAAAGCCTCGCCAGCGACGCGGTCAGCAACGATCAGGCGGCGGCCCGGCTGATTTCCGCGGTGACCGGTGGCGGTGACCTGACGACCGTTCCGCTCGGGTTGCAAATGACCCTGAAGCCGGGCTGGAAGACCTATTGGCGCAGTCCCGGCGACGCCGGCTTCCCGCTGACGATCGATTTTACCGGCTCGAAGAACCTGGCCGATGCCGATCTGTCATGGCCGATCGCGCATCGCTTCCAGCTCTTCGGCCTGCAGACCTTCGGCTATGAAGACCAGGTCGTCTTCCCGATCGCGGCGCATCCGGAAATCCCCGGACAGCCGATGACCATCCGGGCGCAGATCCATTATCTGGTCTGCGCGACGGTCTGCATTCCCGAAGAGGCGCAGCTCGTTCTGGGGATTCCGGCAGCACCCGCCGATCTCAGCGACGATGCGCCGCTGATCAATCGTTTCCGCGCCCTGGTGCCCGGCAACGGCGCCGCCAGCGGCCTGCGGCTGACGCAGCTCGGCGTCTCGCGCGACGGCGATCTGGTGGCCGATATTGCTTCCGACAGCTTGCCGCTGCTGGGGCCGGATATCCTGATCGAGGGGCCCAACAGCCTTCAGTTCGGCGCACCGCTGGTCGATATCGCCGATGATGCGCTGAGCGCCCGGCTGATTGTTCCCGTCAAGGCCGAGCCGTCGGCGCCGAAGCTGAAGAACACCGAACTGACGCTGACGATCACCGACGATCAGCGCGGCTTGGAGGTCAAGGCGCGGCCGACGACGACGGGGCTGCTGGTTGACCGGCCCGGCGACCGGTCGATCTGGCTTCATCTGCTGCCGATTCTCGGTGTCGCCTTGCTCGGCGGCCTCATCCTCAATGTCATGCCCTGCGTGCTGCCCGTCCTCGCCTTGAAGCTGGCTGGACTCGCCGATCATGCCGGCCAGGAGCGCCAGCACATTCGCCTCAGCTTTCTTGCGACCGCCGCCGGTATTTTGACCGCCTTCATCTTGCTGGCCGCTGCGCTCATCGGCCTCAAGCTGTCGGGTGCCGCTATCGGCTGGGGCATCCAGTTTCAACAACCGGTGTTCCTCGGCTTCATGCTGCTGGTATGCCTCGGCTTCGCCGCCAACCTCTTCGGCTGGTTCGAATTTTCCATGCCGCGTTTTGCCGGCACCGTTACCGTGGATCTTGAGGACAGCGACCGCCATCCGCTGACCAAGTCCTTCCTGATCGGCATGCTGGCGACGCTGCTGGCGACACCCTGTTCTGCGCCTTTCGTCGGCACCGCTGTCGGCTTCGCGCTGTCGCGTGGCAGCGGCGAGATTCTGGCGATCTTCGTCGCTCTGGGCATCGGGCTTGCGGCGCCCTATCTGCTGGTCGCCGGCCAGCCCCGGCTGGCCGCCTGGTTGCCGCGGCCGGGCCGCTGGATGGTCTGGCTGAAGCGTGGCCTGGCGCTGGCGCTGATCGGTTCGGCCCTGTGGCTGGGCTCGGTGCTTGCCGCGCGCCTTGGCTGGCTGGATAGCGGGGCCAACCCAACCGAGGCAGCGGCATGGGATGCGTTCGACGAGGCGCGCATCGCCGAGCTGGTCCGCGATCACAAGGTCGTCTTCATCGATGTGACCGCCGCCTGGTGCGTCACCTGCCAGGCCAATAAGCGTCTCGTCCTCGATCAGCCGCCGGTTGCCGACCGGTTGCAGCAGCCGGGCCTGGTGCGGATGCAGGCCGACTGGACCAAGCCGAATGATGTCATCGCCCGCTATCTGGCGGCCCATGGCCGCTATGGCATTCCCTTCAACATCGTCTATGGCCCGGCGGCGACGACCGGCATCATCCTGCCTGAATTGCTGACGAGCGATGCGGTGCTCAAGGCGGTCGCCCGCGCCGCGGGATCCTGACAGCTTGCCGCCCGGCACGTCTAAAACCGTAATAATTGCAGCAGTATTGCGGACTTGGCAGCGCCGTCGCCCTTGCCTATGTTTCCAGCCACATGTCCATCTCGCAGAAAGGACCAGGCGATGAGCATCAAGGTTGGCGACCGCATTCCAAATGTGTCGTTGAAATACATGGACAAGGACGGCATGCAGACCGTCGGCACCGACGATCTTTTCAAGGGCAAGAAGGTCGTGCTTTTCGCCTTGCCCGGCGCCTTTACCCCGACCTGTTCGGCCAAGCATCTGCCTGGCTTCGTCAATCACTTTGACCAGATCAAGAGCAAGGGCATCGATACGGTCGCTTGCCTGTCGGTCAACGACGCCTTCGTCATGGATGCCTGGGGCAAGCAGCAGAACGCCACCGACAAGGTGCTGATGCTGGCCGATGGCAATGCCGATTTCTCCAAGGCTGTCGGCCTTACCATGGACGGTACGGGCTATGGCATGGGGCTGCGCGCCAGCCGCTATGCCATGGTGGTCGATGACGGTGTCGTCAAGGCGCTCAATGTCGAGGCCCCCGGTGCTTTCGAAGTCTCCAGCGCCGAAGCCGTGCTGAAACTGCTCTGATCCGGGGCGCCCGTCTCTCCCGCCGGGATAGAGGCGATTGCGATCGGGGAGCAGATAAGCTCTAAAGACAGGGACGGCGACGTCAGGTCGCCGTCCCTGTTCGATTCGGGGCCCATTCGATTCGGGGGAAGCATGCCCGCTCGGGCGATCACACAAGAGGCCGATCCGGCGCTCGATCTGCTGCAAAGGATCTATGGCCACCAGGCTTTTCGCGGCCGGCAGGCGGAGATCATCGCCCATGTGGCGGGTGGCGGCGATGCCCTGGTCCTGATGCCGACCGGCGGCGGAAAATCGATCTGCTATCAGATTCCGGCTCTGCTGCGCGATGGCATCGGTATCGTCATCTCGCCGCTGATTGCCCTGATGCAGGATCAGGTGGCGGCACTGCAGCAGATGGGCGTCGCGGCTGCCTTCCTCAATTCCAGTCTCAGTTTCGAGGAAATGGGCGATATCGTGCGGCAAGTGCGCCGCGGCGAGTTGAAGCTGCTTTATGTGGCGCCGGAAAGGCTGCTGACGCCGCGTTTCCTCGAGCTTCTGGAAACCCTGAAGGTGGGACTCTTCGCCATCGACGAGGCGCATTGCGTGTCGCAATGGGGGCATGATTTCCGGCCAGATTACATCCAGCTCTCGGTCCTGCATCAGCGCTTTCCCGATGTGCCGCGGATCGCCTTGACGGCGACCGCCGATCGCGAAACGCAACAGGAAATTCGCCACCGCCTGGCCCTCGATGAGGCGGCGATCTATATCGACAGCTTCGACCGGCCGAATATCCGCTACCGCATCGTCGAAAAGACCGACGCCAAGCGCCAGGTGCTGCAGATCCTGGAGGGCGAACAGCAGGGCAATGCCGGCATCATCTATTGCCAGTCGCGCAAGAAGGTGGAAGAGACGGCGGCCTGGCTGACGGAGCGGGGCATCACGTCCTTGCCCTATCATGCCGGCATGAGCGCCGATCTGCGCCGCGTCAATCAGGAGCGCTTCATTCGCGAAGACGGTATCGTCATGGTGGCGACGGTCGCCTTCGGCATGGGAATCGACAAGCCCGATGTCCGTTTCGTCGCGCATCTCGATCTGCCGGGCAGCATCGAGGCCTATTACCAGGAAACCGGGCGTGCCGGCCGCGATGGCGCCGCCGCCGAGGCCTGGCTGGCCTTCGGTCTTGCCGATGTCGTCATGCTGCGCCGGCGGATCGCCGAATCGACCGCACCCGACGAGCGCAAACGGGTGGAGCGCCGCAAGCTCGATGCCATGCTGCACTTCTGCGAAGCAACGGAATGCCGGCGCGTGGCCCTGCTCAGCTACTTCGGCGAAGCATCGAAGCCTTGCGGCAATTGCGACATCTGCCAGGAACCCGGCACCACCTGGGATGCAACCGTCGCCGCGCAGAAGCTGCTCTCGGCGATCCTGCGCACCGGCCAGCGTTTCGGCGTCGGCCATCTTATCGACGTCCTGCGTGGCGAGACGACCGACAAGGTCGCGCAATACGCCCATGACAAGCTGCCGACCTTCGGGGTCGGCCAGGATCTCGGTGTCAATGACTGGAAGCTGCTGGCGCGGCAGATGGTCTCCTTGGGTTACATCGAGGTCGACGGCGACGGCTTCAACACACTCGCCGTCGATGCTTCGGCGCGACCGATCCTCAAAGCTGAGACACGCCTCATTCTACGCAAGCCGACGGTCAAGCTGGGCGGGCGGAAATCGCGCCGCAGCTATGCCATGCAACTCGGCCCGGGCGGTGTCGATCCCGAGTTGTGGAACGCGCTGCGGGCCAAGCGCCGCGATCTCGCTGCCGAGCAGAACGTGCCGCCTTATGTCATTTTCCACGACGCCACCTTGATCGAGATTGCCCATCGCAAGCCGCAGAGCTTCGACGAATTCCTCACCATCCCCGGGATCGGCGAGCGCAAGCTGGCGCGCTATGGCGATGACTTCCTTGAGGTGCTGTCGCGCTTCGTATGAGGCATCTGATATGATTGACCGCGCGCAAATCCGAGGGAGGAGGAGCGAGATGACCGCAATCGATGCGGCGCTGATTGCCGCTTATCAAGCAACCGACTATGCCGTTTTCGAAGAAGATGCAGAGATCATCCTGCGCATTGGCGAGAAAAATCCCGCCGCCGACGCCTTGTTGAAACGTCACGGTGCCGAGCAGGCGATCGTCCTTACCGCCTGGAACCCGGAAAGCGTCGCGCTCAGCGATCCGGAAAACGAAACACGGGAAGGCGCGCTCTGGCGCTGGATTGCCGATCGTCAGCTCTTTGCGCTTGCCGCCGAGGGACGCGATCCTGCGGGCGCCTGGCGGCCGGAACAGAGCTGCTTCATCTTCGATCTTGCGATCGACACGGCTATGGCCCTCGGCCGGCAGTTCGGGCAGAACGCATTGGTTCATTTCCGCGCGGGCGAAGCGCCGGAACTGGTCTTGTTGCGTTAGAGCCGCATCGCTTCAGACCGAAATCACGAAGTGCTTCGATCCGCGTCCACTTAAAACGAACGATCGCGCTCCAGCCGCTCAGGGCTGACGCCGTCAGAGGATATCCTGGTTGCGCAGATCGGAAATGGCGGCGCGGGCGAGGGCGTCACAGCGTTCGTTTTCCGGATGCCCGGAATGGCCTTTGACCCAGTGCCAGGAGACGCGATGCGGCTTGGCGGCGTGATCGAGGCGCTGCCAGAGATCGGAGTTCTTCACCGGCTTCTTGTCGGCGGTGCGCCAGCCGTTCTTTTTCCAGCCGTGCATCCAGGTGGTGACGCCGTTC
>DATLIX010000128.1:0-30222 GCA_035539215.1 Dongiaceae bacterium | reverse complement strand
ATGGAAAGGATTTACGCGGCCGCATTCATCCGCAGTAGCGGTGCTTTGTCGTCTTACTGTAGAATTTATGGAACCAATCGGAGCAGCTCCAAATGGAGGCCAGATGATGAGTGATCGTCTCGGCGGCATCGCCGCCTTCGTTCAGGCGGCCGACAGCGGCAGCTTCGCACTGGCCGCCGACCGCCTGAACCTCACCCGCTCGGCCGTGGGCAAGAGCATCGCCCGGCTGGAACAGCGCCTGGGCGCGCGCCTGTTTCATCGCACCACGCGCAGCCTCAATCTCACCGAAGACGGCCAGGTCTTCTATGAAAGCTGCCTGCGGGCGCTGAAGGAATTGGAGGCGGCGGAAGCCGCCCTCGATTCCGGCCGCCAATGCGCCACCGGCAGATTGCGGGTCAGCATGGCCACCGTGTTCGGCCGCCATTGCGCGGCGCCCATCCTGCTCGATCTCGCCGCCCAGCATCCGGGCCTCGATCTGGACCTTTCCTTCAGCGATCGCCCGGTCGACCTGATCGAAGACGGTTTCGATCTCGCCGTGCGCGGCGGCACCGTCCCTGACCAGAGCGGCCTGATGATGCGCCGCCTCGGCGAGCAGCGCATGATCGTGGTCGCCTCGCCCGCCTATCTGGCGCGTCACGGCACGCCGAAGACGCTGGCCGATCTTGCCGATCATGAGGGTGTCGTCTATGGGCGCGGCAATCAGACGAAGTGCTGGGTGTTCCGCGGACCGGAAGGCCGTGCCATCGAACAGGCGATCCATTGCCGCCTGCGGCTCGACGATGTCGAGGCGCTGGTGGATGCCGCCCTGAGCGGCGCCGGCCTCGGCTGGCTGCCCTGCTGGCTGATCGCCCCGCATGTCAAAAGCGGCGCCCTCATCCCCGTCCTCTCCCCGGACCTCGCGATCGGCTATCCGATGTATGCGGTCTGGCCGCAATCGCCGCATCTGCCCCTGCGCACCCGCCTCGCCATCGACGCCCTGGCGGCCAAGCTGCCGCAGCTCTTGTCGGAACGGATGGAAGAAACGGGAGAGAGACGCGCCAAGCGGCGGACTGTCGGCTAACCCGGTCTTCGATTCAGCATGACCTTTGGTTGAGCACGCGAAGCGGGAGCGATGACGCGTTTATCCGAACCCCTTCAGGCTGCGCGCATGCGCTTCCTGGGCGGAGCGCAGATTGGCCTCGATGAAGGCCTTGGCGTGGCGGGCGAGATCATAGCCGTCATCCCAGAGATTGCGCCAGATGGCGAGGATGCCTGAGAGCTGCGGATTGACCACGGCGGAGGAAAAGGATTCGAAGGTGATCGGTCCCTCATAGCCGGCCTGGGCGAGCCCGCGGAAGATCTTGTCGAAATCCACCGAGCCGGCGCCGAGATAGCCGCGATTGCTCTCGCCGATATGGAAATAGCCAAGATAATCGCCGGTCTGGCGGATCGCCGCCTCGATATCGGCCTCCTCGATGTTCATGTGATAGGTATCGAGATGGACCTTGCAATTGGGCGCTCCCACCCGCTTGCAGAACTCCACCGCCTGGGCCGCCGTGTTGAGCACGTTGCTCTCGTAGCGGTTCACCACTTCCAGTCCGATGGTGATATCGCTTTTCGCCGCCTCGGCGCAGATGCGCTGCAGCACCTCGACCGAATGCGCCATGCCGCTTGCCGTCGGCGGCACGGCATATTTCTGGAAACCGGAATAGAGGATGCCGCACATATGCGTGGCGCCGAGATCGCGCCCGACCGTGAGCGCCTCGCGCAACCGCCGCTCGCCATTGCGCACCCGTTCCGGATCGTCGCTGGAAATATCGCAGGCATCGTCGAGGCCGAGCGAGATGGTGATGCCGAGCTTGTTGCGCTCGGCCACCTGGCGGGTGAATTTCGCGTCGATCGAAGACGGATCGAGGGCCGGGATCTCGATGATGTCATAGCCCAGCGCCGCCGTCTGCTCGATCGCCCTGGTGCATTCGTCATGGCTCCAATTACCGACCCAGACCAGGGCATGTACGCCGAGTTTGTTGGTCACTTGCCTCTCCTTCGTAAGCCGGCTGCAGGATGCGCCGAGGGCTCATCATCCGGTCGCCATGCGAGCATGCAGATGACGGCAAATACGCCACCCGAGCCGCCGCTGACGGTGCCAGCGCCTCCGCATGCTAACGGCAATCTGACAGCAAGAAAACCGGCAACAGGAAGGCCGTATGCCGCCGGGCGCCGGCGGGACACCGACGACGCAGGGGAACGGCGGCGGCTCCGTTCAATCTCATATGATTGCTTGAAAGAGCCTAGTGCCTTGAGGCAACATCTCCACGCGCCTTCCCCCGGCGCATTCGATTCAGAGCTCCCGATTCATGCACCCCCCCGACACGACCGACCTGCCGCGTCCGCCCAATGCAACGGATCAATCCGCGATGCCCGGCGGCGGGAACCGTGCCGTCACGCTGTCGCTGCCCGGCCGGCCGGCCGGCCTGATCGCCGCCGCCATCGGCTGGAGCCTGATCACGGCGGGCCTTACCTATCTCCTTGCCCAGCCCCTGCTGCCGCCGGTGCCCAAAATCACCGACGCCACCGAGGCCAGCAATGCGGTCGTTGCCACCGTCCTTATCCCCAGCGTCATCCATTCCCTGATCGCGTCGATCCTGTTCCTGGCCGCCGCCCTGGCGATGGCCTGGCTCAGCGGCCGCAGCCTGTTGCTGGCAGCCGCGCAACAGCGCCATGCGGCGCCTGCACAACCGCGCCATCCGGCGCTCATGCAAACGCGCCATCCGGCGCCGGCAAGCAACGCCGCCAATCCGCGGCGCAGCGCGATCCGCATCGGCCTCGGCGACCGTGCGCTGGGGGCGCCGATACAATTGGCGGGCGTGGTGCTGCTGGTCCTCGCCTATGCCGGCCTCCTCAGCTATCTGCAATTCCGCAATTCCGACGATTTCTTCGGCGCCGTGTTTCGCGCCGGCGCGGGATGGCGCCTGGTGGCCTTCATCGCGCTCGGCCTGCTGGCACCGGTTGCCGAGGAAATGCTGTTTCGCGGCTGGCTGTGGACCGGCCTCAGGCGTAGCTGGCCCGGCTTTGCCTGCACCCTGGTGACGGGGTTGATCTGGATCCTGACGCATTTCGTCGAAGGCCCGGTGAAAATGGCGATTCTCGCCCCCGTCGCCCTGCTGCTCGGTTTTGCCCGGCAATCCAGTGCCAGCTGGCGGGCCCCCCTGGTGCTGCATCTCGCCCTCAATATCGGCAGCCTGGCGGCACCCTTCCTGCTGCGCTGGGCCAATCTCGGCTGAGACGCCGCGTTTGTCCGGCCTGACGCCCTGTTTGCCGGCTGATGCCCTGTCGGCGGGTACCGCTGCCGGCTGACGCCGGGCCGGTTCCGGCGGACGCGACGGTCCGTGCCGGGGGCCGCATGCGGCAAATCATCAAGGGCTTGCCAAATGTTGTTATTTCGACAACAATCAAACCATGAAACTACTCGAGATCGACGACCAGTTTTTCCGTGAGGCGTTGCGCGCTGCCGATAAGAGCCAGCGCGAAATGGCCCGCTTCATGGGCCTCGACCCGGCTGCCATCACCCTCATGCTGCAGGGCCGCCGCGCCATGCAATTGAGTGAGGCGCAACAGATTTCCGACTTCCTCGGCATCGCCGTCGAGGATGTGCTGCGCCATGCCGGCCTGCAGCTGAGCGGCGAAGGCGGCGGCAGCGCAGCCAAGGCTGCCGGGGTGCCGCTGATGGGGCTGATCGGCGCGGACGGCGAGATCAAGATCGATAGCAAGCCCGCCGGCAAGATGGTCGATGCGCCGGCGAAACTGCCGCCCGATGCCGCCGCCTTGCGCGCCAGCGAGGACGTCTTCCCGCCCGTGGTGATGCGCGGCGCCCTGATCTATTTCAAGCCGAGCAACGTGGTGGAACCGAGCGCCATCGGCCGGCTCGCCGTGGTGCGGCTCGGCAATCGCAGCACGCGCCTGCGCCATGTGGCGCCCGGTTTCGACTTCGATCGCTTCACCCTGACCGATCGCCAGGGGGTGCAGGAGAACGTGTCGTTGCTGGCCGCGACGCCGGTACTGTGGATCAAGCCGTGACGCCGACGCACGCATCCGGGCCGAGCGCGGAATCCATCGCGGCGCCCCGCAGCATTGCCGGGATCGCCAGCTATCACGCCCATATCTATTACGATCGTCAGACCACCCGGAGCGACGCGGAAATTCTGCGCCGGCAGATCGCCGAACGCTTTGCCGTCCGGGTCGGCGCCTGGCACGACGAATTGGTCGGACCGCACCGGCAGTCGATGTATCAGATCGCCTTCGGTACCGCGGTCTTTGCCCAGCTGGTGCCGTGGCTGATGCTGAACCGGCGCGGCCTCAGCATTCTCATACATCCCAATACCGACCGGCCGCGCGACGATCACCTGGTGCAGTCGGTGTGGCTGGGAACGCCGCTCGCAATTACCGGCGACGTCCTCGACGACGTCCTCAAACCGGACGAGGCTCCGGAAAACCTGCCGCCCAATACCACGCCGGATCGCACCGACATCTGACAGCGGTGTTCGGCCGGCCGTGGCGGCGCCAGCCGCGCGGCTTTAGGCGCGGATGGTCTTGAGAAAATCCGCTACCTGATTTTGCAGCCGTGAGCCGTCGCGGCCGAGCTGCTGCGCCGCTGTCAGCACTTCCTGCGCCATCTGCGTCGTCGACCGCGAGGCTTCCGTGACGACGCCGATACTGCTGGCGACATGGCTGGTGCCGTCGGCGGCCTCGTGCAGGTTGCGCGAGATTTCCTGCGTCGCCGCCCCCTGCTGCTCGACTGCGGCGGCGATCGCCATGGCGATTTCATTCACCCGGGTGATGGTGGCGGAAATCTCCTGGATAGCCACGGCGGAGCTTTCGGTCGCCTGCTGGATGGCGCGGATCTGGTTGCCGATCTCGTCGGTCGCATTGGCCGTCTGGTTGGCCAGTGCCTTCACCTCCGAGGCAACCACGGCGAAGCCCTTGCCCGCCTCGCCGGCGCGCGCCGCCTCGATCGTGGCGTTGAGGGCCAGGAGATTGGTCTGGCTGGCGATATCGTTGATGAGATTGACCACTTCGCCGATTTTGCCGGCGGCGACGTTCAACGCCTGCATCTTGGTATTGGTGTCGCCCGCCTGCGAGACCGCGGTGCCGATGATGCGGGTTGATTCCGACACCCGGCTGCTGATCTCGTGGATCGATGCGGTCAGCTCCTCCGTCGCGGCGGCAACCGTTTGGATGCTATGCGAGGCCGAGGCCGAGACCGAAGCGGCCTCGCCGGATTGCTGCGAGGTACGCTCGGCCGTGCCCGACATGTTCTGTGCCGTGCTCTGCAACTGGCCGGCCGCCGTCGTCACCGTATCGACAACGCCGCCGACGTTCTTCTCGAACTGGCTGGCGAGGCTCAGCATGGTGCTGCGCCGCTGTTCCTCGCTATGGCGGTCCGCTGCGGCCTTCTCGGCGCGCATGCGTTCGGTCTCGGTCATGTTGTCCTTGAAGATCTGCAGGGCGGCGGCCATCTCGCCGATCTCGTCCGCGCGCTGCTTGGCCGGTATATCGGTTGTCATGTCGCCGCCCGCCAGGCGCTCCATCGCCGAGGTCATGCCCCGTACCGGCGCGCAGATCAGCCGCGCGAGACCGATAAAGATGCCGATATTGAGCAGGACGCCGATCACCGAGATGATGACCGTGATGAGGGTGGTGGTCTGGCCGCGGGAATCGAAATCCACATCCGCCTGCTTGGCGATGCCGAGATGCGCGTCGCGCAGCTTTTCCAGATTGTCGGTCATCTTGCTGACCATGTCGTCGCATTTGCCGTCCAGGTCGCGCATCGCATCGGTGAGGTCCCTGGTCTGCTGCAGCTGCGGCAGCATCTGTTTCTCGAAGATATCGACAAGGCCGCGATAGCCGTCGGCCGCCGCCTGGACCGTTTCCTGCTGCGCGCCATCGAGATCCGTGAGCTGCGCCAGCCGCGCTTCGACCTGGGTCTTCTTTTCCGCCCAATCCTTCGCCGTCGCCGCCAGGTCGCGATTGATTTCGGCGTCGGCGATGATGCGGTAGAGCTCGGCACCGGAGGCAGCCGCCTCGCTCAATTGCGTCGCCCGCTCGGCGCTGACCGCCCCGGCGTCCTGCAACTGGCGAAATTCGGTCGATGAATAATAACTCCAGCCCGCCAGCGCGAGCATGAGGCCGACATTGATCACCGCAGCGATCGTCATCTTTTGCGACAACCTGAGAGCCATGTAATCCACCTCCGGGGGCTTTGCACGCGCACGATCGCTACCGGATTCTCTGTCGGCTTCTGCCTTAGCGGTATGCAAGATCGGCGTCCGGCAAGTTAAGCCGAAACAACCTTAAATCCGCGTTAAAGATGAGATGCTTTCATCGCGAATTGTCCCACCACACCAGTGGTAACCTGCGGATTTTTTTGACAGAATTTAATCCGATCGCGATTTTTCAATATCCTATTAATACCTCGTTCCTATAAATGACGGGCCTGGATCTTCTGCGTCGACGGCCTCTGGTCTCGCCCGGTGGTCTTTGTGCAAAAAAGACCACGATATCGGTTCCGCATGCTGTCGCTTGTCACTGCCATGATCGTGTCGATCGTCGCCGCCCTGCTGGTGGCGGGGGCGTGTTTCTATCTCGCCGGCGTCAGCCGGATGCGCGCGCTGCGGTTCTGGGGCGTCGCCTTCCTTGCCAATGCCATCCGCTATGTCTGTGGTCTCGCTTTCGTCGGCGGGCTGCTGAGCTGGCCGGTGATCGGCGAACTCTGGCTGCTGATCACGGTGTCCTGCTATTGGCTGGGCAGCCGTATCGAATTGCGCCGCCCCTTGCATCTGCCCTTGCTGGGCCTGCTGATCGCCGGGTTGCTGAGCTGGATCCTGATCAGTCCCGTTCTTCCGATTTCGCACCAGGTCTATCTGATCCCGGTTTACCTCACGCCGGCGGCGATCCTGTGTTTCGCGGGCTGGGGCTGCATGCGGCAGCGGGACGCCCATGGCAGTCATAGCCACGCCGCCGTCGGGCTGCTGTTCCTGCTGCGCGGCCTGCATCTTGGCGATTACCCCTTCCTGCGCGGCATCGACTGGTTTGCGCCCTACGGCTTCACCATCGGCGCCAGTATCGACCTGGCGCTGGGCATCGCCCTGCTGGTGACGGCGCATCGCGACGCCACTCTCGCGGCCGAACAGCGGGCGCAAATGCTGACCGAGGAAAACCGCCGGCGCCAGGAATCCGAGTCGGCACTGATGGATGCGAATGACAGACTGGCGCGCCAGGCCGTCGATCTCGAGCGCCTCGCCGACCTCTATGCCGTGCAAAAGGAAGAGGCGCTGATGGCGAGCCGGGCGAAGAGCAACTTCCTCGCCAATATGAGCCATGAATTGCGCACGCCGTTGAATGCCGTCATCGGCTTTTCCGACCTGCTTGCCAGTCCCGACCGGCAGATGGACGATGCCACGCGCATTTCCTTTGCCGACGACATCCTGACCAGCAGCCGCCGGCTGCTGCACAAGATCAACGACATCCTCGACTTCGCCAGCCTCGATGCGCAGAACTATCAGGCCAAGCTGGCGCCGGTCGTGGTGCCGGAGCTGATCGAGACTTGCCTGCGCGACGTGACGGCGCAGGCCGAGGCGCGGCGGATCACCTTGCACACCGATTTTGCCGCCGATCTGCCGGCGATCGATCTCGATGCCGCCGCCACACGCAAGGCCCTGGTGCATATCCTCGACAATGCGATCCGCTATACGCCGGTCGGCGGCATCATCCGCATCTACGTGCTGCAATTGCAGCGCCGCCAGATCAGCATCGCGATCCAGGATGGCGGTCCCGGTATCAGCCGCGAGGATCTTGCCCAGGTGCTCAATCCCTTCTGGCTTGCCGAGCCGACCCTGACCAAGCGGCATGGCGGCATGGGGCTCGGCCTGCCACTCAGCCGGCGTCTCATTGAACTGCAAGGCGGCCAGCTCGATATCGCCAGCCATATCGGTGCCGGCACCCGCGTCACGCTGCGCTTCCCTTTGGCGAATGCTGGCGCCATCCCGGTCGCGTCGAACAGCGTCGCCCGGGCGGATGGCGACGTTCTCTCCAGCCGCGCCGTCGGCTGACATTAGGTCGGCTGACGCCGGCTACACGGCTCCTCAGGCAGCGCCCGCGCCGAGGCTGCGGCGGATGCCCGCCCAGCAGGGTGCATGACGTGATCTCTCTTCGAAAAAACGGATGATTCCAGGCAGAAGGTGTGCTGCGCTAGGCCGCGTTGCCGCAGACGACGACAGCGGCGCCATCTTCCAAGGCGCTGCGATAGCTGTCCTGCAAGGCCGCGTCGACACCGAAGGCGTCGGTCTGATCGGAAATCACCAGTAGCAGCGACAGCATGGACTTGCGCCAGCCCGCGTGCCGCATCAATTTCTCGATGACGACGGGGTCGGCCTCATGGCCTTTCGGCTGACGCAGGAAAAGGATGAGATCATGGCGTTCACCGGCAGCATAGCCAAGCGGGTGACGGTCACTTGAGATAGCGCTTCCCTGGAAGACGCTGACATCGAAGGGGCGATCGATAGCCTGTAAGACGCACATGTGAAAGTTTCAACTCCCGCTTCAATATCTAACATCGCTGCGCGGCAGCACCAAGACGATTTGCCACAGAAGTGTCATGCAGCTGACGATTTATGGTACTTATGGCCTTTGCGCCACAGCGCGATCGCCCTCGCACGGAATGATTTCCCGTGACATGTCTGAATGCGACGCATATGGCGGTTCAAGTGTCCGATCGACTTCCGCGTTCGGTTCTCCGTGGTCGTCTCGACTCACTCCTCTTCACCCTTCGTCCCACCGGGCATTCTGACGCACGAGGCTTTGACGGTCTCTCCTGCGGCGGACTGAACGGCGCGGCACATCAAGCTAACGGTGCAGAAGGGCGGCCGACCGAAACACGATCATGCGATGGCGATCACAGTCCCGGCACCCTTGCCGCATTGCCGTGGCCCGCGACGATTGATAAATTCGCCGTCGACACAACCCGAAAATCGCCCGAAAGGACGGCCGCGCACAAAGCCTGAAAGCCTGATCGAATTGTCCGGCCGGCCGAAACCGTCGCGGTTGTCCCCTGTACATGATGTCAGCGCTTCCGTATGCCGCCCGACAACCGAACGAATGAGGCCGAGATGCCACACGCCGATCTTCCCAGCCCTGCCTGCAATTACCAGGCTTCGCGGCCGCCGCGCCGGGCCGCGGCCCGTCCCTCTTTCGGCGGCACGTTCCGCCGTCTGATCGGCCTGCCCCGCCCTGCCTTCGCGGCACTCGTGCTGTTGGCGCTGCTGCCGTTTTCCGCCACCGCCGCGGAGCAATCGCCGCGCGCTTTCCTGCAGGCGATTTACCAGCACTATATCGGCACCAATACGTCAGGCGTAAAGCTGGACGAAGATGCCGACTATCGCCGCTACTTCACGCCCGAGCTGGCGCAGATGATCATCAGCGACAACACCAAGGCGGCGCAGAACGGCGATATTCCAACGCTGGACGGCGATCCTTTCATCGATGCACAGGATTGGTCGATCGGCAAAGTCCAGATCGACGTCGATGACAAGGCGACCGGCAAGACGGTTGCCAAGGTCAGCTTCAAGAATCTGGGCAAGACCGAAACCGTCACCCTGGATCTGGTCGAGGTGGACGGCGCCTGGAAGATCGACGACATCCATTGGCCGGAAGACAGTTTGCGCGGGCTATACAAGCAATAGACAGCGCGGCGCGTGAGACGGTGATGCCAGCGAGTGGCTGGAACCGAGCCTCAAGCGGAAGCCTGTCCGCTGGCAGCGCCGGCTCTCCCATCGTCGCTCGCGACCGGAGGTGCCGCACTCCGGATATGGCGCTCGGCAGGCAGGATCAGCGTGACGGTGGTTCCCCGGCCCGGGGACGAGGCGATGTCCAGGCGCCCTTGATGCAATTCGATCAGGGCCCGCGCCAAAGGTAGCCCCAGCCCCGAGCCTTCGTGACGGCGATCGAGTCCGCCGTCGATCTGCATAAAGGGGGTCAGCGCCTTGGGTATATCGGCGGCCGCCATGCCGATGCCGGTATCGCTGACCGCGATCGAGACGTCGCCGCTTTCAAGCAAGGTAGCGGTGACGGCGATATGCCCGCCCGCCGGCGTGAACTTGACGGCATTCCCCACCAGGTTGAGAAGAGCCTGCTTCAGTTTGCGCTCGTCGGCGCGCAGGCGGCCGATCAGCGGCGCAATATCGACGGTGAGGTCGAGATGGTTGCTGCGGGCCGCTTCGCGCGTCAGCAATTCGCAGGAGCGGACGACGTCGCGCAGGTCGACCAGCGACTCCTGCAGATCCATGCGGCCGGATTCGATCCGTGAAATGTCGAGGAGATCATTGATCAGGCGCAGCAGGTGGCGGCCGGCATCATTGATCGAGCGGGCATAGTCGACATAACGCTCATTGCCTGCGGCCCCGAAGAGCTGATCGCGAATGACCTCTGAAAAGCCCAGGATGGCATTGAGCGGCGTCCGCAGCTCATGACTCATATTGGCGAGGAAGGTCGTCTTGGTCCGATTGGCGATTTCCGCCTGTTCCTTGGCATGTCGCAGCGATGCCATGGCCGTCATTTCCGATGTGATGTCGATGCCGGTCCCGCGGTAGCCGTGGAACCTCCCCTCGTCATCGAAGACCGGCCTGCCGCTGGCCGACACATGACGCTCCCCACCCTCCGCCAAAGCGAGCCGGTAGCGGAAATCACGGAACGGCTGGCGCGCCGCCAGCACGGCCAGGTGTTCGCGCCAATGCGGATCATCGGGTGAACCCCCGGCCACATCGATACGCGCGCGGCCAATCGCGTCTTCCGGCTTCAGGCCGAAGACATCGTTGCCGCGGGCCGAGAGATAACTGATCTTGAGATCGGCATCCGTTTCCCAGAACCAGTCCGAAGCGGTCTCGGCGAAATCCCGAAAGCGGCCTTCGCTGATTTCCAACTCGCGATCCGTCAGCACGATCTTGCGATACATCCGCCAGATGATGACGCTGCCGATCAGCCAGAGCAGCAGACTGGCCACGGTCAGCACAATGGCCACGACGCGACTGGAAAGACGGGCAATCGCGCCGATATGGGCGGCAAAGCTGACCTCGATCTCGGTCAGGCTGCGATCCATCTGGTCGACCGTGCGCAGTGCATTCTGTATCTCGCGCCGCAGGTCGTCGCGCGCGATGGCCGGCATCCCGTCCGAGAGCGCCTGCTGCTGCATGAGATCGCGGATCAGATAGCCCAGCCGATCGAGATTGAGCATCAGCCGGTCGGCCGCGCGCCAGTCCTGCAAGGACGGTGCAAAATATTCCGTCTCGCCGAACCACCGGAAAACAAGGGCGATGCCTTTGATATCGGCGGGATCATTGCCGCCCTGCAGCAGCCCCGAATAGGCCGCCCGCATATTCGGCGGATCCTGTTCCAATGCCTGGCGCGCGGCATAATCGCCGAGCGGCTTGCGCATGGAATCGACGAAATCGGCGAAATCGAGCGCCTCGCCGCTGCGCACGTAACGATGCAGGCTGATGACAGCGGATTTCTGCCCTTGGGCGTAATGGGTCTCGCCGTTGACATAGGCGCGGGCGATATCGACCGCTTCGATCGCCGCCAGGCCAAGGCCCAGGATCGCCATCTGCACCGCAAGAACGGTCGTACAGATGAGGACAAACCGGGTTAACTGGCGTCGCGTCCGAACTGACCTGAACATGCGATCAGTTGATCCCTACCATCCCTAATGAACCGCTAACGGATGAGGCGCCGGACGGACCCGCCCCCAATCCGGCTGGATCGGATACTGATATAATCGCCATTTCATGTATAATTGCTAAATTATCAATTTTTGAAGATAGCGAGGAAAAATCATGGCCGCACTGTTCCTGACTGTGCAGGGGCTGCGCATTCATGCCGGATTTTATCGCCGGAGCGGCGATTGGCGGCTGGACCCGGTCGATACCTATGTCGTGGATGCGGATGGCCGGCTGGTCTGGGAAATCGACGATACCGATCGCCTGGGCGAGCTTGATGCCGAGGGGCGCTTCCGCTCGCTGCGCTGCCTCGCCGAAACCGCGGTCAATGACGACGTTGCAGCTGACTGGGATGGCAAGCAGACGGAATCCGTCGGAATCCGCGCGCCGGATTGCACCCAGCAGGAACGGCCGCTTGCGGAAGACGCCTGTCGGACCGTCTGAACAGCAGCCGGACCGCCCGCTCCCGCCCCACCCGATCATACCGGATAGGAGCCCTGCCCGCCGTGATGCCCTTTTTGCTGAGCCTGAATCAACTTCTGGACCGGTCGGTCGTTGTGGCAACCGACCGGACTAAACCGTCGCAAGAGCGCCAGACCGGTTTGCTGCCGGCGGAGGAGCAGCCTCCGTCCCCAGACAAACCCGGCTCTGCTCAGCCGCCCGATCCTGAAGCGGTCAGGCCCGCTGCTTGCGGCGTTCCGCGAGATCCGCACGATCCAGCATCGCGCTGATCATTTCGGCGAGATGCTCGTTTTCCTGCAGCACGACATCAAGGTAATGCGCCTGTTGATCGGCCGGCAGATCCGGATTGCCCCGCAAAGCGCGGGCTGAGTCGCGGATCGCGTTCAGCGGGTCCTTGAGCCGGGCTGCCACGAGTGGCAATTCATTTTCATTCGCCAGTTGGTCGGGCGTCTTGAACAGACGGTCGAGGGCGCGCTGCCAGCCTGCCGGGGCGGCGCTCGGTTTACCGATATTCTGTGCGGACTCAGCGGACTGATTACCACCGGATACGCCGTTCGCGGCGGGGCCGGACTTGGCGCTGGAAGCAGACTCAGCGCGGCCGAGCCACTTATTCTCTTCTCCCGTATAGGGCCACATGGAGGAACTCCTTCAATATACTCAAAACGCCTCCCAAGTGCCCTCGGGCTTACATCCCGATATTGCAGTGCACGATAAATATATCGGCCAATTTCCCTACCGTTTCAATGAAATTTTGCGCCGCAAAATGAAAATTGCCGCATCGCAGCAATGCAATTTCGGTAGACGGCGCCGGGTGCGGCCGCAAGACCTAAAGGGCGATCGGCAGGGGCAAATCGGGGTCGATTTCACCGTCTGCTGCTGCGCCCTTCTGGACACTGCGCAGATGCTGCCCCAGCAGGTGCACCGCCTGCAGGCGCAGCGTGACGCCGGCGCCGAAGCTGCGCAGCCAGTATTGCTGAACGGAAAAGCTGACGCAGGCGTCCCAGCCATCCGGCTCCAGGGTGAGCCCGGTCATTTCGTCGCCCAGCGCATCGAAGAGCGGCACCCGGGTGGGCACTTCCAGGACCGGTTCCACCTTGCCGAGGGAGGGCACGGCGGGGTGCGCCGCGACGGGTTCTGCTGGTGCCGCATCGCCGACGACCGGCAACGCAGGACGGTAAACGTGCTCGCCGCTGTGCCGTGCGATCTTGGGAACGTGCCTTCTGCCACCGCGCTGTCCGGCCACTGACGGGCCCGACCCTGCCACGGCCAGGGTCGGCTCGCGCTGCACCGTGGGCAGACGGAAGGTAAAGAGGACATTCTCCGTTTCCAGCCCGCCTTCGGTCGGGACCGCCTGCCAATAGGGGTTTTCCTTGAACGGCTTGTTGACCTGCTGCTCGACCGGGAGATTCTCATGCATGGCCTTGGCCCGGGCGACGACATCGTCATGGGCCGGCGCAATCATCTGGCGCAGCCGATAGGCATAGAGCGGCGTCAAAACCAGCCGTACCGACCATTCGCCTTCCGGATGGAACATGGTATTGGGGCGCAGCAGGAAGCTGGCCGACAGCAAGCCGACGGGGGTTTGATAGATCCGACCATTCTGCCAAGGCACGTTGTACATACTGGAACCTGCCTGAAATAGCGCGACCTATGATCGTGATATCGCAGTGCAACAGCACGCGTCAAATACAGGTATTTTAGGGAAATCATATACAGATCAATGTGATGGCACCTCACCCCGGCATGCACATTTACCTGAAAGCTGGACCTGCCGGACCGGCGAAAAGCCGTTGAGACTGCTGCGGTTAGCGCCGCATCACCGCCAATTATCGGACAATGGCGGTGGAAATTGCCCTATCGGCCGGCCGGCATGGCCGTTATGGTCGCCGGCCGAGGGACGGGGTGATGATGAAAACGCAAAATCTGTGGCTGATCGCCATTCTGGCGGGCTTGATGGCCTTCGCCCCCATGTCCATCGACATGTACCTGCCGGCCTTGCCGGAATTGACCAGGGTCTTCGCCACCGATACCGCGCGGGTGCAGAATACCGTCGCCAGCTTCTTCCTCGGCTTTGCCATCGGCCAGGCCTTCTATGGCCCCATCACCGACCGCTTCGGCCGGAAAAAGCCGCTTTACGTCACCCTGACCCTGTTCGCCCTGGTTTCGCTCGGCTGCATCTTCGCGCCGGATATCGATGCCTTCATCGTCCTACGTTTTCTGCAGGCCCTTGCCGCCTGTGCCGGCGTCGTCATCGGCCGGGCCGTCGTGCGCGATGTCTTCGAGAGCCATGAGGCGGTCAAGGTGCTGGGTATTCTGACCCTGATCTTCGGCCTTGCCCCCGTCCTCGCGCCGATGATCGGCGGCTATCTGCTGCTGTATTTCGGCTGGTGGGCGATCTTCCTGGTGCTGGCGCTGTTCGGGTTGATCTCCCTGTTCTGCGTCATCCTCTTCCTGCCGGAAACGCACCAGCCGGAAAACGCCCGCCCGCTGGCCCTGGGATCGATTCTCGCCACCTATGGGCATCTGCTCGGCCAGCGCCGCTATCTCGGCTATGCGCTGTGCGGCGGCTTCGGTTCGGCCGGCATGTTCGCCTATATCACCGGCTCACCCTATGTGTTCATGGAGCTGTTCGGCGTCCTGCCGCAGCATTATGGCTGGTTCTTCGGCGCCAATGCCATGGGGCTCGTCATCAGCGCACAGCTGAACGGCTGGCTGCATCGTTTTGCCAGTTCGGATGCCATCCTGAAAATCGTGGTGAGCCTGCAGGCCCTGGCCGGCATCATCCTCGCCATCGATGCCATGACCGGCTTAGCCGGCCTCTGGGGCATCGCCGTGCCGCTTTTCGTCTTCGTTGCCAGCCTCGGCTTCATCAGCCCCAATACCACGGTGCTGGCCATGGAGCCGTTCAAGCAGATCGCCGGCGCCGCCTCCGCCTTGCTCGGCAGCCTGCAATTCATCCTGGCCTTCGCCGCCTCCACCGCGGTTTCCGCCATTGCCATTGCGAGCGCCTTGCCGATGGCCGGGGTGATCGCCGCCTGCGGCGTCCTCAGTCTGGTTGTGTTGTTGGCGATGGTGCGACCGGCGCGGCCGGTAACCACTTCAGGTGGCTGACCGGCCCGGTCCGACGGTCGCCAATACGCGTCCGCCGCTCAATCCGGCCGCACGATATGCCAAGTACCTTCGAGGCCTTCGCCGCGGATATCGCCGGGCTTCTTGTCCTGGCTATAGGTATAGAGCGGCATGCCGTCCTTGGCCCATTGCTTGCTGCCGTCGGGCCGGCTGATCACCGCGAGATGGCCCGTCGGCTGCGCACCATCCTGTGCCATCAGGGGCGGCCAGGCGGCGGCGCAGAGACCGGTACAGCTCGATGCGCCGGGATTATCCTCATCATAGGTGTAGAGCGTCATGCCGTGCTGGTCGGTGAGAACCGCGCCCGCGGCCGAATTCATGCTCATGCTGGGCGCCGGCACACCGGTCATCTGTCCGCCCATGCTGGAACAACCGGCAAGCAGCGTGATGGCCGCCAGACCGGCCAGTGGAAGAAGGGCCGTCGGAACACGGGTCAATGGAACACGGGCCAGCGGAATCCTCCGCGCGATAACCGGGTCGATTACCCGGGAAAGCCATCGAACTGATTTCATCAGTACCTCCTTGATGCTGTGGCTGATCGCTGCGCCCCGATCGATTGCCGGGTCGATTGCGGGACGGTTGCCTGGACCCATTGCCGGACTGATCACTGGGACCGGCCGCCGCTGCCGGGATGCAAAGGGACGACCGCCCTCGGCAACCATAACGGCCGGTGAACGCGGCAGTTGCATGATGCCGCCCGACTCTGAACGGGGAAAATCGATTTTTATTCCCCGGGCGCAGGATGGGCGCCTGCCGGCAGCGGGCCTTACAGCCAGCCGCGGCGGCGGAAGTACCAGAAGGGCAGGACGGCCGAGAGGATCATCAGCAGGATGGCGAAGGGGTAGCCGAATTCCCAATTAAGCTCCGGCAGGACGTGGAAGTTCATGCCGTAGATGCTGGCGATCAGCGTCGGCGGCAGGAAGGCGACCGAGGCCACGGTGAAGATCTTGACGATATTGTTCTGCTCGATATTGATCAGGCCCAGCGTCGCATCGAGCAGGAAGGTCACCTTGTTGGCGATGAAATTGCTGTGCTCGGTGATCGAGGCGATATCGCGCACCAGCGATTTCAACCGCGTCTTGCCGTCCTTCTTAAGCCGCGACTGGATCGAGAGAAACAGCAGCAGGCGGTTGAGGCCGAGCAGGCTTTCCTTGGCCTTGGTGGAAAGATCGCCGGCATGGCCGAGCTGGCGCAGCATGGCCTCGAAATCATCGCTCGCCCCCTTGCGCTTGCCCTTGTGGAAGATGCTGCGCGAGACCGATTCCAGATTGAGCGTGGTCGCTTCCATGATGTCGGCGAGACGGTCGACGATCTGCTCCAAAAGGCCGAGCAGCACGATCTCCGGACTGTGGATCAGCTGCGGCAGGCGTTCGGCGCGCCGGGCGAAGGCCTGCAGCGGCAGCGGATTGGCGTAGCGCAGCGTCACCAGGGCATTGCGCGTGAGGATGAAGGTCACCGCCGTGGTGGCCGGCATGTCGGTGGCGGCGCCGTGCAGGACCGGCGCCGTCATGAAGAGTACGCCATTTTCTTCATAGAGCCGGCTGGAAAGCTCGATCTCCTCCATCTCGGCCCGGGTGGGAATCTCCAGCGACAGGCTTTGCTCGACGCTGGCGATTTCCTCGGGTGTGGGACTGATCAGATCGATCCAGACCGGCGGCGTCTGCAGCTCGCGATCCTCGCCGAGCTGCCGCGCATCAGCGCCTGCCGCATCATGCGCCGGATCATTGGGGTCGATCAGCGCCTCGATCGCATCGTCGAGCGGGATCTGCTTGGCTGTCTGAGAGCGGAATTTGCTGAGCACCATTTGACCACCGATAAATTGCACAGTCAGCGCGCGACGCTGCGGAATTGCTGTCGGAGGGTGCTGGCGCGTCCGGCAACCGAGGCGCCAAGGGAGGAGGCGCTCAGTCGCGGGGCGCGATCGCGACCATCCGTTGGACGGAAACGATCGGTCGCAATCGACCCGGAGGTTCGCTTGTGGTCATTCGCTGCCCCCTCGCCGAAAGTGCCACCCGCAGTTCGATTGCTTCCTACGCCCGGCCTTGAGACCTGTCAATCGAGGTGCCGTTACCGATACCCGGCAAGGTTGCGCAGCCCTTAAACAGGTGGCCGGACCGAGATCGTGACATTTTAATGACAGAGACGGTTGATCAGGGGGACCTAGTGCGCCCGACCGCCGGCGCTTGCGGGACGGAATCCCGGCCGCCGACTCAGGTCGTGACTTTGGCGACCGGGCGCGGCAGCAAGGGCACGCAATCGGCCGCCAGCTTCGGCTTGCCGAAATGCCAGCCCTGGCCGTAGTCGCAGCCGCAGGCGCGGCAGAGCTGGTCGTCGTTTTCGTCCTCGATCCCCTCGGCCACGACCTTGAGGTCGAAGAGGCGCGCCAGTTGCACGATCGCCTCGACCATGCGCACGCCGGACCGGTCGCTGCGCATGGATTTGATGAAGGCCTGATCGATCTTCAGCACATCGATGGGCAAGCCCTGCAACAGGCTGAGGGATGAATAGCCGGTGCCGAAATCGTCGAGCAGCACGCGGCAGCCGATATCGCGCAGCCGGCGCAGCATCTCGCGGCTGGCGGTGATGTCCTGCATGATGGCGCTTTCCGTCAGTTCCAGGCGGAGATTGCCGGGCTTCAGATTCTGCTCCATCACCAACTGCTGCACCGTCACCGGCAGGAGGTCGGGATCGTCCAGCTGCCGGCTGGAAACATTGACGCTGACGAAGAGGTCGGGCGAAGCGCCGCTATCGATCCATTCGCGCACCTGGCGGATCGCCTCCTGCAGCACCCAGGAACCGATGGCGACGATCAGGCCGGTCTGCTCCGCCATGGGGATGAATTCATTGGGCGGCACCCGGCCGCGCGTCGGATGTTCCCAGCGCAGCAGCGCCTCGAAGCCGGCCACGCGGTTGGTGGAGAGATCGATGATCGGCTGATAGTGCAGATAGAGTTCGTTGCGCCGCAAGGCGAGATGCAGATCCGCCTCCAGCCGCAGGCGTTCCTTGGAACGCTGCTGCGAATCCGGATCGAACACGGCCTCCTGGCCGCTGCCCTGCAGCCGCGCCTTGTTGAGCGCGGCGGTGGCGTCTTTCAGCAATTCCTCGGCGTCGCGATGATCGGGCGTTCCTTCCGCCATGCCGACGGAGAGGGTGGCGACGACGTTCTCTTCGCCGACCAGCATCGGTTCCTCGGCGGCGCTGCGCAGGCGCCGGGCGACACGCAGCAGATCGACATCGTCGCGCATGACGTCGACCATGACGCAGAGCGTGTTCTCGTTGATCACGGTCAGCGTATCGGTGGCGCGCAGCGATTTTGCGATACGATCGGCCATCAGGCGCTGCGACTGATCGCAGAAGGCCTGGCCATAGGCGGCCCGCATCGCCTCATAGCGGTCGCTTTGCAGCAGGATGATGCCGAAGCTGTCGGTCTTGCGGCGGCGGCAGCGCTGGATCGCCTGATTGACGCGATCATAGAGCACCAGCCGGTTCGGCAGGCCGGTCATCGGATCGGTCATCTTGCGCTCGCTGATATCGATCAGCGAGCCGGCGACGCGCGTCACCTTGCCGTATTGGTCATGCAGCGAAGCGCCGCGGATCAGGAACCAGCGGTAGGAGTGGTTGCGATGCTGCATGCGGCATTCGACGCGGAACTGCAGCGAGATGCCTTCCAGATGGTTGCGTAGTTCGCGCCGCACCGTATTGATGTCGTCGGCATGAACCAGGTTGATCCAGTCGTCCACGCTGGACGGGCGGTCATCATGACCGCAGCCCAGCAGCTCAAGCAGGCGCGGCGAGAAATAGAGGCTGTCGCTGTCGAGCTGCCAGTCCCAGATGCCGTCGCCGGCGCCGACCACGACGAGATCGAAACGCTCGCGCTGCTGCCGGGCTTCCCGGGCGCTGTGCGAGAGGCGAACCTGCAGGCGCAGACGCGCCAGGGCCAACCGGGGGTTGAGCGGCACGGTGATGCAGTCATTGACGCCGCGGCTGAGCGCGGCGATCATCGCTTCTTCGGAATCCGCAGTAACCGCCAGCATCACCGGGAGCGTCGCGAAGCGCTCCTCGCTGCGCAGCCGCGCCAGCAGGTTGTCGGCGGCAATATCGCCGGTGGCATTGATCACCACCAGGGTGGGATCGGTTGCGGCATCTTCCAGATCGGCGATTAATTGGTCGGCATTGGCGTGCAGCGCCACGTCGTCGCCGCTCTGTCGCAAAGCTGCGACCAGTTCGGCAAGCGCACCGGTGTCATCGGCAATCAATATCCGGTCTCGCGCCATAGCGCTTGCAGCCTTCCGCCTGGCAGTCCCTTACACGTCCCGAAGTCGGATACGTCGCCCTGATTGGCAACCAGATCATGATTGCGCCGGCATCTAGCCGCGCGCAATTCGCCCCCATGCCATGGTTAAAGCAGCCTAGGCAACAAATCTTAACAGATACTTACTTGATCTGTCATGCGAGCTGCAAGCGCGCGGAAGGCTGTCAGCGATCCCCGTCACAGGGAAAGGCCGGAAAAAAACGGCGCATGCAGCGTCGATAGAGGGATCGGCGGCTTGAAAGAAGTGAAAAGAGGCGGGAAACCGGCCGGTAGCGGGTCAGCAGCCGGCCTCACATGGCCTGGAAGACACGGACCCGGTTGCGGCCGGCATTCTTGGCGTCATAGAGCGCAAGATCGGCGCGCTGCAGGGCATGTTCGAGGCTGGTCGTCTGCGTGATCGGCGCGACGCCGATGCTGAGGGTAAAACCGATCGGGCCGTCTTCCGTCTCCAGCCTTTGCCGGCGGACGGCATGGCGGAAACGCTCTGCCGCCACCAGGGCGGCGGCGAGATCGGCTTGCGGTAGCAGGATCGCGAATTCCTCGCCGCCGAAACGGCCGAAAACGGCTTCCGGCCGCAAGAGCCGCTGAATCGCCTCGACGGTCGCGCAAATGGCGCGATCGCCCGTTTCATGCCCATAGGTATCGTTGATGCGCTTGAAACGGTCGATATCCGCCATCAACAGGCAAAGCGGCTGATCATAGCGTGCCGCCCGCGCCACTTCCCGCTCCGCCAGGGTCAGGAACTGGCGCCGGTTGTGAATGCCGGTCAACGGGTCGGTGATGGCCTGCTGCTTCAGCTCCTGCATGGAGCGGCGCGTTTCCAGCTCATCGATCACCATGGCCGCGAGATCTTCCAGCAGGCGCTGCTGCTCGGGGCCGATGCGGCGCGGCTGGCGGTCGAGCACGCAGAGCGTGCCGAGATTATGGCCCTGCCAGTTGCGCAGGGGGGCCGCCGCATAGAAGCGGATATAGGGCGCCCCGGAAACCATCGGATTGTCGAAGAAGCGCGGATCGCAAAGAGCGTTTTCCACCACCGTCACCGTCGGCTGCCGGATCGCGTGATGGCAGAACGCCAGTTGCCGCGGGACGTCGGTGATCGACAATCCGTAAGAAGCCTTTACCCATTGCCGCGTCTCATCCAGCAGCGAGACCAGGGCAATCGGCGTCTCCATCACCTGCGCCGCCATGCGCGCAATACGATCGAAGCGCGGCTCCGCCGGGGTATCGACGATATTATAGCTGTGCACCGCCGCGATACGCTGCGCCTCGCGGTGGGCCGTGCTGACTGCAGCCTGAGGCCGGCCGTCATCGTCGTGATGATCGATCATGTCGGGCCGCCTTGTCGGGGATGAGGACGCTAACATGTCGTCAATGTCGAAATTCTGACGATCGGAAAGTAGGGTCATACGTCATCTCCCTGCGGGACGCTCAGGCGCGGCATCGCCAGCGCGCGGTCACCGGCATGGACGCGGCGCCGGGAGCGCTGCTTTTGCCGCGGATCACACACCAAAAGACCTGATTTTAGAGCGGGAATCGACATTGAACTCAGTTGACATTGCCTGTCGTAAAACGGCCATGAAGGTGAAGACTTCTCCAGCTTGCATCGGCGGCTGCCTGCGATAACACGGGAGTGAGAGAGTGGTTCCAGGGCAATCGACGGGCTCTCATCGCTGAGATAAATCCCTGAGATAGATACAATTTATGCAGTATTTTATCTTGCGACGCGAAAGTCATCCGACGGCATGTCAAGCGCGGATTCGCGGCGGCTTCGACAGCCGCTATTGCACGAGATCCCAGTAAGGCTGCCCGCCGAATCGCGTCGCAAGAAAATCGATGAAGGCGCGCACCTTGGGCGAGAGATGACGGGCATGCGGATAGACCGCATAGAGCCCGGCATCCTGCGGCACATAATCGGTAAGAACGGAGACCAGTGTCGCCGCCTGCAGATCGCGGCCGATGATGAAGCTCGGCAAATAGACGAGACCTAGCCCCTTCAACGCCGCTTCCCGCAGTGCATCGCCGTTATCGGCCCGCAGCCGGCCGTGAACCTCCACCGGCCAGGCACTGCCGTCCGCCCGCAGGAAGCGCCATTCATCGGCAACCGCCAGATTGCTGTAGCAGAGGCAGGCATGCTGGCTCAGGTCTTCCGGCGTCTGCGGCACGCCATGGGTCTTGAAATAATCCGGGCTGCCGCACACGACCCGGCGGATCGTCGCCAGCTTGCGAGCGATCAGCGTGGAATCGCCGAGCCGCCCGAGCCGCACCGCGAGGTCGACGCCTTCTTCGATGAGATCGACATAACGGTCGCTCATCGTGAGATCGATCTCGACCTCAGGGTATAAGGCGAGGAAATCCGGCACCGCCGGCGCCAGATGCAGATAGCCGAAGCTCATCGGCGCATTGATCCGCAGGCGTCCGCGCGGCGCCGCCTGCAGGTTGCTGACGGAGGCATTGGCCTCGGCGATTTCCTCCAGGATGCGCACCACCTGGGCGTGATAGCCGCGGCCGTCTTCCGTCAGCGTCAGCGAACGCGTGGTGCGGTGGAACAGCCGGGCGCCCAGTTCGGCCTCCAGGGCCGCGATCTGGCGGCTGACCAGGGATTTCGAACTGCGCAGGCGCTGCGCCGCGGCGGAAAAGGAGCCGCTTTCAACCACCGCCGCGAAAGCTTCCATGGTGCCCAGACGATCCATACCGACGGCTCCCGCTCAATTGTTGCATATTTAGCGACAATATTGTTCCAAGATACTAGATTGTCGCGAATACCCCATCAAGTCTAAATATCCCTCACCAGACAACAGGGCCGGCCGGTTCGATCCGGGTAGCCCGTCGAGAGGAGAGGGAAACCATCATGACCGCCACCACCATCGCCGCCTCCACTACCGCCGCCCCGAAGCCGATCATTCCGTTGGTCGGTTCGATCACCACCGCCTTGAAGCCGCTTGGCGAACCGCTGGTCCGTGTCACCGCCGGCCTGTTCCTGATGCCGCATGGAGCGCAGAAGCTGTTCGGCCTGTTCGGCGGCTATGGTCTGGAAGCCAGCGGCCAGTTCTTCGCCACCAAGCTCGGCCTGCCGCCCTTCATGGCGACCCTGGCCGGATTGATCGAATTCTTCGGCGGATTGTGCCTGGCGCTGGGCCTGCTGACCCGCCCGGCCGCGGCCCTGGTTACCGGCATGATGCTGGTCGCCGTGTTCGGCGTGCACCTGCCCAATGGCTTCTTCTGGACCGATGGCGGTTTTGAATACCCGCTGCTCTGGGGCCTTGTCGCGATCAGCTTCGTGATCCGGGGCGGTGGCCGCTACTCGCTCGATGCCGCGATCGGCCGCGAGTTCTGAGACCGGTTCGAGATCGCCTGAAGAGACCTAACCCAATCTGAGCACCAGCCTGACCAACCCTGAGTAAGCCTGCCGCGGATGCCCTTCCAGTCACCGGGAACGGCATCCGCCCCCTTAGAATAAGCAGTCCTGTCATGCGCAGCTCCCGCTGCCGAAAGGAGATCACCATGAGCATCATCCGTCGCCCCGCCACCGAACGCGGCCGTGAGAAGATCAGCTGGCTCGATAGCCGCCATACCTTCTCTTTCGCCAACTACTACGATCCGGCGCATATGGGCTTCCGCAATCTGCGGGTGATCAACGACGACCGCGTCAGCCCCGATGCCGGCTTCGCCACCCATGGCCATCGCGACATGGAGATCATCAGCTATGTGGTCGAAGGCGCGTTGGCGCATGAGGACACGACCGGCGGCAAGGGCGTGATCCGCCGCGGCGACGTGCAGGCGATGTCGGCCGGCACCGGCGTGCGGCACAGCGAGTACAATGCCTCGGAGAGCGATCCGGTGCGATTCCTGCAGATCTGGATCCTGCCGAGCCGCGCCGGCCTGCCGGCGAAATACCGTCAGGCGCATTTCTCCGATGAGAGCAAGCTGAACCAGCTGCGCCTGCTGGTGGCGTCGGAAGAGGCCGCGGCAGGTAACGAAGGTGCGCTCGGCATCAATCAGGATCTGCGGCTTTACGGCAGCATCCTCGAGCCGGGTGTGCCCCTCAGCCATCCCTTGGCCGCCGGCCGTGGCGCCTGGGTCCAGGTCGTCAACGGCGATATCACCGTCAACGGCCAGAAGCTGGAAAGCGGCGATGGTGCGGCAATCGAGGATGTCGCCGAGTTGAAGATCGAGGCGGCGGCGAAGAGCGAATTCCTGCTCTTCGATCTGGCATAAGGCGGCGGGCCGAGCGAAAGATCGGCCGCAGCCACCCTTCACTTCCTCCCCGACGGGATCCTCTGCCCTGGATCCCCCCACTGGATAGTCCCAAACTGGAGCGGGCCGTGAGACGCGGCCCGCTCGCTTCGCGCCCCACGCGTCTCATGGGGTCGCCGCCCGGCTGGTTGCCGCCGGTTCACGACGGTTCCTGTTGGCGATTTCCCGCAAACATGTGACGACCCGCAGCGGCTGATGATGAACGCCTGGCTGGCCTTGCCGGCTGGCCATGCGGTAGATTGGCTCCATAAGGGGAGATGCCATGTCGATATCGTCAAGCCAGACCGGGTCCTGCCTCTGCGGCGGCGTCGCCTATCATGTGACCGGCCAGCTGCGCGATATCCTCGCCTGCCATTGCTCGCAATGCGCCAAGACCAGCGGCTCCTTCTTCATGGCCACCGCCTGCGCACCGGCCGACCTCGTTCTCGACCGGCAGGAGACGTTGCGGTGGTATCGCTCCTCGCCTCATGCCGAGCGGGGCTTCTGCAGCACCTGCGGCAGCAATCTCTTCTGGAAGCCGGACCATGGCCGGCATATCAGCATCACCGCCGGCACACTCAATCCGCCGACCGGGCTGCGCGTGGTCGAACAATGGCATGTGGCGGACAAATCCGATTACTATGACGCCCTGCCGGGCATTCCGGCGGGTGGAAGCGGCAACGACTAGCCGCGCGGCACGTCCCGTCAAGCCTCGCCCCAGCGCGATGCCGATCGCTCCAAGCCTGACCAGCCCTATCAAAGAGCTTGCCTGTCGAGCAGGTTGCGTCGATTCTGACGCCAGGCCACCGAGGAGCCGCCGCATGTCCGTCCGCTCGAAGAACTTCTCGCTGTGGCTTTCCATCATCGTCATCGGCGCGCTGGCCGGCATCGGCTACAACCTGCTGCTGCGGGCAGGCGACCGGCCTTTCGTCGCCATGGTCTATGGCGTGGCCATCTGCTGCTGCGCCCTGGGCTATGAGCGCGGCCTGCTGCTGGGGGGACTGCGCCGCCGCCTGCGGCGCCTGCCGAGCCTCGCTTATATCCTGGCCTCGGAACTGATTCTGGCCGGGCTGGTCCTGGCCGGTACGGTGATCGGCGGCAGCGTCGCCTGGGCCGCCGGTTTGCTCGGCAAGGCAAGCTGGATCGAGGCCGTTTCGATGCGGCTCGATGCCACGGTGTACAGCCTGATCATCATCGCCTGCTTCGTCTTTGTCGCCCGCATGCGCGATCTGCTCGGCGCCGACGTGTTCCGCAACCTGCTCCTCGGCCGCTATCATCGCCCGGCGCAGGAAGAGCGCCTGTTCCTCTTCATCGACATCGCCGGCTCGACGGCTTATGCAGAAAGCCATGGCGATTTGCGCGCCCAGGAATATCTCGGCGCCATTTTTGCGGCCTTCGCAGATCCGGTGCGGCGACATCGCGGCGTCATCGACGACTATATCGGCGACCTGGCGATCATCAGCTGGCCGCTGCGACAGGGTGCCCAGCAGGCGCGCTGCCTGCTTTGCCTGGTCGATGTATACCGACAGTTCGCCGATGATGCCCCCGCCTGGCGGAAGGACTTCGGCCAGGTTCCCAGCTTTCGCGCTGCGTTGCATGGCGGTCCCATCGTCACCGCCGAAATCGGCGTCGACCGCCACAAGATCGCCTATTTCGGCGATGTCGTGAATACCACCGCCAGGCTGGAAGCATTGTCCCGCAGCCTGAATGAGCCGGCGCTGATTTCCGATGAGCTCCTCACCCGCCTGCCGCCCTTGCCGCCGTCGATCGGCATCCGGCCGCTGGGGCAACATGCGATCCGCGGACGCGATCAAAGCCTCGCCATATCGGCGCTGGATATCGCCATCGCGACAGAAGCAGCACCCCGCCGGACCGGGGCGGATCGGAAGCCGCTGGCGCGCAATCTGGCCCGGCGCCATCGCCCCAGATCGGCCGTCGGGGCTTCCTAGGAACTTAGCCCGCGAAATTTCGGCGATCGGCCCCAAGCCAGGGGGCAAGAACCACGGGCAAAGCGGGGCGGATTGGCGTGCCGTCACCCAGTGCCCCTTGCCTCCCCTGACGATTCGGACGGCGCATCCGAACCGGCGCCAAATAATCGACGACGTCATCGCTAACATCGATCCGGTGCCGAAATTGCCATTGATCCGGACCTCCTTCGCCACCCATTTCTTGGTGTAAGGGAATCCCTTAATGGCAGGAAACGACAGAATTTTATGCCATTGGTCCTAAATCGACGAGACTGCCTAAGATCAAGGCGCCGGCGTTAGTAATCGCTAAATGTCTTTTCGTAGAATGTGTATGTGCCATGGATAATTGGCATGGCGCCACTTGGATGTCATTGCGCGACTGTGAGTCAGAACGTGATACAGGAACAGCCGCATTATCTGGCGGAGAGTTTGACGGCTTTGCAATCCGCGGTGATCGACCAGGTTGCCATTGTTGCCGTCACGGATGCCGAAGGCACGATCCTCTCTGTCAACGACAGGTTCTTGGAGGTCAGCGGATACAGCCGCAGCGAGCTGATCGGCAATAACCACCGGGTCGTCAATTCCGGCCTGCATCCGCGCGAATTCTGGTCCAACATGTACCGGACCATTTCCGCCGGCCGCATCTGGCGGGGCGAAGTCCGCAATCGCGCCAAGAACGGCAGCTATTACTGGGTCGACACCCATATCATTCCCAGTTTCGACGCCGATGGCCGGATCGAGAGCTATACGGCCGTCCGTTTCGAAGTCACCCAGCGCAAGGTCGCCGAAGAGGCCTACCGCCGGATCGCCGCCCTGCAGGCCGCCATTCTCGATCACGGGGGCTTCGGCGTCATCAGCACCGGCCTCGACGGCACGATCGAACTGTTCAATCGCGCCGCAGAGCAGATGCTGGGCTATCGCGCGGAAGATGTCATCGGCAAAGCCAACCCCAGCATGTTCCACGATACGGGTGAGATCGCCGAACGCGCCCGCCGCTTCTCGGCCGAATTGGGGATCCCCGTCAAACCGGATTTCGAAACCTTCATCATCCGCTCCCAACGCGGCCTCTCGAACGAATTCGAGTGGACTTATCGCCACAAGGATGGACGGCACTTTCCCGTGCTGCTGTCGGTCACTGCCTTGCGCGACGCCGATGGCATGGTCACCGGCTATCTCGGCATGGCCGCCGATATCAGCGAACGCCGGGACCGCGAACAGGCACTGCGCATTGCCCAGGTGGAACTGAAGCAGCAGTTCGAAGAACTGATCATGGCGAAGGACCGCCTGGAGATCGAGGCGGCGCGGCAGGTCACCCTGTTGGAGGAACTGGCGCTTGCCACGGACCGCGCCACCGCCGCGACGGAAGCAAAATCGGGCTTCCTGGCGACGATGAGCCACGAGATCCGCACGCCGATGAACGGCATCATCGGCGTTCTCAATATGCTGCAATCGACAAGCCTCAGCGCCGAACAGGCGAAGCTGGTGGAGATCGCGCTGCGCTCCAGCCACGATCTGGTGCAGATCACCTCGGATATTCTCGACTATTCGAAGCTGGAGGCAAACAAGACCGAAATCGAACAGGCGGATTTCGATCTCGGCAGCCTGATCGAAGACGTCATGACGCTGCTGATGCCGTCGGCCATCAACAAGGGATTGCGGCTCGCCAGCGAGATCAACACCAGTTTGCCGTGCTATCTCACGGGCGATGCCTTCCGGATCCGGCAGATCCTGCTCAATCTGCTGTCCAATGCCATCAAGTTCACCGCCGACGGTTCCGTCCTGTTGCGGATCGATATGGCGGACCACCCCGATGGCCGCGTGCTGCTGTCGATCAAGGTGCAGGATACCGGCATCGGCCTCGATGAGCCCGCACGCGAACGTATTTTCGCCCGCTTCGCCCAGGCGGACATGTCGACCAGCCGGCGTTTCGGCGGCTCCGGCCTCGGCCTCGCCATCTGCAAGCAATTGACCGATCTGATGAATGGCCGCATCGGCGTCGACAGCGCGCCGGGCCAGGGCAGCACTTTCTGGGTGGACTTGCCGCTGCGGGCGGCCAAAGCGCCGGCGCCCGTGCCAGGCAAGGCGGCCCGCAAGCTGCCGCCGCTGAAGCTGCTGGTGGCCGAGGACAACAGCACCAATCAGCTGATCATCCGTACCATCCTGGAATCGCTCGGCCATCACGTGACCCTGGTCGATGACGGGCGCGCCGCGCTCAAGGCGGTGCAGCGCGAAGCGTTCGACATGGTGCTGATGGATGTGCAGATGCCGGTGATGGATGGACCCACCGCCACGGGGGAAATCCGCCGGCTGACCGGCCCCGCCGGCCAGGTGCCGATCATCGCCCTCACCGCCAACGCCATGTCCGGCGACCGCGAAAGCTATGTCGCCGCCGGCATGAACGACTATGTCAGCAAGCCGATCGATCCCAAGCGCCTGCTGGAAGCCCTCGCCCGCCAGGGCGAGAACCTGCGGCGCCTGCAGCAGCCCCGCGACAGGTAGGTGACGGCGCGCGGCCGGATCTACTCCCTGACCACCTTGTAGCCGTCGTGATTGAGCATGTTGATGACGCTGTCCTTGCCGGCGAGATGGCCGGCGCCGACGGCGATGAAAGCCGTGCCCTGCCCCGCCATCATCGCTTCGATACGCTGGGTCCAGGCGACATTGCGATCGAGAAACACGGCCTTGTAGAGCGACGGCGTCTGGTCGCGCATATCGGCCGAAACCTCCTTGTCGATCGCCGCCGTGTCGCCCCGCAGCCAGTCGTCGATCAGCTTGCCGATATAGGCCGGCCCCTCGTCGATCTCGTCCAATGTCTGGCTCAGCAAGGCCAGCTCGTCCTGCGGCGGCAGATCGGCGAAAATGCGGATCTGCCGCTCCGGCGTTTCGAAGGCGTGGATCGGCTTGCCCACCGCGGCGGCCGAAGCCCGCAACATATGATCGATGCCGTTATTCGGATCGAAACCGGCCTGGATCAGCGGCACGACCGATAGAGTGACTGCGGCCAGCCAGGGGCGCGTCTGGTCGATCTGCATCAGATTGAGCTTTGCCGCCTGCGTCGCCCTGGCCATTTTTTGCCGCTGCGGCGGCGTCAGTTTCGCCGAGAGCGGATGCTGCGGGTCGATGCCGTAGCGGGCGACCAGCTGTGCCATCGCCGCCTGATCCTCGTCCCCCGTCTCTTCCACCCAGAGCTCGCCGCTGCTGGCGAAGGCCTTGTCGATCTTGGCATTGTGCCAGTTGACGCCCGGCTTCATGGCATGGACGGTGCCGAAGAGATAGATCGTGCTGTCGGCATCGCGCAAAACCCACAGCGCGGGGTCGGCGAAAGCCGGGCGCGCAAGGATGCCGAAGGTAAGCAGTACCAGCACGGCGCATTGCCAAAGGCGCGACGAGAGAGCCGCCAGCACTGCCTTCATTATATCAACTCCCCTTACATCGACTCCCGGCGCCGCATCTTTGCTTTCCTGCAAGGGGCGCGGTTCCATGCGTGACATGCTGGCATAGAACCAAGCCGGCGTCAGCTCAATCCAGCACCAGCTCAATCCGGCGTCAGCTCAATCCGGCGTCCGGGCCAACCCAGGACAGCGGCCCAGGGCTGACACTCAGCGCCGACACCCAGGCCGATAGCCGAACTGCCGCCCGCCCGCGACCGCGCCGTTCGCCACGAGCCGATATCACGCCGAGCCGATATCACGCTGGGCCGATAACATTCCGGCGCCGATATCACTCCGCTGCCGGATTGCTGCCGAACAGGCGCTCGTAGTGCTTGCGCTGGCGCTGGGCGCCGATCACGGCATTGCGCAGCAGGACCGCGACGGTGACCGGGCCGACACCGCCCGGGACCGGCGTGATCCAGCCGCAGACCGGCAGCACCGAGTCATAATCGACATCGCCCACCACCTTGGTGCTGCCGTCGGACAAGGTCACCTGGTTGATGCCGATATCGATCACCGCGGCACCGGGCTTCACCATATTGCCGGTGATGAGACCGGCCTTGCCGACCGCCACGAACAGCGCATCGGCGCGGCGGCTATGGATGGCGAGATTGCGCGTCATGTGGTGACAGACGGTGACGGTGGCGCCTTCCGACATCAAGAGAAAGGCGATCGGCTTGCCGACGATTTCCGAATGACCGACGACCACCACTTCGAGGCCCGGCAGGTTGAGGCCGGTGCGTTTCAGGAGCTCGACCGAGGCCATGGCGGTGCAGGGCCCGAGTTCGACCTCGTTATAGACAATATTGCCGATCGAGGCCGGATGCATGCCCTCGACATCCTTCAAGGGATGGATGGCGGCTTGCAGCAGCTTGATCGACAAATGGTGCGGCACCGGGCGCTGCAGAATGATGCCGGTCACGCGCGGATCGGCATTCATCGCC
>DATLIX010000127.1:0-16456 GCA_035539215.1 Dongiaceae bacterium | reverse complement strand
ATCTGCCTTGAGATCAAGGGCTTAAGGGGCCGGCCTATGTATCCAAATGCTTAAGTCGGGACAGCGTCTAAGCCGCTTAGGCCTACCACCAGCCCCCTTAAAGGCGGGCGGAATATATTGATTCGGCCCCGGAGCGTCAAGTGAAAGAATCCCCCTGCGATCCGACAAAAATCATCCGTCCTTTCAACGGTTTGTCGTCACTCAGGTAGCTCTCCCGCAGCCACTATTCCTGGGCGCCCGCTTCGTATTAACCACCAGCTCTCGTGGCAAAGACCGCCGTGCCGATCAGGATTCGCGCCCTCCGGCGGCCAGCAGATCCGGCGCTGCCCCCCGCCCGCCGATGACGGCTTGGCTGAGCGGGCATGGCCGGGCACCAGGCGACGCGGAACGGACCATAGATGGAACCGGGGAGAGGGTCGAGGTCGTGGTTGCCCGCCGGCTTGTCCCACGGCGGCCTCGGGGCGGGTAAAACAGAACCGCCGCGCACCGACCTTCCAGGCTTATTCGGGCCGCGGACAGGCGGCCGACAAATCGCCGGGACTGTCACAGGAATGTCGTAGAATCACGCTAACACTCGGCCGCCTGTTCTTGACAGAGAGCTGTCCCTTACGAAGGATTACAAGATGCGGACTTTCCTCGCGACGTTCTGCGCCGCCCTGCTCGCCAGCCTCACCACGATCGGATCGGCCCAGGCCGGGGATCTGCTCGTCTATACCTCGCAGCCCAGCGACCAGATGGCCGAGGTGATCAAGGCCTTCAACGCGGCGCATCCCGACATCAAGGTCAATCTGTTTCGCTCCGGCACCACCGAAGTGATGAACAAGCTGCAGGCGGAATTTGCCGCCGGCGCGCCGCAGGCCGATGTGATCATGATCGCCGATACCATCGCGGCAACGCAGCTGAAGAAGGACGGACGGCTCTACGCCTATGAGAACGCGCCGGTCGCCAATCTGCCGAAGGCATTGATCGATCCCGACCATACTTTCTTCGGCACCAAGATGATCACCACCGGCATCGTCTACAATACCAATCTGGTGAAGGCGGCGCCGACCTCCTGGAACGATCTGCTGACGCCCGACGCCGCCAAATCGGTGATCATGCCGAGCCCGCTTTATTCCGGCGCCGCCGCCATTCATATCGGCACGGTGGTGCAGGATCCGGCCTTCGGCTGGGGCTATTTCGAGAAGCTCGCCACTGAAGGTGCGAGTGCGGGCAAGGGCAATGGCACGGTGATCGATGCCGTCGCGCGCGGCGACAAGGCCTATGGCATCGTCGTCGAATACATGGCCTATAACGCCAAGGCCAAAGGCTCGCCGGTGGATTTCGCTTTCCCAAAAGAAGGCGTGAGCATCGTCTCGCAGCCGGTTGCGATTCTGAAGACCGCCAAGAACCTGGAAGCCGCCAAGGCTTTCGTTGACTGGCAACTCTCGCACGAGGCGCAGGAACTGTCGGTCCATCAGGGCTATTTCCCGATCTTCAGCGACATGACGCCGCCGGCCGGCTATCCTGCCGTCAGCAGCCTGAAACTGCTGGATGCCGATGGCGAGACACTGCTGAAGAACGATGCCGCGACCAAGAAAAAGTTCGCCGACCTCTTCGGCGGCTGATCACGTGACCGATCTGGCAACGGCCGCTGCCGGAAGGCGGCGGCCGCTTCTTCTTCCGCGCAGCGAGCAGTTGTTTCTCTGCCTGGTGCTGGCCTATGTGGCGGTGATCGGTCTCTGGCCCCTCCTCCGCCTCTTCTCCGAAACCTTCACCTCCGTCCCCGGCCAACCGCTGGCACTCCTGCGGGATGTATGGAGCAGCCGCAGCCTGCAGCGCGCGCTCGGCAATACCATCATCGCTTCGGCCGGCGCGACCTTGTTCGCCACCGTGACCGGTTCCGCCATGGCGCTGGTCATCGGCGTCACCGATCTGCCGGGCAAAAGCCTGGCGGTGTTCGTCTTCCTGCTGCCTCTGCTGATCCCGCCGCAGATCACGGCGATGGCCTGGACCGAATTCACCGGCAGCAACAGCCTGATCCTCAACCTGCTGCATCTCGCCCCTGCCGCCGGCAGCACCAATCCGCTCTATTCGGGCTATGGCATTATGCTGGTCATGGGAATCGAGCATGCCGCCATCGTCTTCCTGACCGTGCGCGCCGGTCTGCGCGCCGTGCCGCGCGATCTCATCGAAGCGGCGCGACTGGCTGGCGCCGGACCGAAACATATCACCCGCAAGATCATCCTCCCGGTGCTGCGCCCGGCCATCTTCAGCGGTGCCGCCTTGGCCTTCGTCTCGGCGATCGGCAATTTCGGCGTGCCGGCGCTGCTCGGCATTCCCGGCCGCTATCCCATGCTGACGACATTGATCTACCAGCAGCTCAACGGCTTTGGCCCGACGGTTCTCGGCAGCGTCTCCGCCGTCAGTCTCCTGCTGGTGGCTCTGGCCGCCATCGGCCTCGGCATGAAAGCACTGCTGGCCGCCCGTCCGGCGACGATCGAGCGTGGTGCCGAATTGCAGCCCTTTCCGCTCGGCGGCTGGCTGCTGATCTTGCTGCCGCTGCTCTGGCTGTGGCTCGGCGTCAGCGCGGCGATGCCGCTGCTCTCGCTTCTCGTAACGTCGTTCCTGCCGGCCGTCGGCGTTCCGCTGACAGCCGCCAGCGCCACCCTCGACAATTATCGCTTCGTCCTGCTGAACGATGCCGGCACGCAGCGCGCTTTCGTCAACAGCTTCGCGCTTGCCGCAGCGGCGGGCGTGGTCAGCGCCCTGATCGCATTGCCGCTCGGCTATTTCCTCGCACTGCGCCGCTCGCGTCTTGCCAGATTGATCGATCTGCTGGCTGACGCCCCCTATGCCGTCCCCGGGATCGTCCTGGCAATCGGCGTCATCCTGGTTTTTCTGCCGCCCCTGCCCGTGCTGCACGTCTCGCTCTACGGCACGATCTGGATCATCCTCATCGCCTATCTGGCACGGTCCCTGCCGCTGGCCCTGCGGCCCACCGTCGCCGCCTTCGAACAGCTCGACCGCGCCCTGGATGAAGCGGGACAGATCGCCGGTGCGGGATTGCTGAAGCGGATGCGGCGGATCCTGATGCCGAGCGTTGCACCGTCGCTGGCAGCCGGCGCCATCCTGGTCTTCATGATCGCCTTTACCGAGCTCACCGTCTCGGCGTTGCTGTGGTCAAGCGGCCATGAAACGCTCGGCGTGGTCGTCTTCATGCTGCATGGCGAAGGCAACACGACCGGTGCGGCCGCCCTCGCCGTCCTGATGATCATCGTGATTACCGGCCTGGCGCTCGTGATGAGTGCTGTCAGCCGCTGGCTGCCCAAAGGAGTCGTGCCATGGCAAGCGTGATTGCCACCGATCTTGGAAAAAGCTTCGGTCACCACCAAGCCCTGTCGCATATCAGCCTGGTCGCCAATAGCGGCGAATTCATCGCCCTGCTCGGCCCTTCGGGTTGCGGCAAGACCACCTTGCTGCGTCTTCTCGCCGGCTTCGAACGGCCGGATCACGGCAGCATCGAACTGGGCGAGGTCCTGGTCGCCGGCCGCGGCATCTATCTGCCGCCGGAGAAACGCAATATCGGCATGGTGTTCCAATCCTATGCGCTCTGGCCGCATATGACCGTGGCGGAGAATGTCGGCTTTGCTCTTTCGGTCCGCGGAACGCCCGGCGCCGAAAGGCGCAAGCGGGTGGCGGAAGCCCTGGAACTGGTCGGCTTGAGCGCTTATGCGACGCGTCGGCCGGCGCAGCTTTCCGGCGGCCAGCGCCAGCGCGTGGCCCTGGCCCGCTGCCTCGCCATGCGACCGCCCGTCATCCTGCTGGACGAGCCGCTGGCCAATCTCGACGCGCATTTGCGGGAAACCATGCAGCACGAGTTCCGCCGCCTCAATCGCGAGCTGGGATCGACCTTCATCTATGTCACCCATGACCATGCGGAGGCGATGTCGCTGGCCGACCGCGTGCTGGTGATGTCGGGCGGCGAGGTGCAGCAGCTGGCCGCGCCGGTGACGCTTTACCGCGAGCCGGCCACGCGCATGGTTGCCGAATTCATCGGCGGCAGCATGGTGCTGCCGGTGCGCCTGCGCCAGCAGATCGACGCGGATTACGCCGAGGCCGAATTGTGGCAGCAATCCTGCCGCCTGCGTGGAACAGCCCAACAAACCGATGCGCTGGCCTGCTTCCGCCCGGGCGACTTCGAATTGCTGACGGGAACGATGCCGACCCATCCCATGTCGTCAACGGCGGGCCGTGTCATGGATGTGATCTATCGCGGCGGCAGCTACCTGGCGCTGGTGCAGCCGGAAGCAAGCGACGCGCCAGCCCTGCGCATCGCCACCGAAACGCCGCCGCAGATCGGCGCCCCGGTCGGCTTCAAGGTACGCGACGGCTGGATCCTGCCGCCGGAGAATCTCGCGCGACTGCAACCGGTCTGAAAACTCAGCTCGCTTCGGCCGTCGCCAGATAACCCTGCTGCTCCAGCCGGCGGGTGAAATCCTGCAAGGTCTTGCCGGGTTCCGGGCGGAAGGTAATGGCCGATACCTCGACGCTGGCGATGCGGTCGAGACGGAAATCGCGGAAGTCGTTCCGCAGCTCGCACCATCCGGTCAGGGTCCAGGCATGGCCCCAGGCATCGAGGCTCAACGGGCGCACGCAACGCGCCGTCGCATCGCCCTTGGCATCGTAATAGACGAGATTGAGCTTGCGCTGCAGGTTGAGCGCCTGGCGCAGGCTGGCCAGCATCTGGCGGTGCGCCGGCGTCATTACCCGTGCCCGGACGAACATGTCATGCCGCCAGAGCCGCCCCTGGGCTTCCTCCGGCAGCACCGCATCGATCTTCACCAGGGCCTCTTCCGCCGCATGGATGAGATCTGGATCGGCCCAGGCGCGCACGAAGCGCACGCCGAGCGCGAGCGCCTGCAACTCCTCGGCGGTGAATTGCAGCGGCGGCAGGTCGAAGCGGCCACGAATGACATAGCCCACGCCCCGCTCGCCTTCGATCGGCACGCCGGAACCGATCAGGGCATCGATGTCGCGATAGATCGTGCGGACTGAGACCTCAAGACGATCGGCGATTGCCTGGGCGGTCCTCAGACGCCGCCCCCGCAGCAATTGCACAATTTCAAAAAGACGATCCGCACGCCGCATGACGTTACTCCCCGCTCAGCCGGCTTTTCTCATAGATAGGCATTATCCGGCCGTCACAATCGGATGGTGTTTGACCTCGATCGAAGCCGTATCGATCATCGAGCAGAATACCTCCGCCTGGGACATGGTGTGAAAGACCCGCCCGGCAGCCTGGGCCGAGGCCTCGTCGCGCCATTCGGCGATATCGAGCCATTCGTCCTGCCCAGTCTTCACCAGCCGCCGGCCGAGAAATCCCGGCAAGGCGATCAGCGCGCCGTTGGAGGCTTCGGCAGCGGCCAGGAAATGTTCCTCCGCCACATCTTCCGCCAGTTTGAATTTGATCATTTCCAAGACCTGACCGGTGGTGATCGTCACCGTCGCGCGGGCGGGTCCATGATGAAGCACGATCTGTGTCATCTCCGTCCTCTTCCTCTCCAGATGGGAACAGAAAGAGAATACCAAAGGGCAACTGACACCGTTGTGTCAGTTGATGTCAGCCGTCCGAGGACCGGAACAGCAAAAAGCGGAGCCGCCGGTTGCGAGCTCCGCTTTTACTTTAAATGCCGATGCCGAGATATCGACAGCAATGCTTTGTTTTTAAATTAAAATTTATTGCCACGCGGGAAGCCGCTCGGTGGCAGGCGGCCGGCCTGGGCCCGCTCGCCGATCCAGTCCTTGATATTGGTCTCGGTCCGCTGGCCGGTGCCGTGACGCCAGCTCAGGCCTTCCGACTTCTTGAAGGCACGGGCATCGCTGATGCCGCCATCCTTGTATTTCTGCAAGGTGACCCCGCGACCGCGGCTCATTTCCGGCACGTCCTTCAGCGGGAAGATCAGCAATTTGCGGTTCTCGCCGATGGTCGCCAGCATGTCGGCATTGTCCGCGACGGGAACACAAAGGGATGCCTCGCCGCCTTCACCTAAGACCAGCACCTGCTTGCCGGAGCGGGTCTGCGCGATGATGTCATCCGAGGGCACGATGAAGCCACGGCCGTCATGGGCCGCCACCAGCAGCTTGGTGCCCGGGTGGTGGATCATCACGTCGACGATATCTTGGTCATTGCCAAGGTCGATCATCAGTCGGATCGGCTCGCCATGGCCGCGCCCGCCCGGCAGCTTGTCGACGCCGAGGGTATAGAATTTGCCATTGGTGCCGAACACCACCAGCTTGTCGGTGGTTTCGCACTGGATATGGAACTTGGCGCGGTCGCCTTCCTTGAATTTGATCTCGGCGCTGTCCTCGACATGCCCCTTCATGGACCGGATCCAGCCCTTGGCCGAGCAGATCACCGTTACCGGCTCGCGCTCGACCATGGCTTCCAAAGGAATGATCACGGCGCTGGGGGCATCGCCGAAATCGGTGCGGCGGCGACCGAGTTCCGTCTTCGCGCCATACAGCTTCTTCAATTCGCCGATTTCATCGGAGATCCGCGACCATTGCTGCCCTTCTTCCTTGAGCAGCTGGCTGAGTTCCTTCTTCTCCTGGCTGAGCTTCTTATGCTCGCCGCGAATCTCCACCTCTTCCAACTTGCGCAAGGACTTCAGGCGCATGTTGAGGATCGATTCCGTCTGCAGGTCGGTCAGGCCCCACTTCTCCATCATGACCGGCTTCGGCTCATCCTCGTGGCGGATGATGCGGATCACCTCATCGATGTTCAGATAGGCAACCAGATAGCCATCGAGGATTTCCAGGCGGCGCTCGATCTCGCCCAGGCGGAACTTGCTGCGACGGATCAGCACCTCGCGGCGATGATCGAGGAAGGCCCGCAGCACCTCCGGCAGCGACATGACGCGCGGCGTCTGGCTGGCGTCGAGCACGTTCATGTTGAGGCCGAAGCGGGTCTCGAAATCGCTCTGGCGGAACAGCTGCTCCATCAGATGCAGGGGATCGACATTGCGGCTCTTCGGCTCCAGCACGATACGGACATCGGTGGTGGATTCGTCGCGGATGTCTTCCAGGAAGGGCAGCTTCTTGGTGATCAGCAGGTCGGCGACTTTCTCGATCAGCTTCGATTTCGCCACCTGATAGGGAATCTCGGTGACGACGATCTGCCAGGCGCCGCCCTTGAGTTCCTCTTTTTCCCAGCGGGCGCGGATGCGGAACGAGCCACGGCCGGTCCGATAGGCCTCGACCATGGTCTCGCGGCTTTCGCACAGGATGCCACCGGTCGGAAAGTCAGGGCCGGGCATCAGGCTGACCAGCTTTTCGAGCGTGGCGTTGGGTGATTTGATCATGTGCTGCAGGGCGTCGCAGATCTCGGCCACGTTATGCGGCGGAACGCTGGTCGCCATGCCGACGGCGATGCCCTGCGAGCCATTGGCCAGCAGATTGGGGAAAGCCGCCGGCAGCACCACCGGCTCGACTGTCTCGCCATCGTAGGTGGGCCGGAAATCGATCGTCTCTTCGTTGATGCCATCCAGCATCAAGGCGGCGGCCTCGGTCAGGCGCGCCTCGGTATATCGCATGGCAGCAGCATTATCGCCGTCGATATTGCCGAAATTGCCCTGGCCATCGACCATGGGATAACGCTGGGCGAAATCCTGCGCCATGCGGACCAGGGCGTCATAGATCGACTGGTCGCCATGAGGGTGGTACTGACCGATCACGTCGCCGACGACGCGGGCGGATTTCTTGTAGCCTTGGCCGGGTTCGAGCCGCAATTGCCGCATGGCGTAGAGGACACGGCGATGCACCGGCTTCAACCCGTCGCGCACATCCGGCAGCGAGCGGGACATGATGGTCGAGAGCGCATAAGAGAGGTAACGCTCGCCCAGCGCCTCCGCCATGTTGACGATGCGAATCTCGCCCTTGGGCGGCTCCGGCGGCTGCTGCGCAGTTGCCTTTTTGGCCATGCTTGATCCTTCACTTCAGACGTTCCGCCGGTTTCCTGGCTTGCAAGCCAAGCCATCCGGCGGGATTGGCTATCCGACGCCCCTGAACCTCAAAAGGATGCTGGGGGCAGGCGAATCGATCTAAAACCGATCGATACGGAATGGCCGCATGTCTAGGCCAGGATCGCGTCCGGCCGCAAGGTCGGCGATCAGGCGCCCGGAAATCGGTCCTAAAGTCAGACCTAAATGACCATGACCAAAGGCAAAAAAGGTATTGGCCCAGCGCGTTCCGCGGGAAACCACCGGCAGGGAATCCGGCATCGAGGGACGGAACCCCATCCAGTCGCTACGGCCCGTCTCGTCGATGTCACCAAACAGCCGGCGGCCATGTTTCATCAGAATTTCCGCCCGGCGATAGTCCGGCGCGGCGGCCAGTCCCCCCAGTTCCACGGTTCCAGCCAGACGCAGGCCGATTTCCAGGGGTGCGATGGCAAAGGAATGGTCGCCGGAATAAAGCGGCATGCGCGGCATCCTGGCCGCCTTGGGCAGTGTCACATGATAGCCCCGCTCGGTATCAAGCGGCACGTTATGACCTAGCTTGCCGGTCAACTTCTTCGACCAGGCACCGCCGGCAATGACGATATTATCTGCCGCATATCTGCCGCCGGCGGTGACGACATGGGTCGGGCCACTGGCCCCGATGTCGAAGCCGGTCACGCTATCCTTGACGATGGCGCCGCCCCGCCGCGCGAAATCCGCCGCGAGCAGCGTGACCAGCCGGTAGTTGTTCGCAGCGTAGGCATTCTCCGGATAGTAGACGGCATGCTTGATGATCGGCTGCAGACTGGGCTCGAACTGGCGGATTTCCTCTGACGGCAGGATCTGGAACGGCACGCCCCGGCGCTTCTGCAAGGCGAGATCCCACTGATAGGACTGGAATTTCTTGTCGGTTTCGAAAATCGCCAGCCAGCCCGTCTCGCGCAGAATTTCCGGTTCGCCCGCTTCCTTGGCGAGCAGCCTGTGCGCGGCCAGGGCATTGGTCAGCAGGCTGCGCAGCGCGATGGAAATCTCCTCGACCCGTTCGGTCTTGCTGGCGGCAATGAAGCGCAGCAGCCAGGGCGCGATTTTCGGCAGATAGGACCAGCGGATCGCCAAAGGCCCCATCGGGTCCTTGAGGTAGCCGGGCACATCCCAGGCAACGCCGGGCGTCGCCACCGGAATGCAGGATTCGATCGCCAAGACGCTGGCATTGCCTTTCGACGTCCCCTCGCCCGGCCCGCGCTCATCGATCACCGTTACCCGATGCCCGTCGCGCTGCAGGTAAAGTGCTGCCGAGATGCCGACGATGCCGGCACCGACGACGACGAAATGCTGAGCCATGATGCGAAATTCCCCCAGTAAATTTGTGGTCTGGGAGCATCCTAAGCCAGAGCGGTGAAATCAAGCTGGCGAAATCACGCCGGCAGGTCATGCAGTTGTTGCAGGAAGCGCCGGCGCGCCATCGGACTCTCGCCCTTTTGCGCCACGGCAAGGCTCGCCGGAGAGCCAGACTTGCTCAGCACGCCGGTCTGGGCGAAGACATGGCGTTCGAGAAAATGCCCGGTTAGGCGCAGACCACCGAGCACATCCGCGGCATCGAGCGCCACCGCATCGTTCCGCGACAGAAATTCCGGCAAGGCCAGCAGGCGATCACGATAGCTCTGCCCGGCTGCACGCGTCACCGCCCGGCCGGTCTTCGGCGAGACATAGGCGAGGCCTTCCGCCTCCCCCGTCACTGCGCAATGGGTGAGATCGAGGCCAAAACCGAGATCGCTGAGCAAGGTGACCTCCCAGCGCACATAGGCCGTCAGCCAGCCAAAGATATCGACAACGGGTGCCGCGGTTGCCGCACCCGCATCCTCGGTCAATTGCGCAATCAGGACGTCGAGATCGGTGAAGATTTCCGGATGGGGTTCGCGTTCCGGCAAAGCGGCATCGACAATGCCGCAAGCCGAGGCAAGGGCCGCAAGCCGCAGCGGCTGGTCGAGCAGCAGCGCCGCGACCGATTGCAGGCATTCGATCTGAAAGCTGCCGAGTTGTTCCTCAAGCCGCGCGCGCCAGCTCGCCTGCAGGCGATTACCGAGCTCGATGCTGGGTCTCTGCCGCCGGGAAAAGCCGGCACGCAGGAGGCCGAGATGACGTCCGTTCTCGCGCGTCAGCAACGTCAGAATGGCGTCGTGTTCGCCATAGTGACGGGCCGCGAGAACGATCGCTTCATCCTGCCAATCCATGCCACCTCACGCCTGCGATCCCGCAACGGCGCATCAGGTTTCGAAATCGATGCCCATCTCGCGGTAGCGCTCCGGATCTTCCTGCCAATCTTCGCGCACCTTGACGAAGAGAAAGAGATGCACCTTGCGTTGCAGCATCTCCTCGATGTCCTTCTGCGCCGCCGACCGCACCGCCTTGATCCGCTGACCGCCCTTGCCGAGGATGATGGATTTCTGGCTATCGCGGGCAATGAAGATCACATGGCTGATCTTGACGCTGCCGTCATTGAACTCCTCCCAGCCCTCGGCCTCGACCGTGAGGTCATAAGGGAGCTCATCATACAGCTGGCGGAAGAGATGCTCCCGCGTTACTTCCGCGGCGAGCAGGCGCAACGGCAGATCGGTCAATTCGTCTTCGGGAAAGTGATGTGGCCCGACCGGTAGACGCGCCGTCAGGAGCTTCATCAGATCCTCGACGCCGTCGCCGGTTTCCGCGGAGATCATGAACGTGTCGGTGAAATCGCCCAGGGCGTTCAGCTCTGCCGTCAGCGCCAGCAGCTTATCGCGCTTGACGGCATCGACCTTGTTGATGGCGAGGATCGCCTTGCGTCCGCCCTTCTTGAGGCCGCTGATGATCTGTCGCGTCTCGTCGTTGATGCCGCGCACCGTCGCATCGACCAGCAGCACGATCTGATCCGCTTCTTCCGTACCGCCCCAGGCAGCGGCCACCATGGACCGGTCGAGGCGTCGCTTGGGCGAGAAGATACCGGGCGTATCGATGAAGATCAGCTGCGCATTGTCCTGCATGGCGATGCCGAGGACACGCCGCCGCGTGGTCTGCACCTTCGGGCTGACGATCGAGATCTTGGCGCCGACCAGCCGGTTGAGCAGGGTCGATTTGCCGGCATTCGGCGCGCCGATCAGGGCAATGAAGCCGCAGCGCTCCGGCGCCGACGCAGTGTCGCTCATGGTAGTATCCTTATCCAATCGGTCCGGATCATCCTGATCCGAGCGGCGATATTCCGCGCGATGTTCAGCGCCGTCCGTTCAACCCGCCCAGCCGTTCAACCTGCCTGGCCGGTCAACTCACTTGGCCGCGCAGCCGGGTCATGAAGGCGGCCGCGGCGGCCTGTTCCGCCGCCCGCTTGGACCGCCCGCTGGCGCTGGTCGGCGAATGACCTTCGACCGTCACGCTGACGGTGAAGACGGGGTCATGCGGCGGGCCGCTGCTTTCCAGCACATCATAACTCGGCAAGGGCAGTCCACCAGCCTGCGCCCATTCCTGCAAGGCCGTCTTGGAATCCTGCGGCGGCTTGGCATCGCGATTCATCATCGGCGACCACATGCGCATGATGAAGTCGCGGGCCGGTTCGAGGCCGGCATCAAGATAGATGGCGCCGATCACGGCCTCGCAGGCATCGGCCTGGGACGCCGGGTTATCGCGCCCGCCGCTCTCGATCTCGCCGCGCGACATGATGAGGTACTTGCCGAGATCGATGGATTTGGCCACCCGGCTGAGGCCGTCCTGGCGCACCAGCGCGGCCAGCCGCTTGGCCAAGGCGCCTTCATTTTCATGCGGGAAATTGCGGAACAGCATTTCGGCCACGACCAGGCCAAGAATGCGGTCGCCGAGAAATTCCAGGCGCTGATTGTCGGCATCGCCGGTCTGCCGTGGGCCTTTGCGCCCGCTGTTGCGCGTCAGGGAACTCGGATGGGTGATCGCCGTGCGCAACAGGCCGATATCGGCAAACTGATGGCCAATCGCGCTGGCAAGAGCCATCAGGTCGGGACCGGTTCGCGCGCTCATTTCACGACGTTGAACAGGCGGCTCCAGCGGATGTCGAACGGCTTGCTCCAGGAGAAGAACAACACGCGCGCCGGGCCGATCAGGTTTTCTTCCGGGACAAAGCCGACGGGTCCGATGAGATCGCCGTTCTGCTGGGTGATCTCATCCGTCGGCAGCAGGCTTGCGGGCGCCCGGCCATCGTTGAAGCCGCGGCTGTCATTCGAATTGTCGCGGTTGTCGCCCATCATGAAATAGTGGCCGGCGGGCACCACATAGATCGGCGTGTTGTCATAGGAACCGGTATCGCCGGAAGCCTCGACGATGCGATGGACGACGCCGCCCGGCAAGGTCTCGAGATACTGCTTGCAGGGACAGCGTGGTTCCTCGGGATCGACATAGTCCTCGATCTCCTGCCGCTGCACCATCTCGCCATTGATATAAAGACGCCCTTCGCGCACCTGAACGCGGTCACCCGGCAGACCGATCACGCGCTTGATGAAATCGGTATCGATTTCCCCCGGCGGGCGGAACACAACCACATCGCCGCGCTTCGGTTCGCCCGCCCAGATCCGCCCGTCAAAGGGCACCAGCGATAGCGGGAAGGAGAACTTGCTGTAGCCGAAAGTCGTCTTCGAAACGAACAGATAGTCGCCGACCAGCAACGTCGGGACCATGGACTTCGAGGGGATGTTGAACGGTTCGTAGAAGAAGGTTCTGATGACAATGGCGATGATGCCAGCCCAGATAACGGTCTTCGCAAAATCCCAGATTTCCTGGAACGTGCCGGAGGATTTGCGCGGCATTGGTCGGTCGAGGCTCCGCTGAAGGAAGGATCTGTCGCCCAAGGAATATAGACCCAAGTAACGCCAGTGGTCGGCGGATCAAGCCAGCCGGATCGCACAAAGTCAAGGCGCCACAGTGGTTTGACAGGCCTGCGTTGTCTTTTGCGGAGGGCCGCCCCGAAGCTGCCTCCCGGGCGGCGGCGGCGCCAGTAAAGCTCGGTAATTATTCAGGCTGCCGGATTGGCGGAAATAATGACGATCGCCTGGGCCTGGGGGAAATCGTCGGTAATGGTGAGATCGATCTGCGCCACCATGCCTTTTGGCGTCATGGCTTCGAGTCGGGCCAAGGCCCCGCCAGTCAAGGCGATGGTCGGCTTGCCCGACGGCAGATTGACCACCCCCATATCGCGCCAGAATACGCCTTTGTTCATGCCCGTTCCCAGCGCCTTGGAACAGGCCTCCTTGGCGGCAAACCGCTTGGCATAAGAGGCGGCCCGATTGGCCCGGCGATTGGATTTCGCCTGTTCGATGTCGGTGAAAATCCGCTGAATGAAACGATCCCCGAAACGCTCGATCGACTTTTCGATGCGGCGGATATCGATGATGTCATTGCCGATGCCGAGGATCATCTCGCCCTGCCCTTAGAAAGCGAGCCGGTTCTGTTTCCGCTGACCGTTGCCGCGGGCGGCTTCCATCAGGCGGCGCATTTCCCAGATCGCCTCGGTCAGCCCCACGAAAATCGCTTCGCCGACCAGGAAATGGCCGATATTGAGTTCGGCGATGGTGGGAATCGAGGCAACCGGCGTCACGGTCTCATAGCTCAGGCCGTGTCCGGCATGGCATTCGAGGCCGATTTTGGCGCCATGTTCCGCGGCCGTCGCGAGGCGCGCCAATTGCTGGCGGCGTTCCGCGCCCTCGGCATCGCAATAGGCACCGGTGTGCAGTTCCACGACCGGCGCGCCCAATTCCACCGCCGCATCGAGCTGCTTGAGATCCGCCTCGATGAACAGCGAGACGCGAATGCCGGCATCGCTCAGTCGCCGAATGAGGGGTTCAAGATGGGCCCGATGGGCGACGACATCGAGGCCGCCCTCGGTGGTCCGCTCCTCGCGCTTTTCCGGCACGATGCAGGCGGCATGCGGCTTATGCTTGAGCGCGATCGCCACCATTTCCTCGGTCGCCGCCATTTCGAAATTGAGCGGCAAGGCGATTTCGCGCATCAGGCGTTCGATATCGTTATCGACGATGTGGCGGCGGTCCTCCCGCAGATGCGCGGTGATGCCATCGGCACCCGCCTCGGCAGCGAGACGCGCCGCCAGAAGCGGGTCGGGATGGCGACCGCCGCGGGCGTTCCGCACCGTCGCCACATGGTCGATATTGACGCCGAGGCGCAGCGGTGAAGTAGGTGCGATAGAAAGCTTGGTCGCCATGTGTGAAGCTCGTCAATGACCGGTGGCGGAGATTGCTCTTGGGCCGATTATCGCCACCCGCCGGCCGTTAATCCAGTGTCAGATTGTGTCGATACAGGACAGTTACGCCCGGCCGCCTGAACCTTGCCCTCAGCCGCGCGCCCGGTCGACGGAGCTGATCGCTGGCGTCGCCCGCAGAGCGGCGATGATGCTGGTCAAGTGCCGCACGTCCTTGACCTCGACATCCACCAGAACCTCGAAGAAATCGGTCGACCGGTTGACGATCTTCAGGTTGTTGATGTTGCCGGCATTCTTGCCGATGACCGTCGTCAAGCTGCCAAGGCTGCCGGGCTGATTGGTGATGACGACGCTGAGCCGGCCGACATGGCTTTCCGTCGATTCCGGATCGACATCCCAGGCGACATCCAGCCACCGCTCCGGCGTATCGGCGAAAGTCTCCAGCGTCTCGCAGTCGATGGTGTGGATCGTGACACCTTTGCCGGTGGTGACGATGCCGACAATGCGATCGCCCGGCAAAGGATGGCAGCAGCCGGCGAAATGCAGCGCCATGCCGGGGATAAGGCCGCGGATCGGCACCGCCAGCTCACCGCGCTTGGCCTTGGCGCGGGGCCGCCCGATCGGCACCACCTTCTCGTTGGCGGCGGCCGAGCGGGATCCCGGAAACACGGCATTGACGACTTCGCGCGAGCCGAAATTGCCCTGCCCGACTTGGATCAGCAGGTCCTCGACGGTGTCGGCCTTGAACTTCTTCAGCACGCCTTCCATCGATTTGTCGGCGTATTCATAGCCTTCGTGCTGGAATTCCTTCTGCATCATGGCCCGGCCGAGCTCGATATACTGCGCGCGCTGCTGGGTGCGGATGAAGCGGCGGATACAGGCGCGGGCCTTGCCGGTGACGACGAAGCGCTCCCAGGTGGGCGACGGCGTCTGCGCCCGCGATGTGACGATCTCGACCTGGTCGCCGTTATGCAATTCACTGCGCAGCGGCACGATGCGGCCATTGATCTTGGCGCCGACGCAGGTGTCGCCGACCTCGGAATGGACGGCATAGGCGAAGTCAACCGGCGTGGCGCCGCGCGGCAGGGCGATGAGGTCGCCCTTCGGGGTGAAGCAGAACACCTGGTCCTGGAACATTTCCAGCTTGGTATGTTCAAGGAATTCTTCAGGACCCGAAGCATGGTCGAGAATGTCGAGCAATTCGCGCAGCCAGCGATATTGCCGCCCGTCGACCTGCGGTGCGCCCTGCTTGTATTTCCAATGCGCGGCGACGCCGAGCTCGGCGATCGCATGCATTTCCTTGGTGCGGATCTGCACCTCGATGCGATGGCGGAACGGACCGATGAGGCCAGTATGCAGCGAGCGATAGTTGTTCGGCTTCGGCGTCGAGATGAAATCCTTGAAGCGCCCGGGAATCATCGAATAAGTGCCATGAAGCACGCCCAGCACCTGATAGCACTGGCCGATATCGTCGACCGTGACACGGAAAGCGATGATGTCCGAGAGCTGCTCGAACTCCATCCGCTTCTGCTGCATCTTGCGCCAGATGGAATAGGGCGTTTTTTCCCGGCCGGAGACGACGCAGCTGACGCCGGCTTCCGACATCACCCGCTGCAGTTCTTCGATGATCTTCTGGCAGAGATCGCTGCCCTGCTCGCGCAGGAAATTCAGGCGCTGGATGATCGAGGCATAGGCGTCTGGATAAACTTCGGCGAAAGCCAGGTTCTCCAACTCGTCCTTGATCTGATGCATACCCATGCGCTCGGCAAGCGGCGCATAGATTTCTAGCGTCTCCAGCGCGATGCGGCGGCGCTTTTCCGCATTCTTGATGAAGTGCAGCGTCTGCATGTTGTGCAGACGATCGGCAAGCTTCACCAGCAGGACGCGGATGTCGTTCGACATCGCCAGCACCAGCTTGCGAAAATTCTCCGCATGCTTGGTGTTGTCGGATTGCAGCTCCAGGCGCGAGAGCTTGGTGACACCATCGACCAGGCGGCCGATCTCGGCACCGAACAGGCCCTCGATCTGTTCGAGGGTCGCGTCGGTATCCTCGACGGTGTCATGCAGCAAACCGGTGACGATCGAGGCGGTGTCGAGCTTAAGCCGGGTCAGGATTTCGGCAACGCCGAGCGGATGGGAGAAATAGGGATCGCCGGAAGCGCGCGACTGGGACCCGTGAGCCTTCATGGAAAAAACATAGGCGCGATTGAGGATGTCCTCATCCGCGCCCGGATCATAGGCTTTGACGCGCTCGACAAGTTCATATTGACGA
>DATLIX010000126.1:0-8673 GCA_035539215.1 Dongiaceae bacterium | reverse complement strand
CGGACGACATCACCCCGATCAGGCCCGTCGCGGAGACGTTGCCCGCCAGGCTTTCGATAACACGCATCGGGCTCAGAGCATTGGTCAGCATGACGTGGACGAAATCATCGGTCGACACCTCGCCGATGGTCTGCGTCGGATCTCGATTGGCGGTCCCGGCATTGACGAACAGCATTTCGAACATCCTGCCGGACAGGCGGTGGCGAAGCGCCGCGATTTGATCGGGTTCGCAGATGTCGAGGATCTCGATCTCGACCCTGCCGCGGTATTCATCTGCCAAGTCGTGCAGCAGGGTCCGCGTTGCTCCGCCGCGTACCGTGCCGACGACATTCCATCCTTTTTTCAGGAATTCGGCCGCCATGGCGTGGCCGAGGCCGCGCGATGCGCCGATGAGCAAAATAGTGCGGCGATGCTGATTGGTATCGGAGAGGGACATGGGCTCGGTGCTTTCGCTGGTGCATTCAGCAGCTGATATGGCGGGCCGCGCCAGTTTGCGCCAGACGCACAGGATGCAATGGATGATTGCACATTGCGCTATTCTTGAGTTGGCTAGTCGGCTATCTTCAGGCCATGCAAAATGTGGATTTGAATCTCCTCCTTGCTCTGGACGCGCTACTCACGGAGCGCAGCGTGACCGGCGCGGCTCGCCGGCTCGGGTTGAGCCCCTCCGCCATGAGCCGGACGCTTGCGCGGCTGCGCCGTGCGACGGGCGATCCGTTGCTGGTACAGGCCGGCCGCAGCCTCGCCCCCACGCCCTATGCCGAAGAGCTGAGCGGTCGCGTTCATGCGCTCACCCGGGACACCCAGGCGGTTCTTCGGCCGGCCGCCAGCCGGTTGGACCTCGCTTCACTGCATCGGACTTTCACCATTCGCGCCGGCGAGGGGTTCGTGGAACTCCTCGCCGCTCCGCTCCTGGCTGCGATTACCCATGCCGCCCCGCATGTCCGCCTCCGGTTTGTGCCGAAGCCCGACAAGGATGCGCAGCCGCTTCGGGAAGGACTGATCGATCTGGAGATCGGCGTGCTCGGCACCTCGGCACCGGAAGTGCGGACCCAGCTGCTTTTGCGGGACAGGTTTGTCGGCGTTGCCCGGGTCGGACATCCCCTTCTAGCGGCCGACCTCGTGACGGCGGAACTGTATGCGGCCTGCAGCCATGTAGTGGCATCGCGCCGGGGAGAATTCTTGGGGCCGGTCGACGATGCCTTGGAAGAACTGGGCCTGAAGCGGGCGATACTCCTCGTCGTTCCAGGATATCCCGACGCGATGCGGATCGTGCGCGGCTCGGAATTGGTCACGCTGGTGCCGCGTTCCTGCCTCGGCAACGCCCTGGTGACCGATCATGCCGCCATGCTCGGCCTCGGGAGCTTCGAATTACCGGTTCGCACGCCCGAATTCAACATATCCGCGATTTGGCATCCTCGCCTGGACGCCGACCCCGCCCACCGCTGGCTCCGCGACGCCATCATGGCTGTATGTAGGGCTGCGTATCCGTAAGGGCGAGTAGGCGGCGATCCTGTGCTCAACCGGGCGATAGCGGGCTTGATCCGGCAGTTGGACGCGGCTTTCCCCGACACCACGCTTCTGCTATTGAGCCCCCTCTTCCACCAAGACTGAGTGACATGAAGCCCCGCGATATCGCTGCCTACCTTTTCCTCGCTGTCGTCTGGGGACTGTCCTTTCTGGTTCTGCTGCGGGTGGTCGAAGCCTTCGGCTGGATCGGCGCCGTGACCCTGCGCTCGCTGGTCGCCGGCACAACGCTGATCATCGCCGCGAAGCTGATGCGGCGGCGGCTGCATTTCGGCTCCGGCTGGTGGCCGCTGGCGGTAGTCGGCGCCACCACCGTCGCCGGCCAGTTGATCGGCCTCTCCTACGCGACGCCGCGGATCGGAACCGCCATGGCGGCCATCTTCGTCACGGCGATCCCGCTCTTCTCCATGCTGATCGGCCAGGTTTGGGGGATCGAGAAGATCACGGCGCGCGGACTTACCGGACTGGTCCTCGGCACGATCGGTCTCTTGTTGCTGGTCGGTTTCCCGAGCGTGCCGGTGACCGGCCCCTTCATCCTCGGCTGCCTCAGTTCACTTTTTGCCTCTTTCGCCGCTGCCTTCGGCAGCAACTATGCCAGCCGGCATCTGCGCCATACCGGCGCCTTCGAGGTGACGGCGGGGTCCTTTTTATTCGGCGGCCTGATCACCCTGCCCTTGCTCCTGGCGGTGCCGGTTCCCGCCCTGCCGCGCCTAATCGATCTCGGCTATCTGCTGGTGCTGAGCTGCGTGATGAGCGCCCTCAATTACGTGCTCTATTTCCGGCTGGTGGCCTCGATCGGGCCGACCCGGACGATCAGCGTCGAATTCGTCGTCACGGTCGTGGCGGTCCTGGTCGGTGCTCTTCACCTGCATGAAAGCCTGTCGGCGATGCAGGTCCTCGGAGCTGCGATCATCATCTCCGGCTGCATCCTGGTGCTCGGCCTGGTCCCCGACTGGAAGCGGGTCAGGCGGGTCTTACGGTCGGAAACGGCCGGCTGACATAGCGCGACCCGGCGAGACCGAAGCGCCAGGGCGTCTCGATACCCTTGGTAATGCCGATCCGCGGACCGATGGCGATATCGATGTGGCTGCCGGGTGCCGGCGCCGAGACGGCGAAAGGCGCATGGGTCAGCGGCTTGCCGTCGTCGGCCTTGGTTATACCCAGGGCGGCACAGAGTTTGCCCGGCCCGGAGCAAAGCTGGCGGATATCATCGGTGCCGCGGCGCATCATCATCGCTTCCAAGCCGACGGTCGGCTGCAGCGCCCGCAGCAGCACCCCGCAGCCTTCGCCGATCTTGCCGCAGACGAAGTTCAGGCACCAATGGATGCCGTAGGAGCGGTAGACATAGGCGTGGCCCGCCGGGCCGAACATGGAGGCATTGCGAATGGTCTGGCCTCCATAGCAATGTGAGGCCGGATCATCTTCGTCATAGGCTTCTACCTCGACAATGATGCCGCCACTGCCATTATAGATAAGCTGGCAGCCGATCAGTGCCCGGGCCACGGTCGCAACTGGTCGCCGGAAAAATGCCGGTTTCAAAGGCGGTCCGGCATGATGAAGGTCGATGCGCTCGGACATCACGAGCGATCTCCACCACGCCGTTTTTGCAATCTTTCCAATGGCAACGCGTCGACTGTTGAAGTTCGTTCCCGAGCCGCGTCCCAGCCGGTTGTCGTTTCCGCCATGAAGAGGGAATTGAGGATCGCCTCCTCGCTGGCCTCGATCACGGCCTCGAACAAAGGCGAAAGACGGTCGTTCGGCAGGTCTTCGATGGCGGCGACCGCCGCGCGCCGCGCCGCTATCCGGCGCGCGCTTTCCGCGGTCGAAAAAGCTACTGCATAGTCGCCCGACCCGTTGCTCAGCGCCGAGCCGGTGCGGGCAAGCCCGGCAAAGGCCCGTTCCGCCAGCCGTCGCAGATTGCGGTCGGAAAGCGGTGCGTCGGTGGCGATGATCATGACGATTGAGCCATCCGCATCGACGGGCCCGGACAGCGTGACCGGGGGCTGGATCTCGGCGAAGGACCTGCCGTCGATCCGCAACTGGCCACCGTAATTCGATTGCACCAGGACGCCGACGGTAAAACCGCCCTGCTTCGGCGGCAGCAGCCGGGAACTGGTGCCGATCCCGCCCTTGTAACTGAAGGCAACTGTTCCCGTCCCTGCTCCTACCGCGCCCTCCTCGACCGGTCCGGGTTTGGCTGCGGCAATGGCGCCCAGGATGTGATCGATGGTCGGATAGCCCGCCCGAATGTCATTGAGGCGGCTGTCATTGGTTTCGCCCACGACCGCATTGACCGAGACGACTTGCTCGTTGCCCTGCTGGCTCAAGGTCCAGCGGTTGACGGCTTCGATAGCACGGCCCACCGCCAGTGTATTGGTGAGGATGATGGGTGTTTCTATTTCGCCCAGCTCCACAATCTGCGTCGAGCCGGCGAATTTGCCAAAGCCGTTCATAACGGCGAAGCCGGCCGGCACCTTGTCCTGATAAAGATTGCCGCCATGCGCGAGGATGGCGGTCGCCCCGGTCCGGATCCGCTCGCCCTCCCGTAACGTCACCTGGCCGACGCGCAGGCCAACGACATCAGTGATGGCGTTCAAGCGACCCGGCGCGAACCGGCCAGGTGCGATGCCAAGTTCTCTGGCGCGGTAACGTTCTGGCATCTCTGATCTTTCCGCTTCTGAAGCAGCAAAACTCTCATAGCCAATGTTGGGGTCAGCGTCATCCTGTCCGTGCTGCCCAGTTCCAATGGCTACCATCGATTGGCTATAGTCCGGGCTTCAGCAGCAAGGATTCCCGCCCATGACCTCTCCCGCCTCGCCCGCCGATGCAGCGTCCGCCGATCTGGAACCATCCGCCGCAGCTCTGGCATTCGACCGCTTGCTCGACATCATGGCCCAGCTGCGCAACCCCCAGGGAGGCTGCCCCTGGGACCTCGAACAGAGCTTTGCCACCATTGCGCCCTATACGATCGAGGAAGCCTATGAGGTGGCGGATGCCATCGAACAGGGCGACATGCCGGCTCTCAAAGGCGAGCTGGGGGATCTGCTGTTCCAGTCCGTCTTCTATGCCCAGATGGCGCGCGAAGACGGCTATTTTTCAATGGTCGACGTAGTAGAGTCAATTAATAACAAAATGATAGAACGACATCCTCATGTATTTGGTGAGGAAAAAATCGAAACCGCCGATGCCCAGACCCTTGCCTGGGAGCATCGCAAGGCCAAGGAACGCGCGCGTGCCGCAGCCGCTTCCAGCCGGCAGGCCAGCGTGCTCGATGGTGTCGCCCTCGCCTTGCCGGCGCTGATGCGGGCGGAGAAGCTGCAGAAGCGCGCCGCACGCGTCGGCTTCGACTGGCCCGACACCGTGCCCGTGCTCGCCAAGGTGCGCGAGGAACTGGCGGAAGTAGAAGCGGAAGTTGAAGCCCACGCACCCCAGGAACGGTTGGTCGATGAAATCGGCGACCTTCTCTTCGTCTGCGCCAATCTTGCCCGGCATCTCAAGGTCGACCCGGAAGTCGCGTTGCGGCAGGCCAATGCCAAGTTCGAGCGGCGCTTTCGCCGTATCGAAGCAATCATGGCGGCCGAAAACCAGGACCTCGCCACGGCCGGGCTCGAGCGCTTGGAAGCAGCTTGGCAGCAGGCGAAGCGCGAGGAGCGGCAGGTCGATTAGTTTCCTAACAGCACCAGAAACAGAGTGGAGCCAGTCAGTAATTAATATTTTAATATCAAATAATTAAAGCATTTTTCTAAAGTAAAAATATCATGCCAACGGCACGGCAAATGGCCAATACTTGCCCCCTTCAAGGCCGTTGCAGCAGATCCACCAGGCTCGAGGTATCCCAGCGCTTGCCGCCCCTGGCCTGGACCTGGGCATAGAACTGATCGACCAACGCCGTCACCGGCAAGCGGGCACCATTACGGGCGGCTTCCTCCAGGCAAATGCCGAGGTCCTTGCGCATCCAGTCGACGGCAAAGCCGAAGTCGAATTTCCCGTCCGCCATGGTATGGGCCCGATTTTCCATTTGCCAGGACTGCGCCGCCCCCTTCGAAATCACCTCGACCACCTTGCCGACATCGAGGCCGGCCTTTTGCGCGAAGGCGACTCCTTCAGACAAAGCCTGGACCAGACCGGCAATGCAGATCTGGTTGACCATTTTGGTCAGCTGGCCGCTGCCAACCGGACCCAGCAGGACACAGGCCCGGGCATAGGAATCGATGACAGGCTGGGCGCGATCGAAATCGGTCGCCTCGCCGCCGACCATGACCGTCAACTTGCCGTTCTCGGCTCCAGCCTGCCCACCCGATACCGGGGCGTCGAGGAAACCAATCCCCTTGGCTTTCGCCGCCCCTGCCAGCTCGCGGGCCACATCCGCCGAGGCGGTCGTGTGATCGACGAAAAGACTTCCCGTCGCCATGCCTTGAAAGGCACCTTCGGCGCCGGTCGTCACCTGGCGAAGGTCGTCATCATTGCCGACACAGGCGAAAACGATTTCCGCGCCGGCAGCCGCCGCGGCAGGGGTCGGACGGGCATGGCAGCCATATTTAGCAACCCATTGCTCCGCCTTGGCGCCAGTGCGGTTATAAACGGTGACCTCATGGCCGGCTTTAACCAGATGTCCCGCCATCGGAAAGCCCATTACGCCGAGACCGAGAAAAGCGACTTTCATCGTTCAATCCTTATGCCGTGCGGCAGTCATTGCCGCTGCCCATGTTGCGCCAGATGGCCGGCGATCAGCCGCCAATCCTCCGGCCGCGATGCCGCCAGGACACCCTCTGCGGTCAGTGCCCGGCTGGCGAGGTAACGGCCCTCATCGCCGAGATAGCCCGCGAGACCGCCCTGCTCCTGGACCAACAACGCGCCCGCCGCGTGATCCCAGGGCATGACGCCGGAAAAGAGCAGGAAATCCAGTTCACCCGCCAACAGGCGCAGATAATCGAAACCAGCGCAGCGCAGCGAGCGGATCTGCTCGATCTCCACCTGCGACTTCAAATGGTTTGCCCGCTGCACCAGATCGGCCCGCCCCTTATGGCCGACCGCCATAACACCCCGAAGCAGCCGCCCCGCTTTCGAAGACTCTGCAGAAATGGGGCGTGGTTCGCCATAGATCTCGATGCCGCTTTCGGCGACCGCGCAGGTGGTACGCGCGGAAAGCGGTTCATGGATCCAGCTCGCCAGCAGACGGTCGCCCTCGACCAGGGCCAGCATGGAGCAGAATTCCGGCTTGCCGGCGGCGAAATTCGCCGTGCCGTCAACCGGGTCGATGATCCAGACCGGGCGCTCGCCGCGCAGCAGCCCGAAGAGGGAGTGGTCCTTGGCGGCGGCTTCTTCGCCCAGCACCACCGATCCCGGCAGCATGGCCAGCAGTTCCGGCTCCAGCCGCGCTTCGGCTCGCTCATCGGCGATGGTGACGATATCGCCCGGCCCCTTCTCGCGCCAATCACCGTGGGCCAGGGTCCGAAACCGCGGCACGATTTCGGAGCCGGCCACTTCGGCCATCAGATCAGCCACCGTTTTTGGGTCCGGAACGGAATGGCGGCTCAAGATCGGCGACTTTCCGCCGCCGCAGCCTGGGCCGGCGTGGCCATGGTCGGCATGGTTTCCGCCTCGTCGACAATGGGCAGCAATCCATGGAGCCGGGTGAAACGTTCGACATCAGCCGGCGCCAACCGGACGGTGAGGTCGCTGCCTTCGTCGCGGTCCTCGCGCTCCAGCACTTCACCATTCTGATAGAGCCAGGACATGGGGGCGCCTTGATCATGCGCCAGGTGATAGCGCCGGATCAGGCGGTTATGCGCCAGTACCTGCTCGATGCGGACCAGCAACTCATTGCAGCCGGCCCCGTCGATGGCAGAAATCGGCACCTCATGCGTATCGCGTTGCGCCTGGGCCTGAATTTGCGCTCGCGCTTCTTCCTCAAGGAGGTCAATCTTATTGAGGACTTCCAGCCAGGGGCGTCCGGCCTCGGTGGTTTCCGCTGTAAGGTCGATGCCAAGTCCCTGCAGGACCTGCTGCACATCGGCCTTCTGTGCCTCGGTCTCCGGATGCGAAACGTCGCGGACATGCAGCAGCAGATCCGCTTCCAGCACCTCTTCCAAGGTAGCGCGGAAAGCCGCCACCAATTCCGTCGGCAGGTCGGAAATGAAGCCCACCGTATCGGACAGGATTATATCGCGGCCCGACGGCAGCTTGACGCGGCGCATGGTCGGATCGAGGGTCGCGAAGAGCAAATCCTTGGCGAAGACATCCGACCGGGTCAGCCGGTTGAACAATGTCGATTTGCCGGCGTTGGTGTAGCCGACCAGGGCGACCACCGGATAAGGAACGCGCTGACGCGCCCGCCGGTGCAGGCCGCGCGTGCGCCTGACATCTTCGAGATCGCGCTTGATGCGCACCATGCGCTCGTCGATCAAGCGGCGGTCGATTTCCAACTGGCTTTCACCGGGACCGCCGAGAAAGCCGTAGCCGCCACGCTGCCGTTCCAAGTGGGTCCAGGACCGCACCAGCCGGCTGCGTTGGTAAGATAGTGCCGCAAGCTCGACCTGCAACTGACCTTCACGCGTCCGCGCCCGTTCGCCGAAGATCTCCAGGATCAGCCCGGTGCGATCGATCACCTTGGCGTTCCAGGCCTTTTCCAGATTGCGCTGTTGGATGGGCGTCACCGCGCCGTCGACGATGACGACCGTGATCTCTTCGTCCTCGATCAGCGTATGGAGACGCTCGACCGCACCCCCGCCAATCAGCGTCGCGGGTTTGACGGTACTCACGCGCACCACTTCGGCCGCAATGATATTGAGATCGATGGCCAGCGCCAGACCGCAGGCTTCCTCCAATCTCGCTTCGGGCGAACGCCCGGGCCCGGTCACATTCCGACCCGCTTGCCGCAAATCGGGATGAATGACCAGGGCTCGTGCGCCATGACGCATGCCATCGCTGTCCAGTTGCCCTTCCGTGGCAGCCGGGCGATCAATTCTATTCAAATCGGTCCTATCCTTTGTCTGACGCGCCCATGCGGTCACTCAGCCTTCTTCACCCTCTTTGCCGCCGTCGAACAGCTGCAGGGGCCCAGCCGGCATGATCGTCGAGATCGCATGCTTGTAAACCAGCTGGGAATGCGCATCACGCCGCAAGAGAACGGAAAAATTATCAAAC
>DATLIX010000125.1:0-16868 GCA_035539215.1 Dongiaceae bacterium | reverse complement strand
TCGAGCTGGTCATGGCCTTCGAAGAAGAGTTCGGCTGCGAGATTCCCGATGACGCCGCCGAAAAGATCCAGACCGTGAAGGACGCCATCGACTTCATCAAGTCGAAGGCCAGCTGATATCGCTGCCGGCAGCTGCCCAGGGCCGGACCGATTCCGGCCGCTTGGGCAGCTGGCCCTGGCCCGGCGACCACGACTTGTGTCGTCTTCGGTTTCGCCCGGCCTTTTGATGATTTTTGATAACAGGACTGAAGGATAACCATGCGCCGTGTCGTCGTCACCGGAATGGGCATCGTCTCGCCATTGGGCGTGGGCGTCGAACATGTCTGGAAACGCCTGCTGAACGCGGAATCCGGTATCAGCGGCATTCAGTCCTGCGATGTGTCTGATCTTCCCTGCAAGATCGCCGGCTCGGTGCCGTTGGGTGACACGGCTTCCGGCAAGTTCAATGCCGATGACTACGTCTCGCCCAAAGATCAGAAGAAGATGGATCCCTTCATCATCATGGCGATGGCGGCGGCGCAGGAAGCCGTCGCCGATTCCGGCTGGGTCGCCGAGAGCGATGAGGACAAGGAACGCACCGGCGTCATGATCGGCTCCGGTATCGGCGGCCTTCAAGGAATCTATGAGACCTCGCTGGTGCTGGCCGAAAAAGGTCCGCGGCGCGTCAGCCCGTTCTTCATCCCCTCCTGCCTGATCAATCTCGCCTCCGGCCATGTCTCGATCAAATACGGCTTCAAGGGCCCGAATCATTCGGTGGTGACGGCCTGTGCGACCGGCAGCCATGCGATTGGCGACGCCGCACGTCTGATCGCGCTCGGGGACGCGGACCTCATGGTCGCCGGCGGTGCCGAATCGACCATCTGCCGCATCGGTATCGCCGGCTTCGCCGCCGCCCGCGCCCTCTCGACCGGCTATAATGACAATCCAACTGCCGGTTCGCGCCCCTGGGACAAGGGCCGCGACGGCTTCGTGATGGGCGAAGGCGCCGGCATCGTCATGCTGGAAGAATACGAGCATGCGAAAAAGCGTGGGGCCAAGATCTACGCCGAGCTGGTGGGCTACGGTCTCAGCGGCGACGCCTATCACATCACCGCCCCGGCGGAGAATGGCGATGGCGGTTTCCGCGCCATGAAGGCCGCCTTCAAGCGCGCCGAGATGAATGTCGAAGACATCGACTACATCAACGCCCATGGCACTTCGACGCCGCTCGGCGACGAGATCGAACTCAGCGCCGTAAAGCGCCTGTTCCAGGACCATGCCTACAAGCTGACCATGTCCTCCACCAAGTCCGCCATCGGCCATCTGCTGGGCGCTGCCGGTGCGGTCGAGGCCATCTTCTCGATCCTCGCCATGCGCGACCAGGTGGCACCACCCACGCTTAACCTCGAAAATCCGTCGGAAGGCTGCGATATCGATCTTGCGCCGAAACAGGCGAGGCCGCGTAAAATCCGCGCCGTGCTGTCAAATTCCTTCGGCTTTGGCGGCACCAATGCCAGCCTGATCTTTGTCGGACCGCGCTAAGCGGCACGCCAACGGCCCGGTCATGCGGCTGCACAAATCTTTTCTTGCCGGTCTTGTCATCGCCCTGCTGCTTGTCGGCGGGGCGATTGGCTATGGCAACTGGCTCTGGGAAGATTTCAACAGCGCCGGCAGTCAACCGGTCGACACCACCATCGTTATTCCGAAGGGGACCGGCATCGCCGGTATTGCCGAACTTCTGGCGGCCGCCAAGGTGATCGACAATAAACTGGCCTTCAAGGTCGGCACCCGCGTCGTTTTCGAAGGCCGCCCCCTGAAGGCCGGCGAATACGCCTTCCCGGCCCGAATCAGCCCGCGCGCCGCGGCACAGCTGATGATCGACGGCAAGGTCGTGCAGCACAAGGTGACGATACCCGAGGGCCTGACGATCAGCGAGATCTACGACCTGCTGTCGCAGACCCCACTGCTGGACGGCGACCTTCCGCCGGCCCCCGGCGAGGGCAAGCTGCTGCCGCAGACCTATCTCTATCTACGCGGCGAGACCCGCAACGCCATCATCGACCGTATGCAGCACGACATGGAAGCGACGGTGCAGAAGCTGTGGGCGGCACGCGATCCCGCCATTCCGCTGAAATCGCCGGCCGAAGCAATCGTCCTGGCGTCGATGATCGAAAAGGAAACCGGCCAGAAGGATGAGCGGGCGCATGTCGCGGCGGTCTTCTACAACCGCATGAAGCTCGCCATGCCGCTGCAATCGGATCCGACGATCATCTATACCTTGAGCAAGGGCAAGGGAAAGCTCGACCGCAACCTGACCTATGCCGATCTCAAGATCGACGATCCCTACAATACCTATACGAATGTTGGGTTGCCGCCCGGCCCCATCGCCAATCCCGGCCTCGATGCCCTGACGGCGGCGCTGCATCCGCAGCAGAGCAAGGATCTCTACTTCGTTGCCGACGGCACCGGTGGCCATGCTTTTGCGGCAACCATCGACGAGCACAACAAGAACGTCGCGAAATGGCGCAAGCTGCAGAAGGCCAACAGCGACAACTGAGACACCGGCCCCGCTGGCCATATGGCGCAAGCTTTCTCGCCCCCCGCCTTGGCAGCACAGCCTTTTACATTTCAGGCTTTCTTCGGCAACCGCCGCAGCAAGGGATCGGTCAGGCCCGGTGATAGCGTGCCGATCAGCCAGGCCGCGACGGCTGTCGGCCAGGGAAAGGCAATCCTGGCAGGGTTGCCCGCGAGCCGATCCCGAATCAATCGCGCCGCGCGCTCAACCGGCATCATGAAAGGCATGGGAAAGTCGTTGGCATCCGTCATCGGCGTCTTGATATAGCCGGGCATGACGACGGTGACCTCCACCGCGCTCGGCGCCATCTGGCCACGCAACCCTTCACCCCAGACCTTGATCGCCGCCTTGCTGCCGCAGTAAGCCGGCGCGCCGGGGAAGCCCCGATGTCCGGCCAGCGATGCCATCAGGGCAATTTGCCCGCGGCGGCGCGCTTCCATGCGCGGCAGCAACGGCAGTACCGTGTTAAGGACCCCGTCGACATTGGTGGCAAAGATCGCGCGCACCTGTTCGGCACTCTCGCTGCCGCCATGGGTGCCGCCGGAAATGCCCGCATTGGCGATCAGCAGATCGACCGGATCGTCGCCATCGACAGCGAGCAGATGCGCCGTCGTGGCCGCCCGGTCGGCGACGTCGAGCACAAGCTCGCGCACCGTGGCCCCGCTCGCCCGGCAGAGCGCGGAAACCTCCGTCAGGCGCTCCCCGTTTCGCCCGTTCAGCGTCAGATGGCGGCCCGGAACGGCATAGCTGCGCGCCAGAGCGGCACCGATGCCTGATGTTGCACCGGTAATCAGGACGTGCCGCGGATCGCGCATGTTTTCCTTCCAACGGTTTATTGCGAAAGCTTGCCAGTCTGACCGGCTTCGCCGATGATAGCCGCCGATCGCACAGGAGTCGTCCCGGAAAGCGGCCGCGGGGCTCGCTGGATGGTTCGCACAATCGGCGGATCGGGCCTTGGCCTTGCACGACCGCATGGCCTCCGGCGGCACGGTCGGCACAAGAATGCACCGAATGAGGAGAAGACTCCGTGGCAGTAGCCAGCATGACAGGGTTCGCCCGCAAGGAGGGCGCGATTGCAGGCTTCGCCTGGACCTGGGAATTGAAGAGCGTCAACGGACGCAATCTCGACATCCGCTGCCGCCTGCCCGGCGGCTACGACGTGCTGGAATCCGTCGCGCGCAGCGCCGCTGCCGAGATTCTGAAGCGCGGCAACGTCAATGCCGTCCTGACCCTGAACATTCAAGAGAAGACGGGCACCTTCCGCGTCAATGAAACGGCGCTCGCTCAGGTCGAAAAGATCGTCGCCGATATGCGCCGGCGGCTGGATGCGCCTCCCCCGCGAGTCGACGGCATCCTGGCCTTGCGCGGCATCCTCGAAGTCGAGGACAGCGCGCCGTCGCCGGAAGAGATGGAGACGCGGTTGCAGGCCCTGCAGCACAGCCTCGTCGAGACGTTGAAACATCTGCACACGATGCGGCTGGCCGAGGGTGCGCGCCTGCAAGTGCTGGTGGAAGGGCATCTTGCGGAAATCGAGCGGCTCTGCGGACAGGCCGGCGAGATCGCTGCGTCGCAGCCGGAAAGCCTGCGCAAGCGCCTGTCCGAACAGCTGAGCGAGCTGCTGTCCGCCAACGGATCCGGCACCCCGCTCAACGAGGATCGGCTGGCGCAGGAAGTTGCCTTGCTGGCGACCAAGGCCGATGTGCGGGAAGAACTCGACCGTCTCGCGGCCCATGTGCAGGCGGTGCGGGACCTGTTGCGCCAGGGCGGCGCCATCGGTCGCAAGCTCGACTTCCTCTGCCAGGAATTCAACCGCGAGGCCAATACGCTTTGTTCCAAGGCGGCCGATCTCACCTTGACCACGATCGGCATCGACCTCAAGGCGACGATCGAGCAGCTGCGCGAACAGATTCAGAATATCGAGTAAGAATTGGTGCGATGACGATGGTGACCGAAAGCCAAGGCGGATTTGTCGACGTGCATCGGCGCGGCCTGATGCTGGTGCTTTCCTCGCCTTCGGGTGCGGGCAAGACGACGATTGCCCGGCGCCTGCTGGCGTCGGAGGGCGGGCTGACGATGTCGGTGTCGATGACGACGCGGCCGAAGCGCCCCGGCGAGGTGAGCGGCGTCGATTATCATTTCGTCGATCTGACCGAGTTCAACGTCATGATCAACCGCGGTCAATTCCTCGAATATGCCAAGGTATTCGATAACTACTACGGCACCCCGCGCTACGCCGTCGAGACCGCCCTGGCGAAAGGCCAGGATGTTCTGTTCGACATCGACTGGCAGGGTACCCAGCAACTGGCTCAGGCTGCGCGTGAGGATCTGGTCAGTGTCTTCATCCTGCCCCCCGACACCCAGACCCTGGAACAGCGCCTGCGCTCGCGGGCGCAGGATAGTGCAGAGGTTGTCGCCCATCGCATGTCCAAGGCGGCCGACGAAATGAGCCACTGGGCGGAATACGATTACATCATCATCAACCACGATATTGACGACAGCGTGAACCGCGTGCGCGCCATTTTGACGGCCGAGCGCTTGCGCCGCCAGCGCCAGGTCGGGCTGCCCGAGTTCGTCAAAGGCCTGCGGCAGGGCCGCTAGAGCGCGACAAGCCCGGTTCTCAGGCCGACCGTCCCTCCAGGGCCCGCGCCAGCAGACAGAACTGCTCGACCGTCAGTTCTTCCGCCCGGGCAGTGGGAGCGATCCCGATTTTCGTCAGCACCTGCTCGGCTTCGCCAAAAACGCTCCGCAGGGATTGCCGCAGCATTTTGCGCCGCTGGTTGAAAGCCGCCAGCGTGATGCGCTCCAGATCCTGCTGGCGGGCTGGAAAGGCCGGCTTTTGCCGCGGCACGATCAGGGCGATGCTGGAAGTGACTTTCGGCGGCGGCGTGAAAGCGCGCGGCGGCACATCGAACAGCCGACGGGCTTCGCTCAGCCATTGCACCAGGATCGTCAGGCGACCGTAATCCTTGCTGCGCGGCTTGGCCGTCAGGCGCTCAACCACTTCCTTCTGGAACATCAGGGTCATCGAGGCGATCGCCGGGCCGTGCCCCAGCCAGTCGATCAGCAGCGGTGTCGCAATGTTGTAGGGCAGGTTGGCAACGATGCGGCGGGGCGTTGTGCCGAGCTTGGTGACATCCACCGTCATCGCATCCGCCGGCATGACCTTGAGGCGGCCGGGATAGGCAGCGGCAATTTCGCCCAATGCCGCCAGACAGCGCTCGTCCCGTTCGATGGCGATGACCTCGCGGGCACCATGCATCAGCAGGGCCCGCGTGAGGCCGCCCGGTCCCGGACCGACTTCGATCACCGATCCCGTGGTCAGATCGCCGGCCGCGCGCGCGATGCGACCGGTCAGATTGAGATCGAGCAGAAAATTCTGCCCGAGGGATTTCTTGGCAGCCAGATCGTATTTGGCGATGACCTCTCTGAGCGGCGGAAGGCCGTCTTCCATCGTCACGGCCGCAACACGTCCGTCGACATGGGATCACATCCGCAAGTCGACGACGGCGGTCCGCCGCAGATCGCTGAGATAGCCACGGGCCAGCGTTTCCAGACGCTGCCGTCCCAGCCGGTCGGCAATCGCGACACGCGACAAGCCGCCGCCCTGGCGACTGCAGACGACATAGAGGCCAATGCCCTGGCCTGTCCGAATGGGCGCGGTGGGCAGGCCGATCGGCTGATTGATGGCGCTGCCTTGCAATGCAGGCGCCAGTTCGTCGATGCTCACCGTTCCAAGGTCGCTATAGGCGGCCTCCGGCGCATTCGCTGCCGCCTTTTGCACGTCATCGCAGCTGCGAATGCCCGAGGCAATGCTCTTTGCCTGATCGCTGGCCTTGGCCACCTCACTGTCGGCAGCATTGGGCGGCAGCGTCCAGAGAACCCGCTTCAGCGAAACCGTTCCCGCCGTGGTGCTGCCACCAGCCGCCGGCCGTGTCGCACGCGTCACCGCAATATAGTATCCGCCGATGCCCAGGACCGGGCCGATGATCTGGTTGGGTTGCGAAGTCTGGACTGCCTGCGCCAAGGCCGGGTCAATTTCGTCGAGGCGAAGCCAGCCGAGGTCGCCGCCATCGGAAGCCGATTGGTCTTGCGAGAACTGGGTCGCCAGGGAGGCAAAATCGGCGCCCGCCGTCAACTGATCGACCAGCCGCTGTGCGGAGCTTTGCGCCGCGCTCGCCTGGGCGGGATTGTCCACCGCGAGGAATATCTCCGATACCCGATATTCAAGCTGGCCCTGGCTGGCTTGAATGCGGGCCACCTCCTCGTTGATTTCTTCATCGGTGATGCGAACCGATGAGCGCAGCTTCGTCTGCACCAGGCGGACCCAGCTCATCTCGGCCTCGACCTGGCTCGCCAGCGCAGACATCAACACGCCGGCGCTGGAAAGCTGCGCCTGCATTTGGTCACGGGTCATGCCGTTGCGCTGGGCGATATGATCCAGTTGCTCATCGATCTCGGATTGCGTGACCGTAATGCTTGCTTTTTTCGCTTCCTGCTTCTTCAAGTGATCGTCAATCAATTGGCGCAGCACCTGGGGAACCAATCGCTGTTCGACTTCCGGCGTATCGGGCAACCGCGCCGAAAGCAGCGCGATGCGCAGGCGCATGAGGACATCAAGCTGTGTGATGATGTCGTCATTCACCACAGCGGCAATCTTCAGCTCGTCGGCCTGATCCTGAGCTCGGACAGTTGCCGCCATCTCGCCCATGCCGAGACCGCTGATTACCGCCAAGATGGCAATCCATTTACGAGTAGTTGCCTTGATCATCCGAATTTCACGCTATGACACTTGAAGATAGTCGCCAGCCAGGAGTGCAGCCCGAGAGCTCAACCTAGCTGCCGGATTTGATGCTGCCGAGGTTCTTGAAGCTGATCTGAAAGAACGTTGTCAGACCACTATAGCCATCATCGAAGGTACCTTCGTGCAACGAATAGCTTACGTCGAGCGACAGACCGAAGCACTCGTCAAGATAAGCCAGCCCGGCGCCGACCCCGGATATCTCGCTCTGCTGCAGGTCATAGATGCCGAAGGTATGGGCCGTCCAGTATTTTGCCAATTGTGCATTAAAACCCAATGAGGCGAATTCACGCTTGTGATTGTCGTCGGCCGTCTTGCTGAGCGCGATATAACCGGCGGTCACGCGAAAATCGGTCGGACCGGCCGAAACCTGAACCTCCTGATGCTTCAGATCCCAGCCATGGGTATCGGCCCGGAAGCGGTAGCTCAGATCAAGATACTGGTTGGGCGAGACCGTTGCCCGGCCGACCACATCGGACAAGGACTGGTCGATCCCGCTATTCTTCAGATTCTGGTCGTGATCGCCTTTGAGGAACTGGTAGCTCTGGCCCATGAAAACGTTGGCCTGGCCACTCTGATTGAAATAGCTGGTCCAATTGAGGCCGTAAGTAACCCTGGAGCCGGTATCGTATCGATCGGTCCCGACGAAGCGGTCAGCAGAGAACAGCCGGTTCTCATCGAGCTCGAAGAAACGGCTATCCTCATTCGAAACCTGGCTGGAATTACCGAAACTCGGCGAGGCGACCACCTGGATCATCGGCTCGATGATCTGGGTGAAATTCTCGCCCGGCCGAATGAAGGGATAGCGCCAGAGGATATCCGCCTTGGGCGAAATGCGCGCGGTGGTTCCGCTGAAGGATGAGTCGGAAGCAAAGGGATCGTCGGCCGTCTCGTCGATCTCGTGCGAAGCATAGAACGAGCCTTGCACCGACAGGGTCAGCCTGTAGATATCGCCGAGAGGACTGGTATAGGGCAGCGTCCAGGACGGAGCGCCCGCCAGCCGGAACTGATTCTCGCCATTTCGCCGCACGATATTCATCGTGTCCACGTCGAAGGCGGCCACGGAATTCGCCCACATCGGTTCGCTGAGGAAATTGTAGTCGAGCTTCGGCGTAACGAACGGCGCGGTGGAATTCGACAGATCGTCCCTGGTGCTCTGGAAGGCATAGGTCTGCGCCGAGGCATAGGACCGGCCGAAGAAACCTTCCGCATAGGCGTTATCTTCCAGCCACCTTGAGGTTCCCAGGTGGTAGTGCCGCAGGTAGTCCTTGTCGGTGGTCGCCTTGAAATCGAACCCCGCGCGCCAATTGTCGTCGAGGTCGAACAAACCCTGACCCTCGACATGTCCACGGAAGGCATTTTGATCAACGCTGTTACCGGAATCGCTCTGGCGATCCTCAATGGTCATCGAGCCGCCGAGCGAATACATGCCGTTGTTGATGCGCTGCCGATACTGGATCATGCCGGCCGCTCCCGGCGTCTTGTCGGGTTCCGCAGCAACCCGGAAGATCGGCGTCAGGGTCAAATCCTTATCGGGTCCGATGGTCTGAAAATAGGGAACGCGGAGCTGGAAACCGCTCTTCTTCGAATAGGACATGCCGGGAGACAGGAAGCCCGACTGCCGCTCCACACCGATATCGGGGTGCCGGAACCAAGGCGTCCAGAAGATCGGCACACCCCACATTTCCATCCAGGCATCGTGATAAGTGATGGTCTGGGCGTCCGTGTCGCGAATCACTTCGGCGGCTTTCACCTGCCAGAGCGGGGTACGGCTGGGATCGGTCTGGCAAGGCAGGCAAGGCGTATAGACGGCGCGGTCGAGCCTGGTGTGGGTCGCGTCGATCCGCGTCATCTTGTTGGCCGCGAGCCGCGACTGATCGGCCATCAGGCCGCGGAAGCCCTGCATATAGCCGTCGTTGAAATCATCCGTGATATCGGCATAGCTGCCGAAATAGGTGTCGCCATTAGGCTCCAGGATGGCGACATGGCCGGAGGCGATGATGCGCTTGGTCCGTTCGTTATAGGCAATGGTATCGGCCATCGCCGTCTTGCCGTTCTTGCTGACCTGCACATGGCCGCGGGCAACATAGACCCCGAGATCCTTGTCGTATCCCGCCTCATCCGCGATCATGCGAACCGTGGAATCATTCGGCAATGTGTTCTCTGGTGCGCTCGGCTTCGGCGCCTTGGGGAAATTCAGCTTGCCGGGATTGGCGCTGGGCATCGGCACTGAATCATCCGCGCCGGCGGTCTGAGCGGCGCTACAGGCGAGACTGAGACATAGCCCGAGCATGAGCCGGGTCATGAGATTGCCGGTAAGCCAAGACCGCATCGAACAATCATTCCTTATCACTATTGGACCGGCGACCTAGTGCAGTCTGTCGCCAGCCACCCCCAATATCCCCGCGTGCCGGAGTGGATCCGGACGCCACGCATTCCCCTGATCAATCGCGCTAAACTACCATTTTAGGTCAATTCGTCTACTGATTTCATGGTCTTACAGCCATGGGGCGGACGCTGCCATGGACCGCGAGGAAAGATGACGCGACGGGGACGACTATGCTATTCCTGCAATAATTGGCGCTAGCCGCCTGTGGATAACTTCATCGCAGAGCTCCCGGCGTCGTCCGATATCGATCATCAATCAGCGAGGACACAATGAAGATTGCCTTTGCCAAGCCGGAACTGCCGGCCCAAGGAACCTTGGTGGCTGTCGTCTCCGAACAGCGGAAACTGGGCCAGTTGGCGACGCAGATCGAGAAGCTCGGCAAGGGCGCGCTTTCTCGGGCCTTGGGGGCGAGCCGCTTCAAAGGCAACACTGACGAGATGCTGACCATCCTGGCGCCGGCGGGTATCGAGGCCGAGCGACTGGTCCTGGTCGGCCTTGGCGCGGTGGCAAAACTCGACAACCTCGCCGCGCAGGCGGTCGGCGGCCGTCTGGTCGCCGCGCTGAACGGCGTTGGCGAGAAGGAAGTCGCCATTCAGGTCGAGGCGCCTGCCGGCAGCGGCTTGAGCGAGGCTGCCCTGGCGGCGCAAATCGCCTATGGCGCCCGGCTGCGGGCCTATCGCTTCGACAAGTACAAGACCAAGGAAAAGCCGGAACAGAAGCCGAGCCTGAAGAAGTTCACCGTCCTGACCAGCGACCCGGCCGCCGCCAAGAAGCTGTTCGACCCGCTCGACAAGATTGCCGAGGCCGTCGATTTCGCCCGCGATCTCGTCTCCGAGCCCGGCAACGTGATCTATCCGGAAAGCTTGGCCGAACAGGCACGCAGCCTGAAGAGCCTTGGGGTCGAGGTCGAGGTGCTCGGCGAAAGCGCCATGAAGAAGCTCGGCATGGGCGCCCTGCTCGGCGTCGGCCAAGGCAGCGAGCGCGAGAGCCAGCTCGTCGTCATGCGCTGGAACGGCGCCAAGGACGGCAAGAAGCGTCCGGTCGCCTTTATCGGCAAGGGCGTCACCTTCGATACCGGCGGGATTTCGCTGAAGCCCGGCGCCGGCATGGAAGACATGAAGTGGGATATGGGCGGCTCGGCGGCCGTGATCGGCGCCATGCGCGCCCTCGCCGCCCGCAAGGCCAAGGCCAATGTGGTCGGCGTCGTCGGCCTGGTTGAGAATATGCCCGACGGCAAGGCCCAGCGCCCCGGCGATATCGTCACTTCGATGTCGGGCCAGACCATCGAGGTTCTCAATACCGATGCAGAAGGCCGTCTCGTCCTCTGCGATGCCATGTGGTACACGCAGGAACATTATAAGCCGACGGTCATGGTCGATCTGGCAACCTTGACGGGAGCGATCCTGATTGCCCTCGGCACCCATCAGGCCGGGATGTTCGCCAATGACGATGCGCTCTCCGACCAGCTGACGGCAGCCGGCAAGGCGACCGGCGAGCTGCTCTGGCGCATGCCGCTCGCTTCGGCCTATGACCGGATGATGGATTCGCCTGCTGCCGACATGAAGAATATCAGCGGCAGCCGCAATGCCGGCAGTGTCACCGCAGCGCAGTTCCTGCAGCGTTTCGTGCAGAAGGGTGTGACCTGGGCCCATCTCGATATCGCCGGCATGGCCTGGGCGGACAAGGATCAGCCGACCTGCCCGAAGGGCGCCACGGCTTTCGGCGTTCGCCTGCTCGATCAGTTCATCGCTGCCAATCACGAAGATTGACGGTCTCGGCCTGCCATCTCTCCGAAGAGATGGCAGGCCGCCCTCATGCGGCCACCGGATCATTGATGATGACGGAAATCCGCTTCTACCATCTGCAGCGCGCCAAGCTGGAAGACGTCCTGCCAACCATGCTCGAACGAGCCTATGGCCGGGGACAGCGGGCCCTGGTCGCCTTCGGTTCAGTCGAGCGGGTCGAAGCTGTCGCCGCACAGCTTTGGACCTATCGTCCCGACAGCTTCTTGCCGCATGGCACCAGCAAAGACGGCGAGGCGGCAGCGCAGCCGATCTTTCTCACCGATCAGAACGACAATCCCAATCAGGCGTCTCTCCTGTTACTCTGCGATGGTGCGCAGCGCCAGGACCTGTCCGCCTTCGAACTGGTTTGCGAGTTGTTCGACGGCAATGACGAAGCCGTCGTTTCGGCCGCCCGGCAACGCTGGCGCGATTACAAGGCGGCAGGTCATACGCTGATCTATTTTCAGCAGGATGACGGCGGTCGTTGGGAAGAGAAAGCGCGCGTCTAGCGGAAGGCGTGGCGCTTTTTATATTTCTTTTATGTCAGGCCGGCTGACGTTGGCGTGGCCATATCGCCCCCCTGCATTCCAAACTGGGTCATCTGCAAAAATTGCACATCCGGCTGGTCGGTCTTCGATCCTAGTATTCCTGCAGTTAGCGACTGTATCCGACTGCAAGCCGATGCTGCCTTTGCTTCTCCGCCCCGCATTGCCGTCATGATGATGCTATTGGCGTGCCCGGCGTCTTCATGGATGTGAATGCGTCAGAAATGCGTACCTGTTTGTCACATCGCCTTTGATCCCACCTAGAGGACTTTGCTGATGACCTCCACTTTGACGGCGGCTGCGATCAATACTTGGCGCAAGGGCGAGAGAGAGCGACTGATCGCCTTGCGGCTGCAGCAACCGGCAGCCGAACGCGAAACCTGGACCCAACAGATCATCCACACCCTGGAACCGCTGCTGCGCACGAGCAAGGGCCCGATCAGTTTTTATTTCCCGTTCAAAGGCGAGCCTGACCTTCGTCCCCTGATGCGGCAATTGGCGGCGGCGGGGCTGCCGCTCGCTCTGCCCACGGTCCCCGTCAAGAGGCAGCCCATGGTGTTCCGTCCCTGGACGCCGGGCTGCAAAATGGAACCGGGCATTCTCGACATCCCGATTCCCGCGACGGATGAACAGGTGGTGCCGACGGTTTTCCTGGCGCCGGTGGTCGGCTTCGATGCCCGCGGCTTTCGCTTGGGCTATGGCGGCGGCTACTTCGACCGCACCTTGGCGCATCTGCCGGGTGACCGGCTGGTCATCGGCATCGGCTTCGACTGCCAGGAAATTCCCACCATCCATCCGCAGGGTCATGATATTCCGATGACCATGATCGTCACCCAGTCAGGCCGCGTGGTAGACTGACCGCGGCGCCGCGCCAGGGAGACGCAAACCGGCCATGGCAGAAAAGTCTTCACCGCCGACCTCGCCCGTTTGCTATCTGGCCGAAACACCAGATCGCTATGCTGGCTTTCTGACAGGCGACGAGATTGAAATTTTGATCCGCCAGTGGATTGCGCGATCGCCACGACCGGAAATTGCCGTCCTTCTGACCTCGTTGCTGCCCGGCAAGCCCCCTGGGAACGCAGCGCCCACGGCACCTCTTGATATAACGACGCCGGCAGGCGAGCCTTTACGGATCGAAATTCGTAGCTCCCTGCCGCGTATACGCGATGACGAAATGCATCGCGCCCTGGCACACATCGCCGATTTGATTTGAGCCTCTCACCACAAAGGAATGCATATGGAAAGCGGCCTGCACACGCACCGAGACGGCGCCCTTCTCACACTGACGCTGGATCGGCCCAAGGCCAATGCCATCGATAACAACCTGAGCCAGGCGCTAGGGCGCGCTTTTATCGCCTACCGGGACGATCCAGCGCTGCGCTGCTGCATCGTGACTGCGGCCGGCGAGCGCTTTTTCTCGGCCGGGTGGGATTTAAAAGCGGCCGCGACCGAAGGCCCGGGCGGCGAGGATTATGGCCCCGGCGGTTTCGCCGGGCTGACCGAACTGTTCGACCTCGACAAGCCGGTGATCGCGGCCGTCAATGGTCAGGCCGTCGGCGGTGGCTTCGAACTGGTCCTGGCGGCCGACATCATCGTTGCGGCGGAGCACGCCGAATTCTTCCTGCCGGAAGCGCAGATCGGCCTGATGCCCGATGCCGGCGGCATCTTTCGCCTGCCGCGCCGGCTCCCGGAGGCGATCGCGCTCGAAATGCTGCTGACCGGTCGGCGTCTCAGCGCGCGCGAAGCGCTCACCTACGGCCTCGTCAATCAAATCGTGCCGAGTGATCGCCTCGCCGAAGCGGCCCAAGCGATGGCCACCCGCATCCTGGACGCGGCGCCCCTCGCAGCCATGGCGATCAAGCAGACGCACCGCCTGACCCGGCATCTCGATATTCAAGCGGCCTATTCCCGCCTGCGCGACGGCAGCGTGCTGGCCTATGACCGCTTGCGGCAGTCGGAAGACTATTATGAAGGTGCCAAAGCCTTTGCCGAGAAGCGCAAGCCGCTCTGGAAAGGCGCGTAACAATCGGGAGCTTGCTCCATGCAAACAGAAAAGCCCGATCCGAACCGGACCGGGCTTCTTTGTTTTGATCGGCTTTGCCGTTCAGCTCAGGCGGCCGTGGCAGTGCTTGTATTTCTTGCCGGAGCCGCAGGGACATTCGGCGTTGCGGTTGAGCTTGCCCCAGGTCGAGGGATCATTGGGGTCGATCGGCGTGGCATTGGTGGGCGCCGGCGGCACCAGCGCTTCTTCCGCCTGAGCAACCTGGACTTCGTCCTGGGTGCGGATTTCGATATGCGACAGGACCAGGGTGATCTGCTCTCGCAAGCGCGCCAGCATGGCCTCGAACATCTCGAAGGCTTCGCGCTTGTATTCGTTCAACGGATCGCGCTGGCCATAAGCGCGCAGACCGATGCCGTGACGCAGATGGTCGAGCGCCAGCAGATGCTCTTTCCAGCTCTGATCCAGAATCTGCAGCAGCAGCGATTTCTCGGCCATGCGAAGAACCTCGGGGCCGAAATTCGCTGCCTTCTCCGCCATCCGGCGGTCGACGGCATCGACCAGACGGTCGCGCATGTCCGCGTTGCCGATCCCCTCTTCCTTCGCCCAGTCGCCGAGCGGCAGGTCCAGGCTGAAGATCCGCATCACCTCTTCATGCAGGCCGGCCACGTCCCACTGCTCGGCAAAAGCCTTTTCCGGCACGTAGCGGGTCATGAGGTCGTCGATCACTTCATGACGCATGGCGGCTACCTCATCCTTGAGGTCTTCGGCCTGCATCAGGTCGCGGCGCTGCTCATAGACGACCTTGCGCTGGTCGTTCATGACATTGTCGAACTTCAGCACATTCTTGCGGATATCGAAGTTGCGCGCTTCGACCTTCTGCTGCGCCTTTTCCAGCGCCTTGTTGATCCACGGATGGACGATCGCCTCACCTTCCTGCAGACCCAGGCGCTGCAGCATGGAATCCATGCGCTCCGAGCCGAAGATCCGCATCAGGTCGTCTTCCAGCGACAGGAAGAAGCGCGAGGCGCCGGGATCTCCCTGGCGACCGGAACGGCCGCGGAGCTGATTGTCGATGCGGCGGCTCTCGTGTCGCTCAGTGCCGATGACGAAGAGACCGCCGGCCGCCAGCGCCACTTCCTTCTTGGCGGCGATATCAGCCTTGATTTCGGCGATCTTCTTCTCGCGCACCGTCTCATCGGCAATCTCCGCTATCTCGCGCTCGATCCGCATCTGCAGATTGCCGCCGAGCTGAATATCTGTACCGCGGCCGGCCATGTTGGTGGCGATCACGACGGCACCCGGGACGCCGGCCTCGGCGATAATGAAAGCTTCCTGCTCGTGATAGCGGGCGTTCAGGACCGCGTGGGGGATGTTCTTCTTTTTCAGAATATCCGACAGCAGTTCGGACTTTTCGATCGATACGGTACCGACCAGGACCGGCTGCTTCCTTTGCCGGCATTCCTCGATCAGCTCGGTGATCGCCTTGTACTTCTCGCCCGCCGTGCGGAACACCTGGTCATGCTGGTCGTCGCGCTTGACCTGCACATTGGTCGGGATCTCGATCACGTCCAGATTATAGATTTCCGAGAATTCGGGCGCCTCGGTCATCGCCGTGCCGGTCATGCCGGCAATCTTCGGATAGAGTCGGAAATAATTCTGGAAGGTGACCGAGGCCAGCGTCTGATTTTCGTTCTGGATCGAGACCTGTTCCTTGGCTTCCAGAGCCTGGTGCAGGCCTTCCGAATAGCGGCGGCCTTCCATCATGCGGCCGGTGAATTCGTCGATGATGACGACCTTGTCGTCCTTGACGATGTAGTCGACGTCGCGCGTGAACAGCTTATGCGCCCGAAGCGCCTGATTCACGTGATGCACCAGGTTGATGTTGTGAAGGTCGTAGAGCGTGCCCTGGTTCATCAGGCCGCTGCCGCGCAGCAGCTGCTCGATATGCTCTGTACCTTCCTCGGTCAGCGCGACATGGCGGGACTTCTCGTCCTTTTCATAATCCCCCTCCGCCAGATGCGGGATCAGGCGGTCGACCTTCATATAGAGTTCGGAATTGTCCTCGGTCGGACCGGAGATGATCAGCGGCGTGCGCGCCTCATCAATCAGAATCGAGTCGACTTCATCGACGATCACGTAATTGAAGGGACGCTGCACCATGTCCTGCAGGCGAAACTTCATATTGTCGCGCAGATAATCGAAGCCGAATTCGTTATTGGTGCCGTAGGTGATGTCGGCGGCATAGGCCTGCCGGCGCTCGTCATCGGTCAGGCCGTGCACAATGACCCCGACGCTCAAGCCCAGGAAACGATAGATCCGCCCCATCCACTCGGCGTCGCGTTTGGCGAGGTAGTCGTTCACGGTGATGACGTGAACGCCCTTGCCCTCGAGGGCATTGAGATAGACCGCCAGGGTGGCAACCAGCGTCTTGCCTTCGCCGGTCTTCATTTCGGCAATCCGGCCCTGATGCAGAACCACGCCACCCATCAGCTGGACGTCGTAATGGCGCTGGCCCATGACACGCTTCGCCGCTTCGCGGACAGTAGCAAAGGCATCGACCAGAATGTCGTCGAGATCCTCACCCTTGGCGAGCCGATCCTTCAGCCAGGCGGTGCGGGCCTTCAACTCGTCATCGCTCAGTGCCTGCAGCTGCGGTTCCAGCGCATTGACGTCGGCTACGGTCTTGTTGAGGCCCTTGATGAAGCGATCACTGGCCGATCCGAAGATCCGCTTGGCAAGGCCGGCAAACATGTAAACCTCGATTTTCTCGGACTTTTTAAGATTGGATGCGGGAAAC
>DATLIX010000124.1:0-27671 GCA_035539215.1 Dongiaceae bacterium | reverse complement strand
TGGGACGGCACCATCCACTGCGAGGTGCTGGAGGTGGTGCCCAACCGCCGCTTCGCCTATGCCTGGAAGGGCGGGCATGACAGCAACGAAGGCTATGGCGCGCCGCTCGAGACAGTGGTCACCTTCACGCTGACGCCGGAGGGCGGCGGCACGCGCCTCCGCCTCGTCCATGCCGGCTTCGTCCTGCCGCGCAACGCGACCGCCTATACCAATATGAGCAATGGCTGGAAGAAGGTCGTCCACGCCATTGGTGATCTCAGTGGCGGCGAGGACGCGGGCGGCACGGAGCAGTGAGGCGCTGTTGCTGAGTCAGCAGCAATTGGATGGTGTCGCGCTGCGCGTGTCACTGGCTCTCTAGGTTTGCGTCCTTGCGGAGGCTGCCAAAGTGCTGACCCCATTCCCCATTGTCACCCTCGGGCTTGACCCGCGTCGGCATAGGCCGACATGCGTCGGCGAGGGTCCATGGTGGAAGCAGCGCGCTTACGGTTGCTATGGATGCCCGGATCAAGTCTGGGCATGACAAGAAAACATAAAGCCGGCGTCGCGCAGGCTCGGCCAGCGTGGTGCTGCGTCTCTAACTCGACAACGCGTCGAACGAACAGAAGGAGCGAGACCATGAGCGAGTCTACGTCCGGCGGCGCCTATACGGGCGGCTGCGCCTGCGGGGCGATCCGCTATGAGATCGGTGGTGAAGCCGTCTTCTCCAATCACTGCCAGTGCCGCGACTGCCAGCGTGAAAGCGGCACCGGGCACTTGTCCCATCTCACTTTCATGCGGGACAGCGTGAAGCTGAGCGGCCAGGCCGCGTCCTGGGAGATGACGGCCGATAGCGGCAACCGGAAGACGCGCCACTTCTGCCCGGCCTGCGGCGCGCCGGTCTACATGACCTTCGCCGCCATGCCGCATCTCTTCACCATCCGCGCCGCCAGCCTCGACGATCCCGCGCGCTTCCGCCCGCAGGCCGTGACCTATGCCGCGCGAGGCTATGCCTGGGACCACCTCGATCCCGCCCTCACCAGGTTCGACACCATGCCGCCGCGATAGATAGAGGCTGTTCCTTTCATCGCATCGCCATCGCCCCACCCTGTCCCGGTCTCTCTTGCGGAGTGGATGGCCTGTGGAACGGATGGCCTATGGAACCGGGGGGCGGCAAAGCGGCCGGGACGCGGGGCTGTGGCCGCGCCAGCACCGCCGAGTGGAGAGCACCGCCGCGCAGAGGCCGGATACGCTAAGGCGCGGCTACGCTCAGATCGGTGCGCCGGCTTGACGGCATGCAGAGCTCATGGCGCATAGCGCGTGAAGACGAAGTCGCGCGCCTTGACGGTCTCGTGGCAGGCGAAGCAGGGCTGCAGCGCCGCCGCCGCGACGGGCTTGCCATCGTTGAATTGCGCGAAGCCCCAGCCGCCGGTCGCGGCATATTTCCTCGCGTCCTTGACCATGAATTGCACCCCGTTCTTGGGATGCACGGCTACATAGGATTGCGCCTGGCCGAAGGCCGCCGCGCCCTCCGGCAGCTTCTCGTAATCCCAGGCGAGCCGGGCGATGACGGTGCCGTCGGGGAAGGGCCGCCCGCCCGCCTGGCCGATCTGGCGGTCCCCGAAGGCGGCGATGGCGGCGTCGTTGCCGAGGATGGCGCGCAGGTCGCTGAGCTTGCCTTCCTCATGCGCGACCGAGACGAGCCGCCAGTCGCGATAGCCCGCGAGCAGCGTGCCGGCGGCGATCGCCGCGGTTGCGTCCGCGGCGTCGCCCTTCGCCTGCCCGGCAGCGGGCGCCAGGGCGGCGAGGGTGCCGGCCAGGGCGGCGAGGGCGATCGCGGCGAAACCGGCCGGGCCGCAGAGGATTCGCTTCATCGGGTGGCTCCTGTATATTTATCGCATGCGCTTATATCGTATCCGCTATATACAATAGGCGGCTTTCCGCCGGGATCAAGCCCGTCCGTAAATTTCCGGCCTGAGCCCTTCGCCGTGTGGCGGAACGAGAGGCCGGCGCCGGAAGAGGGATCAGGCCGGGTCTTTCTCGTGGCGGCGGGTTCCCGGCGGCAGTTGTACCCAGGGATGCCGGCGGCAGTCATAGACCGACTCTTGCGGCGGCGGAAAATCCGGGTCGGCGAAGGCGCCCACGGCGATGCTGACGGTCGCGTCCTCTATGCCTTCCTCCGTATGGAACACGGTCGTGCCGCAGACCGGGCAAAACCTGAGCCTGAAACGGGCGCCCCGGTCGCCGGTCCGCACATAGTCGGTCGCCATGCCCCTGACGGTATAGGGCGCGTCGAAACCCGCCAGCGCCGCGAAGACGCTGCCGGTCCGCCGCTGGCAAGCGAGGCAATGGCAGAGGCCGACGACGCGCGGCTCGCCCCGCACCTCGATGCTGAGCTGGCCGCAGGAACAGGCGGCGATACGGGTCTGCATGAACACCTCCCCGGACCTTTCGGTCCCGACTTCTTGTCCCTGGCGTCTCGGCCCCGACCTCTTGTCCCTGACAACTTTGCCATGAAATTTTGACGAAGCCATCCTACCGGGTTGTGCCACGAATCCTACTCTGGCTAAATTGCGCGGGGCTGCGTCGCCGCAGGGTGCCGCCGCGATTGGGGGACGTGAACAAGCATGAAAACTGGACAGAGTGTGCCGGAGGTCCTAGTCGTTGGCGCCGGGCCCACCGGGCTGACGCTGGCGATCACCTTGCGGCGTTTCGGCATTCCGCTGCGCATCATCGACCGCGCGGCCCAGCCCGCCACCGTTTCGAAGGCGCTGGCGGTCTGGAGCGGCAGCATGGAGGCGCTGCACGGCATGGGGGTGATGGACCAGCTGCTGGCCGAGGGCCAGCGCCTGCGCGCCTTGACCGTCGGCACCGACGACCGCCAACTGGCGGTGCTGGCGGTGGGCGATGGCATCGACAGCCCCTATCCCTTCCCCTTGCTGCTGGCGCAGTCGCGCACCGAGGCGATCCTGACCGCGCGGCTGGCGGCCCTCGGCGTCACCATCGAGCGCGGCGTCGAGCTGACCGGCCTCGTCCAGGATGCCGAAGGCGTCACCGCCACGCTCACGCGGACTGCCCCGGCCGATGCGGCAGGCAGCGATAACGGGGAGCAGGTGCGCGTCGCCTATCTGGTGGGCTGCGACGGCGCGCGCAGCGCGGTGCGCCACGCCCTGGAGATTCCCTTCGAGGGCTATACCGAGCCCGGCAGCTATGTGCTGGGCGATGTGAAGATCGACGGCGGCGCGCTCGACCACCGCAGCATCTATGTCTGGTGGGGCCGCGGCGGCACCATCGCGCTGTTCCCCTTTGAACAGGCGGTCTGGCGCATCTTCGCCGAACGCAAGGGTAGCGGCGGCAGCGGTGGCGTCGTTGTCGGGGGCAGGGCCGGTGACAGCGGCGGTGACGCGCCGCCGACGCTCGACGAACTGCAGGCGACCGTCGACCGCCACGGGCCGCCGGGCCTGCGGCTGCGCGATCCCAGCTGGCTCTCGGCCTTCCGCATCAACGAACGCCTGGCGGCGCGCTATCGCTCCGGCCGCTGCTTCCTCGCCGGCGATGCCGCCCATATCCACAGCCCGGCCGGCGGCCAGGGCATGAATACGGGGATCCAGGACGCCGTCAATCTCGGCTGGAAGCTGGCCTATGTGCTGCGCGGCGTGGGCGATGCCGGCATCCTCTTCGACAGCTATGAGGCCGAGCGCCGGCCGGTTGCCCGGGCGGTGGTCGACGGTTCCGCCCGGCGCCTGCACGTCGCCTTCGCCACCGGCCGCCTGATGACCTTGCTGCGCAGCGCCGTCGTTGCCGTGTTTGGCCGTTCGAAGAAGGTGCAGGCGAAGCTGCAGGTCGAACTCTCGGAAACCGAGATCGTCTACCGCGCCGGCCCGCTGGTGGCGCTCGGCAACCCGCCCCGGCGGCCGCGCCGCACCGATCCCGGCAGCCGCGCCCGCGACGGCGAACTCCATGGCGACGCAGCCGGCGACGCAGCCGGCCGGGTGGGAGTGAGCGGGGCTGAAACGGGCGGGGCTGAAACGATCGGGGGTGAAATTCGCGGGAGCCAGCGCCTCTGGGCCTATCTCGCCGATCTACGGCACACGCTGCTGCTGTTCCCGGCCGACGGGCGGCCCTTCGACCTTGCCGGCATCTCGGATGTCTCAACGGAACGCTTGCAGATCCTGCGGCTCGACGACCGGGCCGATCCCGGCGGCGCGCTGCGGCGCCGCTACCACCTCGACGGCGCCGGCTGGGTGCTGGTCCGCCCGGATCAGGTCGTCGCGGCGCGGGGAACCGGCACCGATCTCACACCGGCCCGCCGCTACCTGGACCGCATCCTCCGCTGAGGGGCACGCAATTTGTGGTTAGCGGAATAATTACCAGTCCTGAGTGGCGGAAGGGTCGATTCGAACGACTGGCATCGAGCGATAGACATTTCCCAAATTTCCGTGTTGTTGCAGGAAAGTTCCCTATATGTTCTGAATCACCCCTGCGGGCAATAACAGCACTGCAGGCGCCGCATGCAACGCCAGTTTTCCTTCCTGCAACAGGCCGAACCTCATCTTCGCAGGCTGGTGGACCGGCTGTGCTTCGCCCTGCTTCCAGCGTCGAAAACGGCCCATCACATCGCTGCTTTTGCCCGGCATTGTTGGACAATCAGTTTATAGATAATCCCCTCGTTGGCTGCTGCAGGCGACAATACGGCTGCATATCTCGCTGCAAGGAATGACCGAAACCCCTATCTCCGGGCGAAATTCGTCTTCGCGGCGCGGCGGGCCGCGCAAATGGTCTTACTGCTGGCAGCCGATGTGACGCTCTACGCAATCGCCAGATCGGAAACCGTCCCCTCGCGGCGGCATCAGTGCGCGCTGGTATTGCACGGCGATGGCGCGGGTCTGCGACGGCTCTTTACAGCGTTCGGCACAGAGATGCGGAAATCGGCCTACGCACAAGGGACGGTTTCACGGCGCATCTGACCCTGGCCTGTGGCCCACAACTGAACCCGGCACAGGCGATCGCGCCGATTGAGCTGACCTTCGGCGAATTCGTTCTCCTCCCCATCGAAGTGGGATTATGGCGCCATCACGTGCTCGGCCGGTGGCCTGCGTAGTTAGCTCTAATGCGCTATCTGATGTAGCCACACCGAACCAACGATTTGGCCTAGCACCTTGAACCTCTGTCAATCGTCAGCTTAGCCCATTGGTCAAAGTGTGCAATTGATGCCGGAAGTGGTGACAAATTACATCGCCAATCATCCTTGTGCCGCGTTATATCTGCGGCCTCAGAAAGACGAAAAGCCGCCCTGATGGCGCCTACAAGAGTGGAACGCGTGACCCTAACTCGATCGTTTCTTTTCGGTGCCGCCGCAATATCCGCGTTGAATGTCTGCTGCTTTGCGCTGACCATACTATTCTGGCTACTTTTCACTGGGACGGCGCCGACAACTGCAGTGCTTATTGTTTCTCTAATCAGCCTGGCACTTTGCATCCCGGCGGCGCTACTTGGCGGAAGAAGCGTTTTCGGGACTGCCGGATCAATATGGTTGCACGCGGGCATCAGCTTGATTGTCATCGGTGTGCTCGCGATGACGGGGCGCGCGTTTCATCTCTCACCGACGACATTGCCGCTTGCCATCGGCGCTATCAGCGTCATTGGTTGCGGCGGGCGGATCCTGTCCCGCCGTTGGGTGACCTTCGCCGATGACGAGGCAAAGACCGATCTTCGCGGCGCGCTCATATCGTGGCTTGGATTCCTTCTCTTGGCTGCTGTGGCCGGCAGCGCCTATCTCGTCTACGCCTATTGGATGGGCCGCGGCGCCTTACCGGAATACTTTTACGGGGTCGATAGCGCCTTTCATCTCGGCCTCGTGCATGCGCTGGTGCAATCGGACCTTCTGCCGCCGCCTTCGCTTACCTATGCGGGCGCCGTCCTGCCATACCAATATGGTATCCTCGATGCCGCGTCGACGCTGGCCCGCCTCACAGGGGCGGCACCCCATGCTGCCTTCTTCCTGATAACGATGCCGATGATGGTGATGGCGATTGCCGCGGGCTGCTGGGGGATTCTTGCGCGCACAACGCCGCCCATCCTCAAGGTCTGTTGTTTCGGCGTCATGTTCGTTTCGACCTTCGAGCACTGGTCGATCCGCCGCGGCGTTCATCTCGTCGAGGCGGTCAGCCTGATGGTGCGTAAGGGGGCAGGTACCGAACTGCCGATCGATCAGAACTTTCAACACACGGCTACCCTCGCCGGACTTGTCGTGGTGCTTTATACGATCTGGGCCTGCTTCACCGATCGGCGTCCGGCTGCAAGACTGTTCGGCGCATTCCTGATCGGCTTGCTGGTATGCGTAAAGTCGCTGTTCTTCCTGACGCTCGGGCTTTGGATCGGCGTCATCGCCTTCGCCGATGCCGGTTTGGAAAGCCATCGGCAGGGCTGGAGACCGGCCGCGCTGGTCAAAAGCCTTCGCCATTTCGCCTATCCGGTCGTTGCCCTTGCCGTCGCGCTGATGGTTCAATTTGCCCAGGGACTGGATGGCGGCGCGCTGCATATAGCTTTCGCGCCTTTCGCCGACCCATATGTCAACAAGAACCTCGGCAAGCTATTGCAGCATATGCTGATCCTGTTGGCACCACTGGTTCTGCTCATCGCCTTCACGCGCGGGCGGTTCTGGTCGCGGGATGTCGCTCTATCCCTGCTTCTGATCGTGGCGACCTACGCTTTCGTCAGCATGACGGCGCTTGTCTGGGCGGATAGTGCGGAGACGGATTTCAACTGGTTTCAAGTCGCCAGCATCACGCCGCTTCTCTTTGGGCTTCTGCTCTGTTCGGCCTATGCGACGGGCTGGGGGCGGATCAAGTCTTCCTTCGGACACTATCTCCTTATCGCAGGCATCGTCGCCTCGTTTGGCAGCCAGCTGTTGCGCGAGGGCGCGATGGCGATCAACACCGCGGCCAATCCGGCCCGCGGTTGGGAATCGCTGGATAATCGCCAGCTTATCGCTGCGCTCAGTTGCATTCCCGTCGATGGCTCGGTGACGGTCACGAACGATCTGCGAAGCCCGGCGGAAAACTACAAGCGGCCGTATCGAAACACCCAGCTTGCGGCAATCATGGGGCAGCATTTCTATTTCTCGGTGCCGGCCTATGATCATGCTCAGGCCGGCTGGGATCAGCGCATGGATCAACAGCATTTGCTCGAAAGCGATCGCTGGTCCGATGATATCACCCAGGCTGCGGCTAAGGCTGGGTGGACCCATTTCCTGGTCCATCAGACAGTATCTCACCCGGCAGACATTCCCTTGCAGAAGGTCTGCGAACAGGGCGAATACGTCGTCTATCGCTTTTGAACGGCCAATTCACAATTCGCCCTGTTTGTGGGTAGTGGCCTTCAGCTGATTCTTTCCCGGTATTGGGCGTAGAGACCGAACAACCGCTTCTGGATATCTGTGACGAGGATGGTCAGCGAGATCCGCGCCTTGTCATAGGCTGACAATTTGATTCCATGGCTTTCCGCCATTAGAAAGAATTGCTTCTTGGCGAGTGACAACAGCTTCCAGGTGCTGTTGCCGCCGTGATAGCGGTTGGCCAGGAGTGCGCGGGGGACATGGTAGACGGGGCCCTTCTGTGACATCCGCCAGTAATATTCCACGTCACCGACATAGCTGTATTGCTCGGTGCCGCGCAGGCCGGCGATGGCGGAATTACGCATCAGCACGGGAATGCCGAAGAGATTGCGGGCCTGCAGGATCGAGGCGCGCCCCAGTTCGTCACCGGTCAATCGGCCCGAACGATTGAAGGGGCGGCGCATCAGCACTTTACCTTTGGCATCGATGTAATTGAGATCGCAGAACACACCCGTCACATCAGGATTGTCTTCCATGACCTTCAATGCTGTGCTGAGCGCATCGGACGCGCTCAAGCAATCATCATGACAAAGGAACATGCAATAGGGTGTAATGACGCTCTCAAATACGAAGTTGAAATTCTCCACCATCGTCTTCTTTTTCGCATGGGTGACGACGTCGATGGGTATCCTTTTGGCAAAGTCGGCAATGATGGCGGCGGTGCCATCGGTCGAGCAGTTGTTGCTGACCAGCACCTTGAAGTCGCGGCAATCCTGCATCTCGATCGAGCGCAGGGCTTCGGCAATGAAATTCTCACCATTATGGACGGGAATGAGAACCGTTATCTTTGACATGACGCCATCTTTGCCGATCTGCTGCTGTTAGGAGAAGAAAGAGACAACGCCGTCGATCACTCGCTCGACGAAATCGGGCCGCATATTCGAGTGCAGAGGCAGGGTGACGACTTCGCGCACCACCTGGTCGGTGATGCTCATATCGCTACGCGGCGATGATTCGAAGAATCGGTGCTTGTGCACCGGGATGAAATGAATGCCGCAATCAACATGGCGTGCCGCAAGATGGGCGATAAGGTCCTCGCGCCGATCCTTCTTGACCCGCAGACTGTAGATGAAGGGGGAGATGCCATAGAAGTCTTCGCTCAAGACCTGGAGGCCGTCGATCGGTTTGAAGGCTGCGGAATAGCGCCGACAGATTGCCTGGCGCGAGGCAATGAACTCCGCCGCGCGTTTGATCTGAGACACACCGACCGAGGCCATGATGTTGGTGAGATGATAGCGATAGCCCTCGCTGACCACGTCATAATCCCAGGCACGCTTGTTCTTGTACCGCTCGGTGGTGTCCTTGTCGACGCCGAGCAGCCGCAGATGCCGCAGCCGCTCCAGTTCCTTCTCGGAGTTGACGATGACGCAGCCGCCATCGATCGAGGTGACGATCTTGACCGGATCGAAGCTGAAGCAGGTGATGTCGCCATCGCGACCGATCTTGCGGCCATCGATCTCAGTACCAAAAGCATGCATGGCATCTTCGATAACGCGTAGGCCGTGTTGCTCTGCCAAGCGATAGACGCCTGCCTGGTCACAGGGGATGCCGGCGAAATGCAGTGGCACGATTGCCTTGGTGCGCTCGTTGATGAGTGTCGCGGCCTTTTCCACATCGATGCCGAGATTGTCGTTGCGGATATCGCACATGACAGCCTGCGCCCCGGTCATGCGGATCGCCTGATGATCAGCGACATAGTTGAAGGACGGCGTGATGACTTCGTCGCCCGGACCGACACCGGCCGCCCGCAACGCGATATGCAGGGCGGAGGTGCCGGTATTGGTGGCGACCACGTAACGGTTTTCCAGCTCCAGGAAAGCGGCGATGCGATCCTCGAAGTTCTTCGTGCTGGCGCCCATGCCGAGCCAACCGACATCGAAGGCATCGGTAACGTGTTTTAGCGTGTCGACGCCGATATACGGGGCGAAAACTGGAATTTTTTCCACAGGCTCAATCCTTGATGCACTTCAAATAGCCGTCGGGCGCGACAGTGATCAGCAGCTTGCTCTCGATATCCTTGTCGATCTCGAAGCGGTCGTTCTGCTTCAGGAATTCCCAGACAGCCGTCTTCGGATTGTTGCCGGGCCCCCAGGAGCGATTGGCGATGAGATCGGCCGGCATGTCCTCGAGCAGAGTATCGAAGACGACGAGATAGCTGCCTTTGGTCACCAAAGGCGCATAAAGGCGCAATTCATCGACGACGTGACCATGGGTGTGATTGGAATCGAGCACCACGAGAACTTGCTTCTTGCCCGTAATATGCTCCTTCACCTGTGCCACCGTCTCGTCGCTGATCGACGAGCCTTCTATCATCTGGATGCGCTTACGCATGGGATGACTGTCGATCTCGGCCCGGTTATGGGCGCGAATGTCGATGTCGATGCCGAGCACATAGCTGTCGCCGCCAACCAGCTCCAGGAGCGAGGCGTAATAGATCAGCGACCCGCCATGGGCGATTCCGGTCTCGATGATGAGGTCGGGCCTCGCCGACCAGATGATCTCCTGCATTGCCACCATATCCTGGGGCGTCTGGATGATGGGGCGGCCCATCCAGGTGAAATTGTAAGTATAGCGATGACGTGTCACTTCACGAGCCCAGATGCGCGACAGCGCCTGCACATCCTTATCTTGCGCCAGACCACGAATATTCGCCTGAACTTCGGCGCGAAACTTCTCGATCTCATCCATGAGAGATGAATTCCTTCCAATAGAGTGTGGCGGAGCGTATATGCTCCCGTCCCGCCATGCCGCAATTCGCGACCAGGTCCAGCGCCGAAACGTAGGGCGTGAAGTCGCCATGCAATTGCGGGTATGGGGCCCGCAGATAGTCCATATATTCGACCGTGATGCCGTGTCTTTCGAACAGCTCATGGTCGAGGTAGTTACGGGCACCCCAGCCGGTAATGTAGCGCGTTCCCTGGAGCTTTGCGACAATATCGAGAACCCGCTGGCTGCTCTCGCCTCCGATTTCCAGGACATGCGACTCGAAGAATTGCCGGTCGCTGCGCAGATCGAAATAACCGCATAAGGCCAGCAAGGATGCACGGCTGACAGCGCCGATCGTTTCATAGGATTGTTGATAGACGCCGCGCACCAGATCGAGCATCTCGTCGCGATAAGGCGCCGTCGCGTAGGCCTGTTTCAGCAACTCGAGATGCTGGTTTCGCCAAGCTTTGCGGTCGTCGATCTTCACCGCATCGATATGCTGGCCAATAGACAGGTCCCGCAGCGGAACTGTTAACCAGTTGCGCCCCTGTCTGGTCTTGACCTGCACCCGGTTGACGAAGCTGCCTTTAGAGAACTGCACATCGCCGTAATGGACGTATTTATCCGCGAGGCGAATCTGCTCCAGCATCCCGATCCAGGGAAACAACATGGGCTGGGAAATGACGACGGCGATCGGACGGCCGTGTTTCATGATAGCTCGTTGCTCCTACCGCTCCCGCGGCCGGGCTGGATTTCCCGCCAATGATGTGCCGTTCCTCCAGGTGCCGAAGACGACTGAATTGGGTGCCACGATGCAACCATCACCAAGCGTGCTTCCCGGCATGATGACAGAACCCGAGCCGATCCAACACCCCTTGCCGAGGTGGACGGGTGCATATTTCAGCACCGCGCTCGGCTGCAACAAATCAGAACGGCTATCGCCATATTGGGTTGTGATCACAACACGCGGTCCAAGATGCGTGAAATCGTCAAGCGCGAGACCACCTTCGCCCAGCAGCACGCAGCCGCTGGAGATCGCGACATGGTCGCCAAATCGCACCTTGTTACCACTGCGTGAACCGTAGACATAGGTTCCGGATTGCAGCGTGCAATGGATGCCGAAGGATACCGTGTCCACATATTTGACCGTGACCGCCTTTTCAATCAGCACGTCATATTTTCTGGCTAGCTTGAATAGCTGCCAGGTTAGTTTGAAGCGATGGCGGATATTCTTGACGATCATTGATCTGCGGCGAGCTCGTCCAAGGACAGGGCGATCAGTTTGAAACTGGCGAGCTGATCAATCTGGTCCTCGGGAAAGCGCACCTCGAACTCTTCTTCCAAAGCGAGAATCAAGTTCATATGACGGAGCGAGTCCCATTGCTCGATCGTTCCCTGGGATGCGTCTTCGCTAATCGAACCGGCGTCTATGCCGAAGACATCGGCCATCACGGTGCGAATCCGGTCGTTCTTCATGGTGCTTTTACCTCGATGTAGTCGATCTGCGTTTTCGGTGCGCGTGTAGGGTCGAGCACGTAATGCCTTCTGCCCCCAGGCTCATTTTGATCAGTAAGCTCAAAACCAAATTGCTCGAAGAGAGACGCGACTTGGGCGTTTTTCGTCGTTGGAAAGAACTCAGCCTCTAAGGTGTTGATGCCGCGGGCGCCGAGTGACGTGCGCAGGAACTGAAAGAAGGCCGTTTCAACATTGCGGCCGAGGACCCGGCAGCTCATCAGAAAGGTATCGAGGCGTGCGCGTCCCGCTGTCTGGTCGAGCTCGATGATGGCGAGACCGACAATACCGTAATCGCCAAAGCGATCCGCGACGGAAAAGGCGATCACCTGATGAACGGGAGAGTCGATGAAGCGACTGATATCGGTCTCGGTATAACGCCGTGTCGTCACATTGAACTGGTTGGTCTTCTGGGTCAGCTGCGCGGCGCGTTGCAGCGGCACGTCCTGCCCGGTCATGATCGTAATCTGTAGATGCAGGGATCGCAGATAATCCTCCAGAGACGTAAATGCCGTCTCCGCCTGGCGTCGAGCGGCTGCCTGTTGATACATGCGCGTCTTCTGGCGATCCTCAGCCGATTGTGACAGCGAAAAGAAGAGGGCGCGCATCTGTCTTATCGTCGCGGCATATTCCGTTAAGGCCGTAGGCACCTTGACGCAATATACCATCGGCAGTTCGGCGCGAACTAGGCCAAGCTCGAACTCCGAATCGTCGAGAAAAACCAGACTGTCGAGGCCTAGATTCAATTCGGCGGCGATCGCCATCAAATTACCCGCCTTATCCTCCCAATTGACTCGCCGCACAGCAAAATCGGTATCGCGCAACACCATGTTCGGATGATGTTGCAACACAGTCTCGACGTCCTCAGGGTTATTCTTGCTGCAGAGGGCGAGGATGACGCCGTCCTTCTGCAAGCCCTTGACGATGGCCTGGACCTGCTGGAACGCTCGCCCTGACGGTGTGTCGCCACCGATCTGAATACCGTCTTCGCCATCCTCGCCGAGTACCCCACCCCAGAGCGTGTTGTCGCAATCCAAGACCAGCACCTTACGGGCCTTGCCCATCAGCGAGGCGATAGCGGGTGTCACATGGGTGGCATAGGCCTTATAAAAATCGATGGCATAGAGCGAGTGTGCCATCTGATATTGGCGCCAATCCACTGCAGCCGCGAGGCCGGTCGCGGCGATGATTCGATCGGTCTCGATCATCAGCACGTTGGGCGATGACTGCTGCCTCACATAGCCGGTCAAATCGCACGCCATATCGTCAAGAGACGAGGCGCGCAGTTCGTCGGCGGTAAAGGGCAACGCGGTGAAGGCATTGAAGAGAACCAATGAGGTGCTTCGCAAGGCGGATAGCGTCAGGTCGATCTCGTTACGGAGGCGCTGCTTTATCTCGATCAGCATCGGTTCCGGCATGTAATGCGAGTTGGCATGAAAGCCATCGAGCGCATCGGCGATCTCCCAGAAGACAATGACAACATTGCAGTCAGAGAGCCGCGCGGCATCCTGAGTGATATTATCGTAATTGCCGAATTCGACGGTGGCGTTGATACCGCGGGAACGTAGGCAATATTCGAGAACCTCACCGAGCTGATTGACGACGATATTCGATAGAACACCGATCCGGCAGGCAGGTCCGGCTACTGTGGTGGCGAGTAGACGATTTCGTTTGAGAATCTCGGTATACTTGATGTTTTTCATAACATCATTTGCCCACCGTTAACGCGGATGGTTTCTCCAGTCACAAAGTTACTGCGGTCCGATGCTAGAAAAGACACCGCAGCTGCGACATCTTCTGGAAGGGCCAATCTGCGTAGAGGCGTGCGAGCAGCTGTTAAGAGCCTGATTCTCTCAGGGACATCGGCGATAAGATCTGTATCCGTCATGCCGGGAGAAACAAGATTTACCTGAATTCCCCTTGGTGCCAGATCGAACGCTAGGGCTCGTGAATAGCCCGCGAGCGCTGACTTCGCTGTTATATAAGGTAGAAGATTCGCAACCGGAGCTTCGATGTAATGTGAAGTGATATTGATGATCTTACCGCGCCCCGACTCTACCATAATGGGTATCACGGACTGAGATAAATTAAACGCGCCGCGGATTGTCGTGGTGAGTTGCTCATCAACATCCGACCAATGAAGTTCGTCAAGTTTGTGAGGCGCCATGCTGCCGGTGGCGCAATTGATCAGGGCCGTGATTGTGCCAAATTGACGAACGACGCGTTGCACCATCTCCGTGACGTCGGAGGGCGAGCTAATGTCAGCTGAATAGCTTGCTGACGAACCACCCATCTCAACTATATCGGCGACAATCTTGTCTGCGGCACCCTTATTGCGGAAAGAATGGACGGCAACATCAAAGCCGTCGCTTGCTAGCATTCGGCAGATGGCGCCGCCAATGCCGCCGGACCCGCCAATAACGAGGGCAACCCGCCGTCCCGACTCTGCTAGTTTGGGGACGACTGCGACCTGCTCGACGATCTTGACCTTGGCGATTCCAGTAGTGACCTTCTGCCGGTGCTGATTGAAGATATCCGTCTGCAGTTCGACGATATTCATCCGGTCGATCTTGCGCAGAACCTCAGCGCGGATAGTCAACTCGTCGCCCAAGCGCACCGGCAGCAGAAATTCGAGGTTCTGCGCAAACCATAAAGCGCCATCGCCCGGCAGCTTGGTACCGATCACTGTCGAGATGAAGGATGCGCCGAGCATGCCATGTGCCACCGGCTTCTTGAAGCTGGTCTGCGCCGCAAAAGAGGCATCCGTGTGGAGCCGATTGTCGTCGCCAGTCAGTTCGACGAAGCGTGCGAGATCCTCCATCGTCATCTTGTGGGTCATCTCGGCGAATTGTCCAACCTCAATGTCATCGAACTTTGCCATGGACCGCTACTCCAGCAATGCGCAGTAGTTGATGGTGATGCGATTCTTCTCGGCGGCTTCGACTGTCATCTTTTCGACCGGCAGAGGCAGGTCGCGCTTGATGGCCAGGCCGCAATCAGTCAGCAAGGCGCGTATCTGCTCCACCGTGTTGAACTGGTAGACATGATCGATCGCCGGGCAGTTAACGCAAGTCGACACGAATGCGCCGCCGCCGGGGGCAAGCATATTCTTTACTCGCCTCAGCAAAAGTTGAGGTTGCTCAACGTGCTCAAGCACCTCCCCCATCGTGACAAAGTCGAATTTCTGGCTGAGGTCTGCTTCCAATATATCTGCCAAGATGTATTGGACATCGCGACGATCAGGGACTGAATAGTCGATAATGCTGCGCGTGAGCCCGAGCGAGGTTTCGCTGATATCGATGGCAATCGGGTTACTTACGCGATGTAAGGTCCTCAATGCTTGTTCCAAAAAAAGGCCGTGACCGGGGCCGATCTCGAGATAAGACTCGGTGTTATCAGCTCGTTCCTGAAATGCCGCTTTTAAGAAGTTGAACATCTCGTAATGGGTCGACCATAGAAACTGCGATATCCCTAGTCCAACCATATAGGAAAGCATCTCTGTCGAATTCTGGTATACCATCTCTTTGGCATTCAAGGCGGCGCTTGGATACTTGCCAGATCGCATAAATTCGACTTGGCATCGCATCATGTTTTTGCACATTTCAAGATAAGCGCCGACAGCGTAGTCGACGGAGATGTTCTGCTTTGCGAGGAACCCTCCGTAACTGTCGATGAAATCATTTGCCTCGCAAAAAAATGCCGCGTCGCGCGTCACGAGATATGCTCTTAATTTCTTCTCTTGTAGGGGTGACTGGGCGCAGATTCGATCAACTAGTTCGGAAAAATTCATCTGCCACCTTTACAGATAGAAAAAATTTAACGTCGTTCCTTTGAAAGCCTTAACCGCGCCGATAACGTCTCTGGCTATCCGCGGATTCAATGCCACGAATATAACGCTCACTTCTGCCGGAAGCACGTCAGGCGATACGACCGGCTTTCCATGAATGCTGGTGCCTTGAAGATGCTGATTTTGATCAACAAAGCATACGATGCGACCGGGCACCTTCAAGGTCGAAAAGATGAAGTGGCCGTAAAAGCCGGCGCCATAGATCATTGTAACCGTGTCGGCGGCGAGGGATGACTCAAACGTGCGAATCTTGCCGACGATATCCGTCCAGTATTGCGCCATCTGCGCTGCCTGCTGACGGCAGGCTGCGGCCGCGCTCTCGTCTTGCTTAGGCAAGCTGACCGGAGCAGCCGCCAGTTTGGCATCGACCACGAAAGCCGCGTCATGCACCTTGTCATCGACATTGATATCGACAAAGCCGGCCCTGCCGAGAAGGTGGTGCAAAGACTGCTTGCTGAAGTGATTGATGTGATCGGCGACGATGAAATCAGCAATACTTTCATAGACGTTCGGCACGATGAAGTAGAAGGTGCCGCCGGTCTTCAGGAGCTTCCGCACATTGCTGAGTGCCGCTTGAAGATCGGCAACATGCTCCAGCGCGTAAAATGACAACACCACATCCATCGAACCAGCCCAGCTGGGCTCGGGTGTGGCGACGGACCACTGCGGCTTCTTCGGCAGGCGTTCCCAGAACGGGATATACTTGTCTGTTATATCAAACAGGAACGGAACAATCTGCGAATTATTCTTCAGCAGTTTGCGCATGGTGGCCGATTTCGCGCAACCGTAATCCAGCACCCGAGCGCCAGCGGAAAAGTTGATCTTGGCCCGCAGGACGTCGGCTTGGTGTTCAGCACGATAGATCGGTTGACCGTCACTCACTTTATACAGCTGATCGTCATCTTCGCTGGCGAGATTGATCTCGTATTCCTCGGCGTAATAGCGCTCTAGGTCCGGCAATGCACTGGTCTGCAGATGACTGCAGCTATCGCAGAAGTAAACCCGGGTATGGCCTTCGATCAGCTTGTTCATCGTCGTGATCGACAGATGATCCGGCGACTGGTAGAGGGGGCTTTGCAAGATTTGCCCGCAGACATTGCATGTCAGCGTCATTCAATTGTCCTCAACAAAATGGGCGCTGAAAATCTTCTCGATCTGGCTGCCCGCCGTGACCGACGGCTTCCACCCGATTTTCATTCCGGTAGGTTCGCGGAAATTGAAGAAGCGCGTTTGGACTGACCATCGCGCTCGGTCTGACACATTGAAGCCAGACTGATGAATGGTCAGGAAGTCTATGACGATCAGATCACCCGGCTCGCAAAGTGGCGCAATCCGCTCGTATCTGGCCGCGACGATCTCGTCATCCACGATGCCGATCTTATAGGCGCCGGGCTTATTCGCATGGTTGCCGCACTTCGTATACTGGCACAGGCCGTCGAGGTGCGATCCGAGGCATATCTGGACCGGCCCGATCTCGGGTGTCAACGCAACCAGCGAAGTCCAAAACACCACGCCATCCATGCTCTGCGGCTGGAATAGGAATTCCTGATGCCAGTGTGACCGGTATTCTTCCTCGCCTGGATTGTCGATGCGGATACCGTAACTGGCGGCGCCGGTTCCGGGCAGGCTGCCTTTGCGCAACTGTGCAAAGAGATCCTCATTGTGCTGGCAGGAAATCAGACGCAGAAAAGCAGGAATCTGCTTGATCGCATCATAAATCTCGCCGCCGATCGCACGGTCGATCGCGATCAGGTCGGTGTAACCGGCATCAAACTTGTCCGGCGAAAAGACCGGCCGCTCCAAAGGTAAACTGTGACGCCGGGCCACCAGACCGATGATATCGTAAATCGATTCTTGAATGGGAGTAATCTGTTCGTCGATATCATAGAACTGGGGAATGACCAGGGTGCCTGTCCGGGAGAATGCAGCCAATTGCTCTTCAGAAAGATATGTCCGGCGATCATGCATTAGCAAACGTCCGAGTTGATGCTGTCCAAACCCTCGCGTGGAATATCCTGACGCTGCTCGATCGCGGCCTCGACGATCGCATTAGGCCGCACTTTGATCTGGTGATAGATGCGACCGATATATTCGCCGATGACGCCGAGAAAGAGCGCGTTGACCCCAGACAGGAAGAGCAGGACAAGGATCAGCGTGGCAAAGCCGCGAGGCCAGGAGTTGCCGAGGAAAAGCGACGTCAGCAGGTAGTAGACGAAGCCAAGGAGTGATGCGACGGTGATGAGAACGCCCATCAACGAGGCAAGCTTCAAGGGGATAACGGAATGATTGGTGATCGCATCGACGGCCAGTTCCACCAGGTCCAGCAGGCCAAACTTGCTTTTGCCCGCCCGTCTTTCGTCCCGATCATAGATGACGCCGGTTTGCGCGAAGCCGGCAGAGGCAATGACACCACGTAGATAGGGCTGGGTATCATTGATGCGGGTGACGATATTGAGCACACATCGATCGATCAGGCGAAAATCGCCGGCGTCATGCGGCAACCTATCATCAGCGAGAAAGTCGACCAGCCGATAGAAGAAGCGCCGGGCATTCTGCATCAGCAGTGATTCCGGCCGCTTGGCGCGAATGCCGTAGACGACCGCAAAGCCCTCTTCCCATTTCCGTAGAAAGGTCGGGATGATTTCCGGCGGGTCCTGCAGGTCGCAGTCGATCTGCACGGCGGCCTCCCCCCGCGCCAGACGGTAGCCGCTGAGAATTGAGCGCTGGAAGCCAAAATTGCGCGAGAAACGATAGGCGCGGATGCGGCTGTCCTTGAACGCCATCTCCTGCAACAGCGTGAATGTCAGATCCTGGCTGTGATTATCGGTGAAGACGAATTCAAAATCGTATCTATCTTCTTCGCTTTTCAGTGCCGAGGTGACGCGATCCATCAGGCGCTGGACATTACCTTCCTCGTTGTAGACCGGCACGACGACTGAAACTAGCTTCTTCATTGCTGCTCCATCGTCATGGTGTCCGATTGCAGCCAAATTGTCTTCAAGAAGGGCAGGGTACGATCACGCTCAGAAATGGTCTCGGGTGCGAATGGCCAGACGACGCCAATCTCGGGATCGTCCCAACGGACGCCGATCTCGATACCGGGGCGATGCGCCTCGGAAAACTGATAGGCAACATCAGCATGGTCAGTGAGCGTCAGAAAGCCATGCGCGCAGCCACGCGGAAGATAGAGGGCGCGATGATTTTTCGCCGTCAGCTCGATCGCGGTCCAGCCCTTGAAACTGGGCGAATACGGTCGCAGGTCGACGGCGACGTCGAAGACCGCACCCGCAACACACCGCACCAACTTTTCTTCACCTTGATAAGCCTCGATGAAATGCAATCCGCGTAGCGTGCCGCGCTTCAAGTTGCGCGAGATCGCGCCCTGGGCCGCAAGCGGTTTCAAGCCATGTCGCGCGAATTCCTCTTCGCAGTACCACCGGGCGAAATGCCCCCGGTCATCGGCAATCGGCTCGACATCGATTACCGTCACCCCGGACAATTGGGTCGGGATGAACATCATGACAGGATCTCAAGCTTGGGGATCGCCACGACAAATCGTCCGCCCCAACTCTTGATCGTCGACAACTGTGCCATGATCTCGTCGCGCAAATTCCAGGGCAGGATCAGGACGTAATCGGGCCGGTCCTGCACAATGCGTTCCGGCGGATAGACCGGAATGTTGACGCCAGGCAGATACTGCTCCTGTTTGTACGGATTGCGGTCGACCGTGTAAGGCAGCAGCTCGGGGCCGATGCCGCAATAATTCAGCAGGGTGTTGCCTTTGGCCGGCGCACCATAGCCGACCACGCGTTTGCCGGCGCGTGCCACATCGATCAGAAAAGAAAGCAGTTCCAACTTGCGATTGCGCATTTCCTGTCCGAATCGCTGATAGGTGTCTATTTGCTCCAGGCCGTATTGGGCCTCGTCGCCGCGGACCTTGCGCAAATTCTCCTGTCCCGATGGCGCGGTGACCGCAGCGCCCCGGTGGCGCACATAGACGCGCAACGATCCGCCATGGGTCGTCAACTCATCAACGTCATAGGCTTCCAGTTGATGGGCCGCCAACATGCGCTCGACAATGCCCAGCGAGAGATAGGAATAGTGCTCGTGGTAAATCGTGTCGAACTGGCATTCGGCAAGTAGGCGTAGGAGATGCGGAAATTCGAAGGTCACAGTACCCAGTGGTTTCAGCAGACGCTTGAAACCGGCGAGAAAGCCGTTGGGGTCGGGCACATGGGCAAGGACGTTATTGGCAGTAACCAGATCGGCGTGGATTCCTGTAGCGATCAGTTCTTCAGCAGTCTGCTGGTTGAAGAATTTGACCAGCGTCGGGATGCTGCGTGTCTGGATCGCCACCTCGGCGACATTGGCGGAAGGTTCGATGCCAAGGACGGGAATGCCGGCGGCCTTGAAGTATTGCAGCAGATAGCCGTCATTGCTGGCAATCTCTACCACCTGTGAGGCAGGGATCAGACCCAGCCGGGCGATCATCGTCGTTGCGTAAAGCTGCGAGTGTTCGAGCCAGGACTGGGAATATGATGAGAAATAGGCATAATGAGCGTTGAAATGCTGCGGCGTCCGCACGTCTGTCAACTGGGCCAGCCAGCATTTCCGGCAAATCATAACCGCGAGTGGATAGTAGGTCTGCGGCTCGTGATCGGCATTCGCGGCGGCACGAAACTCATTGGAGATCGGCGACAGACCAAGATCGAGGACCTTGTCGATCAGATGCTCGCCACAAAAGCGGCAATTAGTCGCCATCTTAAGCGGCTCCTTCCAACAAATCCGCGATCTGTCTTTGGGTCAGCGCCCAGACATCCTTGCCGGCATAAAAGTCCTTATACCAGCCGATAGTGCGTTCCAGTGCCCGGTCCAGAGGCCAGGCTGGCTGCCACTTCAACTCGGCCTGCGCCTTTGAACTATCCAAGGCCAGCAATATCTCCTCGAAGATCCGCGCGTCGTTTTGAATGACGATCTTCGCGCCGTCGCCCCAAAGATCCGCCATGCGCTGGGCAACCGTACCAACCGGTTGCGCATCGCTGGTCGCCGGGCCGAAATTCCAGCCGGTTGAGAAGGCTGCAGGCGCACGCACCAGTCTTTCGGCCAGCGTCAGATAGCCCGGCAGGGGGTCGAGCACATGCTGCCAGGGCCGGGTGGAAGCTGGGTGGCGCAAGGTCAAGGCATTGCCCTGCTGAAAGGCGCGGATTGCGTCCGGCACCAACCGGTCGGCGGCCCAATCGCCGCCGCCGATGACATTGCCGGCGCGGATACTGGCGAGGCCGATACCGGGCCGATCGTCATCGAGCGACCGAAAATAGACGTTGCGATAGGCATCGAGCACATGTTCGGCGCAGGCCTTGCTGGAGCTATAGGGCTCGATACCGCCCAGCGTATCGGACTCACGATAGGGCCATACCCGGTTGTGGTTTCGATAGACCTTGTCCGTGGTGACGACGATGATCGCCTTGACCGAGGGCGCCTTGCGTGCCGCTTCCAGCAGATGGACTGTGCCCATGACATTGACGCTATAGGTCAGGGCCGGTTCGGCATTTGCCAGAAGCACCAGCGGCTGCGCGGCGAGGTGGAACACGACCTCCGGTGCGGCGGCAGTGAGCGCTGCAGTGAGGCGATCGAGGTCCCGGATATCACCGATGACGGATTGATTGATGCGATCGACCAGATTGACCGCCGCGCAAAAACTGGGCTCCGTCGGCGCCGCTAGTGCATAGCCGGTGACGCGGGCGCCCAATTGCAGCAACAGGCTCGACAGCCAACCGCCCATGAAACCGGTATGGCCAGTCAGAAAAACATTCTTATGTTGCCAGAAGGTGGGGCTGGGCATGCACGTTACCAGGTTTTCCAGGGGGCTTGCCCGCTCTTCCACATATCTTCCAGCAGGCACAGTTCCCGATAGGTGTCCATGCATTGCCAGAAGCCGGTATGGCGATAGACGCTCAATTCGCGACGCTCGGCTAGATGCTCCAGCACGCCCGCTTCGAGAGAGATGTTGGTATCGCCTTCGGGAATCTGATCGAAAGCGCGTTTTTCAAATACGAAGAAGCCGCCATTTATCCAGCCTTCGGTGGTCTGCGGCTTCTCATTGAAGGAATGGACGATATCGCCATCTAGGCTGAGTTCGCCAAAACGGGATGACGGGCGCACCGCAGTAACGGTCGCCAGCTTTCCGCTGTGCCTGTGATGCTCGATCACGGCCGAGATGTCGACATCGGCGACACCGTCCCCATATGTCACCAGAAAACGCTCGTCTTCGATATATTTGAGTGCCGCCTTGATTCGTGAGCCGGTGAGGCAATGGACTCCTGTATCCTGCAGTTTCACGGTCCAGGCGACATCATCCGCTGGGCTGCCAAGCGTCTTCACCCGACCGGTTGTGGTATCGATCTCGATATCGCGCGATCGCATCTTATAGTTGATGAAATAATCTCGGATAATATCACCCCGATAACCGATACAGAGCAGAAAATCCCGGAAACCATGAAACTCATATTGTTTCATGATATGCCAAAGGATCGGCTTGCCCCCGATTTCAACCATGGGTTTCGGTTTGAACTCAGTCTCCTCACGGAGACGCGTTCCCAAGCCGCCACATAAGATCACAACGCGCATTTTTTTTCGCCCGGGTCAGCCAGATACCTAAGTAGCTGTGACCATTCATGATTGCCAAGCTGCTGCCGATTTACCACTCTTTCCACAGTGATGCGACACTAAATCTTCTGCGCAAGCTTATCGGAAATCGGCTTTCGGCCTTCACGCCGCACGAGTATAACCAGGGTTCCATTTTTTCGATTTGATTGGTATAGTCGTTTGCGCTCAATCATCCTCTTTGGGGCCCATGGCCACTTGGGTTCGGCTATTGCTCGGGCGATTTTAGCGAAGGGGTCGACGAGATTTGTCCCCATACCCTGGCAAATCGCGGGAGGATGGCGGCGGCCGGAGATCGATGCTTGGCTTGCCGATCAGGTACGCCTGGGTGATGTGGATATCATCTTTGCCAATGGACTGACCGATCCGGCATTGCCTGCCGACCAGCTCTTCTACAGCAATCGAGATTTTCCCCTGCAGGTGATTGAGGCTGGCGGCGGCTATCCTGGGTTGCGTTTCATGACCATCGGGACGGTAATGGAAGTCCGATCGCCGATGATCACCGGCAACGGATATGTGGCGAGTAAGCTGGCGTTGTCGCAGCAGATGACGGCGCTTGCGAGCGGCCCGTTGCAACACCGCATCCTGCATCTCCGCCTCCACACGTTGTACGGCGTCGGCGCGCCGCACCGGCACCTCTTTCTCGGCCAGATGCTGATGGCTTTGCGGGAGAACCGAGCCTTCCCGATGAGTAGCGGGCGGCAATACCGCCAATACCATCACGCCGATGATATTGCCGCTGCAATCCTGTCGATTCGTGAAACGGTATGGACCCGTCCCCCTGTGTTGCAATTGAACTCGGCGGAGACGCTGCAACTGCGCCAGATCGCCGAAGAGGCTTTCGCGCATTTCGCCAAATTGCCGTTGCTGAAGGTGGGGGCGCTGGCAGACCAACCTAGCGACGTCTGGGAGGACCCACACTATCAACCTTCTGATCGGGTGGACTTTCCGCAGAGCCGGCCTGCCCTGCCGAATATCGTTAAGTGGTTTGTTGACTGTATCAAGGCGTAGCGTGGCTGCACGCCCCCCATTTCGCGATCATTTTTTTAGGATGACTGATCATGATCGTGACGATCTACGGCATCAAAAACTGCGACACGATTAAGAAGGCCCGTACGTGGCTGGAGTCGCACAGGATCGCCTTTCCTTCCACGATTACAAAGCGGGCGGGATTGATCGCAGCAGTTTGCAAAGCTGGGTCAAGGAATTAGGTTGGGAAACCGTGCTCAATTGCGCCGGCACAACCTTTCGCGGGCTCCCGGAGGCTGAGAAAACCGGTCTCTCGGCCGACAAGGCTATTGCTCTCATGCTAGGGCAGCCTTCCATGATTAGCCGCCCGGTTCTCGATCTTGGCGATTGGTGCGTGGTCCGCTTTAAGCCGGAAATCTATGCCCAGGTTTTGGGAAAATAAACTGGTCTACTTCCAAATCGCCCGCCCGCTCCCCGGCAACCCATAGCTCGCCCATCTGCCGGTGACGCGCTCGACGATCTCGTCCGACATGCGGATCTTCTCGCCCCATTCGCGCTTGGTCTCGGGCGGCCATTTGTTGGTCGCGTCGAGGCCGATCTTGCCGCCGAGGCCGCTCTCGGGCGAGGCGAAGTCCAGATAGTCGATCGGCGTCCCCTCGATCACGGTGATGTCGCGGGCCGGATCCATGCGGGTCGACATCGCCCACATCACGTCCTTCCAGTCGCGCGCATTGATGTCGTCATCCACGACGATGACGAATTTTGTATACATGAACTGCCGCAGGAACGACCAGACACCCATCATCACCCGCTTGGCGTGCCCTGGATAGGCCTTCTTCATCGAGACGACGGCGATGCGGTAGCTGCAGCCTTCCGGCGGCAGCCAGAAATCGACGATCTCCGGAAACTGCTGGGTCAGGAGCGGGATGAAGACCTCGTTCAGTGCTTCGCCCAGCACGGAGGGTTCATCGGGCGGCCGGCCGGTAAAGGTCGAGAGATAGATCGGGTCCCGCCGCATGGTGATGGCGCTGACGGTGAAGACCGGGAATTGCTCGACCGAATTGTAGTAGCCGGTGTGGTCGCCATAGGGGCCTTCGTCGCGATAGTCGCTGAGCGAGACATGGCCTTCGAGCACGATCTCGGCCGTCGCCGGCACCTTCAGGGGAACGGTCTTGCAATCGACCAGCTCGACCTTGCGGCCGCGCAGCAGGCCGGCGAATTGGTATTCGGAGACCGTTTCCGGCACCGGCGTCACGGCGGCCAGGATGGTGCCGGGATCGGCGCCGATCACCACCGCGGCCGGCAGGGGCTCCGGATTTTCGGCCTTCCAGCGGGCATGATGCAGGGCGCCGCCGCGATGCTTCAGCCAGCGCATCAGAGTCTGGTTCTTGCCCAGGACCTGCATGCGATAGATGCCGAGATTGTAGTCGTCCTCGCGTTTCTTGCCCGCTCCGGAGGCGTTGGGGCCCTTGGTGACCACCAGCGGCCAGGTGATCAGCGGCGCCGGCTCGCCCGGCCAGCAGCCCTGGATCGGCAGCCTGGTGAGGTCGATATCGTCGCCTTTCAGCACGACGTCCTGGCAGGGGCCGTAGCTGACGGTTTTGGGATGCATCGCCATGACAGTCTTCACGAGCGGCAGCATCTCCAGGGCCTCACGCCAGCCGCCGGGCGGCTCCGGCTGCTTCAGGAAGGCGAGCGTCTCGCCCACCTGGCGCAACTGATCCGGTTCCCGGTCCATGCCCCAGGCGACCCGCTGGACCGTGCCGAAGAGATTGACCAGGACCGGCATGTCATAGCGTTTGCCGTCCTTGCCGACCGGATTCTCGAACAGCACCGCCGGTCCCTGCTCGGCCAGCAGGCGGGTCTGGATTTCGGTCATTTCCAGATGGGGATCGACCGGTACCGAGACGCGGCGCAATTGCCCGGCAGCTTCTAGCCGGTTCAGGAAATCCCGCAACGACTCAAAGGGCATGACACTGCTCCAAGTCCAAGGCCAATCGGCCCAATGGCAGGGCCGGCACCGGCATCTTACGACCGATAATCGGCGTTGATCTCGATATAGCGGTGCGTGAGGTCACAGGTCCAGACCCGCGCCTTGCCGGCGGCAATGCCGACATCCACCGCGATATTGATCAATTGCCCCTTGATATGCTGGGCAACCGGCGCCTCGTCGTAATCCGGCCGGCGCTGGCCCTTGCGGGTGATTTCCACGCCGCCGACACTGATCGACAATTTGTCGCGATCGGCCTTCTCGCCGGCCTTGCCCACGGCCGCGACGATACGGCCCCAATTGGCATCCTCGCCGGCAATGGCCGTCTTCACCAGAGGCGAATTGGCGACGGCAAGGCCGATGCGGCGGGCGGCGGCGGCGCTGGCCGCCCCGGTGACGTCGATGGTCACCAGTTTCTGCGCCCCCTCGCCGTCCTTCACCACCTGGATGGCGAGGTCCTGCAGCAGATCTTCCAGCTTCTCCCGGAAATCCTTGAGTACCTTGTCGGTGGCCGAAGCCGGCTTTGGATGCTTAGCGCCCTGGCCGGTCGCAACCAGCAGCAACGTGTCGCTGGTCGAGGTATCGCTGTCCACGGTGATGCAGTTGAAGGAGCGGTCGGCGCCCTTGGCAAGCAGGGTCTGGAGGATATCGGCCGGAATCTTCGCATCCGTCGCCACGAAGGCCAGCATGGTTGCCATATCCGGGGCAATCATGCCGGAGCCCTTGCAGAAGCCGTTGATGGTGACGGTGGCGTCGCCGATCCTGGCCTGGCGGGTGGCGAGCTTGGGGAAGGTGTCGGTGGTCATGATGGCCGCCGCCGCCGCCGCCCAGGCATCGGCCTTCAGCGACTTCACGATCGCCGGCAGCTTGCCGGTGATCTTGTCATCGGGCAGGGGTTCGCCGATGACGCCCGTCGAGGCGAGATAGACCTCGCTTGGCTTGCAGCCAAGCGCCGCCGCCGTCGCCTTGACCTCGCGGTTGACGCTGTCGATGCCGGCCTTGCCGGTAAAGGCATTGGCGTTGCCGGAATTGACCAGGATCGCCCGCACCTTGCCGCCTTTCAGATTCTTGCGGCAGAGATCGACCGGCGCCGACCGCGTCAGAGATTTGGTCAGCACGCCCGCAATACTACTGCCCGGCGCCAGCTCCATCAGCATGACATCGGTGCGGTTCTTGTAGCGGATATTGCATTCGAATGCTGTCAGCCTGACGCCGGCGATCGGCGACAGCACCGGCGTTTCCGTCGGCGCTAGCGGCGAAACCTGATGAGCCATGGCCATATTCCCCCTGATCGCTAAAGGCGGTGAGTTCTTGCCCGGTTACTGTTCGCCCGGTTACGGTTTGACGGGCGTGCCGTCGGGATTGAAGGTTTCCACCTTGGCCTTGGCGCGCAGGTCCTTCACCTCATTCTGCACCATGTCTTCGGCGAGCTGCTGGCGGAGCTGGTCCTTCTGCTCATCGAAGCTCGGCGGGGTCTGCTTGCGCCGATCTTCCAGCTTGATGACATGCCAGCCGAACTGGGTCTGGACCGGCTTTTGCGTCACTTCGCCGTTCTTCAGGGTGAAGGCGGCATCGGCGAAAGGCTGCACGACCTCGCCGCCGTTCTGGGTGAAATACATGCCGAGATCGCCGCCATTGACGGCGCTGCCCTTGTCGATCGACTTGTCCTTGGCGAGCTTGGCGAAATCGGTGCCCTTCTTCAGCTCGGCCAGGATGTCGTTGGCTTCTTTTTCCGTCTTCACCAGGATATGGGCGACCTTGACCTCGTCCTGGGGCGGATGATCCTTGAGATTCTGATCGTATTTTGCCTTCACCGCATCATCGGTGATCTTGCTCTTGACCAGGCGGGTCAGGAAGACCTGGCGGATCGCCTCGTCCTCGAATTTCTGCACGATCGCCTTCACTTCGGGATCGTTCTGCAGGTTCTCGCTGCGGCCCTCGGAGGTGATCAGCGTCAAGCCGATCAAGCGGTCGGTCAGCTGCGGGAAGACCATGTCGATATTGGCCTTGATCTGCGGCGGCAGATTGCTGGCCGAATCGATCACGTCCTGGCGGGTGATGTCCTTGCCGTTGACACGCGCCACCACGGTCTTCGGGTCGATCGGCTTGGCGGCCGGGGCATCGGCGCCAGGAAGCTGACCGGCCGGCGCCGCCGCTGGAGCAGCCGGCGCTGCGGGGGTCGTGTCATCCGCCCGCGCGGCCGGGCCTGCGGCCACCAGGGTTGCCAGGGCCAGGCCGAAAGCGAAAGAGGTCGACAGCAAAAGGCTGCGCCGGCGAGTCGCGATGGAAATCGAATAGGACATGGTCAGACGAGGTTCCTCAACCGATGGATGGGGCCTACCCCTTGAAATTATTGAGATTTCAGGGCGACCACTGATGCGGTCGGGCGGCCGGCATCTTGCCGCGCCAGGGCAACGGGTACAAGCGGAAAGGCCACCCCCGATGGCAAAATCGCGTCAAGTTGACAGCGGTTAGCGGGGACCCTATCTGTTTCCCGCATCCAATCTTAAAAAGTCCGAGAAAATCGAGGTTTACATGTTTGCCGGCCTTGCCAAGCGGATCTTCGGATCGGCCAGTGATCGCTTCATCAAGGGCCTCAACAAGACCGTAGC
>DATLIX010000123.1:0-25789 GCA_035539215.1 Dongiaceae bacterium | reverse complement strand
CTTCAGCCATCCGCGCGCCTTGACGGCCGAGGATATCGCCGTGGTCGAGCAGGAAGTGAATGACCGTATCCGCAAGAACGACGAAGTCACCACGCGGTTGATGACGCCGGATGCGGCGATCGAAGCGGGCGCCTTGGCCCTCTTCGGCGAGAAATACGGCGACGAAGTCCGCGTCGTCTCCATGGGCGGCCGCAATGATGACGAGGCGCGCAATTTCTCGACCGAGCTGTGCGGCGGCACGCATGTGCGCCGCATGGGCGATATCGGCCTCTTCAAGATCATCAGCGAAGGCGCCGTGGCCTCTGGCGTGCGCCGCATCGAGGCGATGACGGGTGCAGCGGCAGAGCACTATATCGCCGAGCAGCAGCGCCTGCTGACCGAAGCTGCCTCGGCCTTGAAGACTCTTCCTTCCGATCTCGCCCATCGCATCGTCTCGCTGGTCGAGGAAAAGAAGAAGCTGGAGCGTGATCTCACGGAGGCGCGCAAGGCGGCGGCTCTCGCCGGTGCCGGAAGCGGTGGCGCGGCACAGACCGGCGGCACCAAGGAAGTGGGCGGCATCACGCTGGCGTCGCGCGTCCTCAGCGGGGTTCCGGCGAAGGAGTTGAAGGCGATGGCCGACGAGCTGAAGAAGCAGATCGGCTCAGGCGTCGTGGTGCTGATCTCCGACGATGCCGGCAAGGCCTCGCTGGTAGTCGGCGTGACCGCCGATCTCACAGGCAAGCTGAGTGCCGTCGATCTCGTCAAAACCGGCAGCAGCGCTTTGGGCGGGCAGGGCGGCGGCGGGCGTCCCGACATGGCCCAGGCCGGTGGCCCCGATGCCGGCAAGGCGGCCGATGCCCTGGCGGCGATCGAGCGGGTGCTGGGCGGAACGGCGCAAGCAGCATGATCACGGCGGCATGACGCCGTTCTCATCCATGGCAGGGAAGCGCGCTATCAGCCAATGGCGCGCTTTCTTCTTGCGTCTGCTCATGCGGACCGCTGCGCCGCCGCAGAACCCGATGGCTGCCGCGATCCGCGATGGGATGGGGAGGCTGACGCGATGCAATTGACCGCCTTGTTGATCCCGGGGATCTGCGTCATTGCCGTGACTTTTGTCTATGGGCTGCTGATACGGTGGCTGTTTCGCCGGCGGCTCGACCTTCGTCTTGCCTGGTTTGCCTTTGCCGCAAGCGCCGGCCTTGTGAGCCTTGCTCTGGCTGCCATTTTCCTCAGTGGGATCGATCACGGTTTTGCCGCGTCGCTGTTTGGCAATCTGCAGACCGCGGCAAGCTTCGGTACGATGTTCAAGCTGGCCTTGATCTACGCCGCCCTGCCGGAGGAGGCGGTGAAGATCGGTGTCGTGGTGGTTCTGCTGCTCTTGCTGGGTCGTTGGCAAAGATATCGCAGCGATCCGGCCGAGATGCTGCTTTATTCGGCGCTGGGCTTTGCCGTCTGCGAGAGCCTGTTATATGTCGTGGCCTTTGCGGCGATGCCGCAACTTCAGGATCAGCTCATCGCCTTTGCCGCCGTACGCGGGATCTTCGGCGGGCTCGTTCATGCGCTTCTCGGCATGGTGGCCGGCTGCCTGCTCGCCTGGCGCTGGCAGTCACCACAAAGATGGCTCTGGCTGCTCCTCGCCTATGCGATCGCCGTATTGCTGCATGCCAGCTTTGACGGCAGCCTGCTGGACCTTGTCTTTCGCGGCCTCAGCCGCAAGTCGGATATCGTGCCGGCTGAGGCAGCCGATCTGGTTCTTCCCTTCCTGGCGAGCGCGCTTATTTTATTGGTGCTGGCGATTATCGGTCTGGTCTGCAGCCGGCGGTTCAATAACCCGGTGATCGAAAAAGCTGCGGCCTGATCTGCGAATTCCGGCGACACCCAGGTATGGCACCTCGCGCGAGGTAGTCCCCGGGTCGGCTCTCCTGGGACCTATTATTCTGAAAACGTGAAGTTGCAGCTGCTTGCAATGCTGCCGGATTTATGTTCTTCTTTTGTTCTCATCTCACGGGAGAGCGGATATGAGCATGATCGAGAGTGACACGCGTGACGACCGGCTAAGCGCGGCCGACTTGGGCGATCACGATTTTCGCGGCTTGGGAGGGGTCCTGTCGGGCGACTACCGGTCCGCCGGCGATGCCGCCGACAGTGAGTTGATGGCCGGCGGCCGGGATATGCAGACCATTTCCCGCCCTTCGCTGCGTCGCGGCGAAACCGAACCTAAGGTGAAGGCGGAACTGGCTGCCAGCCTGCATTTCATCCTGAGCCAATATCTTCGCCCCAGCACCTTGCGCCGCCTGATCGGCCCACGTGACGCGATGATTGGCCGGGTGATGCTGGGGCGTGCCATGCAAGGCGAGATCGATGACGATCTGCTCGCGCGCATTCTTGCCCAAGCGGTGGTCGAACATATCCGTCAGAGCGGATTCGTCGTCCAGCGCAGCGTCCCGCCAAGCGACGCCACGGCGGATTCCGATGGCGACATCTGGTTCTGACGTTCACGCAAACGCCTGATCAATTGATTATCCGGCCAACCGATTGTTCGTGCCGATACCTGGCACGTATCGTTCTTATTGCACCAGCCTTCTGCAGGGTCGTTAGAAAGCCCGGGCGATTGACAGCCCGGCACATTGCTCTAAACTCGCCGACATTGTGACACGGGGTGTCTGCCGATCAGCGGTGGACTGAGATTATACCCGCGGAACCTGATCTGGATCATGCCAGCGAAGGGATTGTTGCACATGTCGGCGATCGATCTCCCCCGTTTCCGGATGTTGTTGCCGCTCATGTCATCCCTTCGCCAGAAGGGAGACAAGAGTGACCGATGCTGTTCTTGCAACGCTGCCGGAAAATCTGGCGGCAATCCGACAAAGACGTCCATTGATCCATAACATCACCAATCTGGTGGTGAGCAACGTCACGGCCAATGCCTTGCTTGCCTTGGGAGCTTCGCCGGCGATGGTGGAAAACACCGAGGAGTCGGCAGAGCTTGCCAGTATCGCCGATGCCCTGGTGGTCAATCTCGGCACGGTTTCCAGTCCGATTGCCGCGGCGATGCGCCTCGCCACCAAGGCCGCTCGTGACGCCCGGCGTCCCTGGGTCATCGATCCCGTGGCGGTCGGCGCCCTCGACTATCGGACCCGCCTGGCCCATGAACTGATCAAGAACCGTCCCGCCGTCATTCGCGGCAATGCCTCGGAAATTGCGGCCTTGGCGGGGCAGACCGGCGGCGGCAAGGGCGTCGACAGCCTGTTACAGGCCGAGCAGGCAGTTGACGCCGCCAAGGCGCTTGCCCGCGAAACAGCAAGCGTCGTCGTGGTCAGCGGTGCTATTGACTGTGTCACGGATGGTGCTGATGCTGTGGGGATTGCCAATGGTCACCCATTGATGACGCGGGTGACCGGCATGGGTTGCACGGCGACCGCCCTGATCGGCGCTTTCCTGGCCGTCGCCGGGTATCCCTTGGTCGCAGCCGCGCAGGCGATGGTGGCGATGGGCGTTGCCGGCGAACTGGCGATGGCGCGTGCCCAAGGTCCCGGCTCGTTGCAGGTCGCCTTTCTGGATGTGCTGTATGAAATGTCCGGGGCCGAGATTTGTACACAAGCGAGGCTCGTATGATGCCGCAGGGCCGCACGGGTCCCAACGCCATCGACCTCTCGCTCTATCTCGTGACCGATCGCGAGCTATGTGGTGGCCGCGGTCTCGTCGCAACGGTGGGCGCGGCGCTGAAAGGCGGTATCACGGTGCTACAGTACCGGGCAAAAAATGTGCAGCTGCGCGAGGCAATCGCTGAAGCTGCACTGCTCGCCTCCCTCGCGCGGCAATATGATGTTCCCTTCATCGTCAATGATCGCCTGGATCTGGCCCTGGCGGTCGATGCCGACGGTCTGCATGTCGGCCAATCGGATATGCCGCCTGATCTGGCACGACGCTTTCTCGGTCCAAGCAAGATCCTCGGCCTGTCTGTCGGACGTCAGGCGGAGATCGATGAGCTCGATATTGCGATGGTCAATTATGTCGGCCTGGGCCCGGTGTTTGCCACCGCCACGAAGGCGGATGCGGCAGCGCCGCTGGGGCTGGAAAAATTCAGCCTGCTGCGTTCCTCCATCGAACTGCCAGTGGTGGCGATCGGCGGCATCTCCGAGGCGGCGGCAGGCGACGTCATTGCCGCCGGCGCCGACGGTATCGCCGTCGTTTCCGCCATTTGTGCGGCGGCGGATCCGGAACTTGCCAGCCATGGTCTGCGCCGGAAAATCGACCAGGCAAGGCAGACGCCATGATCCATAACATTCTCAGCATCGCCGGCAGCGATCCCAGCGGCGGTGCCGGCATTCAGGCCGATCTCAAGACCTTTTCCGCGCTCGGCGCCTATGGAGCCGCGGCAATCACCGCATTGACTGCGCAAAATACACGCGGCGTCACGGCGGTGGAACTTGTATCCGCAGCCTTCATCGGCCGGCAGATCGATATGGTTTTCGACGATCTGCGAATCGATGCCGTTAAAATCGGCATGCTGGCGAATGCTGAGGTCATCGCCATGGTCGCCGATCGCCTGCGCGTCTGGCAGCCACGATGGGTCGTGCTTGATCCGGTGATGGTGTCCAAGAGTGGGCATCCCCTGCTTGATGCGGCGGCGATCGCGACTTTGCGGCGCGAATTGCTGCCCCTGGCTTCCGTCGTCACGCCAAATTTGCCCGAGGCCGCCGCTTTGCTCGATCGACCGGTTGCCGGCAATTGGCCGATGATGGCGGAAGCGGCGCGTGAGCTGTTGGAGCTCGGCTGCCCGGCTGTGCTGCTGAAGGGCGGACATCTGGGCGGCGAAACCAGTCCCGATCTTCTGCTCTCAGCAGACGGCATCCGGCGTTTCGAGGCCCGGCGCATCGACACCGTCAATACGCATGGTACGGGATGCACCTTGTCCTCGGCGATTGCCACCTTGCTGCCGCAAACCGGCGATATGCGGCTCGCAGTCGGCATAGCCAAGGATTTTATCACGGCGGCGATCGCTGCCGGAAACCAGCTCTCGGTCGGCAATGGGCAAGGCCCGGTCCATCACTTCCATCGCCTCTGGGACAACGGCAATCGCGCATCATTGCCTTGATTATAGGCTCGTTGCTTATGCGATGTTCCAGCTAGAGGCGGCCGCATTGGTTCTGCGGTATATAGGCTCGATGCTATGCGCGAACCAGCGCCAGGGCGAAGCCGTCATAGCCTTTATTCCCGACGGTCTGAATTGCGGTGGCATCCAATCTCGGTTCAGCCGCTATCATAGCATTCATGCGGCGGACACCCTCCACCATCTCGTCCCTGCCGTCCGTTTCAATGACGCGCCCGCCGCGAACGACATTGTCGATGATGATGAGGCTGCCGGGACGCGTCAATTTCAGCGCCCATTGGACGTAATTGGCATTGTTCTGCTTATCGGCATCGATGAATACGAGATCGAACGGCGGTTGCTCTTCGGCCTGCAGCAAAGGCAACGTGGCGAGGGCAGGGCCAACGCGGATTTCCACCTTGTTGGCTAGGCCGGCTCGGGCGATATTATGTGACGCTACCTCGGCATGTTTCGGGCTGTATTCGCAGGTGACCAGGCGCCCATTCTGCGGCAGAGCGCGCGCCAGCCAGATCGTGCTGTATCCGCCGAGCGTGCCGATCTCCAGAATGCGTTTGGCGCCTTGCAGACGAGCGATCAGGTTGAGCATCTTGCCCTGATTGGCGGAAACGGCGATATCCGGCAGGCCAGCGGCCCTGCTATCCCGCAAGGCTTCGGTCAGTGCTGCATCCGCGGGCACCAGCTGCTCGCAGATATAATCGTCTACTTTGGTCCAAAGATCTTGCGTCATGCCTGATTGCCTCGTGGTTGCGAGTGCGCCGGTAGCGGGGGATCGCCAGCGCGCCGCAAAACCATACGCAAAGCCGGTCAATTGTCCACCCCGGCACACTGTCCTCGGCAGAGGGGGCGGACACTTGACCGGTCAGGTCAGTGCTGTGCGAGATTGAGACATCTGGCCGGGAAAACGACATGCGCCACGGTTCCCCGATCCACTTCGCTTTCCAGCCAGACATGTCCGCCATAGGCCTCGATAATCAGGCGGGTATTGGCGAGGCCGAGACCGATACCATCATGATTGCGATTGAGGCTGTCTTCAACCTGCGAAAAGGGCCTGAACAATTTATCGAGGCGGCTTGGCGGAATGCCGATGCCGGTATCGGAAATGGTCAGAGCGAGTGCGCCGTCACGATTGATGTCTGCGGCGATATCGATGCGGCCTGCGCGCGCGTTGAATTTGGCGGCATTGCCGATCAGATTGATCAAGACACGTTTCAGGTGCCCCCGATCCATCCGCAGATCGGGCAGGTTTGCAGGGAGATGATAATTCAGGACTAGCTGTTTGGCTGTGATCCGCGGCTGCAAGAGATGTTCGCATTCGGCCAGCACGTCGCTCAGTGGAATCAGCGTATCGCCGGTCTCGATCTTGCCGGCGTTCATTTTCGCCGTATCCAGGATGTCGCTTATGATCGTCAGGAGGTGCCGCCCGGCATTGAGGATGTCATCGGCATAGGCGCGATAATTGGCATTGCCCAGTGGGCCTAGTTTCTCCGCTGCCATCAGTTCCGAGAAGCCGATGATCGCATTGAGGGGCGTGCGTAATTCGTGACTCATATTGGCGAGGAATTGCTGCTTTGACTGATTGGCGGCCTGCGCGTCAGTCAGTGCAGCCGCAAGCCTTTCGGCTTCCCGAGCACTATTTTGCATCAGGCGGATCAGCCAATGGGTAAAAGCGAAGACAGCCGCAGATGCCATGACGGCGAACAGCGTCGGCAGCATGATCAATTGCAGCCAGCGTTGCCATATTTCGGACTCGCTCATCGCCACGAAGATCGTGAGCGGTTCACCGGCCAAACCGGCGGAGGCAACGGTTATCGTTGCGCCCTCTCCTGAAAATCGACGCATGGTTATAGCGGCGGTTGATGTCGCCGCGATGGCCGTGGTCACGTGGCGCGTCAGCTGGGCCCTGATCCGGCTGTCTTCCGGCAAGGTAAAGAGAATCGTACCGTCGGCGCGGACAAGGCCGATTGTCGCTATCGCCGCGCTCAGGAGCTTGTCATAGGCGTCAGCCAGAAAGGCCTGTTGGATGACCGCCGAGACATATTTGATGCCGAAACTATTGGCGCGTGTGCGGATGACGACAGGCAGAACCGTTCTGCCGTCGACCCGACTGGTGATGGGCGAGCCGACATAGGTCGTGCCGGCTGGGGCATCTCGCAGCGCCAGGACATAGTCCCGGTCGCCGACATAGATGTCGGTTGGTCCTTCGCGTTCAGGCAGAGACCGGACGATCCTGTCGCTTTGGTCAACCAGCCGGATAGAGAGCGGCTGATCATCATGGGCCTGCGCGCGGCTGATCAGCTGAAGGAGGTCGGGCAATGTCTCCCGCGATCCGACACTGGAGCGCGTCACGAGCCAGTCGTCGACCAGTGCAAGCATGTTCCGTGCGGCGCTGTAGGTGCGATCTATATGAGCCTGCAGGACGCTGCCGGTTCCCATCAGGTCATGATCGGCCTCGGCGTGAACATTGTGCCATTCCCGCACGGCGAAGCTGCCCATGGATAGCCACATGAGGAGAAGGACAAAGCCGGCAAAGGCAAGAGCGAGGCGCGTGCCGCTGGTTTCAAGGCGTTTCGCCTGAATCCCGGCAGAGGATCCTTTCACCCATAAGAAGGCGAGAAATCCGGTTCCCTGCTCGCGATCGATGCCTGTCTTCCCGCCCAAATACTGCCTCATCTGCGCACACGTCTTGCGCCCGGCCGGTGAGCCCGGTGTTCACTGAAAGACTAAAGCAGCATAAATGAATCAATTCTTTAGGCGGCAAACGGTGCGGCTTTCGACGGGCGGTTAGGAACGGTTGCAATTTCAGGCGCTTGCGGCCCTGAATTGATGCGCACATGAACACCCCAGCCTGTCCGGGGCGTTTTTATTGCAGGGCTACCAGGGTTTCGAGGTAAGCGCGCTGGGTTTCGAGAAGGTCGATCTTCTGCAGTCCGGCATCGAAGATCTGCTTCCATCTGGCACCTTCGGGCGTTTTCTTGAAACACACATAGAGCGGCAGTTGGGCGACCAGACGCGAATTGAATTCGAGATCTGCTCTTTGTCGATGCATATCCGGATCGGTCAACAAACTATAGTCGAAGACCGAGCGCTCGACGACGGCGGCCGGGATTCTGCCACGCGCCACCATGCGCAGGTTGTCGATATCCGCGGGTACCGCCTGCACGTGCAACGTGCCATCCGCCACCAAGGCATCAAAGGCCGAGCCATTCGAATAACCGGCGGTGACACCGATGGTCAATGTCGAAAGGTCCTCCAGTCTGGTCCATTTGATGGGCTTGTCGCGGCGTTGCACGAGCCCTACCTGGCCGATCCCGATCGGTGCGCTGAAATTGCAGGTTTGCGCGCGCTCGGGAGTCCAGTAGGCCGGAAAGTAGCCGACGTAACCGGGATCGTCGCGACCGGTCCGCATAGCACGCACCCAGGGGAAGAAGCCGAAGCTCAGTTGATGATCCGATTGCCGGGCGACATCGTCGAGGATCTTGGAGATCATGCCGCGATGGGGCAGAGAGGGGCTGGTATAGGGGGGCCAGTCCAATGTTGCCAGCTTGACCTCATCGGCGTGGGTCAGATGGGGTGTCGCAAACAGCGCCGCCAAACTGATCAGGCCCAAACGCAAATCGAACGAGCGAGACAGGCGATAGCCCCGGCAGGCAGAAACCCCATCTGGTGTTGAGTTGGCAGTAACGGAGCCCCGCGGGACGCTGCCGATGCGGGCTAAAAGCCATGCCTGCGCACGGTTACAGCCGAGCGTTGCGAGCCAATCGACCACCTGTCTCCCCAGTGACACGAAGAAACCCCGAGCCAAGAGCTTTCTTTCCTGGCGATTTTAGAAAAATTTCCTTAACAGATATTTACCTTTTAATCTTCGTGCTTGAGCATCCCTCCATGGGATCAGTGCAAGCGCGGTGCGCGGAGGCGCCGACGGACTTCGTGGCAAAACAGCCGCTGCTGCAGATAAAGCACGGCCGCTTCGTCGGGGTGGAGAAGGCCTGCCTCCTCGGCGGTCTGCCATTCATCCATCAGGCTGGTCAGATCTCGTCCGCGCTTGCGGGCATCGATCACATCGGCATCCTTGTCATAGTCGGGATATCCCAGCGCGACAGCGACCACTTTGTCCGCGGCCTGCAGTCCGGCAATGAAATCGGCATCCTCATCCAGCATCAGGTCGATGGCGCACAACAGGATATCCGTGCCATCGGGACCCGCCACTTCGGTGAAGCTGTCGGTGATCACGTCGGTCAAGTCGTCTTCCTCGGTGCCGGCATGAATGGAAAAGCCGCCGACCACGCAGTAAATGAAACCAAGCGCATAGGGATCACGCCAAAGGCCCTGCGGCACGCCGCCGGTCTGGTGCAAAAGTGCGATCATCGAATGGACCGCGGCGCTGGCAGCAAGTACGGCCTCGTCCTGGGGATCACGGCGGCGATGCGGCAGCGGACGGCGTCTTTGCGGCATTCCTCCCTCCTTCCACCTGTGCGACGGATCACAGTATGTGCGTTGGCGGAGCCAGGCACCGGTGAGGCTCAAACTCGCGGGCGCATCGAGGAAGCTTCTATGACGGCCACGCGATCTACTGCGCTGCGACCGGTTTCACCCCGCCAATGTCACCCACACGGCTAGTTAGGTTCCATGTTGCGCCAATTCGAGGCGTCGACACAAGAGATGATCGACACAAGAGATGTTCGATCGCTGCGGTGAAGCGAGCCCGGCGACCCCGCCAGAGCGCGAAAGCCCCGGCATAAAACTTTAGGCAACGCATCAGGCCCAGAATGACGCAGCCGGAACGAGCCAGACGGCATGGCATTCCGGGCGACCAATCCTGGGCTTGTCCGGCTTTATCCGCTCGAACCGCTAGGCGCCCTGCAAGTCGCGCGAACCGTTTTCGAGGGCGAAGCTGCGCAGTGTTGCAAGCGTGGCATTCGGGTCGGTGACGTCAGAGACCGTGCGGAAATGTGCAGCTATATGTTGCTGCCCGACCTCCAACAGCATATAGCCGCGCTGGCGACTGTCACAGAACCGTATATGCGGGTTGTCCCGCATGTTGTGCATCAAGCTGGCGTAGTCCGGTCCGTGCGATGTGATCGAGGTGCCGACGAATTCATGGGCCACCACGGGCGAGGCGACATCCATCGGGTTCAAGTGAAGATCATTGGCCCAGAATGAATGGATATCGCCCGAGATAACGATCGGATTGGCCGGACGCGCCGCGTGGATATGCTGCAGCAGCCTTTGACGATTGGCCGGGTAGCCGTCCCACCGGTCGGTGGCGTAGCCAAAGCCGTGCTCCGGTGCCGGCTGCGCTTCGAGAAAGGGCGCCATCAGCACGTCCTGCGCGATAATATTCCACTGCGCTTGCGTTGATTTCAACCCGTCGTAAAGCCAGGCCTCCTGCGCTGCGCCAAGCATGCTGCGCGCCGGATCAAGCAGCTCGGGACAGCGATGCGGCGTCTCGATATGACCGCCGCCGCCTTCCGCCCGACCGTAGCAGGCTTCGCGGCTGCGATACTGCCGGCCATCCAGTAACTGGATCTGCAGCAGCTTGCCGATGCTGACGCTGTCATAAATGCGCATTTCTGCGCCATGCGGCCGCGATAAGCCGGCGCGAAGCGGCATATGCTCATAGAAAGCCTGATAAGCTGCGGCCCGCCGGCGACGGAAGGTGGCTGGGTCATCGAAGGTTTCCGACCAGTCGCCGGCATAATCGTTCTGCACTTCGTGGTCGTCCCAGGTGATCAGGCAGGGGGCCGCGGCATGCAGCGCCTGAAGGTCGGGGTCGAGACGATATTGCGCATGCCGGCGACGATACTGCGCCAAGGTGGCAGCATTGGCGCCGTCGCTGTGACGACGCAAGGTCTCACCTGGATGCGCTTTCTCGTAGATATAATCGCCGAGAAAAATGATCAGATCAGGTAATTCGGCGGTCAGGTGCCGGTAAGCACTGAAATAGCCCCGTTCGAAATTGGCGCAAGAGGCGACACCGATCTTGATCCCTTGAACCGGCGCATCTGGCCCCGGCAGGGTCCGGGCGTGACCGATGCGGCTGACCGCGTCGCCGCTGATGAAGCGGAACCAGTACGGACGTCCCGAAGGCAAGCCGGCGATGTCGAGATGGACGGAGAAGGCATAGGCCGCCTCCGCAATCGCAGCACCGCGCCGGACGATCTCCTTCATTTCGGGATCGGTTGCGACCTCATAGCCGATTTCGATGTCGCTCCACATCGGCGGCATGCCAGCCAATCCAAGATCCGCCACCTGACCCGCGCCGCCTTCGGCCAAAAGGGGATCGGGTGCCAGGCGCGTCCAGAGGGTGAAGCCATCGGCGCGGGGTGTGCCTGACGCTACGCCGAGCGCAAAGGGTGTGCCGTGACGCCAGCTATATTGCCGGCTGGCGCCTGGCAGGAGTCCGGTGATGCTGACAGCCTTCGCCGCGGGCGCCAAAGCATGCCAGGCGGTACCCGCGACATAACCGGCGGCGAGTGACAAGCCCCCCAATCGCATGAACTTGCGTCGCGTGCTGAGCAAGCCGGTGGCTTTCACTGGCCGCATGGCTGGCCGGGGAGCGCCAATGGGATCGGTCTTGCGATATCAGTCATTGAACTGTCATCCGACTCAGCGTGGCAGGGATGCTGTCGCGCTGTTTAACTGAACTAGATGACAGGGGGCCTACGGCTTGGCGACAAATCGGGAACGAAGGCCAAAAAGCCACGCACTGGTTCGTAAGTGAACAGGCGGGGCACCTCGTCTCACGCCGCTTCTTGCGGAGCTTGTTCAACGGAGCGGGTCTGACTTGTTCACTTGCGGAAAACACCCTTTTCGTTAGTGCAAATTCGACCCGCGTCCCGGATCGCGTCTCGCCGCCGATGGCCGATGCGGATGGCAATGGATCGGACCAGTTCAGCGAGGCGAAGTGGCCCGAACACAATGCTCGGTAAGTTGATGCGTATTGAAAATATCACCTGACGCATCCGCACGACGTGCTAGGATAATCCTTATAGAAGCGCTGCCGAAAAAGGATCGCTTTCAGCTTTGACCGAAAGAAACAAGGTCGCCATCGTGACCTAGATCAAAGCTTAATAATCTGAACTCGGTTAAAAATAAGAAAACATATCGAAGAACGGGAGCCGTCTCGCCGCGCCTCAAGGAGGCAGGTGGGACGAAGCGGCAGCGTTTAAGACAACTTGTTCTTCGGCACTTTGGGAGCGACGAGGGAGCCGTTCAAGACGATTGCCCCTCAACCGACATCAGGCATGCCCGTCATGAGAGCCGGCTCCCGGCGATCTCAGCGGAGCGCCTGATGCAAAGGCAAAGAATGATCAGCATTCTCTGAAGAAGGATGGTTGGCATGACGATGAATCAGAACCAGAAGATGTTTTTCCCATGGCCCGATACGCTTGCTGGCGGTTGGCAGCGGCCAGGGAACGCCATGAGCGACATACTTGATGCGCATGTTATGCGCATGCAGCATTTCACTGAAGAAATGCAGCGCGCCTACACGGACACCTATGACAAGCAGATGGAAGTCCTGACCCAGACCGGCGAACGTTTGTCGCAGTCCGTCCAGGAATTATTGGGCAGTCAAGGGCCGGCCGAGATCATGTCGGCTGAATCGCATATTGCCAGCGCTTGGCTGGAAGGGATGGCTGCTCGGTCGCAGCAATGGTTGGCTCTGGGCCAGAAATTGCAGCAATGCTGTACCGAATTCGCGCGTGCCAGCTTCGAGGATCTGCGGCAGCAGGGCGAGGATCTGAGCAGCGAGGTGGAAGAGAAGGTGGCTGATACGGCGAGCGATGCTACCAAGCAGTTGAAGGCCGTGAAGTCGAGCGCCAAGCACGCGGCTTGACGCGACGACGGCCTGCAAAAGCCGAATAAGCAAACATGTCCTTCCGGCAAGCGCCGGAAGGACATGTTGTTTGTGGATCTCCCTGCATGACCGGCCGAGCCGCGGGTGACGGCGCCGGAGCCGGCCCACGGCCGAGCGGATCGGTTGTACTTTTCCATCAAAACCTCTACTAAACGCCGAACGGCATATTGCGGCGCTGGCAGAGGTGACTGTCATGCGTCGGTGCGGCGGCGGCGCGAAGAAGTCGAATTGAGGGCGAGGAGACGATGGGCGAGGGGGCGGTGGCCGGTCGCGCCGGTAACGGGGGCATGTTATCGCTGCTGCGCGGCAACCGCGACTTTTGCGCCTATACTATCGTTCTTTTCCTGTCTTCACTGGCTGCCGAGATTCTGACCGTCGCCGTCGGATGGAAAATCTACGATATCTCCGGCAGCGCCCTCGATCTCGGTCTCGTCGGCCTCGTTGAATTCCTGCCGAGTTTCGTACTGGTTTTTATCACCGGCACGATCGCTGATCTCTATTCGCGCCGGACGATCGTCTTCTGGTGCCTGGTCTGCGAATTCACGTTCACCTTTGCCCTCTTCCTGGTTGCCGGCGGTATACCGGCGACGGCCACGCACCAGGTCTGGCCGATGCTGGCCTTGATCGCCGGCCTTGCTGTCGGTCGCGCGTTTCTCTCGCCTGCGGCGCAAGCTATGGCGCCCAATCTTGTGCGGCGTGAAGAGATATCGACGGCGATCGCCTGTTCTACCGTGGCCTGGCAGTTAAGCGTGATCGCCGGTCCGGCGATGGGCGGCGTGCTCTATGGCATCGCGCCCGCATTCGCCTATATCACCGGTCTCGTCATGGTTGGTATCGCACTTTGCGCGGTTCTGCTGATCTCTCGCCGTGCGCAGCCGCGACACGGCGAGCAGGATATCGTCAAGGGGATGATCGGTGGCCTGCACTACATGCTGAAGGAAAGAGTGGTGCTGGGGGCCAGCACGCTCGATCTCTTTGCCGTTCTTTTCGGCAGTGTGACTACCCTGCTGCCGATCTACGCCCGCGACATTCTGGTTGTCGGACCCTGGGGGCTCGGTTTGCTGCGCGCCGGTATGGGGATGGGTGCACTTCTCACCGCGGTCTATCTGGGTTTTCGACCGCTCAGGCGCCGGGCCGGGCCGATCATGTTCGCGACGGTGGGAATTTTTGGATTGGCGACGGTCGCCCTCGGTCTCTCTCGTTGGCTGCCGCTGTCTATCCTGGCACTGATCATCATGGGGGCGAGCGACATGGTCAGCGTCTATATCCGCGAAGTTCTGATCCAGCTCTGGACGCCGGACCATCTGCGCGGCCGGGTGACGGCCCTCTACGGTCTTGGCATTATCGCCTCGAACGAGCTCGGCGGCTTTCGTGCCGGCTTGGTCGCCAGCCTGATCGGCGCGGTACAGGCGACAATTCTCGGCGGCGGCTGCACCCTCGCCGTTGCTGGCCTATGGATGCATTGGTTTCCGAAATTGCGGCGGCAGGATCAACTATCGCGCGACGAAACAGACGCCTGAGGCGGGATTCCGTTTACGCGGTCGACTTGCGGTTCGAGCGGGCGGGCTACCCGGCCGCGCTCAATTTAATCCATCCTTAAGAGGGGCTCCTGAAAATGCACGGATAGCAAGGAGTTGTTAGGATTTAATGCCATCCTGCGCGAAGACACGAGAAGACGCCTATCCAATCCGCCGCCCTGCAGAGCGCGATCCGGACGTGAAGGCAAGCCGGCGCGGCCCGATGATCGTTACGCAGTGGCGGCACGCGCAGCCCGTTATCCTCATCCTCGCGGCTTTCGCATGTTTCGTCAGCCTCGCCCCAGGCGTTGCCCGGGCCGATCAAGCGGTCACTCTCGCCTGCAACAATTTTCCACCATTGAAGATTGAGCATCCCGGCAGCGATGGCCTGCCGGGCAGCGATGTCGACCTGTTGCGCGCCTTGTTCCAGCGGGCCGATGTTCCGCTCGAGATCAGCTACGTGCCTTGGAAGCGCGCTTTTGCGGCAGCGCAGGAGGGGCGCGTGGACGGTCTGTGTTCATGCTCCTATGCGGCCGACCGCACGGCCGACTTTCTGTTTTCCGATGAGATCGGCAGCATTTCCACCGGCGTCTTCACCTTGAAGGGCAACGAGCCCAAGACACCGATCGAGACGCTTCAATCGCTGAAGCCGCTTGCGCTCTTCGGCCAGGCGGTCGGCGTGGTCGACGGCTATGCCTTGAAGGAAGATCTTGATGCGATCGGCATTCCGGGCGACCTGGCCAGCGATGACAGCCGCGCCCTGGAGATGCTGGCGCGCCGCCGTTATCGCTTCCTGTACTCATACGAGGCGCCGATCAAGTTTCTCGTGAAATACCCACTCTCCGACAGCCCCGCACCGCCGCAGCTCTCCTATCAGGAGATCCGGGCGCGTCCGTATTACCTCTGCCTCAGCCGCAAGATGGCGCATGGCAGCGAGCTGCTCGGTCGCCTGAATGCAGTACTCGCCGAGATGCGGAAGGATGGAACGATTGCCCGAATCCTCGACAGATACCGGTGAGTTGACCGCCGCGTCAGCGAGCGGCTCGCGCCCGGGTTTGCGCCGATGGGGCCTGCGCCGATGGGGCCTGCGCCGATGGGGATTGCGGCCGGGGCGGGGGCTGAAGCGCCGGGTGGTCGTGGCCCTGGCCCTGGTCATTCTCGCAGTTCACGCCGTCGTTCTCTATTTCGATGATCGGGGGTTTCAGCGCGAGCAGCTGGCAAGCCTGCAGAATCGCGCGCAGCTTTTCGCTGATCTCTATGCCGGTACGGTCGCGCAAGCCTTCTGGGAGTATAGCGACGAGGTGACGGCCCGCCAGTTGAGAACGCTGATCGGCGCCGTCCCGGAGTTTCGCTATGCCACGGTCACCACGCCGGATGGCAGCCTCTTTGCATCGGCAGGCGAGATTGCAACAGAAAACGCCATCGGTGCCAAGGCCGACATCCGGCATGACGGCAAGACGATCGGCCGCATCGACATCTACTTGACCAGCAACCTTGCCGAACTGGCGCGCATCGACCATTTGCGGCGGCAGATTCTGATCAGCCTGTCTTTATCGATTCTGCTGCTGATCGCTATTTTGGCGGCGCTGCATTTCGTCACCCGGCCGCTCACGCAGTTGACGGCGCTGATGGGGCAGTTTGCCCGCGGCGAGTTGGAACCGGCCGTACCGCATATCGAACGTGCCGACGAAGTCGGCGACATGGCGCGGGCGCTCGAGGTATTTCGCGATCACGCCGTGGACCTGCAAAACAAGGAAGCCTTTCTGCAGCGACAGGCGAGCGAGCTGTCGGCGCTCAACCAGAAACTGCGCATCGCCCGCGATCAGGCCGAGCGCGCCAGCCGAATCAAGTCCGAGTTCCTGTCGAATATGAGCCACGAATTGCGGACCCCAATGAACGCCATTCTCGGCTTCGCCCAACTGATCGAGCTGGATGGCGAGCATCTGTTGCGCAGCAAGCATCGGGAATATCTCGGGCTCATTCTCAGCGCCGGCCGGCATCTCCTCTCGCTGATCGATGATGTACTGGATGTGGCCCGGATCGAGTCAGGCAAGGTGAATATACGCCTGGCGCCGATCGACGTGGAATCCCTGTTGCTTGAATTCGCCAGGGCGATGCGGCCGATCGCCGAAAAAAGCCATATCCGGTTCGACGCATATTCGCAGTTGCCGCCGGATTTGATGATGCGCGCCGACCGCGTTCGTCTCCTGCAGGCGCTGAACAACCTCGGAACCAACGCCATCAAATATAATGCGGCCGGCGGCCTTGTGCAGTTGCGGGCGCTTCACATCCGCCAATCGAAAAAGCTCAGGCTCGAGGTGAGGGATAGCGGCATCGGCATCCCGTTGGCGCGACAGGCGGAGCTCTTCAAGCCGTTCAATCGGCTGGGACAGGAGCGCAGCGCGATCGAGGGAACCGGTATCGGCCTCGCCTTGACGCGGCAGCTGGTCGATCTGATGGGCGGAACGATCGGTTGTCAAAGCGAGCAGGGTGCGGGTTCCACCTTCTGGATCGAACTCCCCCTGGATGAGCCCGAGGCGACAAGCGGCGGCGTCCACAAATCTCATTCCCCGGTCGCCGCGATGCGTGCGATCCTGACGGCGAGTGGCAACGATTTGTCGGCGGAGCACAGCGTCCTTTACATCGCCAAGGACATGGACGACCTGGCGCTGATGGAGGAGATCGTCAACACCTTGCCCTCGGTGCGGTTCCTGTCGGCACCGACGGGGCGTGCCGGCCTGCTCTTCGCGCGCTGCAACCGGCCGAGATTGGTGCTCATCGATCTCGTGCTTCAGGACATGGCCGGAGAGGAAGTCTTGCGGCAATTGCGCCAGGACCCCGACCTCTCAGGAACGACCTTCGTTGCCATTGCCGGTGATCCTGTATCTGCTGATGATGAGGCGATCCGCGCGGCCGGGTTCGACCACTGCATCTGCAAGCCGATCGAGATGAGCAGCTTCCTTAAGCTCTTGCGTCAAACATTAGCCTTGCCTGACGCAACGATCCCCTATGCGTCGTGACGCCTGGGGACCACGCATGGCCCGAAGACAGCCTTGGTTCCGCTTGAAGGCGGCCGGCCGCTATACCCATCCTGACCGTTTAGTTCTGGTAGATGGCCAAGCCGATCATGGCGTCGATCTCGTGGCCGTCCCGTGCCAAGGGCAACAGCAGCACTTCATAGCGAATGAACGATTTTTGCCGATCGGCCCAGGAAAGGTTGGTGTGGCGCAGCCAGAGCCGGCGGTTCAGGCAATCAAGATACTGCGTCTCAAGCGGCGCGGCACCCTGGGAGCCGCCCAGCTCATGAACATATTGTCCCGGCTTCGTGTGTTCCTGCTCGGTAATTTCCTGGCCGAGTAAACGGAACCGGAACCGGGGCTGATTGCCGGTTTCATAGACGACCTCGGTCATGAAGAGATTTGCAATCAGCCTGCGTGGCATCTGCAGCGGATCGATCGCCTGGCGGCTCGGCAGCGCACCGCGTTCTTCCGCCAATCGCAGCCAATAGTCGAAAAATTGCTGCCAGCGGCGATCCCGGTGCTGGGTCATCGCCAGCCGCAGGCCGCCGAGCAGTTCCAATCCTATGTTGCCGATCGTGACGATCTCGACACCGCCGGCCTCGCCGCATGGATCGGACGCGTAGATTGCTTCAGCCGCAAGATTGGCTGGACGCGGATTATGCCGGCGTTGCACGGAATCAATACCGGAAAGGCTGCCGTCAGCCTCGTTCCGGTCGGATCGTGGGGAATGCGACCGGTTCGATCGTTCAAATTTTGTCGTCATCATTCATGGTCACGTCGCGATCACACCCGTTCCCCTGATACTCGGGCGACCGCATTGATAGGGTGACAGCATCATCGTTGTGACCTGCCTTGGATTGGCAGTGCGTTTAGCCGGCTTGTCTCAGCTTGGCAATGTGGTTTGTTGCCGATTATAGGAATCTCGACACAATGGAGATCTGCGTCACGGATTAGTCACACCTCGGGGGTGCCTGGCATGAAGCGGCGTCCGGGAAAAGGATGGGAATCAGCTGGCCTGGCCAGCCAGGAGGGCGCCCGCCAGCTTGTCCAGCGCGGAGCCGGGTAGGACCATGGCGATAGAACTGGTGAAGTGGCCCCGGCCCGCGATCACCAGATTGCTTTCAGGGATCTGCCAGGCGCGGGCCAGCGCCAGACCGTCGGCATATGGCGTCACGGTGTCGTCCGTACCGAGCACCATGGAAATGGCGGCAGGATCGATCGGCGGCATGGCCGTGGGTTCAACCAAGGCGGCATAGGGACTGAAACTGTCCTCGCTCCAGCCGGCTGCAGCCACCGCGGCATCGAGGCCGGCGGCTTGGGCCATGGACGAGGAGAAGGCCAAGCTGGCCAGATTGCCGGTTGGTGTCACCAGCAAGAGCTGATCCGGCAGAAAGACACCGCCATTGCTGGTCTCGGCCGCGCGTGACGCCGCCAGCTGCGCCGTCATCGCGCCGAGACTGCTGCCGGCGAGGGCGACGGAGCGAGACCCTTGCGCGCGGCACCAGGCGATCAGCCGGGCCGCTTCATCACTTGCCTCCAGAAGATGGAGCACACCGGCGACGGGCTGACCGCGCATGAAGGCTTCGCCGCCATAGAGGCCGGGTTTGCGCCGCTTGCCGTGTCCGGCGAATTCAGCGAGTACGACACGCAGGCCACGGCGCGCCAGAGCCAGGGCGAAATGGATGGGCGGTCCGGCCGTCTCGTACTCCACTCCAAGGCCGTGACAGATGACGATCGCCGGTATATCGCCGGCCAATCGGTCGGTATCGATGAAGTCCGGTTGCTGGCCGGAAAGCAGGGGTTCGATCACCCGTGCATATCCCCAACCGTCATTCGCGGGCCAGCGCAGCCAGGAGGTCACGGTGGGGAAATGCGGCGGCTGCTTGCGGCTGACGCGCGAGCTTTTCGAGCTTAGCTCGTCCAGCATCGCGTCGAACTGCAGAAGATCCGCATCGGCGGCATCGCGAAAGTCATAAGGATCGCCGCTTTTGGCCGTGCCGCGGCGTTTCGAGCGAACCGCCTGATTGGGAATGACGAGACTGCGCTGCAGGACATGGAGACCGAGCGTTTCGGGATCGAAGGGTGGGCGCTGTGCCAAATGACCCAGCAGCTTGGCGGCTTCGGCAGGCGTGACCGGCGGCCCACCGACGGGCGACATCGGCGCTGCGGCAAAGGGCAGGAAAAAGGGTTTCATGCGATGCAAGCTGCGTTCAGCGCGATGCCGCATGGCTTCCGCCGTTGCCGCCGCGAGCGGACTGGCATTCAGGCTGTTGCGGCCGGTGCCACCATCGGGTGCGCCAAAAAGCGCCGATTCCCACGCCAGGCGCGCCAGTTCGGCGCGTGCGGAAACGGTCTGCATGTGCTTGATCAAGGCGCGATTGCCATATCGGCCCGGATCGGCGTTGAGGTTGAGGAGAAAACGCAGCCGGTCCAGATCGCCTTCAGCCAGTTCGGCCGCAGCCCAGGCCCGGACCGGCCGCAACATGGTGCCGATACCGGTGATGATGGCCTGATCCAAACGTGGCGCCAGACGAGAGCCCAGGGCGATGCCAGCCAGACTGACAAAGGGATTGGGCCATCTCATGTCTCGGATCGGCACTCCATTCAGCGATGCATTTCATTGACCGGTCGATCGCGTGCCGTGGCGGAGGCGTCCGGTCGATCTGGCATCATGATCTGCTTGTAGCCGGCAGATCGTGACGTTTCCGTGTCAGTACGGTCAGAAATATTGGTTTTCGGTTTCCGTCATATAACTAGGCAGATGGGATCTCCTGGCCGCAAAGGCAAGGTTGCCGTCAAAGTTAGAAGAGAACTCCTCAAAATGACCATTCCATGTCAGCGTAGAAAATGAACTGACACGGGACGGATTCGGGAAAATGGCGGCAGCATTGACACTTTATGAAACGGTCATCAAACGCGAATGGATCGATTTCTACGATCATATGAACGTTGCCTATTACGTTCTCGTCTGCGACGAGGCGACGGGGGCCTTTTGGGACTATGTCAACGAAGGCAAAAGCATCGAGCAGCGCGACGGCGCTGAGCTGGTGGTGCTGGAAAGTCATGTGAACTATCTGAAGGAAGTGCGGCTTGGTGACCCGGTTCGGGTAACGACACAGCTTCTGGAAGCCGACGATAAAAGGCTGCGCCTCTTCCACACCATGACGCATGCCACCGCCGGCTTTGTCGCGGCGACCAACGAGATCAAGGCGATCGGCTTTGATCTCAGCCAGCGGCGCATCATGTCCTTTCGCCCACCGACCCTGCAGCGGCTACAAGCGATCTGGGAGGAACACCAGGCACTGCCGCAGCCACCGGGCGCAGGGCAGGGGATCAGCCTCAAGCGGCGCTGACATCAGTAAAAAGGGCGCAGCAATATGCTGCGCCCTTTCCTGCCGAAAGTGCAATCGACGCCTACTTCACGTCAGCCGCGACCTGCAACTTGATGATCTTGTCGGGATTATCGACGACGCCATTGTTATTGGGATCGCCGCGCTTGATCTTGTCGACGAATTCCATGCCGTGAACCACCTGTCCGAAGGCCGTGTACTGGCCGTCGAGAAAAGGGGCGGGGGCAAAGCAGATGAAGAACTGGCTGTCGGCGCTGTCGGGGTCCTGGGCGCGGGCCATCGACAGCGTGCCGCGCTCGTGCTTCAGCGCGTTGAACTCGGCCGGAATATTCTGGCCGGAACCGCCCGTACCGTCGCCCTTCGGGTCGCCGCCCTGGGCCATGAAGCCTTCAATCACCCGGTGGAATGTGAGGCCATCGTAGAAATGCTGACGCACCAGTACCTTGATGCGAGCCACGGTCTTCGGCGCCATGTCGGGGCGCAAACGAATGACGACGCGGCCATCCTTCAGATCCATATACAAGGTGTTTTCCGGATCATCGGCGGCCAAGGCCATCTGCGGTACAAAGGTGGCGGCGGCAGCCGTTGTGGCTGCCGCGAGTGAAAGCGCCGTAAACGTGCGGCGGGTTACTTCCATGATGCCATCGCCTTCTTCAGGTTCTCGTCAAGCTTGTCGAGGAACTGCGTCGTCGTCATCCAGGTTTGATCCGGGCTGATCAGCAAAGCAAGATCCTTGGTCATGAAGCCGGCTTCGACAGTGTCGACGCAGACCTTTTCCAGGGTCTCGGCGAACTTCTGCACTTCCGGCGTATTGTCGAACTTGCCGCGATACCAGAGCCCGCGCGTCCAGGCATAGATCGAGGCGATCGGATTGGTCGAGGTTTCCTTGCCCTTCTGATGCTCGCGATAGTGCCGGGTTACGGTGCCGTGAGCGGCTTCCGCTTCGACAACATTGCCGTCCGGCGACAGCAGCACCGAGGTCATGAGGCCGAGCGAGCCGAAGCCCTGGGCCACGGTGTCGGATTGCACGTCGCCGTCATAGTTCTTGCAGGCCCAGACGAAGCCGCCGGACCATTTCAGGGCGCTGGCGACCATGTCATCGATCAGGCGGTGCTCATAGGTGATGCCCTTGGCCTTGAACTTGTCGGCGAATTCCTTATCGAAGACTTCCTGGAACAGATCCTTGAAGCGGCCGTCATAGGCCTTGAGGATCGTGTTCTTCGTCGAGAGATAGACGGGCCAGCCGAGCGTGAGACCGTAATTGAAGCTGGAGCGGGCGAAACCGCGGATCGATTCATCGAGATTGTACATGCCCATGGCGACGCCGCTGCCGGGGAATTTGAAGACTTCCTTCTCGATCGGCGCGCTGCCGTCTTCCGGCTCGAAGCGCATGGTGAGCTTGCCCTTGCCGGGGACGACGAAATCGGTCGCGCGATACTGGTCGCCGAAAGCGTGACGGCCGATGACGATCGGCTGGGTCCAGCCCGGCACCAGGCGCGGTACGTTCTTGCAGATGATCGGCTGGCGGAACACCGTGCCGTCGAGGATGTTGCGGATCGTACCGTTGGGCGACTTCCACATCTGGTGCAGATTGAATTCCTTCACCCGCGCTTCATCCGGGGTGATGGTGGCGCATTTCACGCCGACGCGATGCTGATTGATGGCATTGGCGGCATCGACTGTGATCTTGTCTTGGGTCTTGTCACGGCTTTCGATGCCGAGGTCGAAATATTTCAAATCGACATCCAGATAAGGCAGGATCAGCTTATTCTTGATGAAGCTCCAGATGATGCGCGTCATCTCGTCGCCATCAAGTTCGACGATCGGGTTCTTGACCTTGATCTTGCTCATATCGGCAAGCGCTCCTTAAGCAGTTGCGGGAATTTGGTGTCTGCCAATCGGCCGGGGAGGCCGAAGTCTAGCGCCGGGTGCAGGCGAATTCCAGGCCGGGAATTCCAGGCTTGAAATCCCCGGCTTGGCCAGGGCGAACGGTGGGAGAAAGCCACGGTTAGCCGGTGCCGTCAGATCCGTTCCGGATGGTCGATTTCAGCGGTGTCCGGCTGTTGCGCCAGCAGGTCGAACAACCTGCCGACACTGTTCACCACGGAGAAATGCTGGCGCGTTGCCGGCTTGGCAAAGCCCGTCTCTATCACATGGTCGAACAGGGCAATCAGCTTGTCCCAGTAGCCGTCGATATTGACGATGACGATCGGCTTGTCATGCAGCCTTAACTGGCGCCAGGTGATGACTTCAAAGGCTTCATCCAAGGTGCCGGGGCCACCCGGAAGGATGACGAATGCGTCGGAGAGGTCGAACATCATGCGCTTGCGGGTGTGCATGCTGTCGACCACTTTCAGCTCGCTGAGACCGCGATGGCCGACTTCATCATCTTCCAGGTGCTGCGGGATGATCCCCGTCGCCTGGCCGCCATTGGCCATGACGGCATCCGCCACTTTGCCCATCAGGCCGACCCGGCCGCCGCCATAGATGAGCCGGATGCCTCGGCGCGCCATTTCCTGGCCGAGATCGGCCGCTATTTCAGCAAAACGGGGGGAATGTCCGAAGGAGGAACCGCAATACACGCAAATCGACTTGGTCAGCGCCATTTGATTGAAACAACCCTTTTCTATATCAGCAGACCCTAGCGCAACGGCGCTTGAGGTCAAGAAGAAGCGGCTTGCCGGATCGGTTTCCGGCCGCCCTATCTCATCCCCAATTGGTATCACGTCGTCGGTTAAGCCAGCTTGCCTATGCGATTGTCACAGGCAGGGACGAGGGTTAACCTTGGGGCACGGCCGAGGGCCGCGACATTGGATTGATTGGTGCGAGTTGAGAGGGTTCAAATGGCACGCCTGGCCTTAATCGGGACGATGGGCGCCGTAGTTGTGGCGGCCGGTTTAGTTTTGGTCTACGTGCTCAGCGAATCGGACACGGATGACAACCCGCCGCCGGTAGCGGCCAGCAGTGCCGGCGGCCAAAGCGGCGATAACAGCGCCGGGACCAGCCAGTCCGCCGGTAATACAGGGCAGGGGGCGGCCGGATCGTCCCAGACGGCGGCGGCAACGCCTGCGGTGAACACGCCCGTCAAGCCGAGCTTCGATGTGGTGCGGGTCAATCCCAACGGGGATACCGTGGTCGCCGGACGTGCCGACAAAAACGCCGAAGTGACCCTCATGGATAACGGCCAGGCGATCGGGACGGCCACCGCCGACGGCAACGGCCAATGGGTTTTGCTGCCTAACAGCGCCATGGCAGCCGGGCAGCACAGCCTGACGCTGCGGGCGCAGTCCGGCAACGGTCAGATGACCGATTCCGACAATTCGGTGATCATCATTCAGCCGGCCCCGGCCAAGGATATCGCCGGCCAGCCGTCGCCGGCACCGGCTGGCGCCCTCGCCATCGAGGTGCCTAAATCCGGGCAAGGCCCCACCCGCGTGCTGACCATGCCGAGCGGTGCCGGCAAGCCCGGGGAACTGGCGGTTGCCACGGTGGATTACGACGCGCAGGGACGCGCGGTGCTGGCCGGCACCGCCAAACCCAAGGCCGTCATCAATGTCTATCTGGATAACAACCTCCTCGGCCAATCCACGGCGGATGAGGCCGGTAACTGGTCTTTCGTGCCGCCGCAAGCCGTCGCCCAGGGGCTGCATCAGCTGCGGGTCGACCAGACCGATGACGGCGGCAAGGTGACGTCACGCGTCGAACTGCCCTTCGATCAGGCCCCGACCAGCGTCGCCGCTACCGACGGGAAGGTCGTGGTGCAACCCGGCAACAGCCTGTGGCGCCTCGCCCGGACCACCTATGGCAGCGGGTTGCGCTACACGGTCATTTATCAGGCCAACAAAGAAAAGATCACCAATCCGGATCTGATCTATCCTGGCCAGGTCTTCAAACTGCCGCCGGGCGCAGAAGAGCAGAATCCCGCATCGCCGAAACAATAAAAAGATATTTTATTTTCAATATGTTGGATAGCTTTGTCGACGGCTGGGTATCCGGCTTATAGCGTGGGCAAGTATATTCTGCTTGTTACGCAAGATTACCATGTAATAAATTGTATCTAAACGATAAATTTTAGACGACGCCAAGAATTGAATGAGCTGGTTGCGATCATTCGCGACAACGAGTAAGTTCGTCGCAACCCAACCTAATTGATCGCAACCAGGGGGCTTGCATGGCGACCACGACGATCGGCGTCAAGATCGACGACAATCTCCGCGCTCGGCTCAAGGCCGCTGCCGACCGGCAGGGAAAATCATCGCATTGGTTGATCAAGCAAGCCATCGTCACTGTCCTGGAGCGTCTTGAGCGGGGCGAGGATATCGCCGGTGGCGATGACCGCCATGGGGTCGAGATCGAGGATGGCGCCGGCGCCAGCGATCTGGCCCAGCCCTTTCTGGAATTTGCCCAGACCGTGCAGCCGCAGACCGTGTTGCGTGCCAAGATCACGTCGGCCTACAGACGCCCCGAACCCGAATGCCTCCCATACCTCGTGAGCGAAGCCAGCCTGCCAAGGCCGATCATCGAGGCCGCGCGCAAGCAGGCGAGAATCCTGGTGGAGGCGCTGCGGGCCAAGGGCCAGCGCGGCGGCGTCGAAAGTCTCATTCAGGAATACGCCCTCTCCAGCCAGGAGGGTGTCGCGCTGATGTGCCTGGCCGAGGCGCTGCTGCGGATCCCCGACAAGGCGACCCGGGATGCCCTGATCCGCGACAAGATCAGCGAGGGTAATTGGCAATCCCATGTCGGCCGCAGTCCGTCGCTTTTCGTCAATGCCGCCACCTGGGGGCTGGTCGTCACCGGCAGGCTGACATCGACCACCAGCGAATCCGGACTGTCCGCGGCGCTGACCCGCCTGATCGGGCGTGGCGGCGAGCCGTTGATCCGGCGCGGGGTCGATATCGCGATGCGGATGATGGGTGAGCAATTCGTCACCGGCCAGACCATTTCCGAGGCGC
>DATLIX010000122.1:0-32204 GCA_035539215.1 Dongiaceae bacterium | reverse complement strand
ATCATGTTGACGCGGGCACCGATGCGATCGAAGAACGGCACGATGAAGGCAAGGCCCGGCTTCAGCGTATAGGTGTAGCGGCCGAAGCGCTCGACCGTCCACTCGCGTCCCTGCGGCACGGATTTGACCGCCATGAAGACGGCGATCACCGCCATTAACAACAGCGCCAGCGCAAAGATGCCCAGTATGCCCACGTCGAACATCGCGTTCCGTCCTCCCCAAAGCGGCTTTGCCGCCGCGCCCGTACCAGCATTTGGTCAGTTTCCGGGATTTTGCAAGCGATAGAATGATTAACCAAGGGGATTTACCCGTCATGGGCGAAGAGCGCGTTGCGGCGCTCGCTGGCGAGGATGTATCGGCTGCTGCCGATGCAGCATGATTGTCCGGCGCCCGTGCCATGACGACGCAGCAGCGGCTGAAGGATTGCTAAATATGCGAAATTAAATATATTCACATATATGAATGTCATGATGTCACATAGGGCCGGCCGTGCTGGCAAGCGGGCGCGAAAAAGGGCGCAGGGCGAGGCGGTCGCCGCCGGCGCAGCTGCGGCCGAAGTCTTCCTGAAGGCGCTGGCCAATCGCCATCGGCTGCTGCTGCTGTGCAGCCTGGTCGCCGGCGAGGCTTCGGTCGGTGAACTGGCGGAACGTCTCGAGATCAGCCAGCCGAGCGCGTCGCAGCATCTCGCCAAGATGCGGGCGCTGGGCCTCGTCGTTGCGCGGCGCGAGGGCACGACGATCTATTACGGCATAGGCGATGCGGCGGTGGTGCCGATCGTCGAGGCGCTTTATCGGAAATTCTGCGCCTGATCGGGAGGCGATATGATGAGCGGGAGCGCGGCATGGTGATCGACGCAAATGCCTTTCTCGCGGCTTTTGTCGGCGGGCTGCTGATCGGCTGCGCCGCCTTGCTGCTGCTGGCGGGGCTCGGCCGCATCGCCGGTATTTCCGGCATTCTCGGCAATGCCCTCGACGTCGCCGGGACGGGTCCGCAGCGCTTCTGGCGCTTCGCTTTTCTGGCCGGGCTCATCATTGCGCCACCGGTCGTCGTCGCTCTGGGCTGGGGGCGGATGGCGGCACCGCTCGAAACGAATGTCGTGGTGCTGATCGCTGCAGGCCTGTTGGTCGGCTACGGCACCCGGCTCGGCGGCGGCTGCACCAGCGGCCATGCGGTCTGCGGCCTCGCCCGCTTCTCGCAGCGCTCGGCTGTGGCGACGCTCATCTTCATGGCGAGTGCCGCCCTCGCGGTCTTTCTGCGCCGCCATATCCTGGGCGTTTGACATGCGCCAGATCCTGACCGCGCTGGTCGCCGGTCTGCTGTTCGGTACCGGCCTCGTCATCTCCGGCATGAGCCGGCCGGAAAAGGTGCTGGGCTTTCTCGATATCGGCTCGTTCGCGCAAGGCGGATGGGATCCCAGCCTGGCTTTCGTCATGGCCGGCGCCCTGCTGGTGACGGTGCCGGGCTTCGCGCTGGCCCGGCGCCGCGCCAAGCCGGCTTTCGACGACGGGTTCCACCTGCCGACCGGCACGCGGCTCGATCGCAAGCTGGTTCTCGGCGCCGTGCTCTTCGGTATCGGCTGGGGCCTGGTCGGCTATTGCCCGGGACCGGCGCTGACCGCCGTGCTCCTGGTGCTGCAGGCCTGGCCCTTCATCCTGGCGATGATCGCCGGCATGATCGTCTTCGGTCTCAGCCAGAGGCGGTGAGCCGATCGCGTTCTAGCCTTCCGGCAGCAGGCTGGGCGATGGGGCGAGGGCAGGGGCTTCCACCGGCGCTTCCAGCTCCAATTCGGTGATCTCGCCGCCGCGCCGGACGATCTTCTCGGTCGAGATGCGGATCTGGCGGACGTCTTCGGCGCCCTGCTCGAAATGCTTCTGCAACTTGCCGACCCGGTCGTCGAGCCGGTCCACATCCTTGACCAGGTCGCCGATCTTCGCCTGCAGGATATGCGCCTGCTCGCGCATCCGCACATCCTTGAGGACGGCGCGGATCGTCGTCAGCGTTGCCATCAGCGTCGTCGGCGAAACGATCCAGACGCGCAACCTGCCGGCTTCCTCGACCAGACCGGGAAAATTGGCATGCAATTCAGCGTAAACCGCCTCGGAAGGCAGGAACATCAGCGCCGATTCCGCGGTCTCGCCCGGCACGATGTATTTCTCGGCAATCGCCTTCATATGGTTGCGGATCGCCAGGGTGAAGTCGCGCTTCGCCAGTGTCGTCGCCGCCTCGTCACGGGCATCCCGCAGGGCGCGATAGGCTTCCAGCGGAAACTTGGCATCGACGGCGATCGAGCCCGGCGGATTGGGCAGCTTCAGCAGGCAGTCGACCCGCTTGCCGTCGCCGAGCGCCGCCTGGAATTCATAATGGCTCGCGGGCAGGGCGGATTGCACGATGTCCTGCAGCTGGATCTCGCCGAAGGCGCCGCGCGCCTGCTTGTTGGAAAGCACGTTCTGCAGGTCGACCACCTGCGAGGAAAGGTCGGTGATGGTCTTCTGCGCCGCATCGATGGCGGCCAGGCGCTCGCGCAGGTCGGCCAAGGTCTGCCCGGTCAGGGTGGTGCTTTCCTGCAGCCGGTCGCTGACCCGGTGGGACAGCGAAGCGAGGCGCTCATCCAGCGCGGTCATCAGCGCCCGTTCCTGCACCTGCAGGCGCTCGGCCAGCACTGTCTGGGTGGTGGCCTGGGTCTGGGCCTGGTGGCTGGCCAGCTGCTGGATCTGGCCGGCCAGCTGGGAGAGCTGCGCCTCGGCGCCGCCGGACGTCGCGACGCCCGGCGCGGGCCGGCGCAGCAGGGTGATCAGCAGCACAATCAGCAAACCGGCGCAAAGCCCCGCGAGAAGCAGGGTAATCGGGTTCAAGTACATGAAGTTCCTAAGTGTTTTCCGGCTAAATCACGCCGAGTCGCGGCCCGGCGGGGCCGCCTCTCCTTGACGATACAGAGGGAAAACCATAGGTAAAGCCGAAAGGATATTTGCCATGGCCCTGCTGCCCATTCTCGTTGCGCCGGATCCCCGGCTGAAAAAGATCGCCAAACCGGTTGCCGCCGTCGATGCGACGGTACGCAAGCTGATGGACGATATGCTGGAAACCATGTACCGGGCGCCGGGCATCGGCCTCGCCGCACCCCAGGTCGGCATGTTGCAGCGGGTGATCGTGCTCGACCTCGCCCATGAAGACGAAAAGCCCCAGCCTTTGCGGATGGCCAATCCGGAACTGATCTGGGTTTCCGATGACGACGCCTCCTATAACGAAGGCTGTCTCTCGGTGCCGGATCACTATGCCGATGTGGTGCGGCCGGCGGGGATCAGGGTGCGCTATCTCGACGAAAATAATGTGGCCCGGGAGCTGGAAGCCGATGGCCTGCTGGCGACCTGCATCCAGCACGAGATCGACCATCTCGACGGCATTCTGTTCATCGACCATCTGACGGCGCTGAAACGCAACGTCATCCTGCGCAAATTGCTGAAGGCGAAGAAGTCCCAGGAGCCGCGCGGCGGCGCCGCGGTCTCGGCCGGCGACGGCTTCTGAGTATCGCCAGTGCCAGCCCCGGCCATGTTGGCGGATAGAGCCGCTGCTGCACCCTCCCGCCGCCAACGCATCGTCTTCATGGGCACGCCGGATTTCGCCGCCGTGGCTTTGCAGGCGCTGGTGGCTGCCGGCGAGGAGCTGGGCCACGAGGTCGTCGCGGTCTATAGCCAGCCGCCGCGTCCTGCCGGGCGCGGCCATCAGCTGCAGCAAAGCCCGGTTCATGCGCTGGCGGAAAGCGAGCGGCTGAAAGTGCTGACCCCGCTCAGCCTGAAGACGCCGGAAGCGATCGCCGACTTCGCCGCCTTGCAAGCCGATGTCGCCGTGGTCGCCGCCTATGGCCTGATCCTGCCGCAGGCGATACTCGACCTGCCGCGCCATGGCTGCCTCAATATCCACGCCTCGCTGCTGCCGCGCTGGCGCGGTGCCGCCCCGATCCAGCGGGCGATTGCCGCCGGCGACAAGAAGACCGGCGTCACCATCATGCAGATGGAAGCCGGGCTCGACACCGGCCCGATGCTGCTCTGGGAAGCGGTGCCGATCAGCGAAGAGACGACCGCGCGCGAGCTGCACGATACTTTGGCGGAACTCGGCGCGCGCCTCATCCTCGAAGCCCTGCAGCGCCTGCCGGGCGATTCCGCGGCCGGCGACCCGCTGGTGCCGGTGCCGCAGCCTGCCGCCGGCGTCACCTACGCCGCCAAGCTGACGCGGGCCGACAGCCAGCTCGACTGGCGGCGCCCGGCCGAGGATCTGCTGCGCGCCATCCGCGCCTTCACGCCGGCCCCCGGTGTCGCCATCGATTTCGGCACCGAGAAGGTGAAGGTCCTGGCGGCGGAACGGGTGCGCCTGCAGGGACCGGCGCCGATCGCCGGGGCCATCATCGCCGATGATCTCACCATTGCCTGCGGCCGCGATGCCCTGCGTCCCACCCTGGTGCAGCGCCCCGGCAAAAAGCCGATGGCCACCTCGGAGATGCTGCGCGGCTTCCAGCTGCCGGCCGATCGTCTCCTGCCGCTGCCGCCGGAGACGGCGCCCACGGAGACGATACCGCCGGAAACGGTGCCGGCGGCATGAGCCGGGATCGGGAAAGATGACCCGCTTCAAGCTTACCATCGAGTATGACGGCGGTCCCTTCGTCGGCTGGCAGCGCCAGGAGAACGGGCCGTCGGTGCAGCAGGCGATCGAAGAGGCGATCCTCAAGACGACCGCCGAGGCGGTGACGATCCATGCGGCGGGCCGCACCGATGCCGGCGTCCATGCGCTGGGCCAGGTGGCGCATGCCGATCTCGATTACCGGATCGAGGCCGACCGCCTGCGCGACGCCCTCAATTTCTATCTGCGGCCGACTCCCGTCGCCATCATCGACGCTGAGCAGGTGGCGGAGGATTTTCATGCGCGCTTCAGCGCCAAGGGCCGCGCGTATTGCTACCGCATCGTCAACCGGCGCAGTCCGCTGACGATCGATCTCGGCCGGGCCTGGCATGTCAAGTCGCCGCTCGACGTTCCCGCCATGCACAAGGCCGCGCAACTGCTGCTCGGCCATCACGATTTCACGACATTTCGTGCTTCACAGTGCCAGGCGAAATCGCCGATGAAGACGCTCGACCGGCTCGATATCCATCGCATCGGCGAGGATATCGAGGTGATCGCCGAGGCGCGCTCCTTCCTGCATCACCAGGTGCGCAACATGGTCGGCAGCCTGTCGATGGTGGGTATCGGCAAATGGTCCGCCGATCGCCTGAAGGCGGCGCTCGACGCGAAAGACCGCGCCAAAGGCGGACCCACCGCGCCGCCGGACGGGCTTTATCTGACGGCCGTCCGCTACTGACCTGTCACTCCTGCGCTGTCATCGACCGGTCATGGACGGCCGCTCGTCGCGCTGCCGGATGACTGCATCCACCCTCTAGGCATGTTAGCGCTGACTCGCTAATCTGGCGGCACCCACCGATCGGCATTCGACGATCGCCCGTTACCCAGAACCCGTACGTTTTCCCGCACCCACGATTCATCGGAGGCAAAGATGGAATACCGTCAGCTTGGCCGCTCCGGCCTCAAAGTTTCGGTTCTCACCATGGGCACCATGACCATGGGCGGCAAAGGCGTGTTTGCCGCGGTCGGCGATGTCAGCCTGGCCGATGCCCGGCGGCAGATCGATCTCTGCCTCGATGCCGGCATCAACCTGATCGATACGGCGAATATCTATTCGACCGGTGCCTCGGAGGAAATGGTCGGCGAGGCCTTGGGCGGCAAGCGTAAGAACGGCGTGCTCATTGCCACCAAGGCGCGCTTTCCCATGGCGGACGGCCCGAATGACCGCGGCCTCTCGCGCTATCACCTGATCAATGAATGCGAAGCCTCGCTCAAGCGCCTGAAGACCGACGTCATCGATCTCTATCAATGCCATGAATGGGACGGGCTGACGCCGCTGGAGGAGACGATCGATGCGCTGGACATGCTCGTGCGCCAGGGCAAGGTCCGCTATATCGGCTGCTCGAACTATTCCGGCTGGCATGTCATGAAGGGGCTCGGCATTTCCGACCGCCTTCATCAGCAGCGCTATATCAGCCAGCAGATCCATTACACCCTGGAAGCGCGCGAGGCGGAGTACGAGCTGGTGCCGATCTCGCTCGATCAGGGCCTCGGTATCCTGGTCTGGAGCCCGCTGGCCGGCGGCCTTCTCTCCGGCAAGCATCAGCGCAACAAGTCGCCGGACGGCACCCGCCAGCTGGCCGGCTGGAAGGAACCGCCGATCCGCGACGAGGACCGGCTGTGGCGCATCGTCGATACGCTGGTGGCGATCGGCAAGGAACACAATGTCTCGGCTGCGCAGGTGGCGCTCGCCTGGCTGCTGGGCCGGCCGGCAGTCAGCTCCGTCATCTTCGGGGCCCGCACCGAGGCGCAGTTCAAGGACAATCTCGCGGCGGCGGAACTGAAGCTGACCCCTGAACAGCGCAAGCGCCTCGACGAGGTCAGCGCGCCGCCGATCCTCTATCCCTATTGGCACCAGTTGAACACGGCCAAGGACCGCTTCAGCGCCGCCGATCTCTCGCTGCTCGGGCCCTATGTCTGATGGGGGCTGGCGTCTAATGGGACCTTACGTCTAGTGGCGCCGGGCGTCTGAGGCGCCGGCGCCTCAGGCGCGGCTGGCGGCGCGGGTCAGATGGCTGAACCGCCCGTCGACCAGCGCGTCGATCCAGCCATGGGCGATCTGCAGGGCTTCAGCCGGCGTGAAAGAGGTCGGGTCGAGGCAGAGCTCCAGCCACAGGCCATCCATCATCGCCGTGAAGCCGAGCACGCTGAGGCGAATATCGAGATCGAGGTCGCGGGCTTTGGCGATGTCGCCCACCAGCCCCTCGAGCGCTCGACGATAGTCGCCATAGATCACCGCATGGATCTTGTGAATTTGCGGGTCGCGTCGCACCAGGCCCCAGAAGGCCAGCCAGACCGCCAGCAGATCGCTGTCCAGCACCGGCGGCCGGAAGCTCGCATCGATGAAGGCGCGCAGCCGGGCCAGCGGGTCGCTGCCGGCCTCGGCCATGGCGGTGTCCAGCGCCGCCGCCACCAGCTCGCCGACATGGGCATAGGCGGCGGCAATCAGATCGTCGATGCCCTCGAAATGATGGGTGACGAGGCCGGGGGAAACGCCGGCACGGGCACAGACCGCCCGGACCGAGGTGCCGGCATGGCCAAACTCCGCCAGGCATTGCAGCGTCGCCTCGATCAGCTGGCGCCGCCGGACTTCCGGCAGGTCGCGGGTGAATTTGCGCGTCTTTTCCATGACGCTTCTATAGCCGATCTCGCCTGAGTCGTCTTCCGCTAGCTCCGGTTGCGGCGAATCGCGCACCGTGCCCGGCCGGCTAGCTGCCGCGGAATGTATTGATTTGGTTTGTCTTTTCCTTGCGCCAACAGCGCACAGGGGCGGTCATGAAACAGGATCGGTCGGCGCCGGTCATGTCTCCGAATAAACCGTCTCCGCGCGATGCCCACCCGACGGCTCGGCGCGGGATTGCGTGCGCGGCTTGCCCAGCAGGGCGGGCAGGAAAATCAGCGTCGTCACCAGGGTCCAGAGCAATGAGATCGCCAGCAGCTTGCCCATGCTGGCCGTCCCCGGATGCTTCGACAGCCAGAGGCTGCCGAAGGCTGTCGAGGTCGTCAGCGCGCTGAAGAGGATGGCGCGGGTCAGGCTGGTCTGCAGCAATCCGGTGCAGCCGTTGCGCCACGCCGCGACGAAATAGATGTTGAAGGCAACGCCGATGCCAAAGAGCAGCGGCAGGGCGATGATATTGGCAAAGTTGATCGGCTGCCCGATCAGCACGCAGGTCGCCAGGGTGAGCAGGCTGCCGAGCACCAGGGGGGCGAGCGTCAGCAGCACATCGGCGGTCCGACGCAAGACCAGCGCCAGCATGAAGGTGATGGCCAGCGAGGCCCAGAGCGCGGCCTCGATGAAAGCGTGAACGATCGTGGCGCCGGATTCCTGAATCGATATCGGCGTGCCCGTCGCCTCCGGCGCAACCGCGCGGACGGCGGCGGAAAACCGTTCCAGCACCCGGTTGTCGTTGCTGTCGCCCTTGGGAAACACCTGCACGCGAACGCGGCCATCGGCGGTGACCCAGTCGCTCCGCAACTCAGCCGGCAATGTACCCAGGCTGACCGGTTGCGCCTGCATCGACTGGCGCAACTGCTGCAGCATTTCCTGCAGGCCCGGCACCAGCGCCGCCACCAGCCGCTTGCGCGCATCGGCATCGCCGGCCGCCAGGCGGTCCAGGCCATCGGCCAGCCGGGCTGCAACTTCCTTGGTCGGCGTCGTGGCCTTGGCCGCTTCCTGATGCAGCGCTTGCGCCATCTTTGCCATCGCGGCGACCATCTGTTGGTCATCGGGCGCCGGCTTGACCTCGCCCGGCGTCAAAGTCGGGCCGAACAGCATCGCCGCATCCTCGATCGCCGCCAGCTTGTCCGGCTGCTGCTCGGGCACGAAGCTCGACAGGGTGACCGTCTGCTGCACTTCCGGCAAGGCCGACAGCCGGGTGGCGAGATCATCTGCGGCAGCGGCCGAGGGTGCGAGAATGTCGATCGTATTCGGGCTGGTGTCCGGGTCTCGCATCAGATCGAGCAAAGTGGCGACTGATTCCACCTTCGGACTCTTGAGGTTGATCGGGTTGAAATCGAAGGTGAGCTGGCTGACCAGCAGCGCCGCCCCCGCCGCGAGCACGGCAAACACCGTGAGAACGGTGCTGCGGCGACGGATGAGAAAGCGGTCGACGGGTGCCAGGAAAGCATAGCCGACCTCCGTCCCTTCGGCGGCTGGCCGGAGCAGCATCAATAGGGCCGGAAGCAGCGTCAAGCTGAGAACGACGGCGATGATCATGCCGGTACCGGCAATCAAGCCCAGTTCCGAGACCCCGAGATAGTCGGTGGGCAGGAAAGCATAGAAGCCGATGGCGATCGCCGCGGCGGCTAGGCTCAGCTGCCGCCCGACACCGGTCGCAGCCGCGCCCAGGGCGCTGCGCAGATCGGCCTGGCGGCTGCGTTCCTCGCGGTAGCGGATGCAATACTGGATGCAGAAATCGACACCGAGGCCGATGAAGAGAACGGCGAAGGCCACCGAGATGAGATTGAGCGGCCCGATCACGGCGATCCCGAAAGCTGCCGTGAAGACCAGGCCGACGAAGAGCGTCGCCACGATGGCAACGATCATCTTGACCGAGCGCAGGCCGAGCCAAAGCAGCAGGATGACGGCGGCAATGGTCAGCAGAGAGGTCAGGGCGGCGCCGTCGGCCAGGGTCGCGAATTCTTCGTCCTCCAGGGGCACCGGACCGGTCAGGCGGACGCGAACATTGTTCTCTGGCGTCAGCTGGAGTTCGGCCGCGGCTTGGCGGATGGCGGTGCTGGCGGCCGCTCCCGGCGACAAGGCGGTATAGTCCAGCACCGGCTGGACGAGAATGAAGCGCCGCAATTCGCGGGTGCCGGGCGCCTTGCCTGTGATCAGCTGGCGCCAGGACAGCGGCTTTGTCTCTCCCTTCAGCGCCGACTGGACCGTATCCGCCAGGGCGGAGAGAGGCGTGGCCAGATCATCGAGCTTGGCTTCGCCTTGCTCGACACCCAGCAAGGCCAGCGACAATGAGTCCATCAGCCCGCGCAGACTGGGATCGGCGGCGAGGGATCCCAGCAATGGCTGGCCGGCGATCACCTGCCCCATGGTGGCGGCCACGTCATCTTTCGATAGGAACAGCAAGCCGTTCTGCGCGAAGAAGGGCCCGCCATCGGGCCGGCGAACGGTCTTGAACAGGTTCTGCTCCGTCGAGAGACGCGCCGTCAGCGCCGCGGTCGCCGTCTCGGCCAGTTCCGGCGTTGCGGCATCGACAACGATGACGATCTGGTCGCGATTCTGCGGAAAGGCAGCGTCGAAGGCGGCATCACGCTGCCGCCAGGGCACTTGGTCTGAAATCAGCTTGGCGCTGTCGGTGTCGATGGCGATGTGGTTCGCGAGGTAGGAAAACGTGGCGCCGGAGGTCAGTATCGCCAGAATAACCACAAGCCAAGCATGGTCGCAGCAAAATCGAACAATCGCCCTGATGGTGGTATCGATAAAAGATGCGGGCGCGGCTTTCTCGCTGGCTGTTCCGTGCAATGTTAATTTCCTATGTTGCGTGAATTCCGCGACCAAATAATTGAAAATGTGCCCCACCTCGCATGCCTGCGGCGCCGGGACCCTCGAATGCGGCGCCGCCATAGCATGCCGCATCAAAAATGGAAATGGGCGGGGGCTGAACCCGCCTTGTGCCCACCCGATGACGGTATGTCAGTAACATACGGGGTTAATCTTTATAAAGACGCTGTCACTGTCCTGACGCGAAAGGGAAACGGGTTAACTTCCACTAAGACAGTTCGACGGGTGTGTGCGTCACACTCTTGTTCGGATGCCACAAAAAGCGTCGTTCCGCGCATTGACGGGATGCTTCTTTTGCAGCCATTGTCGGGTCTTGGTGTCAGGTAATTGGAAGGAGCACTCGCTAACAACTGAAACCAGACGGAAGCCTGTGTCGACGGCCCGGGGGCATTCACGATCGATTATGACCACTCACAATCTTTTGCAGTACACCATCATGCAGGGCATTGGCTGGATGTGTCTGGTCGTCGCCGTTGTCGGCCTGATCTACACATTGGCGGCGGCTCGCTGCGTGAAACATTTCTTTCGACATGCCGGCGCCGCGCCGAGCAATTTTCCGCCGGTCAGCATCCTGAAACCGCTTCACGGCGATGAAATAGGTCTGCGGGCCAATCTCGAGGCGCTGTGCGAGCTGGATTATCCGGGCGAGCTGGAAATCATCTGTGGCGTGCAGGATCCCCATGATCCGGCGATTGCCCAAGTGAAAAGATTGCAGGCGGATTACCCCGATCTGCGCATTTCGCTCGTTGTCGACGCGCAGGAACACGGGACCAACCGCAAGATATCGAACGTCATCAATATCATGCACGCGGCGCGGCACGACGTGCTGGTGCTTTCGGATAGCGATATCGGCATCAACCGCGACTATCTGCAGTGCATCGTGGCCGAGCTGGTAAAACCCGGCATCGGCATCGTCACCTGCCTTTATCGCGGCCACGCCCATCCCGGATTCTGGTCGCGGCTGGGCTCCATGGCGATCGATTACAATTTTCTGCCCAGCGTCATCTTCGGCATGAAGATCGGTCTGGCGAAGCCCTGCTTCGGCTCGACCATGGCGCTGCAGCGGTCGACCTTGGAGAGGATCGGCGGCTTCGAGGCGTTTGCCAATCATCTGGCCGACGATAACGCGATCGGTGAAGCGGTCAGGGCGATCGGCCTCAAGATCGCGGTCCCCGCCATGCTGGTAACGCATGCCTGCGCCGAAAGCCGCCTCAGCGATCTCATCACCCATGAGATTCGCTGGTCGCGTACCATCAGGCAGATCGCCGGTCCCGGGTTCGGCGGATCGGTCATCACCCATCCTTTGCCGTTTGCCCTGGCCGGGGTTTTGGCGCTAGATGCCTCGCGGCTCAGCGTGGCAATCGCGGTTGCCACAATCATCGCGCGATTATATTTGCGGCGTCACGTCAACCTGGTGGTCGGCGAGGCGGCGGGAGCCAGCCGCTGGTGGCTCCTGCCGATCCGCGATACCCTCTCTTTCGTTGTTTTTTGTGCCAGCTTTTTTGTCGGAACCGTCACCTGGCGCGGGCGTCAATTTACTGTCCGCGCCGATGGCATGATGTCTCCTGTTGAGGAAATTTAATATGTTGCGGACCCTATTCTTGCAGGCGCCTTCCTTCGAAGGCTTTGACGGCGGCGCCGGCTCTCGCTATCAGGCGCGTCGCGAAATCCGCTCATTCTGGTATCCGACCTGGCTTGCCCAGCCGGCCGCCCTTATTCCCGGCAGCAAGCTGATCGATGCGCCGGCGCACAATCTGTCGCTGGCCGATGTCACGGCCGTTGCCAAGGATTTCGACCTGGTGGTGCTCCACACCTCGACGCCTTCTTTCGGGGCCGACGTCAAGACCGTCGAGGCGATGAAGGCGGTCAATCCAAATCTCAAGGCCGGCTTCGTCGGCGCAAAGGTCGCGGTCGATCCGGATGGCAGCCTGAAGGCCGCCGCCGCGCTCGACTTCGTCGGCCGCAACGAATTCGATTTCACCATCAAGGAAATCGCGGAAGAGCAGCCCTGGTCCGGCATCAAGGGCATGTCCTATCGCAATGGCGAGGGCGTCATCGTTCATAACGATGAAAGGCCGGTGCTGGAAAACATGGATGCGTTGCCTTTCGTCACCCCGGTCTATCAGCAGAATCTGAAGATCGAGAACTACTTCATCGGCTATCTCAAGCATCCTTATATTTCGATCTATACTGGCCGCGGCTGCAAATCCCGCTGCACCTTCTGCCTGTGGCCGCAGACGGTCGGCGGCCATCGCTACCGGACCCGCAGTGTCGCGCATGTGCTGGAAGAGATCGCCTGGGCCAAGCAGGCCTTCCCGCAGGTGAAGGAATTCTTCTTCGACGACGATACCTTCACCGACGATCTGCCGCGCGCAGAAGAGATCGCCAAGGGCCTCGGCAAGCTCGGCGTGACCTGGTCCTGCAATGCCAAGGCCAATGTGCCGCGGCAGACGCTGAAGGTGCTGCGCGACAACGGCCTGCGCCTCCTGCTGGTGGGTTACGAATCGGGCAACCAGCAGATCCTGCACAATATCAAGAAGGGCATGCGGATCGAGGTCGCCGAGCGCTTCACCAAGGATTGCCACGAGCTCGGCATCGCCATCCACGGCACGTTCATTCTGGGATTGCCGGGTGAGACCAAGGAGACGATCCAGGAAACCATCAAATTCGCCACGCGCATCAATCCGCACACCATCCAGGTGTCGCTGGCAGCGCCTTATCCCGGCACCTATCTTTTCAAGCAGGCGCTGGAGAACGGCTGGCTCGACGAGGCGAATGCGGAACTGGTGGATGAGAACGGCGTGCAGGTCGCGCCGCTGCATTATCCGCATCTCAGCCATGCCGAGATTTTCCATTCGGTGGAAGATTTCTATAAGCGCTTCTATTTCCGCACCGGAAAGATCGCGTCGATCGTCGGCGAAATGGTCCGCAGCCCGGAAATGATGCGCCGCCGGCTGCGCGAAGGCGTCGAGTTTTTCCATTTCCTGCGCGAGCGGCGGGCAGCGCCTCTTTGAAGCGCCTGATCGTCACCGCCGATGATTTCGGCGCGGCTATCGAGGTCAACGATGCCGTCGAGGCGGCGCATCGGCACGGCATTCTCACCGCAGCCAGCCTGATGGTCGGCGGTGCCGCTGCCGCCGACGCGGTTGCGCGCGCAAAGCGCCTGCCGGGTCTGCGGGTCGGGCTGCATCTGGTTCTGGTGGAGGGCGTGCCGGTGCTGCCGCCTTCCGTCATCCCCGATCTGGTCGACCATCGGGGACGCTTCCGCACCGACATGGCCCGGGCCGGCGCGCGGATATTCTTCCGGCCGGAGGTCCGCCTCCAGGTGGCGGACGAAATCGCCGCGCAATTTGCCCGCTTTCAGCAGTTCGGCCTGCCGCTCGATCATGTCAATGCGCATAAGCATTTTCATCTGCACCCCTCGATCGCCAGTCTGATCATCGAAATCGGCCGCGACTTCGGCATGACGGCGGCGCGGGTGCCGCGGGAGCCGGGCCGTATCCTGAAAGACCTTGAGCCGACGACGCCTGCGGCGTCTCCGTTCCTCGCGCCCTGGACCGCCTTGCTGGGATTGAAGTTTTCCCGGGCGGGCATGCTGACGCCCCGGCACGTCTTCGGTCTTGCCTGGTCAGGTGCCATGACGCGCGACCGCCTGGTCGGCCTGCTCAACCATCTGCCGGCGGGATTGAGCGAGATATACCTGCATCCCGCCACCTCGAACCAATTCGCCGATGCGGCGCCGGGCTATCGCTATACCGAAGAATTCAGCGCGCTCACGGATTCCGCGGTACTCGATGCGGCCAGACGCAGTGATCTTCAGCTCGGCGGCTTCGCGGACTTTCAGCACGCCTCGGCGGGCGCATGAAACACCGGCTCATGAAACATCTGGGCAAGCTTCTGGCGCTGGCTGGCCTGATTGCCGCAGTCTGGCTATTCCTGCGGGATGACCCCGCCGCCATATGGGATCTGCTCAAGGCTGCCGGACCCGGCCTGGTTCTGGCGGGGCTCCTGCACGTCTTGCCGATGGTGCTCAATGCCCAGGCCTGGCGCGTGCTGCTTCCTGGTGCCAATAAGCCCAACCTGTCGTCGATGCTGCGAGCGGTGTGGATCCGCGAATCCGTCAACGGACTGTTGCCGGTTGCCCGCATCGGCGGCGAGATCGCTTCCTATCGCCTGCTGCGGCGGTTCGGTATCCGCCGGGCGCCGGCGATCGCCAGCCTGACCGTTGACGTCGCCTTGTCGATCATCAGCCAGTTGATCTTCGCCTTGGCAGGGGTGGCTTTCCTCTATGCGGCGAAAGCAGAGTCGCTTGCCGCCGGCATCGTGCTCGGCATGGTCCTGCTGGCCGCGACCGGCATCGGCTTCATCGCGATCCAGCATGCCGGCCCGTTCGAGCGGGTGATGCGCGTCGTCAACCGCTTCGCGGCCGGACGTTTCGACGCCGCCATCGGCCATTCGGCGCGGATCGACCGGGCGGTCGAGACCCTCTATCGTCGGCGCTTCTCTGTCGGCGCCTGCCTCCTCTGGCAATTGGCCGGTTGGATCGCCGGGGCGGCGGAAATCTGGACGGCCCTCCACTTTCTCGGCAATCCGGTCAGCCCATTGGTAGCGCTGATCATCGAATCCCTGATCCAGGCGGTCAGCAGTGCCGCCTTCGTCGTGCCCGCGGCGCTCGGCGTTCAGGAGGCCGCCTTCCTCGCTATCGGTGCGGCCCTGGGCCTTGAGCCGACGGCCGCTCTTGCCTTGGCCGGTGCCAGGCGGCTGCGCGACCTGATCGTCTTTCTGCCGGGCCTCATGAGCTGGCAGGCGGCCGAAGGACAGATTGCCCGTTACGCGGATTGAGCCATGGCGTACAAACTGTCTGCCTCTAGGCCTCTGGACATCGGCGGTTTCCGGCATCATGTGTGGCAGCGTCTTCCCGCAGGCTCGCCGGTACACGCTTTGACACGCTTGATCAGATTCTACGGTACTCTCCTTGTCTTCATGGCGACGTCCTTTACCGCGCGCGGAGCCGATATGGATGGCTTGGCGGCGCAGCTGGAACGTCAATGGGCCAAGATAAGCTATCAGATGCCCGTCGCCGACCAGAAGGCTGCCTTCCGGCAGCTCCTGCAACAGGCCGCGGCGGTGCGGGCGCAGTTTCCGGATCAGGCCCTGCCCATCGCCTGGCAAGGAATCATCCTATGTTCCTACGCAGAGGCCACAGGCGGTCTGCAGGCGCTGGACGACGTAAAGCAGGCGCGCGATCTCCTCTTGCAGGCCAAGGCGATCGATCCGGACGTCCTCGCCGGCACCATCGATGGCTATCTCGGCACGCTCTACTATAAAGTTCCGCCCTGGCCGGTCGGCTTTGGCGACCGGCATCGGTCGCTGCTCTATTTTCAACAGGCCCTCGCCGTGAACCCGGCCGGCATCGACGCCAATCTTCTCTATGGCCTCTATCTGATCGATGCCGGTTCCTTCGCCGAGGCGCGCGCGCACCTGACGACCGCTTTGCAGGCGCCGGTCAGGGCCGGGCACAGTGAATATGATACCGGGCGCCGGCAGGATATCGAAGCCGCCCTTGCGCGCCTCCGATAAGGGCGGCACAGATAAGAACGGCTATCGGCGCCGGTTGTAGCCGTTCCACAGCAAACCTTGATCGGCAAACCTTGATCGGCGCTGCGGCTTCGGCAGCGACCGCATGCATGGCCGCTGCCGCCCCGTTGCCTCCGCCCCGTCTGCCCGCGCCGGCGTGGGACCGGCGGGGGCAGGCGGAGATGAGGCAGCAGCCGTCAGTTGCCGAGAACGCTGCCGAGGCCAAGACCGGTTTCTTTGACGAAATCGGCGGCGGCGATCTTCTTGCCGCCTTCGGGCTTCACCTTGAAGACCTCGATCTGGCCGCCTTGCGCCGTAACGCGGATGCTGTCGCCGCCGATCTCGGTGATCTCGCCGCTCTTGCCTTTCACCGCCCCGAACGTGCGGAAGCGATGCTTGCGGGAATCGAACAGCTGGACCTTCTTGCCCTGGACAGTGGTCCAGGCGCCAGGGGCCGGATTGCAGCCGCGGATCAGATTGTAGATGGTGTCGATGTGGCTGTGCCAGTTGACCTCGGCGGCGGGCTCCTTGCACCAGCCCTCATAGCGCGCCGCCGCTTCATCCTGCGCGACCTCGCGATGCCGGTCGTTGACGACGAGATCCGCCGCTTCCAGCATGGCGGCAACGCCCTGCGGGAAGAGGTGATTGAAATAGACGCTGCCGATCGTGTCGTCGGGGCCGATCGGCACTTCCTTCTGCAGGATCACCGGCCCTTCATCCAGGCCGTCATTGGGGCGGAAGATGCTGAGGCCGGTCTTCGTCTCGCCCAGAATGACCGGCCAGTTGATCGAACTCGGCCCGCGGAAAGCCGGCAGCAAAGACGGATGGTACTGGATCGTGCCGTGCTTCGGGATGTTGACGAATTCCTGCGGCGCGAATTGCAGCACATAGGCCATGACGCCGATATCGGCCTTGAGACCGCGCATGGTCGCCAACGCCTCGTCGCATTTCAGCGACGGATATTGAAAGACCAGCAACTGCCGTTCCTGTGCCGCCACTTTCAGCGGATCGGGCCTTCCGCCGGGCTTTTCCGGTGCGCAGAACACACCCACCACCTCGTCATTGCGGTCGAGGAAAGCCTCCATCACCGCCTTGCCGAAATCCTGCTGTCCAATGATTGCCACGCGCATCTGCTATCCCCTGTCATTCGTCTCGTTTCGGGCGAACGGAAGCCCTCGCCGTATCCGCCTTGCGGATACGGCGTGCTCGCGTCCGGTGATGGGAAGGCCTGAGGGCAGCGCGCGACGGCGCTGCCCTCAGGAATCTCGTTCAGGTATTCAGGTTGAGCCAGACCGCCTTCGGCTCCGTGAAATTCTCGATCGCCGCGTCGCCATGCTCGCGACCGAAGCCGGAATCGCGCGCACCGCCCCAAGGCAGGCGCACATCGGTATAGCCGTAGGTGTTGATCCAGACCGTGCCGGCCTTGACCTTTTGGGCGAAGCGATGCACGCGGCCGATATCACGGCTCCAGACGCCGGCGGCGAGGCTATAGCTGGTGCCGTTGGCGAGCCGCAGCGCTTCCGCCTCGTCCTTGAACTTGATGACGCTGACAACCGGGCCGAAGATCTCCTCCTGCGAGATCCGCATCTCATGTTCGACATTGGCGAAAACCGTCGGCGCCACGAAATAGCCGCGCTCGCCGACACGCTTGCCGCCGGTCACCAGCGAAGCGCCCTCCTTGACCCCGATATCGATATAGTTCAGCACCCGGTTCATCTGGGTCTCCGAGACGATCGGGCCCATCGAGGTGCTGCCCTCCTGCGGATTGCCGATGCGGATTTTCGCCGCGCGTTCGGAGAGCCGCGCCACCACCTCGTCATAGACGCTCTCATGCGCCAGCACGCGCGAACCCGCCGAACAGACCTGGCCGGTATTGAAGAAGATGCCGGAACCGGTGGCTTTCACCGCGGCATCGATATCGGCATCGCCGAAGATCACATTGGCGGATTTGCCGCCGAGCTCCAGCGTCACGCGCTTCAGATTGCCGGCGGCACCCCGCAGGATTTCGCGGCCCACCACCGGCGAGCCGGTGAAGGTGACCTTGTCGACATCGGGATGGTTGACCAGGGCATTGCCGACCGTCTTGCCGAAGCCCGGAATGACATTGAGTACGCCGGCGGGAAGTCCCGCTTCCAGCGCCAGCTCCCCAACGCGCAAGGCGGTCAGCGGCGTGATCTCCGCCGGCTTCAGCACGACCGTGCAGCCGCAGGCAAGGGCAGGCGCGATCTTCCACATGCCGATCATCAGCGGGAAGTTCCAGGGGATGATCGCCGCGACCACACCCATCGGCTCGCGCACGGTATAGGTCAGGGCATCGGGGCGGGCCGGAATTACCTGGCCGTTGATCTTGTCGGCCCAGCCGGCATAGTAGGTAAGCGTGTCGATGACGGCCGGCATGTCCTGGCGCTGCACGGCGGCAATCGGCTTGCCGGCATCGAGGCTTTCCAGCTCGGCCAGCTCGTCCTGATGCTTGCGCAGCAGGTCGACGAGATTGAGCAGGATGCGGCCGCGATCGGCGGCCCGCATCTGGCTCCAGACATTCTCAAAGGCGCGGCGCGACGATTGCACGGCGATATCGGCATCGGCGGCATCGGCCTCCGCCACTTCCGCCAGCACATCTTCGGTCGCGGGATTCAAGGTTTCGAAATAGCGGCCCGCCGCAGCGGCCTGGCGCTTGCCGTCGATCAGGAGATGTTGCCGGCCCAGCCGATGTCTATCGCTCATTTGTTTCCCCATATTGCGCTGCCTTGCGGCGTGGCTGCATTTCATCGATGCGGGTCGGCCGCGGGTCATCTCGCGGCGGTGCATCGGGTCGGCGGCAGGTTCTGCGAAGGGACCGGCAGCGTCAAATTGAACTGGGAAAAGCATCGATAGATGCGGTCTATCGATTTTGCCTTCGGATTGGGGGGCGAGGGCAGCGGCCGATGGGGCGCTTACCCCGCATTGCCGGCCAAGATTCGGCGTCCGTCGGCGTAACGTCCTGGCGGCCGGGTGCGAATGTACCAGTAGGTCCGTCAGGCCGAGGCGGCCGCAACAGAGAGGTTGATCTGATGAAACCGCATCGCTCCATCCGATCCGCAATTATAAAGCCGCTACAGGGCTCACGCCGCCAGTTGGCGCGGTGGTTGGCCGGTATCGCCGTCCTCGTCGGCCTCGGCGGTGCTGTCTTGATGCCGCAGCATGTGGTCGCGGCATCGCTTCCCGATCCCGTCACGGATGCGCCGGCCAGCGGGCAACAGATGGTGGTGCTGGCAGGCGGCTGCTTCTGGGGCATGCAATCGGTCTTCGAGCATGTCAAAGGCGTCAGCAAGGTGACGGCCGGCTATGCCGGCGGCACCCCGGAAACGGCAGATTACGAGACGGTCAGCTCGGGTACGACGGGGCACGCTGAATCCGTGCAGATCTACTATGACCCGGCCCAGACCAGCTTCGGCCAGCTGCTGAAGGTCTATTTCCAGGTGGCACATGACCCGACCGAGCTCAATCGCCAGGGTCCCGATAGCGGCACGCAATACCGCTCGGCAATCTTCTTCTCGACGCCCGAACAGCAGCAGGTCGCCAAGGCCTATATCGCACAGCTCGACCAGGCGAAAAGCTTCGAGGCACCCATCGTGACCGAGGTCACGGAACTCAACGGCTTCTATGCCGCGGAATCCTACCACCAGCATTACGCCGATCAGCATCCGGGCGATCTCTATATTGTCATCAATGATGCGCCGAAGCTGCAAGCCCTGCAGGACCAGCTGCCGACGCTCTATGTCAGCAGCGCCCAGTAGGACCCGAACGTCGGGGCCTGAAAGCTGAATCCGTCGCTAATGCACGCGATCGAGATTGAGCTCGGCGGCAAAGTGCAGGAATGCCGCAATCACCGGCAGCAGTGGGTCGCGGTCCGCCGCGACGAGGCCGATCGACTGCGTGTGTATGGGGTCCACCAAGGGGATCGTGCTGATCTTCTCGGCCGGGCCGAAGGACTGGCAATGCGGATGCGGCAGGATGCTGCAATAGGCGCCGTGCCGCACATGGGCGAGGATGCCGTCATAGGAATTGGTCTCGATCCGCGGTCGCGGCTGGATGCCGATTTCCCGGAAGATCTGGTTGATGATGCGCCGGTTCTGCATGTCGGGCTGCAGCAGGCAGAGCGGATAGGTGGCGGCCTCGGCCCAGCTCATCGTCTCCGGCACGTCGCCGAGGAACGCCGTCTTGGCCACGAACATATAGCGCTCGGTATAAAGCGGCAGGCGCTGCACGTGATTGAGCGGCTCGTTCTCCAGATAGGTGAGACCGGCATCGAGATCGAAACTGTCGAGGCTGCGCTGGATGGCGATCGAGGTCATCGATTGTACCTGAATGGCAACGCCGGGATTGCGGGCACAAAAGGGGCCGGTGAGCAGCGAGATCGCGGGAAGGGCCGCCGGGATGGCGCCGAGGCGCAGCACGCCGGACAGGCCCTGGCCGGCATTGGTCAGATCCTGTTTCAGGCCGTCGAAATCGGCAATGATCCGCTGGGCCCATTTGAGGACGCGTTCGCCCTCCGGCGTCAGGCCGATGAAGTGATGGCCGCGTTCGATCATCGGCAGGCCGAGTTCGCGCTCGAGCTTCTGGATGCCGGCCGAGAGGGTCGGCTGGGTGACGTTGCAGGCGGCTGCCGCGCGCGCGAAGTGCTTTTCGCGCGCTAACGCCACCAGATATGAAAATTGCCGGATGAACATGATCAATCGTCTGTAGGGGGATGGAGCGGCGGCTACGGTCGGGTGTCAGGCCGGCAGGCCGCCGAGGGTCAGCAGATCTTCATAAAAGGCACCGTAGCGCCGGTCGCGATCGACCAGGTGGACTTCCAGGATCCAGTGACGTTTGAGGCCCAGTACATCCAGGCTGCGTAATGGCGCCGTGTTGTCGGGATGGATGTAAAGCGAGATCCGGTCGCCATGGATCTTCTCGTGGGGAAACTCGCCCACCAGATGGCCGGCATGGTCATTGCCGAAGACCCAGCCAAGGTGCTCCGCCAACCCGCTGACGAAATGATAGAGCTCGGCACCGGTGATATCGGCATTGTCCTGGAACCGCTTCTTGCCGGCGGCGAAGACCTTCGGCAGCTCAGCGCAAAGGGCGTGTTTGCGCGCATCCTCCCCCAGGACATAGGTGCGGCCGAAATCCGCCTCCCACTCCTGAAAGACGGGACCCAGATCGACATAGACGATGTCGTCCGCTGCCACCACCCGGTCTTCCGGCTCGGCCTGATAGGGATATACCGTATTCACGCCGGTACGGATCACGCGCTTATGCCAATGCCGGCCGGCATTGAATTTGCTGCGCGAGAGCTGATAGATCTCCTTGCTGATCTGGCTTTCCCGGGCGCCCGGCCGGATCAGGCCTTGCGTCGCGATTTCCTCGAACAGCAGTGCTGCCTTCCGTTGTGCATCCAGCAGGGCGGCGGCCCGTCGGCTCTCGGTTTCGGCTGCGGCGGGTGCCGGTGTTGCAGTCATCATCGCTTCCGTTCCGTTATCAGAAATTTTGCCGCAGGGGCAGATATCGCAGGATCTCTCCCGCCGCAGCGCCGCTGCTCGCCTCGTCGAGATCGATCAGCCCCTGCGCCTCGACCAAAGCGGACAGCATGGCCGAGCCGCCTTTGCCGGCCGGCACGAGGCTGCTTGCGCCATTTTCGCCGCGCATGATTTTTGCCAGCCGGAATTCCCGCCGGCCAGCCTGCTTGGTGATTGCCGTGGCGGCCGGGAGATGGAGACAGTGATCGGCCTCCTCGCTGCTGCCGCTGAGGCGATTGAGCGCGGCGCGGCCCAGCATGAGGAACGTCACGACGGCGGCGACGGGATTTCCCGGCAAGGCCAGGATCGGACAATCGTCGATATCGCCGAAGCCGACCGGCTTGCCGGGCTTGATGGCGAGCCGCCAGATTTCCAGGCGGCCGCGGCGCTGGATCACCTGTCTGACATGGTCTTCGTCGCCGACCGACATGCCGCCGGAGGTGATGATCATGTCGTGATCCCGGGCCGCCCAGGACAAGGCTTCGAGCATGCCGGGCAGATTATCCGGCAGAATGCCAAGATCATTGACCGTCGCGCCGGTCTCTCCGATCAGGGCCTTGAGCATGGCGCGATTGGCATCCCAGATCTGGCCCGGTGCCAGAGCGAGGCCCGGTTCGACCAGTTCATCGCCGGTGGAGAACAACGCCAGCCGCAAAGGCTCATAGACGGGCAGGACCGGGAAGCCGCAGGCCGATGCGGCGCCGAGATCGACCGGGCGAATGCGCCGGCCGCGCGGCAGGATGGTTGCGCCTGCCCGATAATCCTCACCCTGGAACCGCACATGTCGATCCGTGACATCGGCGGCCAAAAAAGAAACGATGCCGCCATCGGCGGTACAGCGCTCCTGCATGATCACGGTATCAAGGCCGGCCGGCACGCTGCCGCCGGTCAGGATGCGAACGGCGCAGCCGGGCTCGACGGTGCCGGCATGGGGATGACCGGCAGCCGATTGACCGGTCACCCGCAGATGCGCCGCGCCGATCTGCGGCAGGTCCGCGGCGCGAAAGGCATAACCGTCCAGCGCGGAGCGATCTTGCATCGGCAGATCAACCGGGGCGGTAAGGTCGCTGGCAAGGATGCGGTTGAGGGCGGCGGCGGCGGGGACCAGCGCCTTGGCGGCAACCGGGAACAGGCAGCGCCGAACTTCCGACTGGGCCTCTTCCAAGGTCAGCCGCCGGCCTGGAACGCCACCCGCGGCGGCCTGGCGCCCGGCCGTCATCTCGTTCAGCGCCGCATCATGCGACATGGTTCGATTTCCTTCTCCGCGATCCGGTAGATGAATTGCGCCTGGGGATAGCCTACCGCCACGCTATATCCGATTGAATATAACGGTCCGGCCGGCCCGGGTACAAGCCGGCGGTTGAGCCGGTCCGCGTTGGTCCTCATGTGCCAGGAAATGCGGCTGATGCCGGGAATCCCTATTGCACTGCCGGACACCTTATTATACATTTGTATAATAGAAGTTGCCCGCCAGTTTATTGGGGTCGAATTGCCATGCGGATGGCTGTTCGGACGCTTGCCGGGCCAGGTCGCAACAAGAAACGGAAGTCAGAGGCGGAATATGTCAGCGCTGTTGAGCAACGCAACTCTCAAAGGTCAGGATGTGGAATTGAGCTTCAGCGACGGGCGGCCGCAATCGGCCTTGTCGCTGTTCTGGCTGCGCGATCATTGCCAGTCGAGCCAGTCGCATCATCCCGAGACCAAGCAGCGCCTGCTGAACACCTTCGCCATCCCCGGCGACATCACCGCCAAGGCGGTTGCCCTGGAAGAGAACGGCCGCGTGCTGCGCGTGGACTGGGCTGGTGAAGATCATGTCAGCCGCTTCGATGTCGGCTACCTCGCCGATCTGCGCAAGGCGCCGGATATCCTGCCGGTCAAGCGCGAGATCTGGGACCGCGACGCGATGGCTGCGGGCGCGCCCTCGGTCGCTTATGACGGCTTCCTGAAGGATGACGCCGTTCTCAAGGACTATCTCGAGAAGGTCGAAAGCTACGGCTTCGCCTTCGTCGAAGGTGTCCCCGGCACGCCGGAAGCGACCCAGGCGGTGGCCAAGCGCATCGCCTATATCCGCGAGACGATTTTCGGCGGCTACTGGGACTTCACCGCCAATATGGAACACAAGGACACCGCCTATACCTCGATGGCGATCGGGCCGCATACCGACGGCACCTATGCCTTCGATGCGCCCGGCTATCAGATGTTCCATTGCCTGGCGGCGGACTGCACCGGCGGCGAGAACGTGCTGATCGACGGCTTCAAGATCGCGGAGCTGATGCGCCGCGAACATCCGGAGGATTTCAAAGCGCTGACCGAGATCGCCATACCCGGCCAGTATCTCGATCATGACCGTGGCGTCCATCTGATGGCGCGCCGGCCGCTGTTCCGCCTGAACGATCTCGGCGATCTCGTGCAGGTCAGTTACAACAATCATGACCGGGCACCCTTTACGCTCACCGCCGCGCAGCAGAAGACCTTCTACCGCGCGCTGGCCACTTTCGCCAAATACTGCAACGACGAGACCTTGCAGTATCGCCGCCGCCTGCTGCCGGGTTCCGTGCTGCTGTTCGACAACTGGCGCGTCCTACATGCCCGCGACGCCTATACCGGCTATCGCCGTCTCGCCGGTGTCTATCTCAACAAGGAAGATGTCGAGAGCCGGCTGCGCGTGCTGCGCATCAAGGCCGGCCAGCCGGTGTAAGCCCTCGTTGCTTCCCGAGATCAACGCCAAGCGGCTGCTGGAAGACCTCCGGCAGCTGCGCCGCTTTGGCGCCGAAGGAAAAGGCGTCGTCCGGCCGGCTTTGTCGCCGGTCGATATGGCGGCGCGGCACTGGCTGGCGGAACGCCTGCGCGACGCCGGCCTGAGCGCGACGATTGATCGCGTCGGTACGGTCCTGGGACGATCGGCCAAATCCGCGCCGGCCTTGCTGATTGGATCGCATACCGATACGCAACCGACCGGGGGCTGGCTCGACGGCGCGCTTGGCGTCATCTACGGCCTGGAGATCGCGCGGGCGTTCGGCGAAGGCGCCGCGACGCGGGATCTTGCCATCGACGTTGCCGCCTGGAGCGATGAAGAGGGCACTTTTGCCGGCTATCTCGGCAGCCGCAGCTTTGTCGGCGAAGCGGTCGATTCCGTCATTGCAACCGCGCGCAGCCGCCGGGGCCAGTCTTTGGCGGATGCCCTGCTGGCGGCCGGCCTCGCCGACCGGCCGCGCCATCGGCTGGAGCCGGGCCGGCATATTGCGTATCTCGAGCCGCATATCGAGCAGGGCGGCCGGCTGGAAGCGACCGGCAAATCCCTCGGTGTCGTCACCACCATCGTCGGCATTCGCGAGATGCGGGTCGTCTTCACCGGCCAGCGCAATCATGCCGGCACCACGCCGATGGCGATCCGGCGCGATGCGGGTGCCGCGCTGATCGACCTCGCCTATCGGCTGAACGCCGCCTTCCGTGACCTTGCCGATGCCGATACGGTGTGGACCATCGGCCGGATCGAACTCGATCCCGGCGCCCTCAGCGTCATTCCAGGCAGGGCGGAGCTGCTGCTGCAGTTCCGCGACGCCGATCCGCAGCGTCTGCAGCTGATGCTGCGGACCTTGGCCGATCTGGTGCGCGAGGCCGACCGGGCCGGGCCTGCACGCGTTGCGCTGGAAGAGGCGGATGCGCCTTCGGAACCGGTCCAGATGGCGGCCGCGTTGCAGGATCATATCGCCGCTGCGGCGGAGGCGATCGCGCCTGGACAATGGCTGCGGATGCCAAGTGGCGCCGGCCATGACGCGCAGGTGATCGCGCCGCATCTGCCGAGCGGCATGCTCTTCATTCCCAGCATCGGCGGCATCAGTCACGATTTTGCCGAAGACACCGATGTCGATCATATCGTTCTCGGCTGCCGCGTCGCGGCTGCGGCGGCGCTCAGGATTCTGCGGCCTGCTGCAACGAACGTTGCTGAGAAACCCGCCTGAGCCGCACTGCCGGCCGGTTTACAGCGTATCGGTGGGGATGGCTTCCGCCGGCGCTGTCTTGGGCGGCGCGAAGAAGTAGCCGAGCACGCCCGGCAGAGACAGGGCGATAGAGATGCCGCGCAGCAGTAAGCCGAACAACACCGCCTCGTGCAACGGCCAGCCGATACGGGTGAGGCAATAGGCGGTCACCGATTCCGCGACGCCGATGCCGTTGAAGCTGATCGGGATCAACTGCACCAGCTGCAGCATCAGGATGATGGTTGCCGTCGTCCAAAGCCCGGACGGCGGGTATTGCCAGCGGCCGAGCAGGCCGACCGCCGAGCCAGACAGCAGCATGATGCCGATCGAGAGCAGGAAGATGCCGAAGGATGTCCGGCCGAGGCTGAGTGCCGTCACGCCCATCGCCTGTAGCTTCTCGAGGCAGGCCATGAGCAGCCGTGAGAGCCGGTTTCTGCCACGCATGAGCAGGATCAGGCCGATGCCGGCAAGAACCGCGAGCAGGAGCAGGGCGACCGACCAGACGATCACGCGATTGACCAAGACCTGCAGCGGCCCCAGATCGACGACGATAAAGAGAATCAGCAAGACGATCATCAGGCCGACGAGGCCGAAAATGCGGTTGATGAGCAACCCGCTGACGATGGTGCCCAGGCGGCGGTAGCGGCGTTGCAGGACGGCGGCGATCGCCGCGTCGCCGCCGACGGAACTCGGCAGGAAATTATTGGCAAAGAGGCCCATCCAATTAAGGGCCAGCATCCGCGGCAGCGATACGTCGATGCCCATGGCGCGCAGAATGACGCTTTGTCGAAACGCGGCAAGGCCATTGCAGATGGCGAGCATCCCGCCCGTCACCAGCAGCGCCAGCGGCGAGACATCGCGGGCTGCCGCGACCAGGTCGCCGGGCCGGGTAAAGCTGATCAGCCAGGCCAGCAGGGCGCCGGAGATCAGGATCTGCGCGGTCAGCAGATAATGGCGGCGTCCGATCGTCATTGGCGGCGACGGGTTCCTGTTGCAAGAGCGGCGGGTCCCGGCCGGCAGGGTCTCGGGGGTGTTTCCGATCCCTCCGGCGCGGGGTTGCCCGCCGATCTCTAAGCCATCAGCCGCTTTTGGGCAACAGCCCCCGCCGTCGCGTCAGGCCGGCGCGGTCATTCCGCCGCCACGGCATAGCTCTGCTGGCGGCTGAGTTCCTGGCTCATTTCGCCGCAATACCAGTCGATGAAGTTGCGCACGCCAAATTCGATATCGGCGGAATAGGGGCCCGGCTCATAGGCCTTCGAATTGATGCCGAGCTGGTTGTCTTCGGCCAGCTTGCGGTCCTGCTCGTTGGTCGCCGCCCAGACCTTGGACAGGCGCTCGACGTCATAATCGACGCCTTCGACGGCATCCTTATGCACCAGCCATTTGGTGGTGACGGCGGTCTCCTGCGGACCCAAAGGCAGCACGCGGAAGGCGATGACGTGATCGGAGAGCAGGTGGTTCCAGCTGTTGGGCAGGCTCAGCATGCGGCAGGAGCCCATATCGGGGTCGGTCAGCTGGCCGAGCAGCTTCTTGCTGGCGAGGGTCCCCTCCATGGTCATGGAATGGGCGCCGCGAATGAAGGGCAGGCGCACGGCGCGGTAGCGCAGGTTGTGCGGTGTGGCGGCATTGGCGATGCCCATCGCATCCCAGTCGGCAGCTTTCTTCAGCAGCAGCTCGCGGTATTTCGGGTCGAGCCGGGGATCGTCGGTGTTGTCGTATTCGGAGAGCGTGTTCAGCAGTTCCGGATGCGATCCCTTGCAGTGATAGCATTCGCGGTTGTTCTCGATGACCAGCTTCCAATTGGCCTTCTCGATCAGGGTCTGCTCGAAGACGACCTTGCAGTTGTCGATGTCGTGCGGGGCGAGATAGGGCTCGACGTCGCGGCGGTAGTCGTCGAAAGCCGGCGGATTGTCGGCCAGGCTGATGAAGATATAGCCGGCCACCACTTCGACATGGACCGGCTTCAACGAGAACTGGCCCTTGTCGAAATCGCCGCCCATATGGCCGGCGTAAGCCAGCGAACCGTCGAGATTATAGGTCCATTGATGATAGGGGCAGACCAGCTTGGCGCCGCTGCCCTTTTCCTTCAGGCACAGGCGCGAGCCGCGATGGCGGCAGGTATTGTGGAAGGCGCGGATCTCGCGCTGCGAATCGCGCAACACGACGACGGATTCGTTGCCGAAAGAGACGGTGAGATATTTGCCCGGCGTGGGGATCTCGCAGGTCAGGCCGGCGAACAGCCAGTTGCGGCCGAAGATGTGCTTCATGTCCAGCTCATGGAAGGCCGGATCGTTGTAGAAGGGCTGTTCCAGGCTGTAATTGGGCTTGCGGGAGTCGAGGAAATTCAGCATTCGGCTGCTGGCGGTCATCGGCATGACTCAAAATCCGTCCTTGGCGCCTTCCCCACGGAAGGTCGGTTGCGCAATGGATCGGGGCGATGGTCCGGCCTGCATCGGTCACGGCAAGCAAGCTGCAGCCGGGAGCCCGAGACAGTCTTCGGACGTGATCGCCCCCGCGATCCGTCTCACTCAAGCGAAGGCTGGTTTCCGGACTCGGCTGGCGCGCACGGATCCGGCTTACGCCGGATTCCCCGCTTCGCTGCGACCTTCCCAGGGCTCTTGCGGCCCCAGTGGCATGCCCGCAGCGATTAACCAGCCCCACCGTTGCGGGGCAGTGGCGGCTTGAACGTCGTGGGTCGCCCCACGGCGCCTGACCGCGCTTCCCAATTACCCGGAAATGCGAGCATTTCCGGCACCTTGGCTTGGCCGATGCACCTGCATCGGATGACGAGACTGTAAGCGGCAACGGGCGCAATGCGTCCGCATGGTTGCGACAAATTCTGACGCGTTCTCGCCCCGGCCGACGAAAGGCCTGCGGAAATTTCTCCGCGCGGCATGACTTTTCTGCAAGCGGCGTCGGGTTGTAGCCTTGCGGTGATCAGAAAATAGGCGCCATGCCGAGGTGATCTGCGAGGGTGAAGAGGATCTGGTTGAGGATCAAGTCGAGGATGACGAAGGCGGCGGCGAAAAAGCCGGAGATCTGCAGGCAGACCGCCAGGATATAGCCTTCGCAGACCAGGGACAGGATGACGCTGACGATGTCCAGCGCCTGCAGGAAGCCCGCGTCAAGTCCGACCCAACCCAGCAGCGAGAGCGGCAGGCTGGTGAAAACCGCGAGGATGCTGAGCCAGTTATAGACGGCAATGCAGCCGATGACGCGCTTCTCGCGATCGATATAACGGGCGATCCACAGCAGGAAGAGCGGGAAATAGGCCCAGTTGATCGCATAGGCGATGATCATCGCCGCCGACATGCGCAAGGTGACGGGCGGTTGCTGCGGATCGTGCAGCAGGTAGAGCCGCAGCAGGAAAATCACCAGCAGGGGTGCCGCCAGCCAGAAGGAACGCAGCGCCCCGTCGCGGCTGCGATCATAGAATTGCACGAAGCTCGAATCGAAACGCAGGATACGCAGCAGCCCGCGCAGCGCGAATCTGGTCTCAGTGAGGCTGATCATCAAAGAACGCCTCGAGGACATGTTCATAAATGCGGCTGAGCGCGGTGATATCGGCGACCGGCACGTTTTCATCGACCTTGTGCATGGTCTGGCCGGCGAGGCCGAATTCCACCACCGGGCAATAGTCCTTGATGAAGCGGGCATCCGAGGTGCCGCCCGTGGTCGACAGTTCCGGCTTGCGGCCGAGTTCGCGCTGCACGGCGTTCGACAGGATGTCGCTCAGGCGGCCGACGGGCGTGATGAAGGAGGCCGAGCAGGAGCCGAGGCTAAGTTCGTACTGGCCGCCCACGGCATCGAGGCGGCGGCGGATTTCCGCTTCCAGGCTGGCGATGGTGAAGCGGTCGTTGAAGCGCGCGTTGAAGGTGGCGCGGGCTTCCGCCGGAATGACATTGCTGGCGCCGTTGCCGACATCGACGGTGGAGAATTGCAGCGAGCTTGGCTGGAAATGCTCGGTGCCCGCGTCCAGCGGCGTCTCGGTCAGGGCGGCGATCATCTTCGACAGGCGATGGATCGGGTTGTCGGCGAGATGCGGATAGGCCGTGTGGCCCTGGATGCCCTGGACCACGAGGTGACCGGTGAAGCTGCCGCGCCGGCCGATCTTGGCCATCTCGCCCAGCTTCTGCGGATTGGTCGGTTCGCCGACCAGGCAGGCATCCCAGGTCTCGCCCTCGGCGGCGAGCGTTTCCAGCATCGGTTTGGTGCCGTTATAGGCCGGACCTTCCTCGTCGCCGGTGATGAGCAGCGAGATGCTGCCGCTGAAATCGGCGCTTTGCCGGTCGAGGAAACGTCCGGCGGCGGCCGCGAAGGCGGCGACCGCCCCCTTCATATCGGCGGCACCCCGGCCATAGAGCCGGCCGTCGGTGATCGTGCCGTCGAACGGCCCGACGCTCCAGCTTTCGCGCCGTCCGACCGGCACCACATCGCTGTGGCCGGCGAAGCAGAAATGTCTCGGCTTGTTGGCGCGGCTGGGACCGGTACGGGTCGCCTTGGCATAGAGATTATCGATGCGGTCGGTACCGGGTTTCTGGAACGGCATGCGGCGGCAGGTGAAGCCCACCATTTCCAAGGCGGTGGTGAGGACATCGAGCGCACCGGCATCTTCCGGTGTGACGCTGGGGCGGCGGATCAGCTCCGCCGCCAGCTTGACGGGGTCGAGGACCGGTGCGCTCATGATTCTCCTAGGCGGTACGCTGGTCGGTATCGCGCAGCAGTTCGTTGATCGAGGTCTTGGAGCGGGTCTTTTCATCGACCCGCTTGACGATCACCGCGCAATAGAGGCTGGGGCCGGGCTCGCCATTGGGCAGCGGCTTGCCCGGCAGGTTGCCGGAAACCACCACCGAATAGGCCGGCACCCGGCCGTAGAAAATCTCGCCGGTCGCCCGGTCGATGATCTTCGTGGTCTGGCCGATATAGACGCCCATGGAGAGGACCGCGCCTTCCTCGACCACGACACCTTCGACCACTTCGGAGCGGGCGCCGATGAAGCAGTTGTCCTCGATGATAACGGGGCCGGCCTGCAGCGGTTCCAGCACACCGCCGATGCCCACACCGCCGGAGATATGGCAGTTCTTGCCGATCTGGGCGCAGGAACCGATCGTCACCCAGGTATCGATCATGGTGCCGGAATCGACATAAGCGCCGACATTGACGAAGCTCGGCATCAGCACCACGCCGGGGGCGATATAGGAACTGCGGCGCACGACGCAGTTCGGCACGGCGCGGAAGCCGGCATCGTTGAATTCGGTCTTGCCCCAGCCGGCGAATTTCGACGGCACCTTGTCGAACCAGGCGCCTTTGCCCGTCCCCAGCGCGGTGTAGTCGTCGCCGGCGGGAATGACCTGCGAATCATTGAGCCGGAAGGAAAGCAGTACGGCTTTCTTGAGCCACTGATTGGTCTCCCATTTGCCGTCGCGCTTCTCGGCGACACGCAACTCGCCGCGATCCAGCGCGGTGAGGGCGGCATCGACGGCGGCGCGGATATCGCCACCGGTGCTGCTGTTGATCTCGGTACGCTTGTCCCAGGCGCCATCGATGGCAGCCTGCAATTGGGCGATATTCATGCGGATTTCCTGCTCCTGATCACCGTGTCGTTCAACCAACCTGCCAGGTCGTCGGTGGCATGATGCACGAAGCTCATATCATCGAGGGCCTGGGCCCAGTCATTATGGGTCTTGATCCAGATGGTGCACATGCCCAGTTCCGCCGCCGGCTGCAAATTCCGCGGCATATCGTCCAGCATCGCGGCGCGGACCGGCGCGATGCCGAAGCGCTCCAGCATGGCCCGGTAACAGCCGTGATCCGGTTTCGGGATGTAGCCGGCATCGGCGATATCGAAGACACCGTCGAAATGGCCGCCGATCTCCAGCCGCCCCATGACATTCTGGGCATGCTTGGTCGTGCCGTTGGTGAAGATCACCTTGCGTCCCGGCAGCGCGGTCAACGCCGCATCCAGCCGTGCATCCGGCTGCACGCCGCTGACATCGATCTGGTGCACGAAATCAAGGAAATCCCCCGGTTCCACCCCGTGATTGATCATCAGGCCGCGCAGGGTGGTGGTGTGCTCGCGGAAATACTGTTTCTGCAGCGCGCGGGCATCTTCCGGCGACAGATTGAGCAGCTGCTGCACATAGAGGCCGATGCGCTGGTCGACCTGATCGAACAGCCGGCAGGAGGCGGGGTAAAGCGTGTTGTCGAGATCGAAGACCCAGGTCTCGATCTCCGTCAGAGACGGCGGCATATATTCCTCATGAGAAGCCGCTCGCACCTTAAGATCAGGCGCCAGGGATGGCAAGCGGTGCCGGCGCCGCGGGGTTCTCAGGTCTGCTAGGGCTTTCAGGTTTGGGGCGGCTTTGCGTCTCTCTGGGCTGTAACGACCGGGGGCGGGGGAACGGCCGATAAACGAAACGCGGCGGCATTGCTGCCGCCGCGTCGATCGTCGCATGCCGCCGGGGCCGGTCAGCCCCGGCTCTGCCGGCTTAGGCGCGCGGCTTCAGGCCGATATCGGTGACCGCATCCTGCAGCTTCTTCACGCCGTCGGCCTTCTTGTCGGCCGACTTGCAGAGATCGCCGCCATCGGTCCGGGCCTGCTTGGCATCAGCGGCCTTCGGGTCATTGGCGTGCTTCTTGATTGCTGCATCGAACTGCTTCTCCAGCTTCGTGCACTGCTGCGCCGGCGTCAGGGTCGCGGCATAGGCAGCGGCGCCACCGGCGGCCAGCATGGCGCCGGCAGTGAGAATGAGAGCGAGTTTCTTCATAGTCGTAGTCCTCGTGTCTGTTGCCCCAACCGCGGAATCGGGGCGGATGATCGCGCATTCATCTCCAGCCCATCGCCCGCTGCCGATCCGATCGCCTGGCGATGTCATCAGCTGCGAGAGATGCATGGCCAATCCGGCATCGCCTTCATTCGGG
>DATLIX010000121.1:0-7447 GCA_035539215.1 Dongiaceae bacterium | reverse complement strand
GACATGCAGGTGCTGTTCGACAGCCATCCCGAATGGGGCGTTGCCGATTTGCGCCGCATCCTGCCGCAGGTGCTGCAGCTGGCGCAGGCGCGGCCGCAGTAAACCGTCTGCACCCGCTTCGTGCCGCCGGCCCGGCCCGAGGATGCCGCCGCCAGCTGGCAGCGCTACTATCACTACTGGCGCAATGCGACGCTCGATCGCGCCGGCGCCGGGGCGATCGACCTAGTCAGCGAACTGGCTGTCTTGCCGATTGCGGGCCTGGTCGACAAATCCGGCTATTCGGCCCATAGCAGCCCGGATTTCGCCCCGCTGCTGCAACAGCGGGGCGTGACGACGCTTATTCTCTCGGGCGTCGAGACCGATGTCTGCATCTGGGCCACCGCACTGTCGGCGATCGACCATGGCCTGCGCGTCATCATTGCCCGGGACGCCGTTACCAGCGGCGATCTCAATGCTCATGAGGTGATCCTGCGGCTTGCCGCGGAACGCTTCGCCCAACAGATCGAGCTTGCCAGCGTCGACGAGATTCTGGCCGGCTGGGTCGCCTAATTCCCTTCCAGTGACGGTTCGACATGTCCCAGCCCAAAACCGAAGATATCCGCGACATCGATCCTGCCCGGCATTGGAATAGCTGGGACAGTGTTTATCCGTTGCAGATGACGCATCTGCCGACGGGCCTGCGCCTGACGCCCTGCGCCTACGCCGCCAGCAAGGCGAGCTTCACCTGCTTTCCCGCGACAGCGCCCGGCCTGACCTTGGGGCCGCGCCGGATCGACGGGTCCCAGATCGATGTGTCGGTCGATCATTGCGGCACCAGGCTCGACTGGCACTACGACAAGCCCGATCCGACCGCGCTTCGTGCCCATTGGTCGGCGAAGAGTTTCGCCGAATGGGGGCTGCGGGTCTGGGTCCTTCTGGTGCTCGACTGGCGCGACGGCGAAAACGACGATCTCGTTCCCTGGGTCTATGATGCCGCGAGCGAAACGCTCTGGGCGCAACGCGGCGATCAATATGCCTGCGTGCGCGGCGACGCCGCGCCCTTGATGGTCACGTTCCACGACAGCATCGAGGCGCTGGAGGCGGAATTCGCCGCGCATGGTTATTTCTATCTGGGCTCGCGCGGCATCACCGGCAAGATCGCGGTTCTTCGTTACAATCTGGACGAGATGCCGGATTTCTCGGTCGCCGTCAGCGTGGCGGCAGCTTCCGAACAGGCCGCGACGAAAGTGTCGGCAGCGCTGACGGCGCCGAAGCCGGCACCATTGCCGCCGCAGCAGACCGGTCAGCATGCAGGATCGCTCGATGCCATTCGCGATCTGGTCGGCTGGAACACGGTCTGGGACGCCATCAATCAGCGGCCCTATACCAGCCTCAGCCGCACCTGGGTGGCGCAGAAGTTCGGCGGCTTCGGCGTCTGGCTCACCGACATCTTCTATCACGCCATGCTGTCGGGCTGTTTCGATACGGCGCTGGTGTGGGAGAATCTCAAGGCGGTCCTGGCGGCAGCCCAGCCGGCCGGCAACCTGCCCTGTCTCGTTACCGGCCGCGATGCCTGGATCGACCGCTCGCAGCCGCCGGTCTGTTCCTTCGTCTTCTGGCTGATGGCGGAACGTGCGGGTGCGCCGGACCTCATCGATCTTGCCTATCCGAAGCTGCTCGCCAATCACGACTGGTGGTTCCGGCATCGCGACGGCAATGGCGACGGGCTTTTCGAATGGGGCACGACGGCAGGTGTCGGCGAGGGGCTCTATCGCAGCACCAAGCTTGGCGCCAAGAACGAATCCAGCATGGACAATTCGCCGCTGCATGACGAGGCGGTGTTCGACAGGGCGAGCGGTACGCTGGACTGCGCCGATGTCGGTTTGAACAGCCTGCTGGTGCTGGATGCGGAAGTGCTGGCGCTGCTGGCGGAACGGCGCGGCGATGCGGCGACCGCGGAACGCCTGCGGAAACGCGGTACCGCGCTGGGCGCGCGTCTGCAGGCGCAGCTCTGGGATGAGGAACGCCAGATCTTCGCCAATCGCAAATGGGACGGCCGCTTCATCCGCGCCTTGGCGCCGACCAGCTTTTATCCGCTGCTGGCGGGCGTTGCCGATAACCGGCAGGTGGCAGCCTTGCTTGGTCACCTTGCCGATCCGCAGAAATTCGGCGGCGGCTGGGGCTTGCCGTCGGTAGCGCGCGACGATCCGGCCTATCACGACAATGTCTACTGGCGCGGCCGCATCTGGCCGCCGCTGAATTTCCTCACCTATTACGGCCTGAAGCGTCTTGGCCTCGATGCCGAGGCAAGCCGGCTGGCCGAGATGAGCTGCCGCCTTTTCGCACAGTCCTGGGAAAAGCGGCAATGTCCGGAGAATTTCAGCGCCGAGACCGGGCTTGCCGACGATCAGCCGGATACCGATACGTTCTACGGCTGGGGCGGGCTGATGCCGATGCTGGGTGTCGCCGAGCTGATCGACGTGACGCCGTGGCATGGCTGGGAGATCACGCACCGGTCCGGCGACTGGTCGCTGGGGCCGCTGATCGCTTTCGGCAAGACGGCCCGTCTGCAGGCCAAGGACGGCTGGCTGTCGCTTGAACTCGAGGGCAGGGAGATCGTACGCACATCCGTGCCTGGCCGGCTGCGCCAGATCGCCTTCACGGCCAACAGTTTTTCCTGCCGCCTGCCCGATCTTTTGCCGGCGGGAGCGGAGATCATTTTGCCGCAGGTGGCGGTTTCCGCCGTCAAAACCGCCGGTTTTGCCTCAACCGATCTTGCGCCGCAGCCAGCCGTCGCGAATAGTGGATCCGCCTTCAGATTGCCGGCCGTCGCCGCCGGCGGGGAATTCCGTGTCGCGTGGTGACGTCATGCGGCGCGGGTGAGTGGGGAAGCAGCGGTGATCGTCGTTTTCGGGTCCATCAATGTCGACATGACCATCCCGGTCGCGGCTCTGCCGGGGCCGGGCGAAACCGTTCTCGGGCCCAGCTATAAACTGGTGCCGGGCGGCAAGGGCGCCAATCAGGCTTTGGCGGCGGCGCGGGCCGGCGCCCAGGTGAAGATGGTCGGCAAGGTCGGGCGCGACAGCATGGCCGATGTCGCCGTGAGCGAGCTCAGGCGCAACGGCGTCGATCTGCAGCTGACCCAGCCGGATGACCAGCCGACCGGCTGCGCCATGATCTGCGTCGACCGTGCCGGCCGCAACATGATCGTCGTTGCCTCTGGCGCCAATCTCAGCGCCATCGAGCATCAGGTGCCGGATAGTCTGCTGGTGCCGGGCACGGTCGTGGTGATGCAGATGGAAGTCTGGCCGTCGCAGAACTGGGCGCTGGTGGCGCGGGCTGCGGCACGCGGTGCGCGCGTGCTCCTTAATGCCGCGCCGGCTGGCCCGATTCCCGGCATTGCCCTCGCCGCCCTCGACTGGCTGATCGTCAACGAGCATGAGGCCGTCACCGTGGCGGCAGCCCTGGGCCTCGGGGCCCTGGAACCGCGCCAGGCGGCGCGGGTGATTTCGCGGGCCGCGGGTATCACCGTCATCGCCACCTTGGGCGGGGCGGGGGCTATTGCCTACAGCCCTGAAGGTGACTGGGAAATCGGCGTGCTGCCGATCGTCCCGGTCGACAGCACGGCGGCGGGCGACGCATTCGTCGGCGCCTTCGCAGCGGCGATCGAGGCCGGCGCCGATCTGCCGACGGCCTTGGCGCAAGCCAGTGTCGCCGGCGGCTTGGCCTGCCTGCAAACGGGAGCGCAGACCAGTTTGCCGGATCGCGCCGCCATCCGGGCGCGTCTCGGCGATCTTGGGGCCGCGCGCCGCTTGCCTGAGGAACAGCGCTGACCGCAGGTTGCAGTTCTTTTGGTATCGGGATTTTTCTGCCGCGCTTCCGCGATAGCATATTGAAATACCATCAATTTTTTCGCGGCGGCCGGCTGGATTGCCACTTATGGTTAATAAAAGGTTATTAAGATAACCTCAACAAACCGTTGCAATAAAAAAAGATGTGACATAAATTTTAGCAAAATACCCAAGATAGGGTGCTTTGTTGCGCGTCAGGACGCCACGAGAATGATTATTGATGATGGAGCACTTTTGCCGATGCCTAGCTATGGGGATGGAGAGGTATTGTCGGCCAAAATGACGCCGGGGACGGCAGCATCGTTGGACGACATGAACATGACCTTGCAGCTGTCCGATATGCTGCCGGATGCCAATGGCGAGATCGTCATCCTGGGTGACGGCGGCGATTCGCAGCTGAATATCGTGACCGAGCTGCGGTTGCTGGAAACCGGGATCGCCTCGCCGCATCTGACGGAAGGCGGCGTTCAGGTGGAAGGGCTGACCTATTGGATCTTCGAGGACGGGACCAAGGTCTACCACTCGCATGACGTGATCCTGCATCTCGATCATCAGGCCGTTTAACCGGCCGCAGCGACGTTCCATCCCATCGCAGGTGGCGAGAATACCGGATGGGCCGCGTTTGCGGCCCGTTTCTTTTATTCGGGTTCTTTTATCCGGCGCAGTTCTGGGGTTTGCTGCGGTCTGGGCGCAGGGCGTGCGGAGGTCCCGGAAATCAGGCGAAGACGAGTTCGTCGGCGAGAATGGCGCCCCGCGACGCCATGACATAGAGGCCGATATGATGCGCCAGTTCCTGGGGATGGCCGGCGGTCGCTGGCAGGCCGAGAGCCAGGGCCTGCTCTTTCGGCAGATCATAGGTGCTGCAGCCGGGGCCGTAGACCAGGACATCGCGCAATGGCGCAACCAGCCCATGATTGCGGGCGGATAGCAGGGTCAGCACGAAATCCAGCACGCAGATATCGGTGCAGATGCCGACCACGACGACCCGTTGCAGGCCGTGCCGGGCGATCCAATCGCGCACGATATTGCGGCCGTCCGCCTGTTCGGCCCCGATATAGCCGTTGATGCAGTCCTTGCGCATGAGCTGCACCTGGCGGCATTCCTCCAGCCAAGCCAAAGCCGGCACGAGATTTTCCTGACCGGTCCCGATTTCGCAATGCGGCGGGTAGGGCGGTTCGGCCTTGCCGGGTTCGTGGCTGTCGAGAAAGGCCAGGATCGGCCAGTCGCGGGCGGCGAAAGCGCGGGCCAGGCGATCGGTCTCGGCCACCATGCGGGTGACGGCGGCGTTCTCGCGCGGCGGTGCCAGGGGACCGGCGCCGACGGTGGCAAAGCCGTTGACCTCATCGACGATCACCAGGCCGGTCCCGGCGTCCAGGCTGGCGCGGCCAGCGGCGACCGGCATGGCCTGGGCGAGGGCGGCGAGCAGCGGCGTGTCGATCGTATCCATGGCGACCTCATGGCTGGCCAATGACAAGCAGGTTGGGTCAAGTGCAGTTCCCGGCAGAGACTCGCTGCAGCTTTGCTCAGGGTCCAGTGCAGGTCAACAGAGCAGGCGTCGACCGCGCCGCGCCGCGACTCGGATCAGATGCGGAAGATGCCTTCCTCGTCCTCGGACGCCAGGGCCTCGGTCAGGCTGCTGAAGGAGGAACGCAGGCGTTTGCGGCGCATCAGCTTTTCCTGGGCCGCCTGGGGGAAATCGGTCAGCACGACCACATGCTTGCTGATCAGAATGTCGACAAGATCTTCATAGACGCGAATCATTTCCAGGTCGGAACTGACCAGATCCTGGACCGGTTCGGCGTGGCTGTGTTCGGTCTGGCCGTTCCCGTTCGCCTCCGGCCGCACAAAATGCTGCACTTCCGGATGGGCAGGGGGCAAATAGTCGCGGGCTTCCGCGCTTTGTTCGCGAAACAGGGCGACGATCTCGCCGGTGGCGTCACGCTTGATGAAAGGCATAGGCTTTCCTTGGCAGCGCAGGGGTTTCGCCACGCCGCAACAATGACTCTATCATGAAATCTAGCCAGGAATTGATTATCACAGTATTAATAAAACGTTGATCTTGGTTCTGTCATCGTGATGCCTTGCCTTCCGCCTAGGGTAAAGTGCACACTGTGATGAAGGTGACCGAGTTCGATCTGGCCGCGGGGCGACCAGTAACGTAATTGGCGATTGATTTCTGCGATTCGAGCGTGATGCGAAGCACAAGTAGCAGCTCATTAGCCCTCACTTCGCCGGCAGCGGCGATCGATTCGGATTTTCTCGCGGCCATTGCCGATGAGCAGCGGGTCGTGCACCGGATCATTCAGTGCAAGGGGCGACGCTATTCCCTGAAGCTTGACCAGGATGTTTGGCAGATCCTGGAACAGGCGGCGGCCCGCCGTAACATCCGCATCAATCAGCTGATCGACATGCTGGCCAATGCCTGCCCGGATGGCGGCAATCTGTCGGCGGCCTTGCGCGCCTACAGCATCGATGAGCTCAAGCGTCAGTTGCGCGGCCTGCAGGACAAGCTGCGCGAACAGGCGATGAATGCCGGGCAGGGGGTGTCGGCGGCGGTCATCGCCGATGCCTGCCCCTCGCCCTGCTTCCTGGTCAATGCCAACAGCCTGGTCCTCAAGGCCAACGCGGCCGCCCAGAAATGGCTGGGCCTGGAAGAGGCGGCGTTGCGCGACCGGCCGCTCGACCAGTATATGCAGGTCAAATCGCCGGTGCCGTTGCCGCAGGTGGTTCTGCAATTCGCCCGCGGCCGGGCGCATTCCTTTCCGGCCCGCATCATCTGCCTGCGTCCCGGCCGGTTGATCATGGCCAAGGCTGTGCTCTGTCCGGCGGTCGTGCGCTCCGAGCAGGATCTCATCTATTTCCTGATGATCGACGCGACCTGACGCGCAAGCCAGGCAAACCGAGATAATCACTGCAGCGGGCCGCGGCGTTTCACGTCGCGGCCCGTTTGCCATTGCCTGTCGCTGGTGTCTGCCGCGCGGGGGCCGGGGCGGGCCTGCCATCGGGCAAATGTCGTCCCGGATCGGCCGTGATCCTGTCAGGTAAATGACAGCGGTAACGTGATTTGGCAATGCCAACCCGCTTTTGTTTGGCTGACAGCTTTTTTTGGCGAATCGGGTGTTTCTACGGACGGCTGTATCGGGGCGAGCGGCGAACTGCAACCTGACGCTGAGAGATCCGATTTAGTTAAATTTGTAATTTAATTTGCCATTCTAACGATATATCACGTTCCAGTCACACCATGATGTGTGTACGTTAACGCCCCCCTCCTTGTGAGCCTTTAATTCCAAGGCTTATTCTACCTCCGAATGTTGGGGACTAAATTTTTCGTTACCACGCCGCCGGGCGCGAACCCGTGTGCGTGGTCAATGAACGACGGTTAAACCGAGGAGACACGCCATGGCTACCGACAACACGCATGTGCCGCAGACCGAGGATATGGGGAATTCGGCGGCGCAGGAGTTTAACCCGGAAGTTGTGCAGGTAGCGCAGGCGGACGGCGCCCCGGCGGGCGGCCAGGGGGCTCCGGCGGGAGCTCCGGTGATCCCGGGCGTGCCGAACGGCGAAGTGCATGTTGAAGTGCCGGCGGGGCAGACGGTGGTGCGGGTGCAGGTGGC
>DATLIX010000120.1:0-11178 GCA_035539215.1 Dongiaceae bacterium | reverse complement strand
GATTGCGGCACCGCCGGCGCACTCGACGCGGTACTGGCGGCGGAGGGCGTCGAGCGGATCGCCGGCCCGCATTGCTATTCCTTCTTTGACGGCAACGCCGCCTTCGAAGCCCTGCATGCGGAGAATATCGGCACCTTCTATCTGACCGATTTCATGATCCGCCATTTCGAAAGCTTCATCTGGAAAGGCCTGTGGCTCGACCGCCATCCGGAACTGCGCGACAGCTATTTCGGCAATTACAGCCGCGTCGTCTATCAGATCCAGGCGGAGATCCCCGGCTTCCGCGAGAAGGCGCGCAGCATCGCCGACCGGCTCGGCCTCGCTTATGAAGAGCGCATGACCGGCTATGGCGATCTCGCGACCTTCATGCAGCAGGCGACGGAGGCGGCGCCCGCCAGATAAGCGCGCCTGCCGCCGTTCCGCTCCCTGCTGTTCTGGCCCGGCCGTTCCGCTGCCTGCTGTTCCGCCTGTCGCGGCTTCTGTGACAGATCGGCGCAGCTCCGCCCGGCTGCTCTGCCTGGGCGCCGAACAAGCTTGACCTTGCCCCCATGGGAAACTCCATATCACGGGGGCGCATTCATCTTCCCGGAGGCCTCATGTCCGCCTTGACCCGCCGTCATTTCCTCGCCGCCTCAGCCGCCACAGGTTTCGGCCTCACCTGGTCGCCGCTGGCGCGCGCGGCGGCAAACACGCCGCGGACGCTCGAGGTGACGACGCGGGTGCTGGAGGTGAACGGCAAGGCGGCGAAGGTTTTTGCCCTGGGTGCCGCCATGGGTGCGGATGGAAAATCGGGTTTCGATTTCATCAGCGGCGACCGCTTCAAGGTGAAGCTGCTCAATCGCCTCAGCCAGCCGACCCTGGTCCATTGGCATGGCCTGACGCCGCCCAACGCGGCGGACGGCGTCCCCGACATGACGCAGCCGGCTCTCGCCGCAGGCGCCAGCTATGACTACGACTTTGTCCTCAGCCGGCCCGGCACCAATTTCATGCATTCGCATTACGGCCTGCAGGAGCAGCAGTTGCTGGCGGCGCCGCTGATCATCCGCGACCCGGCGGAGGCGCATCTCGACGAGCAGGAGGTGGTCATCCAGCTGCACGATTTCACCTTCCGCGATCCGCAGGAGATCCTCGCCGAATTGCAGAAGGGCATGGCGCATCGGATGGGCAGCCATGACACCACCGCCCATGCCATCGGCAATGCGCAGATGCAGAACATGCCGATGGAGCAGATGCAGGGCATGAACATGCAGGGCTCCAACACGGAGGGCATGGACATGGCGGGCGGCGAGATGAGCCAGATGCCGGGCATGTCGCATGGCGGCTCTTCCTCGCTGTCCGACACCATGAGCCAGGCGATGGCGCAGCAGATGGTTGGCGGTGCGGGCGCCAGTGGCGGCGGCATGACCGGCATGGATCTCAACGATGTCAGCTATGACGCCTTCCTTGCCAATGACCGGACCTATCAGGACCCCGCGGTGGTCGCCGTCGAGCGCGGCGGCAAGGTGCGGTTGCGCCTGATCAATGCCGGCTCGGCCAGCAACTTCATGATCGATCTGGGGTCGCTCTCCGGCGACCTGATCGCTGTCGACGGCATGCCGGTTCAGCCGGTCAGCGGCCGGCAATTCGCCCTCGCCATGGGCCAGCGCATCGATCTCCGGCTGCGCTTGCCGGCGGAGCGTGCCGCCTGGCCGGTCGTCGCCCAGCTGGAAGGCGACCGCCGGCGCAGCGCCGTCATCCTGGCGGCGAAGGGTGCGGCGATCGGCAAGCTCGATTTCCTTTCGGCCAAGCCGACTCCACGCTTCGATCAGTTGGCCGGCCATCTCGTCGCCGCGCGCGATCCGCTGCCGCAGCGCCCGGCCGACCGCCGCCTCAGCGTCGATCTCACCGGCGACATGACGCGCTATCGTTGGGGCCTTGCCGGCAACGGCGCGGCTTTGCAGGTCAAACAGGGCGAGCGGGTGGAGATCGAGCTGATCAACCGCACCGCCATGTCGCATCCCATGCATCTGCACGGCCATCACTTCCAGCTGGTCGCCGTCAACGGCAAGCCGCTCAACGGCCCGCTGCGCGACACCCATCTGGTGCCGGCTTCCAGCAGCTGCGTGATCGCCTTCGATGCCGACAATCCCGGCCGCTGGGCCTTCCACTGCCACAATCTCTATCACATGGCGGCGGGCATGATGACGGAACTCAGCTACGCCTGATCGATTCTCGCCGCTGCCCCCCGTCCGACGCACTCGGCCAGATGCATCCGGTGACTGCACTTGGCCAAAAAGCCATTTCGCCGCAGCCCCTCACACAATCGTCGGTTGACGCCGGCGGGTCTCATGGGCCTATCCTGCACCGGTAACCGAAGGGGGAGGAACAGATGGGCGTTCTATATTGGATTGTTTTCGGTCTCGTCGCTGGCATCATCGCCAAATGGATCATGCCGGGCAGGGATCCGGGCGGCATCATCCTCACCATCATCATCGGCATCGCCGGCGCCCTGATCGGCGGCTATCTCAGCACGCTGTTCGGTCTCGGTGATATCAGCGGCTTCGACCTGCGCAGCTTCATCATCGCCGTGCTCGGTGCGCTGATCCTGCTCTTCATCTATCACCGGGTGCGCGGCCGATAAGCCGCATTGCGCCGCATCGACGCTTGGTTTCGGCGTCCGGCATGAAGGGAGCAATCATCCATGACGGCCGATGAGCTCCGTGCCCGGCAGGCGCCGGTGAAACAGCTCTACCGCGACAACCCGGCGGCCGCCCTGGTGCCGGCGCGGGCGGAGGGCGAGCTGGTGCTCGACGGCGTTGCCTGCAATGTGCGCATCCACAAGGGCGTCACGATGGCGGGCCTGCATCCGGCGGGCGGCGGTTCGGGCGAAGAGGCCTGTTCCGCCGATATGCTGCTGGAAGCCCTGGTCGGCTGCGCCGGCGTCACCCTGGCCGCTGTGGCGACGGCGATGGCGGTGCCGGTCCGCGGCGGCAAGGTCATCGCCGAAGGCGTCTGGGATGCACGCGGCACGCTCGGCGTCGACAAGACGGCGCCGGTCGGCATCACCGAGATCAAGCTGCGTTTCGAAATCGACAGCGACGCCGAACCGGAAAAGATCGAACGGATGATCCAGCTGGTGGAGCGTTATTGCGTCATCGCCCAGACCCTGATCCATCCGCCGAAACTCAGCTTCAGCCATCACCGCGCCGGTTGAGGCCCCCGAACTCGCTGACCTCGGCCTCCCCGGCCTCGGCCTCGCTGACACCCGCCCCGCTGAAGCATCGGGGCGCCGGTTTTCTTTGTGCTTGCCGATTCGCCATCCTTCCCTAAAGATGCGCCGAATTTCGGGAGTCGAAGATGGCGAATGACGGCAAGCAGAACTTTCTGGTCGATGCGGTCGAGCTGGCAAAGCAGCGCAACGACAACAAGGTTCAGCATTTCCTGCCGGGCTGGATGCGTCGGTTGATGCGGCCATTTCCGTGGCTCTATGACCGCTACACCTATTGGACGCAGGTTCGCCGGTTACTATCGTACGTAAATTCCGAGCATAATTTCTTCAAGATCCCGTCGACCTCCAAGGACATCTACAACTCGCGCGGCGATTACGAACACCGCGGCTACGAACAGGAAACCACGCTCGGCAGGGTCAACGGCAAGATAAAGCGCGTCAGCCGCCGCTGGCTCCGCGATATGTATTGCGCCTATCTCTGGCCGCAGATCGACGCTCTCCTGGCCGGGCGAGAGAAGATAAAGATCCTGGAGATCGGCTGCGGCAATTGCATCAACCTCGTTCTCATCAAGCAGAAATATGGCCCCCGCGTCGAGCTGACGGGATATGACATCTCACACCGCCGCATCGAGGTGGCGCGCGACTATTTCGGAGCGGAGCTCGACGGGGTCGAACTCAAGGTATGCTCGGCGACCGACCCGGTGCCGGCGGCAGAACGCGGCGCATTCGACCTGGTGTTTTCGATGCATTGCCTGGAGCAGATCCCCTTCGCCGTGCAGCAGGCGGTCGAGGGCGTTTGCGAGCGATCCTCGGGCCTCGCGGTCATGATCGAACCGGTCTTCGAATTCGCCCGTCCCGAGCAGAAGCTGTATCTGATCTATAGCGATTTCGTGCGCACCCTGCTGCCGACGGTCGCCTATCTCGGCTACCGGATCACGCGCGCAGAACCGCTGGCGATCGAATCGACATTGAAAAACCAGTCGTCGATCATCGTTGTGGATCGCCGGCCCGCATCATGACCCGGGTGTCGCGTCGCTGCTGAAGCGGCCGTCGGCGTGGTCTTGCGTTCAGCCTGCGCCATGCGGACGCCCACCCATGGCCGCGTTCCGCGCGATCGCCGCACATCGCTCAATTCGGAAGCCAAACGCGGCCAGCTTGCGGCGCGATTGCCGCAACAGAAAACCGCCCAAACGGGCGGCTTCTAAGTCATTGAAAAATTTGGTGGACCCGATCAGAGCGTCCACCGGATTTCTAGTGCCTTGAAATTCCTGAAACCTCTGGACGAGAAATTATCTAAATGTCTCACTTCTCTGTCCCACCTAGGGCGGAAACAGCGATAATTAAACATGCCGCGCCTAGATTTGGAAGCGGTGGAGGGACTTGAACCCCCAACCTTCCTGCCCATACATTGAGTTGTTCAGGCCCAATAGTATGTAGAAAACAGGACGCTCTATCCATTGAGCTACACCGCTCAGAAATTAACTTACGCGACTACTTTCGGCGCCGATCCCTAATCCGTGCTGATGGTCGATCATCGTCTTCTTCCAAGTCTTTTAGTTTTGGCTTGGCTCTGCGTCTGATAGGCCGCTCGACAGGTTCATCCTCAGCGTCTTCCTCTTCGCCGTCCTCAGATTGCTCTGGCCCCTTGAGCAGCTGCACTATGTCTTTGCAGCCGATGTCAATTGCACGTGACAGGAAGGACGCGAGGCTTCCATCCGGTATTAAGGCTGCACGGGCCAATAGCTCTGGTTCTGTTACTGTCAGCAAGCCCAGCTTGGCTGCCCGCAAGTTCATGATTATGGGGTGAGGGTTCGGTATAAAAATAAACCCAAAGCGATTTATTGCAGTTGGGGCTACCTCAATAAACCCGAAATCCTCCAGGCGCTTCAGACGGTCATAGAGCGTTCTCTCGCCACGTTGTCCTGTGAAACCGGCCGCATAAGCAACTTCGCTTGGCCTATTCAGCTTAACGAATGCATTATTGTCCCAGGTGAATGCCCAAAGTGCTTGATAGGTCGAGCCCAAAGGGTGGTTCTTCGACATCTCGTCGAGTATCCGGCAAATGAACGGCATTGTCTTAGGTATCGTTACAAAGCCGCCATATGCCTTCCTGTCCCAAAGACGCTGATCAGCGTTAGGCCACATAGAATTGCGAAGGGTATCCTCTTTCTCCGCAATCTTGTTTTTGGACCGAAACGAAAGAGCCATCCATATCTCCACAGTGGGCAGTCGGACCGGGTTTGGACCCCGGTCCCAAATCGGTGAAGCGTGCTGTTAGTGCCTTTTGGAAGGGCACGGCGCTAAACCTGAAGCGAATTCTTACGTTAAAACTGCATAAAATCAAAAGCTTACGCAGGTCTAAACGGCCTATAATTGTCCATCAAGCGGTAAACTCAGGTATCAAAATAACTTGTAATCTAAATCTAGAGTCTAAAAATGACATGGTCATGTCAACGTGAGGCGCAGCTTTCCTACAGCCGCAGCCATTTCTGCAAATTGGCGCTGTACTGTTGCGTACTCCTAGTCCTGCGCGTGCTCCCGGGTCCTCCTCGTCCTGCCGGTGCTCAACGGGGGATAAGAAAGGGGGACTGCTTACCGCCAGCCCAGAAAAAATTTTCTACATTTTCGAGGACCTATCTAGACAGTGCACCTCCGCTATCGCCCCCATAGGGCCCGCGATGAGGGAGTTATGGGGCACCCCTTCTGAAACCGGAATTGCTTTGCGCCTTAGGAATATCGCGTTGAGGCAGTTCCGATTTCTCCGAGCAAAGCTCCGGGAGGAGAAAGCCTTGAGGTCCTGCTGCTAGACGATTAGCTAGTGTTTCCGGTTACGCAAGCATCTGCCTGGCTGGATAGGCTATAGCTGGCTAGCCTTGGCTTCCAAGGTACGTCTTTCCGCCAATAGTGCCTTAGCACGAGGCGACCACGCAGGATCGATGCTTGCAGCTTCGTGAAGCCGGCTTATCAAAGCCCGAAGCACAAATAGCTTTGCCTCCACAGTATCTGCCGCGCGGAAAGCTTGGAACCCTTCCATGATCTTTTGGTGACGGCGGTTCGGTAGTCGATAGCCGGCTTTTGTAGCTACTACACCGGTAATTACTTTCGGCTTCTTAGCAGAGAAGTAATGAGCTTTGTGCGACTTAAGCCCGTGCTTAGCTATGATCGCTCTCGCCTTAAAAAGGACTGCACGAGAAGCATGCTGCCCCGAGATTGCCATGTCATCGACATAGCAGGTCATTTCCAGATTATGTTTTTTTGCCAGAGCCTCAACCTCATCAAACATCTCTTTATGAGCGTAGTAGGAGATGATTGGGCTTGAGCTGCTTCCAGTCGGCAGATGCCCCTCCACTGTGAGAAGATTGGCCAGTAGCCCGGCAACATCATCTGCACAGTGCATTGTCTTCTGAAAGAATTTGAATACTGAAACCTTCTTCACGGAACGGAAAAAGGAACGAACGTCCACCTTTATAAGCGGCTCACTTCCGAGGTGTGCTCTGGCATTGGTCAAGTATGAACGCCCCTTGATCGCAGAATGGAGGTAGTTCGGCGTAGCAATGCGTGCCAGCAAATCGTTTATGCGCTTATGAAGTTGCTGGAGTTTCAGCTTTGGTTCTTCGACGGTACGCACCTTGCCATTAATGGTCTTGGAAAAGACGTTGTAGTTGTCTTTCCGAGATGCAATTGCCTCAAGGTCAGAGAGGCTTATCCGGAGGCGATCAGCTAACTGCGATGGCGAAGTGACCTTATATAAGGCGCACTGATTTACCGCATACCTAGTTGTGGAACTTCCCATTGCGCTCATTCCCTTCGTCATCGTCTGCTTGCGTCGCTGCAATCCAATCAAGCATCTTGATTACCTTGTCGGCGACAAAGACGCGGGTGTTCTCAGGAAAATCTGGGTTTCCAGATTTTTCAGCAAATAGCATCAATGAGGAGGCGGGAATGTTGAAGGCATCCGAATATTTCTGGAGCAAATCGATCGTTACATTCTTCCGATCTCGCTCAATCTCCGAAATGTAGGATTTGGAAACGTTTAATCGTTCTGCGACCTCGGTGACCGATAACCGATGAAACTGTCTAACTAGGCGCAGAGCATTATTAAGCATCATAACTGAGATAGCTCCTCTGTGCAGAAAGGGGAAATTGCTCAAGAGCTATGGATCAGCGACCAGACTGCTCGTGCGAGCTTCACGAAGGCAAATGCCGCCTGCAGCACGAACAACAAAAACTGCCGATTTAGAAGCAAGGTCGTGGGCTTCCTTTCGTTCCGCCCCTTCCTCTTCCGATCAGCCCGCCATCCAAATTCCTCCCGCCCGGCGCCCGGGGGCTCACGACGTGTAGTCATGTCCAAAGTCCTCCATGTGCACCACCGAGCACTATGCTCGACGGTGTCGCGAGCACATGGAGATGAAAGTCGGGTGGAAGTCTGCACTCTTGAGCAACCCGTGGCCGCTCCGCTGTCGTTGACGGACGCGGCCCTTAACCCCGGTGTCGCCGCCCCGCCCGCCATGCGACGCGCAGGAACGGAGGAGACCCCGGAAGGGGCAGGGGCCGAAGCCCCCTCGGGTGGAGAACTCCACCCCGCTTGATGCGACGTCTTTCACCCGGACGCACCAGTAGAATGACGTCATCGTTCGCACCGGTCAATATAAATTCGCTATTCGCGAACAAAACGCGCGATTAGAAAACTAGCGCTTGGCGATTAAGGGCTGAATGGAAGTATCAACGACCCGCGTGAGACTAATATCCCAGCAAGGTAGCCAAAATGCCGCGCGAGCTGCAATGCGAGCTTCGGGGTTACGAGTGCCCAGCGAGACCTTGAGGTCGGAAGACCGCGCCAGAGGGTGAAATTGCCTCGGGATAGGCCAGCGAAAATAGAAGATAGAATGTCTGGACCGGACCAGAAATGAGGCTGCCCGCAAATCCAATGTCTCCCCAAAATGTCTCCCCAGCGGACATCCAGGAGCCAAGGCATTGATTTAGGGGAAATTGGTGGACCCGATCAGAATCGAACTGACGACCTTCTCATTGCGAACGAGACGCTCTCCCAACTGAGCTACGGGCCCACGGTCGCTGACGGGCGCGAATATGGGTGGGGTCAGGCTGGCTGTCAAGCCGGTTCTGCGCCCGATTCGCGGCGCAGGACAGCCCCGATCAGGCGCCGGCGCGGAGCTGCGCGGGGCAGTTGCAAGACCTTGGCAGAAGACGATTTTTGCCCCATATAGGCAGCATCGCCATTTCCCGGAAAGGCTCCTGACGACCATGATCGCCCTGATTTCCCTCATCCACACGGTCATCTCCCTCTATAGCCTTATCCTGCTGGTCTATGTGATTCTGAGCTGGCTCACCGCCTATAACGTGGTCAATCCGCGCCATCAGGTGGTGCTGGCAATCGGCCGCATAACCTCGGCCCTGGTCGACCCCGTCCTGCGGCCGATCCGCAAGATCGTGCCCAGCATCGGCGGGCTCGACTTCTCGCCGATCATCCTCATCCTGGTGCTGCATTTCCTCGACGTCTTCATCACCCAGGACCTGATCGCCGGCTTCTGATGCCGGCGCCTGTGGCTGCCTTGCCGTTCCAGCCGGTGGCCGATGGTGTGCGGCTGCGCCTCAAGGTGACGCCGAAGGCCAAGCATGCCTCGATCGGCGGCCTGCAGCCGGAGGCGGATGGCGGCGTCGCCTTGAAGGTGGCGGTGACTGCGGCACCCGAAGACGGCAAGGCCAATGCCGCCGTCATCGCCCTCCTGGCCAAGGAATGGGGTGTCGCAAAAACGGCCTTTTCAGTCGTCGCTGGCGCAACCGATCGCCGCAAGCTGGTGGAGATTCGCGGTTCGACGGCGGAGTTGACGGCGCGCATCGGCGCCTGGCTGCAGCAACACGCCAAGATTTGACCGAACCAGCGGGGACAGCATGAGCGACACCAACAACGGCAGCGACGGCAAGATCATCGACGGCAAGGCCTTCGCCGAAAATCTCCGCAACAAGATCGCCAGGCAGGTCGCCTTCCTGAAAGAGCAGCATGGCTTCACGCCCGGCCTCGCCGTGGTGCTGGTCGGCGAGGACCCCGCCAGCAAGGTCTATGTGCGCAACAAGGGCGAACAGACCAAGGCTTCGGGCATGGCGAGCTTCGAGCACAAGCTGCCGGACACCACGACCCAGGCGGAACTGCTGGCCGTGATCGACAAGCTCAACAAGGACCCGAACGTCAACGGCATCCTCTGCCAGCTGCCGGTGCCGAAGCAGATCGATCCCCAGGCCATCATCAACGCCATCGATCCCGACAAGGATGTCGACGGCTTCCACGTGGTCAATGCCGGCAAGCTGGCGACCGGCGGCGAGGGCCTCGTTCCCTGCACGCCCTATGGCTGCCTGCTGCTGCTGAAGGACCGTCTCGGCGATCTCGCCGGCAAGCATGCCGTGGTCATCGGCCGCTCGAACATCGTCGGCAAGCCGATGGCGCAATTGCTGCTGAACGAAAGCTGCACTGTCACCATTGCGCATTCGAAGACCAGGGACCTGCCGGGCGAAGTGCGCCGCGCCGATATCGTTATCGCCGCGGTCGGTCGGCCGGAAATGGTCAAGGGCGACTGGATCAAGGAAGGTGCCACCGTCATCGATGTCGGCATCAACCGCATCGAAGTGAACGGCAAGGGCAAGCTGGTGGGCGATGCCGATTACGCCAGCTGCCTGCCGCGCGCCGGCGCCATCACCCCGGTTCCGGGCGGTGTCGGACCGATGACCATTGCCATGCTGCTGCAGAACACCCTGATCGCCGCCTGCCGCCAGCGCGGCGTCAAGCTGCCGGACTGAGTGGCGCAGCCAGACGCAGGCAAAGCGTGCGGGCCTCAAGAAAAAGGCCGGCCTCGATCACCGGGGCCGGCCTTTCTATATCCGCCATGGCGGAAGTTCAGCCGCGGCCGTGCTTCAGCAGGCGAAGCCGCAGGGCGTTCAATTTGATGAAGCCGGCGGCGTCGCGCTGGTCATAGGCGCCGGCATCGTCCTCGAAGGTCACGTGCTTCAGGGAATAGAGGCTCTTCGGCGATTTGCGGCCGACCACCGTGGCGTTGCCCTTATAGAGCTTGAGGCGCACCGTACCCTCGACATGCTCCTGGCTCTTGTCGATCAGGGCCTGCAGCATCTCGCGCTCGGGGGCGAACCAGAAGCCGTTATAGATCAGCTCGGCATAGCGCGGCATGATCTCGTCCTTGAGATGCGCCGCACCCCGGTCGAGGGTGATGCTCTCGATGCCGCGATGGGCGGCATAGAGGATGGTGCCGCCCGGAGTTTCATAGACGCCGCGCGACTTCATGCCGACGAAGCGGTTTTCCACCAGATCGAGGCGGCCGATGCCGTTGGCCTTGCCGAGCTCATTGAGCTTGGTCAGCAGCGTCGCCGGCGACAGCTTCTCGCCATTGAGGGCGATGGCGTCGCCCTTGTTGAACTCGATCTCGATATAGGTCGCCTTGTCGGGCGCGGCTTCCGGCGAGATGGTGCGCTGATAGACGAATTCCTCCGGCTCCTGCCACGGATCCTCGAGGGCCTTGCCCTCGCTGGAAGAGTGCAGCAGGTTGGCGTCGACCGAGAAGGGCGCCTCGCCGCGCTTGTCCTTGGCGATGGGAATCTGGTGCGTCTCGGCGAATTCGATCAGCTTGGTGCGGCTGGTCAGGTCCCATTCGCGCCAGGGCGCGATCACCTTGATATCGGGGTTGAGGGCGTAGCAGGAAAGCTCGAAACGCACCTGGTCGTTGCCCTTGCCGGTAGCGCCATGGGCGACGGCATCGGCGCCGGTCTTCTTGGCGATATCGATCAGATGCTTGGAGATCAGCGGCCGGGCGATCGAGGTGCCGAGCAGGTACTGGCCTTCATAGAGGGCGTTGGCGCGGAACATCGGGAAGACGAAATCGCGCACGAATTCCTCGCGCACGTCCTCGATGAAGATCTCCTTGATGCCCAGCATCTCGGCCTTCTTG
>DATLIX010000119.1:0-23525 GCA_035539215.1 Dongiaceae bacterium | reverse complement strand
GGGATAGAGCGGCGTCAGATTGTCGAAATTGATGCGGTGCCGAAGCTTGTCCGGCTCGTCGAAATTGATCTTGTTGACTTTGAGGAGCGCGAAATACCGCTCGCCATCCTTGGGCGCGCGGATCTGACCCTCGACCGTGTCGCCGGTGCGCAGACCGAAGCGGCGCACCTGGCTCGGGCTGACATAAATGTCATCGGGACCCGGCAGGTAGTTCGCTTCCGGGCTGCGCAGGAAGCCGAAACCGTCTTGCAGGATTTCCAGCACGCCGTCGCCGAAGATAGCGGTATCGTTCTCCGCCAGCTGCTTCAGGATCGCGAACATCATGTCCTGACGCCGCAGATTGCTGGCATTTTCAACCTGCAGGCTTTCGGCAAATTCCAGAAGCTCGGCGGGGGTCTTACGCTTGAGGTCTTGAAGATTCATAAGGTTTCTGAGGGCATTTTCTGGGGGGTTAAGTCACGCTCAGTACGAAAGCCACAGCATGACTGAAAGAGCGGGATGGCATTCCCGTCGGCCGATTGAATTGGTCCGATCGTTGACTACCTGTCCTGCTTCCAGGGTGCCCCTCTGCGGACACTCGAATTCCATCTAACGTGCTAGGAAGCGTGAAAAGGTAGGTGGCCCCATCCCCAGGCCTTGTTCGCATGTACCGCGAATGGCCGTTTCTGTCAAATGGAGAATGGGTGACCGTTCCGGCACCTTGGGAAGGTCGCCGATCGGAGAATAAAACTGACAGGTTTTATTTGAACTGGGGAGTTCAAAATTTCAAGGGCTGAATGTGCCCGGATGCAAGAAAAAGATTAAATCGCCGCCGCTGCCCGGCCGGCACCCTCTCTCGACACCATCTCGCGGCTGCTTATCTTCGTGTCAGGCTCGACATCCATACTGGCTGCGTCTGTTCGCCCTTCAACGCGGCAAAAACATGAAAACGAGCCCGACGGCATCGCCTCCCGCCTACCCTGTTATGTCGTTCGAAGGGCCGCCGGTCGCCCCCGCATCATCCGCCAACGACCGCAGCGGCGAAGCGACCGATAATCCGCTCGGCAGAGTGTTCGACACGCCGGTGCTCAACGAGCCGGTGGGCCGCCATGCGCGACGCATTTTCGATCGTTTCATTCGCCACCGCCGCCGCTCGCCAGCGCGCCAATTCCTTTATTGGCCGGGCATGCCGGTGCTGCTGGAAACCGCGCGCTGGCTTTATTGGTGGGGCCTCACGGCCCGCAAGATCGAACGGGAAGAAGGCATCTCGCGCTGGCGGCAGCTGCGCGAGGCCTGGCGGTTCACCTGGCGCGATTCCATGCAGACGCAGCTCTACTACATATTCGAACTCTATCGGCCGGAAGAGCAGGCCCGTATCGGCGCTTATTTCACCCGCCGCGAAACCAAGAACGGTCTCATCCGCGCGCTCAACTGCATCGCCCGCAACGGCGCGGGCAAGCAGACCGATTTCGGCGACAAGGCAGCCTTCATCGGGCTGCTGGAGCGGCATGGACTTCCGGTGACGCCGTTGTTGATGACCTGCGAAGCCGGCCGCGCCGTGCCGGCAACGATCGAGGCGGCCGCCTGCGCCGGCGATCTCTTCGTCAAGGACCGCTACGGCAAGGGCGCCCAGGGTGCGACGGCAATCCCCCGTCTGGCATCGGGCAGGTTCGATTATCGCGGGCGCGCGCTATCGCTCGACGACTTGATCGCTGTGCTCGCCCGGCGATCGAGACAGGTCGCCCTCATTGTCGTGCCGCGTCTGCGCAACCATCCGGCCATCGCCGATCTCGCCGAGCAATCCTTGATCACCTTGCGCGTCTTCACGTGTCTCGACCGACAAGGCGTGCCGCTGATAGCGCTGGCAATGCTGCGCATCCTCGGCAAGCTGGAACCGTCCTGGCAGATGAAGACCGAATGGGGCGCGGCCATCGATGTTGCTACCGGCCGGCTGGGCGATCTCGTCAGTGATCAGCCGCATCTGTTCAATGGCCGCTATCCGACCCATCCCGTCAATGGCAGGTCGGTTGCGGGACGGCCAGTGACGGGACGGATTGTTCCCCTTTGGCCGGCGGTCTGTGAGATAGCACTCGCGGGCCATCGTCTCGCGGCCGACCGGCTGCTGATCGGCTGGGATATCGCCGTCACGCCGGAAGGCCCGGTCATCCTCGAAGCCAACGGCCTGCCCGATTTCCTGTTTCCGCAGCGCGTGCATCGGCTGCCGATCGGCCACACGGCCTTCGGCGCTTTGCTCGATCACTATCTCGATCGCCTCGAGCGCGAGATCGATCTGTTACCGCCGGAATGCCGGCGCTGACGATAGGCTACCACCCCGCCTGCCCAGAACGGCTTCACGTCAGAATGGTTTCACGTCAGAACGGCTTCACCACCGCCAGGATGACGATCAGGATCATCAGCACTGTCGGCACTTCGTTCATGATGCGATAGAACCTGGCCTCGTGCTTGTTCTGGTCGCGGTCGAAGGCCTTGCGCCACTTCGAATAGGCGGCATGGATCAGCTGCATCAGGATAACGAGGGCGAACTTGGCGTGAAACCATCCCTCTTTCCAATGCTGGCCGTAATAGACCAGCAGCAGACCGAGAATCCAGGTGGCGATCATCGCCGGATTGATGATGCCCCGCATCAGCCGGCGTTCCATGACCTTGAAAGTCTCCGACAGCTCGGAGCCCGGCTTGGCGCCGGCATGATAGACGTAGAGCCGCGGCAGATAGAGCATGCCGCACATCCAGGCGATCACGGCGATGATATGGCCGGCCTTGATCCAGTCGTAATAGGTCATGCTGAAAATCCCTGCTTTTTTTCTGATATGTCAGACCGGCTCAACCCGCCGGCGCGGCGATACAACGTGAGCCGGCGAGACAGCTGCTCTCGCTGCTGGCGATGTGCAGGCCGTCATCGCGCTTGACCGCCGCGCGGATCAGCCCGCCGAGCCCGGCGATGAATTCGGCATCGGCATTCACCGTCGGCACGCGCACATAGGCGGCGGCATGATGTTCCTCGGCGAGATGGCGATATTCGATGTCGAGCTCGACCAGGGTCTCCGAATGCTCGGAGACGAAAGCGACCGGCACGACGACGATCGACCTGCCGTCATCCGCCGCCTGGCGAATGACATTATCGGTTGCCGGCCCGACCCATTCCAGCGGGCCGACCCGGCTCTGGAAAGCGGTGATCCATTGATGATCCGGCAGCGACAGGGCGGAGGCTACCGCCGCCACCCCGGCTTCCACCTGCGTCACATAGGGATCGCCGGCATCGACGATCTTCTTCGGCAGGCCATGGGCGGAAAAGACGATCAGGGGCTCCGCCTGCGGCGCCAGGCGTCTTGCCTCGGCCAGACCGGCGGCGGCGCCCCGCGCCAGCGCGGCGATGAAGCCGGGCTCGGTCGGATAACAGCAGATCAGCTTGGTCGGTGCCACCAGCCCCTGGCGCTGCGCCTCGCGCTGCCAGAGCCGATAGGATGATGCCGTCGTGGTGGTGGAAAATTGCGGATAGAGCGGCAGGAGGATGATTTCGTCGGGGGCGAAATCCTTCACTGCCTGCACCACCGCCTCGGTCATCGGCGCCCAATAACGCATGCAGATGAAGCTGCGCACCGTGCCGATATCCCGGAGCTCGGCGGTGAGTGCCGCCGCCTGCTGCTCGGTATTGGGCAGGATCGGTGAACCGCCGCCCATCTTCTGGTAGATCTCCCGCGCGATCGGCGCCCGGCGGCGCGAAATCAGCTGCGCGATCAGCCAGCGGAACGGATTGGGCAGGGTGATGATGGCGCGATCGGAAAAGAGGTTGAACAGGAACGGCCGTACCGCCGCCAGATTGTCCGGCCCACCCAGATTGAACAGCACAACCGCGATCCGTCGATCCGACATCTTCTTCCCGTTCTTTCCGCGCCCTCTTCTACCGATACAGCAACGAAGGGCCGCGAATTAACTGATTTCCGGTTTATCGGCTCGGCGACGGTCTAGATTCCCTGCCGGATCAGCTCTGCCAGCTGGCCGACATGTTCAGGCGGGGTTTCCGGCACGATGCCATGGCCGAGATTGAAGATATAGGGGCGGCCGGCGAAATTTCCGAGCAGGCTGGCGACGCTGCGCCGCAACGCCTCCCCGCCGGCCACCAGGATCTGCGGATCGAGATTGCCCTGCAAAGCCAGTGGACCCGGCATGGCCGACCGCGCCCAGGCCGGCGACACGCCGGTATCGAGGCCAAGGCCCTGCATGAAGCCCGATTGGGCGAAATCAACATAGCCGGCCCCTACCGCCCGGGGAAAGACGATGACCGGCACGTCGGGATGGCGCCGGCGCAGCTTCTCGGTGATTGCCCGCATCGGCTCCAGCGAATATTGCAGCATGGCGGCATGATCGAGCGCGCCGGCCCAGGAATCAAACAGCTGCACCGCTTCGGCACCGGCCTCGACCTGGGCAGCCAAGTAGTCGACGGTCGCGTCGATCAGCAGAGCGATGAGGCGCTGGAACAGCGCCGGCCGGGTATAGATCCAGTTCTTGGCCTTGGCGTAGTCGCGGCTGCCCTTGCCCTCGATCATATAACTGGCCACCGTCCAGGGCGCACCGGCAAAACCGATTAAGGTGGTTTCAGCCGGGAGCTTGGCCCGCAGCTCGCTGACCGTCTGATAAACCGGCGCCAGATGGCGATGCAGATCCGTGAGGCTGAGGCTCCGCAGGTCGTCAGCGGGGTCAAGCGCGTCCAGGAGCGGCCCATGGCCATCCTCGAAGCGCAGGCCCTGGCCCAAGGCATGCGGCACCACCAGGATATCGGAGAACAGGATGGCGGCATCCATGCCGAAACGGCGGATCGGCTGCAGCGTCACCTCGACGGCGAAATCCGGCGTATAGCAAAGATCGAGGAAGGATCCCGCCTTGGCGCGCAAAGCGCGGTATTCCGGCAGATAGCGTCCGGCCTGGCGCATCAGCCAGAACGGCGGCCGTTTCAGGCTTTCGCCACGCAGGCTTCGCAGCAGCAGTTTCTCTGTCGCAGGCATCGTCTTCCAATCGGCTGGGCCCGCGGCGCACCGCCGGGCATTGGTCCCCTGTCGCCACGCAGTCTAGGCAGGCCAAGTCAGGGATAGTGTGGTCATAACGTCGCGGCTGTCTTCCGGCAATCTTTCGTAGCACGGGATCTGCCACGGGGGGACACTTGGTTTTCCCCGCTCACGACGTTCCCAGCTATCCCACTACCTCCTCCCTTAAGAATCTGAATCTTTATTGTAGTGGTGACAGTAGGGCGGTGAATCCTGTGGATACCCGTCTTTCCGACTTATCCGCGCCCGACCTGTGGATAACCTTCCTGTCCCGCTCTGCTATTTATCCACAATGCCCTAGGGAACATTTCGGTATAACTGCTGCATCCCGCCATATTGCAAAGCGGGTAAACCGGGTAAAAACCGCAACTGGACTTATGCACGGGATTCCCGCTCCGCCGATCAGATATTGATCCTGCGCATAAGCAGTGCGATGAAACGACTGGGACGACGGCGCTTCGGGGATGAATTCGGCTTATCGACAGGAATCCGATTTTATCCCCAGAAACAGCCGGTCTTTTCCACAAACAACTTGTGGAGCGTTGGAACAAAAAATCTGCTGGCTCGTAGCGCGTCGGCAAAAGGCGCAAACTAGGATAATCCGGTGTGATATTGCCGGTGCGAAGAAAGGCAGGACTGGCATGATGGATGTTGATCAGGACGGCAGGAACCCGCAGAGCCAGACCTTTCACATCCATCTGGTCTCGGATGCCACCGGCGAAACCATCAACAGTGTCACCCGCGCCTGCCTCGTCCAGTTCGAGAATATCCAGCCGATCGAGCATAGCTGGACCCTGATCCGCACCCCCGGGCAGATGGAGAAGGTGCTCAATGGCATCGCCCAGAATCCCGGCCTTGTCCTCTATACCGTGGTCAACGAGAAGCTGCGCATCACCCTGACGGATGGCTGCCGGCAGCTCAACGTGCCCTATGTGCCGATCCTCGACCCGATCATCGCCGCCCTCGGCGCCCATTTCGGGCAGACGGCACGGGGCCAGTCGGGCCGCCAGCATGAACTGGATGCCGGCTATTTCGACCGTATCGAGGCGATGAATTTCGCCCTCTCCCATGATGACGGCCAGTCCAGCCGCTCCTATGCCGAGGCTGACGTGATCCTGGTCGGGGTGTCGCGCTCGTCCAAGACGCCAACCTCGATCTATCTCGCCAATCGCGGCATCCGCGCCGCCAATGTGCCGATCGTCCCCGGCTGTCCGCTGCCGCCGGAACTGTTCCAGGCGAAGCGGCCGTTGATTGTCGGCCTGACCAAGGACGCCAGCCAGCTGGTGCAGATCCGTCGCAACCGCCTGCAGATGATCGCCCAGGACGACGATACCGATTATGTGGATATCGGCGCCGTGCGCGAGGAAGTGGCGATGGCGCGTCGGCTCTGCACCGATAACGGCTGGCCGGTGATCGACGTTACCCGCCGCTCCATCGAGGAAACCGCAGCGACGGTGATGCAGTATCTCCAGGAACATCGCGACCGCATGCATATCGAAATCAGCCGCAGCGAATCGCATCGGCTGCAGGCGCGCTGATGCCGCTGATCCTGGCTTCCAGCAGCTCGGTCCGTGCCCAGATGCTGCGCCAGGCCGGCCTCGATTTCGCCATCGAAACGGCGGCTGTGGACGAGGCCGAAATCAAGCTCAGCCTGCAGGCAGAAGGCGTTGCGGTCGAACGGGTGGCGGAAGCCCTGGCCGAGGCCAAGGCCAGCCGGGTGGCGACGCGCTATGCCGGGCAAGCCGGCATCGCCGTGATCGGCGCCGACCAGATGCTGGAGATCGATGGTGACTGGCTCGACAAGCCGCGCGATCATGCCGAAGCCCGCCGGCACCTGCTGCTGCTGCGCGGCAAGTCCCACCGCCTTGTTTCCAGCGTGGTGCTGATGCTTGGCAACGAGCGGGTCTGGCATTACACCGCCAGCGCCTATCTCCGCATGCGCCCTTTTTCCGACACGTTCCTCGACCACTATCTGACGGCAACCGCGGATGACGTGCTGCACGCGGTCGGCTGCTATCAGCTGGAAGGGCGGGGGTTGCAGCTGTTCGATCGCATCGACGGCGACTTCTTCACCATTCTCGGCCTGCCGCTGCTGCCCTTGCTTGGCCAGCTGCGGCAGATCGGCTTGATCGAGGAATGAATTTGACGAGTTCATCATGATCCCGACACGTACCCTTACCGGCAAATCGCTGATTGCCGGAGTCTTCGGCTGGCCCGTGACCCATTCCCGCTCGCCGCGGCTGCATGGCTATTGGCTGCAGCAATACGGCATCGACGGCGCCTATATTCCCTTCGCGACGCCGCCCGCACAATTCGAGCCCGCCCTGCACAGCCTGGCGATGCTGGGCTTCCGCGGCGCCAATGTCACTCTGCCGCATAAGGAAGTGGCGTTCGACCTGGTCGACCAGCGGACCGACCGCGCCAAGCGGATCGGCGCCGTGAACACCGTCGTGGTGCAGGAGGACGGCACCCTGCTGGGCGACAATACCGATGGTTTCGGCTTTGTCGAACATCTGCGCGCCAGCGTTCCCGACTGGCAGCCGCTGGCCGGACCGGCCGTGGTGCTGGGTGCCGGTGGAGCGGCCCGCGCCATCATCACCGCCCTGTTGGAAGCCGGTGTGCCGCAGATCCGCCTGGTCAATCGCACCCGCGAGCGGGCGGAACAGGTCGCCGGTGCCATCAATAGCCAGAACTTCGGTGGCAGCAATTTCAGGGGCCGTGTCCTGGTCGACGACTGGGAGAGACGCGACGCCCTGCTGGAAGGGGCTGCGCTGCTGGTCAATACGACCCAGCTCGGCCTTGCTGGGCAGCCGCCGCTGGAACTCGACCTCGCCGCTTTGCCGCGCGAGGCGGTGGTCGACGACATCGTCTATGTGCCGCTGGAAACGCCGCTGCTGGCGGCGGCGCGGCAACGCGGCAACCGGGTGGTGGATGGGCTCGGCATGCTGTTGCATCAGGCACGGCCCGGCTTCGCCGCCTGGTTCGGGGTCGAGCCGGAAGTAACGCCGGAGCTGCGCGATTTCGTGCTGGCCGATATCGCCGGCGCCCGGTGACATGATGGCGAGCCTGTCGTCGCCATGATCGTGCTCGGCCTCACCGGTTCGATCGGCATGGGCAAGTCGACGGCGGCCAGGATGTTCCGCCGTCTCGGCATCCCCGTGCATGACGCCGATGCGACGGTGCACCGGTTGCTCGGCAAAGGGGGTGCCGCCGTGCCGATCATCGCCAAGGCCTTTCCCGGCACGGTGGTCGCCGGTCGGGTCGACCGCCCGGCCCTCGGCGCCAAGGTCTTCGGCCACCCCGCCGAATTGCGGCGCCTCGAACAGATCCTGCACCCGCTGGTTCAGGCCGAGACGCGGCGCTTCCTGCGCCGCCAGCAAGCGCGGCGCAGGAAGGTCGTCGTGCTCGATATTCCGCTCCTTTATGAAACCGGCGGCGAAAAGCGCTGCGATGCCGTCATCGTCGTCACGGCACCTCGTTTCGTGCAGCGGGCGCGGGTGCTGGTCCGGCCGCGCATGACGCCGGAACGCCTGGCTGAGATCGAGCGCCAGCAGATGCCCGATGCGGAAAAGCGCCGCCGCGCCGATTTCGTCGTCGAGACCGGCCACGGCTATCGGCATGCCTGGCTGCAACTGCACCGCGTGCTGCACGATCTCGCCACGCCGGTATCCCGGCAAAAGCGGCCGCGGCACCGGCCGTGGGGCGAGCGGAAACCACAGCGATGAGCGTGCCTTCCGGCCCCGCCCGCGACCTGCCCGGCGATCTGCCCCATGATCTGCCGGTGCGCCGTTTCTGGTCGCAGCAGCGTCACTTCGGCCCGATTGGCGTTTTCGATTCTGGCCATGGCGGCCTGACCGTCCTGCGCGGCCTGGTCGACCGCCTGCCGCGCCAGCCCTTCATCTATTTCGGCGACCACGCCAATGCGCCCTATGGCGAGCGGCCGGGTCCGGAAATCTATGAGCTGACACGCCGCGCCGTCGATCAGCTGTTTCAATTGGGCTGCGGCCTGGTCGTGCTGGCCTGCAACACCGCCTCGGCCGTGGCCCTGCGCAAGCTGCAGCAGGAATGGCTGCCGCAAGCCTATCCGCGGCACCGGGTCCTGGGCGTACTGGTGCCGATGGTGGAAGCGCTGGCCCGCACCAACTGGTACAGCGAAACGCCGGAACCGGCCGCCCCCCAGGCGCCGGCGGAAATGATCGCGGTGTTCGCGACGCCGGCGACGGTGATGGCCGGCTCCTATGTCGATGAAGTCAAGAAGCGGGCGCCGCGCGTCGCCGTCTTGCAGCGCGCCTGCCCGGAACTGGCCGGCCTGATCGAAGCCGATGCCGGCGATGAGGCGATCCGCCCGCATGTCGCGCGGCATGTCGCTGCCCTCCTGGCGGAGGCGGGCCGGGTGCATCCGCAATGGCCGGTGCCGAACAAGGCGGTGCTGGGCTGCACGCATTATCCGCTGATCCAGCACCTCTTCGCCGCCGCCCTGCCGCCGGAAACCGAGATCCTGTCGCAGCCGAAACGGGTGGCGGAAGCGCTCATCTCCTATCTCTGGCGGCACCCGGAATTCCGCCATTTCGAGGCGGCGCCGGTGACGCCGCTGTGTTTCACCAGTGGCGACGCCACGCGGATTTCCACCCTTGCCAGCCGATTCTTCGGCGGGCATCTTGTCTTTCATCCGCTCAGCGAAGCGCCGCGCATCACTGCGCCGCCGCCGGGCTGAACCATCGAGATCGGATCGCCGCCAGCATGACAAACATCACGGAAATCACCATCACCGAAACCGTCGTTTCCGCCGGTCCGCCGCGCGAGATCGTGCTCGATACCGAAACCACCGGCTTCGATCCGGTCAGCGGCGACCGGCTGGTGGAAATCGGCTGCCTCGAACTCATCAATCACGTCGCCACGGGGCGCACCTTTCACGTCTATCTGAATCCGGAACGGGAGATGCCTGAAGCGGCCTTCAAGGTCCATGGCCTCTCCACGGAGTTCCTCAGCGACAAGCCGAAATTCATCGAGGTCGCGGAGAAATTCGTCGAGTTCATCGGCGACGCGCCCCTGGTCATCCACAATGCCGAATTCGACATGAAGTTCTTGAATTTCGAATTGGAGAAGATCGGCAAGCGGGCGATGCCGATCCAGCGCGCCGTCGACACGGTGAAGATCGCCCGCCAGAAGTTTCCCGGTTCGCCCGCCAGCCTCGATGCGCTGTGCAAACGCTTCAACATCGACAATTCCAGCCGCACCTTGCACGGCGCTCTGCTCGACGCGCAATTGCTGGCCGAGGTCTATCTGGAACTGCTGGGCGGCCGCCAGGCGGGCCTCGTCCTCGAGGCGGAAGAGATCGGCGCCGAACTGGTCACCGTGCCGACCGGCGCCGCCAACGGCAAACCCTATCGCGCGCCGCGCCCCCATGCGGCAACCGACGAAGAACTCGCCGCCCATGCCGCCTTCATCGCCAAGATCAAGGATGCGGTCTGGCTGCAATGACGAACTGAGATTATCGTCGCCTTGAGGATCTCTCGGGCCTCGCACCCGATGGCCGCGACCGTCGGCGGAGGATGAAGATCATGGAACTGATGATACCTGGCGCGGCTCATCTCAGTCTCTTCATCAGCGCGGCATTTGTGCTGCTGCTGATACCCGGGCCGGCGGTGCTCTATATTGTCGGACGCTCCGTGGAGCAGGGACGCCGTGCCGGCCTCGTCTCGGTGGTCGGCGTGCATGCGGCGACCCTGGTCAATGTCGTTGCCGCGGCCTTGGGCCTGTCGGCGATCCTGGCTTCCTCGGCGCTCGCTTTCAGCGTCGTCAAATATGCCGGCGCCGCTTATCTGATCTGGCTCGGGCTCAAGAAGATTTTCGGCCGCGTCGGCGCCGCTGCCGATGGTGCCCCCGGGATGTCACATCACGGTTATGGCCGGCTGTTCCGCGACGGCTTCATCGTCAATCTGCTGAACCCGAAGACGGCGCTGTTCTTTCTCGCCTTCCTGCCGCAATTCGTTGAACTGGGTCGCGGCCATGTGGCAATGCAGATCACCTTTCTCGGGCTGCTCTATACCGTGCTCGGCTTCATCACCGATGGCAGCTATGCTCTCGCCGCCGGTGCGGCCGGCACCTGGCTGAAGCGCAACGGCACCTATCTCAAGTTCGAGCGTTATGTCAGCGGCCTGCTGCTGATCGGCCTTGGCCTGACGGCCGCGCTTGCCGGCAATCAGAAGAAATAAAGCGAAAGGGCCTTCCAGGTGGAAGGCCCTGTCTGCATCTCGAACAATTTACGACGTTCAATTGACCGTCTGGTTGCCGTCGCCTTCGCCCTGCTGCTGGCCCATCAGCTGTTCGCGCTTGTCGCGATAGAGGGCGGCGAAATCGATCGGGTTGATGAAGAGCGGCGGGAAGCCGCCGGACTGGATCGCCAGCGCAACCAGGTTGCGGGCAAAGGGGAAGAGCAGGCGCGGCGCTTCGATCATGATCAGCGGCAGCACCACGTCCTGCGACACCCGGCCGATGCGGAAGATGCCGGCATATTCTGTTTCGACCATGTAGACGACCTTGTCGCCGGTCTTGGCCTCGACCGAGAGGAACAGGGTCACTTCGACATCGGGCGGCGTCTTGGGGTCGACCCGTACGTCGACACGGATGGTGCCGGTCGGTACTTCCTTGAGCGAGGTGAGGATTTCCGCGCCGTTCGGGTTCTCGAAGGACATGTCCTTGAGGTATTGGGTCACCACCGTGAGGGGGAAACCGCCCTCCTGGCCCTGGGTCTCGCCGCCGGAAGCCTGATCCTGATTTTCCGCCATTTTTTCACCTGTGATTTGGATTGGTGATCCCGCTATCACGGATATCCGGGCCGATCAACTGCGCAATCAAACGGTCAAGATTCAACCCCCGGCGGATTTTCGGCGTGCGGCTGCGCGCGCCTTTCCGGTTGCCCGCGGCGCGGCGCCCTTGGTCGTGGCAGCCTCCCTGCCGGCAAGCTGATCGGCGGCGGCCAGGATGCTGTCGGCAAGGAAATCCGCCACCGCCCTCATGCGCGGGCTGAGGCGCAGATCACGATGGAGGACGAGGAAGATCTCCTGCGTGAAGAGCCCCGCCGGCCCGGCAATGCGGCGCAGGCCGGGGGCCGCATCACCCACGACGCAGGGCAGCAGGGCGCGGCCGAGACCATTCGCCGCGGCGGCCGCCAGGGCATTGAGGCTATTGAGGGCGAGGTCGCTGTCCGCCGGATTGCCGGTATCGGCGATCCAGGCGGCGGTTGCCTCGGCGATCGGCAGGCGGCGCATCTCCGCCGGCCAGGCGAGTTTCGGCAGCCTCTCGGCCTGTTTCGGCGCGAGATGCCGCGCCGCATAGATGCCGTGGGCCATGCGGCCCAGCTTGCGCAGCAGCAGGTCGTTATCGGTCGGCTTGACCAGGCGCAGCGCGATATCGCTTTCCCGCCGCATCAGATCCAGGCTGAAGGGCCCGGTGACGAGATCGAGGGCGATCGCCGGATGCGCCGCACGAAAGGCCGACAGGCGCGGCAGGATGATCTGCAGCGCGAAACCCTCCGGCAGCGCCACCCGCACGTGTCCCTTGGTGGCGACCGCGTCGGCCAGCCGATTGACGCCGAACATGGCGGTTTCCACCGCTTCCGCCTTGCGCAGCAGACGCCGCCCGTCTTCGGTCAGGGCATAGCCGCTCTGGCTGCGCAGAAAGAGCGAGAGGCCGAGATCCTGCTCCAGCTGGGCGAGGCGCCGCGCCACGGTGGAGATGCTGAGCTGCAGCAGGGTGGCCGCCTCGGTCAGCCGGCCCGACCGCGCCACCGGCAGGAACAGCCGCAGATCGTCCCAGTTCAAACTCTCGCCCGCTTGCTGTCGGCCGTTCATGGTCGTCTCTTCCATCCAGGCTGTTTGGGCGCATTGCCGGATCGCCGCATTTTGCGAATCTGCAAAATAGACTGCCATTATTCGGCATTTTCGCAAAGCTTCCGGCGGCCTACCCTTGCTAAATCAATTCGGGCGCGCATCGCACGCCCCGCTTCGACCCATCACATTTTTCGCCACGCCTGTTTACGGAGATTTCCATGTTGCAGCAGCAATCCCTGCCCCATGCCGGCTTCACCGTTTCCGCCCTCGGCTTCGGCTGCATGGGCATGTCGGAATTCTATGGCACGGCGGATGACGCGCAGTCACTGAAGACGCTGCGTGCGGCACTCGATCTCGGCGTCACCTTCTTCGATACCGCCGATACCTATGGCATCGGCGACAACGAGGAACTGGTCGGCCGCTTTATCAAGGATGTGGGCCGCAACAAGATCCGGCTTGCCACCAAATTCGGCATCGTGCGGCAGAAGGGCGTCTATGACCGTCGCATCGACAATAGCCCGGCCTATATCCGCAGTGCCTGCGAGGCCTCGCTGAAGCGGCTCGGCATCGATCACATCGACCTCTATTACATGCACCGCTTCGACACCACGCAACGGATCGAAGAAGTGGTCGCCACCATGGCGGCGCTGAAACAGGAGGGCAAGATCGGCGCCATCGGTCTCAGCGAAGTTTCCGCCGCGACCCTGCGCAAGGCTGCCGCGGTGCATCCGATCGCTGCGCTGCAGAGCGAGTATTCGCTTTATACCCGCGATGTCGAGGCGGAGATCCTGCCGACCTGCCGCGAACTCGGCATTGCCTTCGTCGCCTATTCGCCTCTGGGTCGCGGCGTTCTCACCGGCGCCCTCACCAAGGTGGAGGATCTCGCGGCCGACGACTTCCGCCGCCAGTCGCCGCGTTTTGCCGACGGCAATCTCGACCGCAATCTCAAGCTGCTGGCGCCGGTCGAGCAATTGGCGAAGGCGAAAGGCTGCAAGCCGGGGCAGATCGCGCTCGCTTGGCTGCTGGCGCAATCGGCCGCCGACAGCCGCGCGCCCGTCGTGCCGATCCCGGGCACCAAGCGGATCAGCTATCTGCAGGAAAACGTCGCCGCCGCCGACATCAAGCTCAGTGCCGCCGATCTCAAGCTGCTGGACGAAGCGCTGCCGCGCGGTGCCGCGATCGGTGAACGCTATGCGCCGGCCGGCATGAAGGGTGTCAATGTGTGAGGCCGCGCTTGCGCGGTTTCGTGCTCTGCAGCTAGGCCGGATCCCGCCGCCCTTCGCCGCGAAGGGGTCGGCGACGGATATCTGCGGCGCTGCGACGGATCGCAGGTGAAACTCATTTCCGAGGTTCGAGCCAATCCGCCCGGCGGAGGGCGAAGTATTGGCTGTCGGACCATGCGCCGCCGATGCAGAAGGTTCTTTCTTCATAGATCGTCGGCCGGAAGCCGAGGCGCTCCAGCAATTTGCGCGAGGCGAGATTGCGTGGATCGATATCGGCGGTGATCTCATCCAATTGGCGGAACAGGAAAGCGAAATCGATCAGCGCCTGCATCGCCTCATGGGCGAAGCCGCGGCCCCAATAGGCCCTGGCGAAGAGATAGCCGATCTCGTTGCCGTTCCAGAGAATGCCGCGACCAACCAGCTTTCCCTGATAGTCGACGCCGTACTCGATCGCCGTGCCGGCCGCGACCGCGGCGCGATTGGCGGCGATCCACGCCGCCGTCTCGGCCTCGCTCAGATGCGGCAGGGTCGACCAGTAGCGCATCACCTCCTTGTTGCTCAGCATGGCATGCAGTGCCGCGAGATCGTCGTCGTGGATCGGCCGCAGGAGCAGACGCTCGGTCTTGATCTCGGGCGGTGTGGCGAAAGTGATGGCAGGCCGCATTCGACCGTTCAGCCGACCGGATGATGGCTGGTTTGGCGACCGGCCTGCCGATGGGGATCGAAGGCGACCAGTTCGGCATTGCGCGCCTCGTGGCCGGTCAGGCCGCGGATGAAACCCCAATGGCTGACCACCGCGACCTGCTGCCAGTCCTGCCAGCCGGCGACGCGCTGATGAAAATGCCGGCAACGATCGAGCAGCGCCGTCTCGCTCTCATCCAGCGCGGACCACCAGGTTTCCGCGAGATGATCGAAGCTGAGGGCCGGCCACAATTCGGCCAGTTCGCTTGCCGGCGTGCCGATATCGCAGTGATAGGCAGCGTGTTCGCGCACCAGCGGCTCGATTTCGATCGGCAGATCGAGCGCCTCGGCGATGATCACGGCGGTCTGCACGGCGCGGGTATAGGGGCTGGCCAGCAGACGCTTGATTTTCAGCCCCTGGCGCATGCGCGCACCCAGCTCCGCAGCGGCGGCTGCGACCTGGGTGCGGCCATGGGCGGTCAGCGGCGCATCGCGAATACCGGGGTCGCGGCGCTCGCGATTGAAGACGACGTTGAATTCCGACTGGCCGTGGCGGATCAGGATCATGCTGTTCAATTTTCCTCGACATCGATGATGGGCCGGCGCGGCGTCCAATCCTCGGCGCCCGGCTTGCCGTCCTTCTTTGGCGGCGTGTCGTCCCGGTCGGATGGCTGGGACCGAGGATCGCCATCCGGCTCCGGCTGAGCGTGCGGTTCGCCTTCCGTCTGGTCCGCGTCCGGTGCGGGCATGTCCTCCGTCTCAACATCGATGATGTTCGGCCGCGCGGTTGAGGGCGCGGTCCGTTCGGGCCGGGCGGGCACGAAAATCTCCGTCGGGCCGGCCGGGCTCTGCGGCGGGTCCCGCGGCTCCGGGGCGCCTTCGTCATCGATGGGGGAAGCGGCCGCAGCCGTCGCCTCCTCTTCCATCACCACTTCGTGAAACTCGACATCGGTGATGATCCTGCCGCGGCCCCGGCCGGCCGGGGCCTTGGAATCCCGGAACACAGCGGGATCGCCGAAGGCGCCGGCGAAGCGCCGGATCAGCCAGTTGCGGCTCCAGGGCAGCATAAAGACGATGGCCAGCAGATCGGTGAAGAAACCGGGCACGATCAGCAACATACCGGCGATGACGAAGCAGACGCCGTCGACCAGGCTGTGACCAGGTTCCTGACCTTGCGCCAAGGCCAAGCGCAGCCGGCCGATCATATCGAGCCCGGTGCGGCGGATCAGCCAGAGGCCGAGGGTTGCCGAACCCAGCAAAGCGAGCAGGGTCAGGCCGAGGCCGATATGATCGGCGACCCAGACAAACACCAGGATTTCCACCAGGATCAGCAGAATAAAGCCGGTCGCGACCAGCCGCGGCCAGCGCTGCAACCAGCTTATCTCCTTGAAAACTGGCCCTCTTTGTCCGGGCCGACGGTTCGGGCCGGGTTGCGGCGCCATCGCTTGCTCTTTCCGGGTCGATTCCCTATTTAATCCGGTAGCTAAAGGACTTAGCCTAGAGTGCGATGGTTTTAAGCGGAAGCGGCTTGCTTTCACCAGGGAAAAAGCGCTCTGCGGTCCGGTGGAACGTTGGAAGCCATCGCGGCGGGCCGGAAACCGGGCGTCGCGCCGCGATCCGCCCTTGATGGCAAGGTCTTCCGCCCGGTTGGCGCATGCCAGCCGGAATGGCAGTTTTAGTAAGGAGTGCCGGCCAATGCCCTTGGATCTCATTTTTTTTGCCGTCGTGGCCGTGTTTTTCGGCTGGCGCCTTTATCTGGTGCTGGGCCGACGCACCGGCAATGAACGCAGCTTCGATCCGCTGGCCAGCCGTCCGGCCGACAATCCCCGCCGCCCGGTGGAGGCCGATGCCGATCATCCCGGCGAGGCGGAAAAGCCGGCCGGCACGGTGGTGCAACTGCCGCGTGACCAGCGCCGGCTGGAAGCTGCCTTGGCGGCGACGCCGGAAGAGGCGCGCCGCGGGCTGGAAGCCATCGGCAAGGCCGATCCCAGCTTCAATCCGATCGACTTCCTGTCGGGTGCCAAGCTCGCTTTCGAGATGATCCTGACCGCCTTCGCCAAGGGCGACAATCTCGCCTTGCGGCCGCTGCTGAATGACGAGGTCTATCGCAACTTCAATGCGGCGATCACCGAGCGCCAGCGCCTCAATCAGAAGCTCAATTCGACCCTGGTCGGCATTCTCGGCCATGAGATCGTGGCGGCCGAGCTGACGGGCGAGGGCAAGGCGCAGGAAGCCCGCGTTACCGTCAAATTCACCTCGCAGCAGATCAATGTGACCACCGATGCCAGCGGTGCGGCGGTGGAGGGCAGCCCGAACGAGGTGCATACCATCACGGATCTCTGGACTTTCGCCCGGCAGATCAAGGCGCGCGATCCCAACTGGCAGCTGGTGGCAACCGATGCCCATTGACGGCGTCGTGACGAGGGCGCCGCGCTGACGCAATGACCCGGTCGCGCCCGGCCGGCTCCCGGCCCTCGCCCGCCAAAACCCCGCGCAAGAAACCGGTTCGCCGGCGGAAGGCCCCTGCGCGCGGGCCGGGCCTGTTCGCGCGATCGGTCCAAGCGCTGCGGCAGATCCGGGAAATGGCGCCGCGCGGCTGGCGTCACTGGCTCGCGCATCTGCGGGCCTGGGTGGCGGTGACCGGGCTGGTCGGCCTCGCCGCCTGCGAAACCACCGGCACCGCGCCCAACCAGGCGGCCTTGCCGCCGCCGGGAAATCTGCTGTTGGAGCCGGCCTCTTTCGACGCTTTGCCCGGCTGGGGCAGCGACCGCCTGAGCGAGGCCTGGCCGGCGCTGCTGAAAAGCTGTGCCGCCATCGGCCAGTTGCCGGCGGCCCAGCCTTTGGGGCCCGAGGGCATCGCCGGTACACCGCAGGATTGGCACAATCCCTGCGCCCAGGCGCGACAACTGCCGGCGGCCAACGAGCCGGCCTTGCGCCGTTTCGTCGAAGCCGCGTTCCGGCCCTTTCGCGCCCGCGACAGCAACGGCCGGCCGGGCTTCTTCACCGCTTATTACGAGCCGGAGCTGGAAGGCTCGCTGACGCCGAGCGCGCTTTATCATGTGCCGCTCTATCGCCTGCCGCCGCAGCCGGTCAGCTATAGCCGCCAGCAGATCGATGAGGGCATTCTCGCCGGCCAGCATCTGGAGCTCGTCTGGGTGACCGACCCGGTCGATGCCTTCCTGCTGCAGATTCAAGGTTCCGGCCGCATCCGCCTGCCCGACGGCCGCATCCAGCGGATCGGCTATGCCGGCGATAACGGCCAGAAATTCGGCGCCATCGGCAAGATGATGATCGACGCGGGGCTGGTGGACCGCGAGCATGCCAGCATGCAGTCGATCCGTGCCTGGCTGAAAGCCCATCCGCAGGAAGCGGTCGGCTGGATGCAGAAGAACCCCCGCTACATCTTCTTCCGGCCGATCACCGGCGACGGGCCGGTCGGCGCCGAAAGCCTGCCGCTGACCCCCGGCCGCAGCCTCGCGGTCGATACCAGCTTCCTGGCGCTCGGTTTGCCGCTCTGGCTCGATACCACCTGGCCGGTCGATCTCGGCACGGCGCGCAAGGGCGACCCGTTGCAGCGCCTGATGGTGGCCCAGGATGTCGGTTCGGCGATCAAGGGACCGGTGCGAGGCGATATTTTCTGGGGCAGCGGGGAGCCGGCCCTCACCTTTGCGGGTAGCATGAAGAATTCCGGCAGCTATTATGTCTTCCTGCCGGTCACCGTGGCGTCGCGGCGCGAACCTGTCATCAGCGATGTGACGACACCCTGAGAAGCCGGCGCGATCACGCATTACGCGATCATTCAGTACAGATCGGATTTCAGTACAGGTCGGGGCAATGACAAAAGAAAATACTTCGGACCGCGGATCGGCCGCCCAGCAGAAGCGGCCGCGTGTCGCCCTCTTCGTCACCTGCCTGGTCGATCTGTTCCGTCCGACCGTCGGCTTTGCCAGCATCAAGCTTCTGGAAGACGCGGGCTGCGATGTCGAGGTGCCGGCGGCCCAGACCTGCTGCGGCCAGCCGGCCTATAACAGCGGCGATGCGGTCAATGCCGCCGCCATTGCCCGCCAGGTGGTGGATGCCTTCGAGGGCTACGATTATGTGGTGGCGCCCTCCGGCTCCTGCGGCGGCATGATCAGCAAGCATTATCCGGACCTGCTGGCGGCCGACAAGGATTACGCCGATCGCGCCCGGCGCCTCGCCGCCAAGACCTTCGAGCTGACCCAGTTCCTGGTCGATGTGCGCAAGCTGGACCAGGTGGCGGCAAGGCTCGACAGCACCGTCACCTATCACGATTCCTGTTCCTCGCTGCGCGAGATGGGCGTCAAGGCGCAGCCGCGCAAATTGCTGGCGGGCGTCGACGGCCTGCGCTTCGCGGAATTGCCCGACGGCCAGTCCTGCTGCGGCTTCGGCGGCACCTTCTGCGTCAAATATCCGGAGATCTCCAACCGCATGGTGGAAGAGAAGACCGGCAATATCGAAAAAACCGGCGCCGACCTGCTGCTGGCCGGCGATCTCGGCTGCCTGCTGAATATGGCCGGCAAGCTGAAGCGCCAGGGCAGCAAGGTACAGGCGCGCCATGTCGCCGAGGTGCTGGCCGGCATGACCGATGAGCCGGCAATCGGCGAGCCGGCGACCGGCGAAGGGGAGCGCTGAGATGCAACCGACGTCGCACCGCTTCACTGACAACGCCCATGAGGCGCTCAACAACGAAACGCTGCAGCAGGCGCTGGGCAATGTGCGGGTGAATTTCATCGAGAAGCGGCGCAGCGCCGTCGAGGCGCTGCCCGAATTCGATGCGTTGCGCAAGGCCGGCCGCGAGATGCGCGACCGGGTGCTCTCGGATCTCGACACGCATCTCCTCGCCTTCGAAGCCAAGGTCAAGGAGCATGGCGGCCACGTCCATTGGTGTGCCGATGCCGAAGCGGCGCGCCAGACCGTGCTGAAGATCTGCCAGGGGGCGGGCGCCAAGCGCGTCACCAAGGGCAAGACCATGATCGGCGAGGAGATCGGCATCAACGATTTCCTTGAAGCCAATCACATCGAGCCGATCGAAACCGATCTCGGTGAATATATCATCCAGCTCAGGCATGAAACGCCGAGCCATCTCATCGCGCCGGCCGTGCATGTGACGCAAAAGCAGGTGGAAGAAACCTTCCGCAAGGCGCATCGCGATCTCGATCCCGGCCGCAATCTCGAGGAGCCGAGCTCGCTGCTGGCGGAAGCGCGCGAGAAATTGCGCCAGCGTTTCCTCAGTGCCGATGTCGGCATCACCGGCGCCAATTTCCTGGTGGCGGAAACCGGTACCAGCGTCATCGTCACCAATGAAGGCAATGGCGATCTGACGCAGACCTTGCCGCGCGTCCATATCGCGCTCGCATCGATCGACAAGGTGGTGCCGACGCTCGAGGATCTCACCGTGCTGCTGCGCTTGCTGGCGCGCTCGGCGACCGGCCAGGAGATGTCTGTCTATACCACGCTCTCGACTGGACCGCGCCGCGCCGAGGATCATGACGGGCCCGGCGCCTATCATGTCATTCTGCTCGACAACGGCCGCAGCAAACTGCTCGGCACCGAGAAGCAGGATCTGCTGCGCTGCATCCGCTGCGGCGCCTGCCTCAATCACTGCCCGATCTATCATGCGGTCGGCGGCCATGCCTATGGCTGGGTCTATGGCGGGCCGATCGGCGCCGCGCTGACACCGGCCCTGATCGGCCTTGAAGAGACGCATCACCTGCCCAATGCCTCGACCCTGTGCGGGCGTTGCGAAGAGGTCTGCCCGATGCAGATCCCGATTCCCAATATCCTGCGGCATTGGCGCGAGGAGGAATTGCAGCGCGGCCTGGCCCCGACGGCGATGCGGCGCGGCATCGGCATCTGGGCCTTCTTTGCCAGACGGCCCGCTCTGTATCGCCTGGCGACGCGGATCGGCGCCCGCATGCTGCGCAATTTCGCCGGCGGCAAGGGCCGGCTTGCCCAGGTGCCGATGGCGACGGCACTGACCCGGGGCTGGACCGATATGCGCGACCTGCCGGCCCCCAGCGGCCGCACCTTCCATGCGCTCTATCGCCAGCACAAAGGCCAGGCCGGGAGGTCCGGCAAATGAGCGACCGCGACACTATCCTGCAGGCGATCCGCAACCATAAGCGGCCCTCAGGCGCGCCCAATCTGGCGCCGCCGGTGCCGGCCCGCGGCCAGGTCGAAGGCGCGGCGCGGCGTGCGCTCTTCATCAAAATGGCGACGGCCGCCGCTGCCACGGTTGAAGCGGTCGACGACCCCGAAACCATTCCCGATCGCGTCGCCGCGTATCTTTCCAGCCACAACCTGCCGGCGCGGCTGGTCCTGTCCTCCGATCCGGCGGTCGCCAATCTGCCCTGGGCCGATCATCCGATGATCGCTCATCGCACCGGCCCGGCCACCGGCCAGGATCATGCCGCGCTGACGCCGGCCTTCGCCGCCGTGGCCGAGACCGGCACCCTGGCGCTGGTCTCCGGACCGGAAACCCCGACCACCCTCAATTTCCTGCCGGAACACGCGCTGGTGCTGCTATCCGCCAGCGCCATCCGCGGCACCTATGAGGAATTGTGGCGCGAGATGCGGGCGGCCACCAATGACGGCAAGGATTGGCCGCGCACGGTCAATCTCATCACCGGCCCTTCGCGCAGCGCCGATATCGAGCAGAAGCTGCTGATGGGCGCCCATGGTCCGCGAAAGCTCCATATCCTGCTGCTGAATGACTGAGCCGCAAGATGGCGCGCCGCAAACCCACCGAGGCCGAGCTGGAGCTCTGGCAGCATGTCGCCAAGACCGCGAGGCCGCTGGCGCCGCGCCGGCGCAAGAAGCTGGCGGCGGAGGCCGAAGCGGCTGCCGCCAAGACCGCCGAAAAGAAACCGGCGCCGCCCGGCAAGCGGGTGAAGACAAAAGCTGCGGCGGCATCCGCCCCGTCCGCGCCGCCGCATGTCGCCTTGCCGAAGGTCCATGATCTCAGCCACGGTGTCACCATCGGCATCGACAAGCGCCAGGCCGACCGCTTCCGGGGCGGCAAGCTGGAAATCGACGGCAAGATCGATCTCCATGGCCGCACCCAGGCCGAGGCGCATGACGCCTTGCATGACTTCATCCATCGCGCGCACCGCGCCGGCAAACGCTGCCTGCTGGTGATCACGGGCAAGGGCGGCACCAAGATGATCGGCGGGGAGACCACGCGCGGTATCCTGCGCCAGGCGGTGCCGCGCTGGTTGAACGAGCCGGGTCTGCGGCGTTTCGTGCTCGCCTTCGATCATGCCAGGCCGCAGCATGGCGGCGAGGGTGCGCTTTACGTGCTGCTGAAGCGGGAACGGGAATGACCCCCTTCGGCGCCAAATTGCGCGACCTGCGCCAGCGCAAGAAGCGGCAGCTGAAGGACATGGCGAAGGCGCTGAAGGTCAGCCCGGCTTATCTCTCGGCGCTGGAACACGGCCACCGCGGCAAGCCCTCGCCGGGCCTCGTGCAGCAGGTGGCCGCCTATTTCAATCTTGCCTGGGACCAGGTCGATGAGTTGAAACACCTGGCGGAGCTTTCCGATCCCAAGGTCAGTCTCGATACCGGCGGGCTGAGCCCGGCCGCCACCGAGCTCGCCAATCGTCTGGCCGCCGATATCGCGATCCTCGACGACGTCACCATCGAACATTTCCTGTCGATCCTGCGGCAGCGATGAGTGCGGCGCGGCGCGAAGGGAATCCCGGATGACAAGACGTCAGCCATTTGACATCTTGCTGGCCGATAAACGAAGCCTGCCATTCCCGCCAACCCGTCATATTCCTGCCGCCGATCGCGCTTAAGGATGAAGCGCCGGGCCGGGCGACGGACCAAATGCTAGAAGTGGAGATTCCATGAATCATGACACCCTCTCGGCCTTGATCCTGGGTGCCGTCGAAGGCCTGACCGAGTTCCTGCCGGTTTCCTCGACCGGCCACCTCATTCTGGTCGGCGATATTCTTGGTTTTCAGAGCGATCTCGGCAAGCTGTTCGAAGTGGTGATCCAGCTGGGCGCCATCCTGGCGGTGCTGCTGGTGTCGATCCGCCGTCTGCTCGGCGTGCTGTTCAGCCTCGGCAGCAGCCCTGGCGCCCGCCGCTTCGCCATCGCCTGTATCGTCGCGGTGATCCCGGCCGCCATCCTCGGCTTCCTGCTGCATGACTTCATCAAGGACGTGCTGTTCTCGCCCTGGGTGGTGGTGGTCAGCCTGGTGGTCGGCGGCTTCGCCATCCTGGCGGTGGAGAAGCTGGCGCCCGAGCCGCGGGTCGGCGCCATCGAGGAAATGTCTTTCCTGACCGCGCTCGGCATCGGCCTCTGCCAGTGCCTGTCGCTGGTCCCCGGCGTCTCCCGCGCCGGCGCCACCATTCTCGGCGGCGTGGCGCTGGGCGTCGATCGCAAGGTGGCGACGGAGTTCTCCTTCTATCTCGCCATTCCGGTGATGCTCGGCGCCACTCTGCTCGATCTCCTCAAGAACAAGGCGGCGCTGGACAGCAACGGAATCCAGCTCATCGCCATCGGTTTCGTCGTCGCCTTCGTGGTGGCGCTGGTGGTGGTGCGCGGGCTGATCGGCTTCGTCGGCCGTCACGGCTTCAAGCCTTTCGCCTATTACCGCATCATCATCGGATTGTTCTGGGGGGCGCTGCTGTTCGGTCGCGGCGGCTGAGCCGATACCCGCCGCCCGTTTCGTGACTTCTGCCGGCAATCAAGCCGATTGAAAGGACCATCTATAATGTCGCTC
>DATLIX010000118.1:0-36971 GCA_035539215.1 Dongiaceae bacterium | reverse complement strand
CCATGGCGCGCACCACGGCATCGATCGCCTGATAGCCGAACAAAGTGCTGGGTTCGGGCACGGTCGCCACTTCGTATTCGCCCTTGCGGATCATGTCATAGGCCGAGGGCGGGCCATCGGAACCGACCAGATGCACCTTGTCCGCCGCGATGCCAGACGAACGCAGGGCAGAAGCAATATACGGATAGAAGTTGTCGCAGCAGGTGGTGCCCCACCAGCCGTCGCCGTGATTGGCGACGATGCCGGAAATGACGGCGGGAATCCGCTTGGTCTGATCGGCAATGGGGATATTGACCATGTCGATGAAGCTGCAGCCGCTGCAATTCTTCACCGGATCGGTCGCCGCCTTCGCCTTGAAACGGGCGATGGCGAAGCTGTTATCGAGGAAATGCAGCAGCTTTGCCTTGCCGTCCGACTGGGCGATCACATAGGCAGCCTGGGTTTCGCCGATCTCCGCCGGATTGGAGGAGATGTTGGTGAAGAGGTTGAGCTTGGGATCCGGCCCCGGATAGGCCGTCGCATGAATGCCGATGACCGGAATGTTCTGGCCCACCGCCTGCTTGATCGGTTCCTGCAGCGCGCTGGCATCGGCCGACGTGACGATGGCCGCGGGGTTCAGCGAGACCGCCTGCTGCATGGCTTGCAAGGTACCGGTGATCGTTCCCTTGCCGTTCAGAATGACGGTCTTCCAGCCCAGGGCTTTCGCCGCTTCTTCGACACCGCGTCCCCAATTGACGAAGGAGACGTAGGATTCATCGGCCGATACATAGACCACCGTGACGGCATCTGTCGTCGCCTGTGGACCGCTGGTCGGTCCCTTCCACTCGGTCTGCGGACGCGTGCGCTCGGTCGCGATTGCCTTCGCCTCGTCAACCGTCATGGTTGCCTTGATCTGCGGTTCCGGCCAGGCATCAAAAGGCTTGGCCACCGTTGCCGCCGAAGCCTGCGAGCCGACACCGCCGGCAATCGTCATCGCCGCCGCCGCTGCCAATATCCATCGCCGCCCGTTACCAAGGCGCGCCGCCGCATGACTGTGATGGATTCCGAATCTTTGTCGCATCTGGTCCTCCCCGTTATGGCGTGTTTCCGCCGTCACCTCGTTTCGAGGCGAAACTGGTATGACATGTCTACTTCTCAATAGTCAACATATCACGTTGATCACATTTATATTGCGCTGCAGCATAAAAGGGGCTCGATTTTCAGGGAGGATACCCGATCGGAGGGTGCGCAATGGCATGCATCGATGGCAGGCCATATCGGTCACAGCCGGGTCGCGCGCGGCCGGATTGAGCGCACAGACCGCGCGGCCGGATCTATCGGCGCCATTTACCCTGCGCTCGAGGAGATACGGGCATGGTGTGTGTGCTCGTCGTCCCATGGCTCGCAGCGGCGCGATGCCAGGAACTTGCCGTGAGAGTATGTGGTGACAGCATGCCGGCGAATGTCGGCTGAGAATTCACGCACGCTCCGCCCAGCACGATGCGGCCGGCTGAACAGGATGCAAAGCGCGACGACTCGCGTTCCGCAGCGTCACCTCTCTCGATCGCGAATATTCTTTCCAAGCACACACAATGCTGGTCGAGCGAGCACGACCGATCGCGTTGAGATCGGAACGCGCGCGATGAGACCTCGATCCGCATTGTTGAAGCGAGCGGAATGCGCGAGGCCTTTTCATTGGCGCGAGAGATCTCGGAGAGCCTCCGCGTACAGATGCAGCGATGAAGTTGCAGATCGCGCGTGAAATGCGCGTCCATGCGCGCGCGCTCAGATGTTGTTGGCACTATAGCCACTCACGCATGTGTTCACTTCGCCGATAGTGCGATCTTTGTCACCGACAAGTTGTTGCAGCGCTGCAATCAATAACGCTACGCGCGAATAATGCGCTTGAAGAGCACCAATGGCTGCACGATGTGCGCGCGAACTCGCGTGAGAATTACGTTGCATTTTAGACGAACGATGGACGGCGGCGGGAACCAACCAAACATCGCTTCGTTCGAACCGCGACATCTCGTTTTATCGAGCTGTCGCTTGTTTCTTTCGTCTTCCCATTAAGATTTTTTTCAGGATACGCGCATACAACGTTTCCATCTGTTCGTCACCATCTGCGTTCTCGCCGAACCTGCGAGATGCCCTTCTGAAAATTCCAAAGTTGCCGACTGAGAGCAGCGTGTTATCTCCGGACAGATCTGATCACCTTGCAACTCGGTTGCCGTTCTTTGTCGTCATGACGTGCGATGAGTACGCGCAGCAGCTCAAAGAAAGACATCTCCATGGCCATCAAATCGATTCTGAATGCCCTCGGCAAAGCGCTCTACTATAGCGGTGCATCGACGCATTGGTTTTCCGCCACCGGCGCCAAATCCGGCTCCGTGCTGGCCGGTACGACCGGTAATGACTCGATGTATGGAGACGCTGCAGTCAACGATACGATGAGTGGTGGCGCCGGCGACGACATCTATTATCTCTATTCGGCCGGCAACCACGTATTGGAATCGGCTGGCGGCGGCGTCGATACCGTCAACACCTGGATGAGCTATACCCTGCCGGACAATTTCGAGAATCTGACTGTGACGGGCAGCGGCAGCTATGCCTTCGGCAACGGCCTCGACAATATCATCTCCGGCGCTTCCGGCAGCCAGATCATCGATGGCGGCGCCGGCAATGATGTGTTGAGCGGTGGTGGCGGCGCCGACACCTTCATCATGGCGAAGGGCAATGGCAGTGACCTGATCACCGATTTCAGCAGCGACGACAAGGTCCGCCTCAATCAATATGGCTTCACCTCCTTCAGCCAGGTTGCCAGTCACTTCTCGCAGCACGGGGCCGATCTGTGGCTTGATTTCGATAACGGCGAGAAGCTGGTCTTCTCCAACAAGACGGCGACAGATATGCAGGCCGGGCAGTTCCAGCTGGGCCTCGATCGCTCGCAGCTGACCCAGACTTTCGCCGACAACTTCAACACGCTGTCCCTGCACAACGGCACGACCGGCACCTGGGACGCGAAGTTCCCCTGGGCGCCGGACAAGGGGGGCAATCTCGCCAGTAACGGTGAACTGGAATGGTACGTCAACCCGCTCTATGCGCCCACCGCCTCGCTCAATCCGTTTTCCGTTTCCAACGGCGTGCTGACGATCTCGGCCGATAAAACACCGGACGCCATGAAGTCCCAGGTCGGCGGTTCCGGCTATACGTCCGGCATGCTGACCACCTATTCGACCTTCGCCCAGACCTATGGCTATTTCGAAATCCGGGCGGACATGCCGAGCGAGCAAGGCGCCTGGCCGGCCTTCTGGCTTCTGCCGGAAGATGGCTCCTGGCCGCCTGAACTCGATGTGGTGGAAATGACCGGCCAGGATTCGCATACGGTCCAGACCACCGTCCATTCCGACGCGACGGGCCAGCACACCAAGCAGGGCATGAATGTCCAGGTGCCCAGCACCGATGGCTTCCACACCTACGGCGTGCTGTGGAAGGCGGATACGATCACCTGGTATATGGACGATGTCGCCATCTATCAGGCTGCCACGCCGGCCGATATGCATGATCCGATGTATATGCTGGTCGATCTGGCAGTGGGCGGCATTGCGGGAACCCCGACCGACGGATTGCCGAATGGCGCCGACATGAAGATCGATTACATCAAGGCCTATTCGCTCAATGATGCGCCCGTCGCCGCGAGTACGAGCCTTGCCACGCATTCTACCAGCCACGCTTAAGGAAAGACGCCGATCAGCGACGGCGGCGGAGAACCGCCGGCGCTGATCGTTTGGTGCCGACATCAAGCGCTTTCCTCGTCGAAGGCGATGCTGGAAGCCCATGGTCGCGGAATGCGCGCCGCATGGCGGCGCGCGACTGGCATGACATGGAACAGTGATGCTCCGGACTGTTCGCATCAGCGTGAAAATGGAGCACCCGCCGATTTCGGGAGTGGCACGTGTCTCTGGAAGAAACAGTTACAGCATACGCGCGAACGGCCGATCAGAACGCCCGCCTGCAGGTGACGGGCGGCGTGGCGTTCCTGTTTCGCTATCACGGCCTGGCGCTGGGCCAGGAAGCTCTGGCCCGCGAATTCGCCGGCATGGCCGATATCGGTGAAGATGAGATCATCCGGCTCGCCCGACGCCAGGGGTTGAAAGCCCGGAAGAGCCGCAGCGGCTTTGCGCGTCTTGGCGTGACACCGCTGCCGGCCCTCGCCGGCACAGTCCATGGCGGCGCCATGATCATCCTGCGTGCCGATGCGCAGAAGGCCCTGGTGATCCGGGGCGAAGGGCTCGCGCGGGTCGAGGGTGCGCGCCCTGAACTGATGGATCGCGGCGCGCTGGAAAGCCTCTGGGACGGCAGCCTGGTCCTTATCACCAAGCGGGCCTCGCTCTCCGATCTCGGCAGGCAGTTCGGCATCTCCTGGTTCATGGCGGCGATCTACAAGTATCGCAAGGTCCTGGGGCAGGTGCTGCTGGCTTCGTTCTTCCTGCAGATCTTCGGCCTCATCTCGCCGTTGTTTTTTCAGGTCGTGGTCGACAAGGTGCTGGTCCATCGCGGCATCTCGACCCTGGACGTACTGCTGGTCGGGCTGGTCGCGGTTTCGGTCTTCGAGACCATCCTGGGTGCTCTGCGCACCTATGTCTTCAGCCACACCACCAACCGCATCGATGTCGAACTGGGGGCCAGGCTCTTCCACCATCTGGTCGCCCTGCCGCTGACCTATTTCGGTGCCAGGCGGGTTGGCGATTCGGTTGCCCGGATACGCGAGCTGGAAAACATCCGGCAGTTCATCACCGGCTCCAGCCTGACGCTGGTCATCGATCTCCTCTTCACCGTGGTGTTCCTGGCCGTCATGGCCTGGTACAGCCTCTGGCTGACCGGCCTCGTCATGCTCTCGCTGCCGCTTTATGCCGGCATCAGCCTCGCCGTGACACCGCTGTTTCGCGCCGGCCTCGACGAGAAATTCCGCCGCGGGGCGGAGAACCAGGCCTTCCTGGTGGAAAGCGTCACCGGCATCGAGACCCTGAAAGCGATGGCGGTCGAGCCGCAGATGCAACGGCGCTGGGAAGAGCAGCTCGCCGGCTATGTGACCTCATCCTTCAAGGTCGGCAATCTCGGCAACTATGCCAGCAGCAGCATTCAGCTCATTTCCAAACTGGCCACGGCGGCGATCCTGTTCTTCGGCGCCAAGGCGGTGATGAATGGCGAGATGACGGTCGGCGAACTGGTCGCCTTCAACATGCTCGCAGCGCGGGTGTCGCAGCCGGTCCTGCGCCTCGCCCAGGTCTGGCAGGACTTCCACCAGACCAGGCTGTCGATCGAGCGGCTGGGCGATATCCTCAATACGCCGCCCGAACCGGCACATATGGCGGGGCGCGGCGCCCTGCCCGCCATCAAAGGCAGCATCCGCTTCGATCACGTGAAATTCCGTTATCGGATCGACGGCCAGGAGATCCTGAAAGGCGTCAATCTCGCGATCGAGGCCGGCCAGTCGATCGGCATCGTCGGCTCGTCGGGCTCGGGCAAGTCCACTCTCGCCAAGCTGGTCCAGCGCCTCTATGTGCCGGAAGGTGGCCGTGTCCTGGTCGACGGCATCGATCTCGCCATGGTGCAGGCAAGCTGGCTGCGGCGGCAGATCGGCGTGGTCCTGCAGGAGAATGTCCTGTTCAACCGCACTGTACGCGAAAATATCGCCCTCGCCGATCCCGGCATACCGCTCGAACATGTGGTACAGGCGGCCAAGCTCGCCGGTGCCCATGACTTCATCCTGCAATTGCCCGAGGGCTATGACACACAGATCGGCGAACGCGGCGGCACACTCTCCGGCGGGCAGCGCCAGCGCATCGCCATCGCCCGTGCGCTCATCACCAATCCGCGGATTCTCATTTTCGACGAAGCGACCAGTGCCCTCGATCTTGAATCGGAACAGGCGATCCAGCGCAATATGCGCCTTATCTCCGAAGGTCGCACCGTCATCATCATCGCCCACCGGCTCTCCACCGTGCGGCATTGCAACCGCATCATCACCATTGAACAGGGCCGCGTGGTGGAAGACGGTACCCATGACGAACTGATCCGCAACGGTGGCCGCTATGCCGCCCTCCACCGGGTCCAGTCCGGGGAGGCCGTCCATGTCGCCTGAGATCCTGAAGCTGCGCCCCCGGCCGGACGATCAGCCTGGTGCGGACACATCGAACCCGGCGCAACGGCCGCAGCCCGCGCCGACCGGCGCGAAGGTCGTCAAGCTGCCACGCCGGCAGAAGGCGGAACGCGAATTCCTGCCGGCAGCCCTGGAGATCATCGACACCCCGCCCTCGCCGGTCGGACGCGCGGTCGGTTTCGGCATCATCGTCATGGCGATCGCCGCCCTGGTCTGGGCCTGCATCGGCCAGATCGACATCATCGCCTCCGCGCCCGGCCGCGTCATCGCCCAGGGCCGCACCAAGGTCGTACAGCCGGTCGAGACCGGCATGGTATCGGCCATCCGTGTTGCCGATGGCGATCACGTGCAGGCGGGCGATATCCTCATCGAGCTCAATGCCGCCCAGTCCGTTGCCGATCGTGACCGCTATACCCGCGACCTGCTGCAAGCCAGGCTCAATCTCGCGCGCCTGCAAGGGCTGGCTGCCGCGATCACGCAGCCGGCCGCAGACGCGCGGCCGCAGCTGGTGAATCCGCCGCAGGAGGCCAATCCCGCCGACATCGCGCTCACGCAAACTGCCATGCTGGCGCAGCTGGCACAGCAGAATGCCAAGCTCGCCGACCTCGATCAGCAGATCGTCGCCAAGCAGGCGGAGGCCGGCCAGGCCCAGGCTACTATCGAAAAGCTGCAGGCTTCGCTGCCCATGGTCCAGGGCCAGGAGCAGATCCGGCGTGACTTGAAGGACCGGGAATTCGGCAACAAGCTCGCCTGGTACCAAGCCAATCAGCAGCTGATCGAGCAGACCCATGAACTCTCGGTCGAGGCACAGGGCAAGCAGGCCGCATTTGCGGCGACCCAGGCATTGCAGCAGCAGCGTGCGGCGACCGTCGCCGAATATCAGGTGAATACCCTGCAGGAGCTCGACAAGGTCAGGGCCCAGGCGAGCGAACTGCAGGCGGAACTCGCCAAGGCGCAGGAACGTGTCGTCCAATCGACGCTGAAGGCACCGATCGACGGCACGGTACAGCAGCTTGCTGTGCACACGATCGGCGGCGTCGTCACCCCGGCGGAACCGCTTTTGTCCGTGGTGCCGGATCAGGGCGATCTGGTCGTCGAGGCGATGGTGCAGAACAAGGATGTCGGCTTTATCCATGCCGGGCAAACGGCGCGGGTGAAAGTCGAGACCTTTAACTTCACGCGCTATGGCCTGATCGACGGGACCGTGCTCAACGTGACGCGCGATGTGGTGTCCCAAGATGACGGGGAGCGGAAATCAGCGAAGAACAATAGCACCGGCGAGACCGATGGCATGGGCAATGATGCGCAGAACGCCTCCGTCTATGTCGCCCATATCGCCCTCAAATCCGACACCATCACGACAGAGGACGGGCCCACCAAGCTCGGCCCCGGCATGCAGGTCTCGGCCGAAATCCAGACCGGCCGGCGCCGCGTCATCGACTATCTGCTGTCACCCCTGGTGCGCCATGTCGATGAGAGTATGCGGGAGAGATAGCGCCTGTCGGGATGCCGCCGGCATGGACCGCTTTATTTTCGCACGACTGAAGAGCGGCCCGCGGACCACCCTTGTGTCCAGAGAAAAACGCGCCGTGCTGCGGCGATATGCTTGAACGATTACCTGTGTTAGAGCCTCGGCCGGATTGCTGATATAAGGCTGGTCGCCGGCGTTATTGCCGGGTGCCAGTTATTGCCGGGTGCCACCCGCAGGTAGCCGTTGTCATGTCCGATATTCCGTTTCACCGCGATTTGGCCTTCGACTATGGCCGCGTCGACCAGCTATCACCCCTGATCCGCCGCGTGATCGCGCGCAACCCCTCGCCTTTCACTTTCCATGGCACCGGAACCTATATCATCGGCCATGGCGATGTGGCGGTGATCGATCCCGGACCCGATCTGCCGGACCATCGCCAGGCGCTGTTGGACTGCCTGGACGGCGAACGCGTCAGCCATATCCTGATCACCCATACCCATGACGATCACAGCGGCGGCGCGCGGGCCTTCCAGGCCGCCGTCGACGCGCCGACCTATGGCTTTGCGGCACATCCCTCGTCGCATGAACAGGATCAGGTCGAGGCCGGTGCGGATGAAGCTTTCACACCCGACCATCGCCTGGCGGAGGGTGATGTCCTGGCCGGCGCGGGCTGGCGCCTGGAAACGCTCCATACGCCTGGCCATCTGTCCAATCATCTCTGCTTCGCCCTGCCGGCGGAAGCCGCGCTGTTCACTGGCGACCATGTCATGGGCTGGTCGACCAGCGTGATCGTGCCGCCCAACGGTCACATGGGCGATTACATCCGCAACATGGAGCGCCTGCTGGATCGCCCGGATCGTATCTATTATCCGACCCACGGCGCGCCGATTGCTGAGCCGCAGCCCTTCGTACGCGCCCTGATCAGGCATCGCCGCGAACGCGAAGCAAATATTCTCGCTTGCTTCGGCGAGAACATCACCACCGTCACGGCAATCGTCGAGCGTCTCTATCGGGATGTGCCGCGCCACCTTCATGCGGCTGCCGCGCAATCAGTCCAGGCCCATCTCATTCATTTGCAGGAACAGGGGCGTATCGGATTGGATGATCAGAACCGGCTCCGGTTGCGGACCACGCAGGCCGGATAGACTTACCCTGCCTCAGTCGTCGTTCGCGGCGGGAACCGTCGAGGGGCTGGATTCTCCGGGCGTCGTTCGGCCCTTCAGCAAGCCGAGCGCGGTTTCGCCGTCGCCCGTATCACCGCTGCCTGATTGGGTGATCGCCGACTGCACCAGATCGGTGACACTGAACAGCCGGTAGCTATGCGGCGCATTCATCAGGCACAGCGCTCGTTGAACCTTGAGGATTGCCTGTTCCGTCTCTTGCGCCGTACTCCGCCGGTTCTTTGTCATCATATGGCCTGATCGATTGCCCGAAGGGGAAGAAGGTGATTGAACGAAATGACGTCATTCCCTGCAATCGAGATTAGCTCGCCGCGAACGCAAGCTGTGCTTGGGCAGTCCGATAAAGACCCTGTCCGGTTTACAGATTTTCGCCAGCCGAGAGGCGAGATTTTTGCTGCGGGGCTGCCGTCTCTCGCAAGATTCGACTTGCCCTCGGCCGCGCCGATGCCAATCTACCCGGGACGCCAGTCTGAACCTGACCTGCCGGCACTCGCACGACCTCGCGGAACCATCATGCCCGGCGATCATCTCGGGAGGAACGATGCCTCAGTCGCCTGAACTGCCGCGCAAACTGCATCTCGGCGCCTTCATGCGCCCCGTCAGCATCCATACCGGCGCCTGGCGCTACCCCGGTGCCTATCCCGACGCCAATTTCAACTTCAGCCATCTGCGCCATTTCGCACGCCGGCTTGAAGCCGCGAAGTTCGATGCCTTCTTCATGGCGGACCATCTCGCCGTGCTCAACATGCCGATTGCGGCCTTGAAACGCAGCCATACCGTCACCTCCTTCGAGCCTTTTACCCTGCTCTCCGCCTTGGCAGGAGCGACGGAACGGATCGGCTTGGTCGCTACCGCCTCGACGACCTTCGACGAGCCCTATCACATCGCCAGGCGTTTTGCCTCGCTCGACCATATCAGCGGCGGCCGCGCCGGCTGGAACATCGTCACCACGGCCAATCCCGATGCGGCGCTCAATTTCGGCTATGAGAGCCAGATGGACCATGATGCGCGCTATGTCAGGGCACGGGAATTCTTCGATGTCGTCACCGGCTTATGGGACAGTTTCGCCGACGACGCCTTCGTCCGCGATGTAGAGGCCGGGCTTTATTTTGATCCCGCGCGCATGCATGTGCTCGATCACAAAGGCCCGCATCTCTCGGTTCGCGGCCCGCTCAATATCGCCCGCCCGGTCCAGGGCTGGCCGGTCATCGTCCAGGCCGGTGCCTCGGAAGCGGGCCGTCAGCTCGCGGCCGAGACCGCCGAGGTCATCTTCGGTGCCGAAGGAACACTCGCGGAAGGCAAGAGCTTCTATGCCGATATCAAGCAGCGCATGCAAAAGGCCGGACGCAGTCCTGATCAGTTGAAGATCCTGCCCGCCGCCTTCGTCGTTGTCGGCGATACGGTGGAAGAGGCGCGCGCCATTCGCGCCCGGCTCGACAGTCTGGTCCATTACGACAACGGCATCGGTTCACTGAACGGCATGCTGGGCTATGACGTTTCCGGTTACGATCCCGACGGGCCATTGCCGGAGATTCCCGAGACCAATGCCAGCAAGAGCGCACGCGAGCGCATGATCCGGCTCGCCAAGTCGGAAAATCTGACGATCCGCCAGCTGGCGCAACGCGCCGGCAGCTATTCCGGCCTGGCTTTCGTGGGCACGCCGCAGACCATTGCCGATGAGATGGAGCAATGGCTGGTCGAGGAAGGATCGGACGGATTCAACGTCATGTTCCCCTGGCTGCCGGGCGGACTGGATGCTTTCGCGGACCGCTTGGTGCCCGAGCTGCAGCGTCGCGGGCTCTTCCGCACCGAATATGAAGGCACCACCCTGCGCGAACATCTCGGCCTGGTACGTCCGGAGAATCGGTTCTTCCCGCCAGATGAAAAGGCGCGCTTGGGCTGAAGCAGTGGTGCCTGGATTTGCCGAGCGCGTGGAGCATGTCGGGCCGCCAATCGTCGCGGCACGGCGCCGCGTCCGGTCGACAGTCAATTGGCTGCCGCTTGCAGTACCCGCCGGAACCGATGGCGTCGAACGATCAGCCTAGAGGTGGTCGGCATCCAGCGGATCGAGCACCGGGCTGGTCGGGAACGAGCGCTGGCGCTGCAGGCGCTGATACTGCCGATAGGAAAACGGGATCGAGGCGAGATAGGCGAGGCCCGCCACCAGCAGCGTGTCCCAGGTGTCGGAGACCAGGAAGGCGATGACGCAGGTTGCCGTCAACATGGCCGGCAGCACCCAGGCTTGCGTTACCTTCAGCCGCTTGAAGGAGAAGGTCGGCAGGCGGCTCACCATCAAAGCGGCGACGCCGACCATCACGAAACCAACCAGCAGCGGGCTGTCGAAGAAACCGGAGCCGTAGCGCAGGAAACCGGCCAGCGGCATCAGGGAGAGAGCCGCCCCCGCCGGCGCCGGCACGCCGGTGAAGAAGCGCGCGGTCCAGGCCGGAAGATCGGCATTGTCGAGTTTGGTATTGAAGCGGGCGAGACGCAAAGCGGTGCAAGCGCTGAACAGCAGCGCCACCGCCCAGCCGATCCGCCCCACATCCTGCATCGCCCAGAGATAGAGGATCATCGCCGGCGCCACGCCGAAGCTGATGAAGTCGGAGAGCGAGTCCAGTTCGGCGCCGAACTTGCTGGTGCTGTCGAGCAGGCGCGCGATACGGCCGTCCAGGGCATCGAAGAGCGCGGCGACCAGAATGGCAACCACCGCCAGTTCCCATCTCTCGGCCAGCGCGAATTTGATGCTGGTGAGGCCGGCGCAGAGGGCCGTCAGTGTCAGCATATTGGGGATCAGGCGATTGATCGAATGATCGCGCAACCGATGACGCCGCATGATCTCTCTCCTCTTCAAGGCCGCGGCGCCCTCAGCGAATTTCGCCGAGGCGGGCCGCCTCGTCCGAGCGGTAATCGGCAAGGACGGTCTCGCCGGCGACGGTCAACTGGCCGACCGCCACCAAGGGCTGCACGCCATCCGGCAGATAAACGTCAACGCGACTGCCGAACCGAATGATACCGAAACGCTCACCCGCCTGCACGGTCTTTCCCGCGGTCAGGTCGCATTTGATGCGCCGGGCGACGAGGCCGGCGATCTGCACCACGCAGAAATTGAGGCCGTCGCCGGTACGCAGATGGATCGACTGGCGCTCGTTATGCTCGCTCGCCTTGTCCAGCGCCGCATTGACGAATTTGCCCGGCCGGTAAGCCAGGGCGATGACATCGGCATCGACCGGGCTGCGATTCACGTGCACGTTGAAGACATTCATGAAAATGCTGATGCGGGTCAGCGGCCGCTGATCGAGGCCGATTTCCAGCGGGGGGATGGCCGGCTGGATCATCTGCACGACACCGTCCGCCGGCGCGATCACCAATCCGGCGCGGGTTGGCGTCACGCGGGCCGGGTCGCGGAAGAAATAAATGCACCACAAGGTGAGGATGACGCCCACGAGGCCAAGCGGCAGCCAGACGTACCAGAGGATGACTGTGACGACGGCAAAAATGGCAATGAAGGGCCAACCTTCACGATGAATGGGCGTCAGCACAGTCTGCAACACGATAGCGTCACCTCAGTTTGTCTTGATAGGGGCGGCCCTGCGAAACATGGTTCGGACCCTCCGACCGATCCGCAGCCAATTTCGGCAAGTGCTTGATCTGCCACAGATCATTTAATGGGTCACCTATAATCTACTAGCCCTCTTGCGACATTTTGAGGCGACGGTTTTACTCATCGTTAATTGACCACCACTAGAGTCGCCGGTGGACAGCATGGAATCGCACATTGAACCCCGTACAGGTCCTTTTATCTCCGATGGAACCGCCGCAGGCCTTGGACCGCATCCAGTTCGAACAGGATGGTTCCGTTCGGGTTGGCGAACGCGGCCGTCCGCTTGAATTTTCCTTCGGCTTTCAGGGGCTTCGCTTTGGCGCCAACACCCGTCAGATCGACAGTGGCACCATTCTTCAAGTCGCCGCAGACATCGCCGCCGATCCTTATTCAGTCGAAGGCGCCACCCTGCGCCGCAGTGTCCATGCCGTGATCGACGCATCCCAGGCCCTTCCCTATAGCCGCCTGGTGATCACCAAGCAAAAGCGCATCTTTTGCATCGGCAAGGCCGCCCTTCCGACGCCGGCGGCGCCGAAGGACCTGCTAAGCGGTGCGGTCGAAATTCTCCTCGACATCAAGCCCTATCTCGAGATGCTGGCCGAGATCCTGCCGAACTGGCCCCGGCACGATCAGAACACCGAACAGCCACACGCCAGCTAAAGTCACTCGATCAACAGATTGATTTAACGTGGAAATATCCGCGGAGAGATAATCGCGTTCCTGTTATTTATCATATAATAATAAAATACTACTAGGAAAGCAGGCCCGGCCATGGCATCCTTTTTGGGCTGCCAAAAGGGCCGATCGAAGACCTGGGCGGCATTTCTCAGCGGGGAGAACGCTTATGATATTTGCAAAACTGACCAAGTTCCTTGCGGCCGGCGCCCTGGCCGTTTCTGTTGCCGCGCCTCTCACCTCCGTCGCGGCTCGTGCCGACAGCCTGACCATCGGCTTTTCACAGATCGGCTCGGAATCCGGCTGGCGTGCGGCCGAGACCAAGGTGGCGAAGATCGAGGCGGAAAAGCGCGGCATCACCCTCAAGATCGCCGATGCCCAGCAAAAGCAGGAAAACCAGATCAAGGCGATCCGCTCCTTCATCGCCCAGGGCGTGGATGCGATCTTCGTGGCGCCGGTGGTGGCGACCGGCTGGGACACCGTTCTCGGTGAAGCCAAGCAGGCCAACATCCCCGTCGTGCTGCTCGATCGCGATATCGATACCAAGGACAAGTCGCTTTACCTGACCGCCGTCACCTCCGACCAGGTGCTGGAAGGCAAGGTTGCCGGCGACTGGCTGGCAAAGCAGACCGGCGGCAAATGCGACATCGTCGAATTGCAGGGCACCGTCGGGTCGAGCCCCGCCATCAATCGCAAGAAGGGCTTCGAACAGGCGATCGCTTCGCATCCCGACATGAAGATCACGCGCTCGCAATCCGGCGACTTTACCCGCGCCGGCGGCAAGGAAGTGATGGAAAGCTTCATCAAGGCCACCAATGGCGGCAAAGGCATCTGCGCCGTCTATGCCCATAATGACGACATGATGATCGGCGCCATCCAGGCGATGAAGGAAGCCGGGTTGAAACCCGGCAAGGACATCCTGACCGTCTCGATCGATTCAGTGCCCGACATGTTCAAGGCCATGGCGGATGGCGATGCCAATGCCACGGTGGAGCTGTCGCCGAACATGGCCGGTCCCGCCTTCGACGCGATCGCCGCCTATAAGAAGAGCGGCACGGTTCCGCCGAAATGGATCCAGACGCCTTCGACCCTGCACCTGCCGGATACCGCCCAGGCGGAATACGACAAGCGCAAGGATATGTACTAAGCTTTTTCATGCTCAAATCATCCAGATAGCATTCCCTCGCCTCTCCTCCGGAGGGGCGAGGGAGAAACGTGACAATGACCTCAACCGAGCCCTTGCTGGCCATTCGTGGCCTCTGCAAAAATTTTCCCGGCGTAAAGGCCCTGGATCAGGTCGACTTCACCTTGCAGGCCGGCGAAGTGCACGCGCTTTTAGGTGAGAACGGTGCGGGCAAGTCGACGCTGATCAAGGTTCTGACCGGCATCCACGGCCGCAACACCGGCAGCATCAGCCTCGACGGCGTCGAAATCACGGCACGCGACGTTGCCGAGGCGCAGCGCCTCGGCATCGGCACCGTCTATCAGGAAGTCAATCTGCTGCCCAACCTCTCGGTGGCGGAAAATCTGTATCTCGGACGCCAGCCGAAGCGTTTCGGCTTCGTCGATACCCGCACCATGCGGCGCCGGGCGGAAGCCCTGCTGCGGCCCTATGGCCTGGAGATCGACTGCGATGCGCTGCTGGGCGATTATTCGGTCGCGGTCCAGCAGCTGATCGCCATTGCCCGCGCCATCGACCTCTCGGCCCGCGTGCTCATTCTCGACGAGCCGACCGCCAGCCTCGACCGGCACGAAGTCGATATGCTGTTCGCCACCCTGCGCCGCCTGCGGGCACAAGGTGTCGGTATCATCTTCGTCACTCATTTTCTCGACCAGGTCTATGCCATCGCCGATCGCATCACGGTGCTGCGCAACGGCAAACGCGTCGGCGAACGGGCCGTCGCCGATTTGCCCCGGCTCGACCTCGTACAGATGATGCTGGGCAAGGAATTGAGCGCGGTCGAAGGATCGCGGAAGCATCGCCTTGCGCTGGATGCCGAACCCCGCATCAGCTATCGCGGGTACGGCCGCAAGCGTCTGGTGCAGCCCTTCGATCTCGATATTCGGCCGGGCGAAGTGATCGGTATCGCCGGCCTGCTGGGTTCCGGCCGTACCGAAACCGCCAAGCTGCTGTTCGGGATCGAGCGTGCCGATTGCGGCCGCGTCAGCGCCGGCAATGCCGATCTCCGCCTCACCGGTCCCCGCGATGCCATCGCCCGCGGCTTCGGCTTCTGCCCGGAAGACCGCAAGACCGAAGGCATCGTTGGCGAATTGTCAGTGCGTGAGAACATCATCCTGGCTTTGCAGGCGCGGCGCGGCTGGCTGAAGCCGCTGTCCGGCCGCGAGATGCGCGAGATTGCCGACCGCTTCGTCGCCCGGCTCGATATCCGCACCTCGGATATCGAAAAGCCGATCCAGTTCCTCTCCGGCGGCAATCAGCAGAAGGCTTTGCTGGCGCGCTGGCTGGCCATGGACCCGCAGATTCTCATCCTAGACGAACCGACCCGCGGCATCGATGTCGGCGCCCATGCGGAGATCATCCGGCTGATCGAGGACCTGTGCCAGCATGGCATGTCGCTGGTGGTGATTTCTTCCGAGCTTGACGAGATCGTCAGCTATAGCGACCGCATCATCGTCCTGGTCGACCGTCAGCATGTCGGCATGCTGCAGGGAGAGGAGATTTCGACGGCCGCCATCATCCGTCATATCGCCGCCGACGGTAAAGCGCAGGCGGCACAATGACAGGGCGACCGATGACCGCCGGATTCACCGCAGGCGGGCTGCCTTCCGCCTGGCGCCAGTCCCTGCCGCAGATCATCGCGCTTGCCGCCGTACTACTGGCCGACTGGCTGATCTTTCCGGATTTCTTCCAGGTGCGCCTGCAGGATGGCCGCCTGTTCGGCAGCATCGTCGATGTCTTCAACCGCGGCGCGCCGGTCGCCATCCTTTCAATCGGCATGACCCTCGTCATCGCCACGCGCGGCATCGACCTCTCGGTCGGTGCGGTGATGGCCATCGCCGGCGCGGTCGCCGCCACACTGATCAACGGCGGCCATGGCATGGCGATCGCCGTCCTGGCGGCCCTCGCCGTCGGCATCGCCTGCGGCTTGTGGAACGGCCTGCTCGTCGCGGTCCTGGATATCCAGCCGATCGTCGCCACGCTGATCCTGATGGTGGCCGGCCGCGGCATCGCCCAGCTGATCACGGAAGGGCAGATCGTCACCTTTGTCGATCCCAGCCTGATCGCCGTCGCCAATGGCAGCTTCCTCGGCATTCCCATGCCGGTCGTCATCACGCTCGCCATGCTGGCGATCACTGTCCTCCTTTTCAGGACAACGGCCCTCGGCCTGTTCATCGAGGCGATCGGCATCAACCGCCTTTCCAGCACCTATGCCGGCGTCAACACCCGCATCGTGCTGGCCATCGCCTATGCCTGGTGCGGCCTGACGGCCTCGGTCGCCGGCATCATCGCCGCCGCCAACATCAAGGGCGCGGATGCGAACAATGCCGGCCTCTGGCTGGAACTCGACGCGATTCTCGCCGTGGTCATCGGCGGCACCTCGCTGTTCGGCGGTCGCTTCCGCCTGCTGCTCTCCTTCATCGGCGCCATCATCATCCAGGCCATGAATACCGGCATCCTGCTCTCCGGCTTCAAGCCGGAATTCAACCTGATCGTCAAAGCCGCCGTCATCATCGTCATCCTGATCATGCAATCGGATGCGCCGGCCCTGCTGCATGGCCGCTACCGGCGCTGGCGCGACAGTCCGGCCCCCGGGCGCGAAACCCCGGAACGCCAAGCAGGCGGGGGTGCGGCATGAAAAAACGCTTCCTGCCGCTGCTGGTGACGATCTTCGTCTTCATCCTCGCTTATGCCATCTGCACCCTGCAATTTCCGAAGATCCTGTCCTGGCGGGTGGTCGGCAACCTGATGACGGACAATGCCTTCCTCGGCGTCGTCGCCGTCGGCATGACCTTCGTCATCATTTCCGGCGGCATCGACCTCTCGGTCGGCGCCGTGATCGCCTTCACCGGCGTCTTCCTCGCCGTCACCATCCAGCATGGCCTGCCGCCGGAACTGGCCTTCATCCTCGTCATCGGCATCGCCGCGATCTTCGGCGCCGCCATGGGCGCGATGATCCATTACCTTCGCACCCCGCCCTTCATCGTCACATTGGCCGGCATGTTCCTCGCCCGCGGTTCGTGTTTCCTGATGACGACCGATTCCGTGCCAGTCGATCACCCGCTCTATGCGCGGCTGAACGAGGTCTTCGTGCAGTTGCCGCAGGGCGGCCGGCTGTCGCTGGTCGGGCTCATCATGCTCGTGACGGTGGCGGCCGGCAGCCTGCTGCTGCACCAGACGCGCTTCGGCGCCAATGTTTTCGCCCTCGGCGGCAATCGCGCGGCGGCAGCCATGATGGGCGTGCCGATCGCCCGGACGACGATCCTGATCTATATGCTGTCGGCAACCCTCTCGGCCTTGGCGGGAATCGTTTACTCGCTCTATACCTCCTCCGGCTATTCCTTGGCGGCAGTGGGGGTGGAATTGGATACGATCGCGGCCGTGGTCATCGGCGGAACACTCCTCACCGGCGGGCAGGGCTTCGTGCTCGGCACCTTCATCGGCGTGCTGATTCAGGGCCTGATCCAGACCTACATCACCTTCGACGGCACGCTTTCCAGCTGGTGGACCAAGATCGTCGTCGGCCTGCTGCTCTTCGCCTTTATCGCCTTCCATCGCCTGCTGGTGGTTCTTTCGGCGCGCCGGCTGCAGGCCGGGTCTTCACCGCAGCGGCGAACCGAGCCGGCAGGAACACGATCGACCGGACCGCAATCGACCGGAGCGCGCTCGACATGACCGCCGCTTCCAGCATCAGGCCGGCCGTTTTTGCTCCCGGCGCACGGGCGGGCCGCGCCCGCTCCGCCCAGGATCAGGTATTGCGCGGCCTCGGCATCGCCATCCTGCGCGGCGATTATCCGGAAGGCACCTTCCTGCCGAGCGAGGCAGAGCTGACGGAACGCTATGCCGTGTCGCGCACGGTCCTGCGCGAGGTGATGAAGAGCCTCGCCGCCAAGGGCCTGCTGATCTCCCGCACCAAGATCGGTACCCGTATCCGACCGCAGGTCGATTGGAATTTCTTCGACGCGGAGCTGCTCAACTGGCGCCTGGAAATCGGCCTCGATCTCCGCTTCCTGGAGAGCCTCTACGAGATCCGCCTCACCGTGGAACCGGCGGCCGCGGCATTGGCGGCAGCGAAGCGGAATGCCGAGGATATCGCCGCCTTGCAAGAGCTGATCCGCCAGATGCAGCGGCCGGGACTGGACCGCGCCGGTTTCGCCGCGATCGATCTCGATCTGCATCTACGCATCGCCGGCGCCTCCGGCAATCCCTTCATGCGGGCAATCGGCAACATCATCGAAGCGGCGCTGATCACCACCTTGACCGAGACGGCGCCGGCGGAAGATCCGCAGCGACTGCGCCTCGCGGCAGCCAATCACGCAAAGATCGTCGATGCCATCATCAATGGCGAGGCCGCGGCGGCATCGCAGGCGATGGTCGCGGTGATCGAAGAAGGACGGCGCAATCGCCTGGGGCCCATCCTGGCGCAAGCAGCCGCATCAAGCCAGCCATGAACCCGGAATACCGGAGATGACGGATGGGCCTTACGGCGTTAGGTTCTGCCAGGGCATTGGCGGCGCGGAGGGAAACAGCGTGTTACGCGATGGCCTCTTGCCCGGGTTGCCGCCGGGTCGGGGCGATTGATCGGGATCAAGGTAATTTCCGCTGGTCCATGCTGACAAAGACGGATTGCCGCGCGAGCGGGATTGAAAGGAATGAACATGTCATCTGATAAGAAAACCCCCACGCCGGCCGAGGCGGCACTCGGCGATATCGGGCGCCGCGCGACCGGCGGCGCCACATCCGGCGCAGCAGGCGGACGGGTGCTGCGCTCGCGCGCCTGGTTCAACAATCCGGCCAATATCGACATGACCGCGCTTTACCTGGAGCGCTACCTGAATTACGGCCTGACCCGCGAGGAACTGCAATCCGGCAAGCCGATCATCGGCATCGCCCAGACCGGTTCCGATCTTTCGCCCTGCAACCGCCATCATCTGGTCCTGGCGGAGCGCGTGCGCGAGGGCATCCGCACGGCCGGCGGCATCGCTATCGAGTTTCCGGTGCATCCGATCCAGGAGACCAGCAAGCGCCCCACCGCGGCGCTCGATCGCAACCTGGCCTATCTGGGTCTGGTGGAAGTTCTCTACGGCTATCCGCTCGACGGCGTGGTGCTGACCATCGGCTGCGACAAGACCACGCCGGCCTGCCTGATGGCCGCCGCCACCGTCAATATCCCCGCCATCGCCCTCTCCGTCGGACCGATGCTGAACGGCTGGTATAAGGGCCAGCGCACCGGCTCCGGCACCATCGTGTGGAAGGCGCGCGAGCTGCTTGCCGCCGGCGAAATCGACCAGACCGGCTTCATCGACATGGTCGCCTCCTCCTCCACCTCGACCGGCTACTGCAACACCATGGGCACGGCGACGACGATGAACTCGCTGGCGGAATCGCTCGGCATGCAATTGCCCGGCTCGGCCGCCATCCCCGCTCCCTATCGCGAGCGCCAGCAGATCGCCTATGAGACCGGCAAGCGCATCGTCGAGATGGTGGCGGAAGATCTGAAGCCCAGCGACATCCTGACCAGGGACGCCTTCATCAACACCATCCGGGTCAATTCGGCGATCGGCGGCTCGACCAATGCGCCGATCCACGTCAATGCCATCGCCCGCCATGTCGGCGTCGAGCTCACCATCGACGACTGGCAGACCTATGGCCACGACATTCCGCTGCTGGTCAATCTGCAGCCGGCCGGCGAATATCTCGGCGAGGATTATTTCCGCGCCGGCGGCGTCCCCGCCGTCGTCGCCCAGCTGATGAAACAGGGCCTGATCAAGGAAAATGCGCTCACCGCCAACGGCCGCAGCATCGGCGACAATTGCCGGGATGCAACCATCGAGAATCCGGCGGTGATCAAGACCTTCGATCAGCCGATCAAGAAACAGGCCGGCTTCGTGGTGCTGAAGGGCAATCTCTTCGATTCCGCCATCATGAAGACCAGCGTGATCTCGGAAGAGTTCCGCAAGCGCTATCTCTCCGATCCCAAGGACCCGGAGGCCTTCGAGGGCCGTGCCGTCGTCTTCGACGGGCCGGAGGATTATCACAAGCGGATCGACGACCCGGCGCTGAAAATCGATGCGTATTGCATCCTGGTCATTCGCGGCGTCGGACCGATCGGTTACCCGGGGGCTGCCGAAGTCGTCAACATGCGGCCGCCCGCTTATCTCATCAAGCAGGGGATCAGCGCGCTGGCCTGTATCGGCGACGGGCGGCAATCCGGCACCTCGGGCTCACCGTCGATCCTCAATGCCTCGCCGGAAGCGGCGGCCAATGGCGGGCTCGCACTGCTGAAGACGGGCGATCGCGTGCGCGTCGATCTCCGCAAGGGAACCGCCGACGCCCTGGTGGCTGGCGAGGAATGGGAGAATCGGCGGCAGGAGCTGAAAGCCAATGGCGGTTATCGCTATCCGGCACATCAGACGCCCTGGCAGGAAATCCAGCGCGGCATGATCGACCAGATGGCGGAAGGCATGGTGCTGAAGCCGGCCGTCGCCTATCAGGACATCGCCCATACCAAGGGCCTGCCGCGCGACAATCACTGAGCGATGAGGCATGGCGCCATGACAGACGGATCAGAACGTTCGGTGCCGATCGCCTTCTTGCCGTCATCCTCGGCCTTGCCCCGTCGATGCGGACAACATTCGAGCCAAGCGCATGACAAGCGTGACGGCCAAGCAGGTATGTGAACGATGACGGTTCGACGCAAGCCTTTCGGCCAGCTTGATGACGGCAGCGTGATCGAGGAGGTCGTCATCGCCGATGGCGATCTCGAGGTCTCGATCATTTCCTGGGGCGCCGTGATCCGTGACCTGCGCTATCGCGGCGAGACCCGCGTCCTGGGCTTCGACCGGCTGGAGGATTATGTCAGCGCCTCGCCCTATTTCGGCTGCATCGCCGGCCGCTACGCCAATCGCATCGCCGATGGCCGCTTCATGCTGGACGGCAAGACCTATCAGCTTGACCTCAATGAAGGCGGCCGTACCCATCTGCATGGCGGCGCCAAGGGCTTCGCCAAGCTGCCCTGGCAGGTCATGGAGGCGACGGCCGACAGCGTGCTGCTGCGCCTCGTTTCGCCGGATGGCGACCAGGGCTATCCGGGCCAGGTCACCGCGACCTGCCGCTATCGCATCGAAAACGGCGAGACGCTCAGCCTGACTCTGGAAGCAACGACAGACCGCCCCACCGTCATCAATCTCGCCGCGCACAGCTATTTCAATCTCGACGGCACGCCCGATACGCTCTCCCATGAGCTTGCGATTGCCGCCGATCATTACACGCCGGTCGATGGGCGCCTCATCCCGACCGGTGAATTGCGCGCCGTCGCCGGCACCGCCTTTGATTTCCGCCAGGCGCGGCCGGTGCGATTTGACGCCGAAGGCGGTCGGCAAGCCTATGACCACAATTTCGTCGTCGCCCGCACGTCCAGTGCGACACCGCGTCCCGTCGCAACCCTGATCGGCCCCGAAAGCCGCACGCGCATGGAAGTGCTGAGCACCGAGCCAGGCGTGCAATTCTATGACGGCGCCAAGCTGGCGGTGAATGTGCCCGGCCTGCAGGGACGCCGCTACGGTGCCAATGCCGGGCTCTGCCTGGAGCCGCAGCGCTTCCCCGATACGCCGAACCATCCGCAATTCGGCAGCGCCGTTCTGCGACCCGGCGAAACCTATCGCCAGCTCACGCGCTACCGGTTCTCCGCGCTCTAGAGTCGGATCGGGCGCTCCGCCTTCAGCGCTCAAGCCTGCTGTTTCGCCAGCCTTGACATCAACCGATATGACAGCTTCGGCACGCGCTGCTGCGTCTCGAAATCGACATGGACGATGCCGAAACGGCGGCGAAAGCCTTCGGCCCATTCGAAATTGTCGAGCAGCGACCAGACAAAATAGCCTTTGAGATTGGCGCCCTGCGCGATCGCCTGTGATGCCGCCCCGGCATGGGCCAGGATGAACTTGGCGCGCGGCTCATCGTTGACGAGATCGTCTATGGGAGCGGGGTCGTCATAGCCGGCACCGTTCTCCGTCACATAGGTAACGGGATTGCCGTAATTGCCCTTGATGTCCAGCAACAGTTCGACAAGGCCGTCCGGTTCCACCGGCCACCCCATCGATGTGACCGGCATGCCGGCCGGCAGCGGGCCGAAACTGGCGCCGCCCAGTACGCTCTTCGGGTCATCGACCACATGGGCGCGGCCGTAATAATTGACGCCGAGGAAATCGACCTTCTGCCGGATGGTGTCGAGATCGCCCGCCTTCACCAGCGGCATGAAGGAGCTGGCGAAGACGTCCGGATACTGGCCCTTGAAGAGCGGATCGAGGTTGATCCGGTTCCACACCGCATCGAAACGAATCGCCGCCGCGCGATCGGCATCGCGGTCGGTCGCCGGATGCACCGGCTGCAGCGAGAAGACGGTGCCGAGCGTCAGCTTCGGATAGGCGGTGCGCAAGGCGGCCAATGCCGTCCCTTGCGCCAGGTTCTGGTGATGCTGGGCGGCGACATAGTTCTGCCAGCCCGTCAGCCCCGGCGCATGATTGCCGATGGCATGGCCAAAAATCGCATGCACCGAGGGCTCGTTCAGCATCGCCCAATGCTGCACCCGATCGCCCAGGCGCTTCACCGTGGCGAGGGCGTAATCCGCGAAACGGCCGGCAATCTCCCGGTTGGTCCACCCACCTTGATCCTGCAAGGCCTGCGGCAGGTCCCAGTGATAGAGGCAGGCCCAGGGGGCGATGCCTTTCTGCAGCAGACGGTCGACCAGGCGATCGTAGAAATCGAGCCCGGCCTTGTTGACGCCGCCCTGCCCGGCCGGCATCACCCGCGGCCAGGCAATGGAGAAACGATAGGCCTGCAGGCCGGCGGTGGCCATCAGATCGACGTCGCCCGCATAGCGGTGATAGTGGTCACAGGCGACATCGCCGGTATTGCCGTCGGCGATACGCCCCGGCTGATGGGCAAAGCTGTCCCAGATGCTGGGCTGGCGACCGTCTTCGGCGACGGCGCCTTCAATCTGATAGGACGAGGTCGAGGAACCCCAGATGAAACCCTTGGGCAACTGCGGCAAGGGCTGCTGCAGAACGGAGGCGGCATCGGCGCTATCGGCCATGGCTGAAACACCCTTCATCGTCACGGCAGCCAGACCCAATCCGGCCGTTGCCTTGAGAAAATCCCGTCGCCTTACAGATGGGTTCATGCCTGTTCCTTCCTTGCCCGTACGCTAGCCGGGTATGCCGGCAAAGAGTGCGACGATCTGCAGTAAAACCAGCGCGACGATCGCCTGCACCGCCATGCTGAAACTGACCACGGCCAGTGCCTGGAGGTTGCGCAATCGAGCATTCTCGCCGATCAGCCAGAAGAACGGATCGTTGATATGCGAAACCGTCATCGCGCCGATGCCGATCGCCAGCACCGCCAAGGCGCGCCCGGTCTCGTGATCGAGCCCGAGCGGCACCAGCAAGGGCTGGATCATGCCGGCGGCGGTGATGGCCGCCACCAGCGACGAGCCCTGCAGCATCTTCATCAAGGCCGCGACGAGCAACGGCAGCAGCAGGCCGAGATGCCAATCGAGGAGTTTCTCACCCAGGAGCTCGGCCATGCCAGTTTCCTGCAACACGCGCTGGAAGCCGCCGGCGGCACCGATCAGCAGCATTGCGGGCGCTGCCTGGATGAGACCGCGGCCGAGCCATCCCTCTGTCGAGATGACATCGCGCGACCAACGGTTCAGCGCGAGCAGGACGAGACCGGGGCCGAGGATGATCAGCACCAGCGGCCGGCCGACGCCCAGCAGCATCTCGCGAGCCGGGCCGCCGCCAAAAGGCTCGCTCGGAATATCGGCCAGCGATTGGATCGCGAGCAGGACGACCAGCAGCAGGGAAGCCGCGACCAAAGCGGCGGCCGTCCGATGAGCGGCCGACCCGCTGCGGGCCGCCTGCCAGGTTTGCGTCGCCCCGAGATGGACCGGGGCGAGTCGCGTTGACGCCAGGCGCGCCATCACGGCGGACGCCGCCACGGCGCCGGCGAAGGCGGTGATAACGGCAATCGGCAAGCCGATCGCCAAGGTCCGCCCCGTCGCCGCCCCCAGAATGGCAAGGCCGGCGACAACGGCCGGGGCAGGAAACAGCAGGCCATGGCCGGCCGATAGCGCCAGGCCAAGGAAGACGGTCAGCCGGTTGCCGCCATCCGCACGGTTGCGGCCCAGGCTGCGGATAAGCGGCATCAATACCGCCAGCGCCGCCGCCGGGGTCGAGGCCACACCGGCAACCGTACCGATCAGCGTGACCAGCTGGGCGAGACGCGGCCGACGCCGGGGCGCCGCATCGGCCAGGCGATCCGCCGCACCACTCTGCTCCGCCAGGACGAACATCAGCTGGCCCGCGAGGATGACGAGGCCGAGGGTTTGCAGGCTGTTCGAAAAACCGATGCCAAAGAGATTGCCGATCTGGCTGATCGACATCCGGATAACCAGGCCGAAGCCCGCTGTCACCACGACCAGGGCCACGAAGGGCTGCAGCCGGAACCGATCCGTCAGCAATAGGAGCGCCACCAGGGCAAGGAGGAGATAGCAAGCTGTCAGGAGCGGCATTGCGGGACGACCATTGATCGGCGGCTGCGGGAAAACCATTGCGGGAACAAGACGACCGCCGCACCGGTAAAGGGCAGCCGGATTGCTGTCAAGCAAAGCCGGCGTGAAGCCCGCCCGCCCCTCCGTGGCATCATGGCGTGTTTTTCAGTATGGCACGTATAAGATGTATCTCGAAAAAGATATTTTCCTATTGGGGGAAACCTTCTATTCTTTTTATGCGTGCGTCCGCCTGAGGAATATCTCATATAAATCCATGTCCGGCGCGACTTGGGCCGCAGCAGCCGCAGGACTTAAGAGGGTATCATGCGACTGAGATTAATCCGGTATCGGGCGAAAGCGGGCTTTTTTCCTGGTAAAGCCCGCCCGTCCAGCCCCCTGACCGCAATGCTTCTGATGCTGGTCGCCGCCGGCACGCTGAGCGGCTGCGCAGCGGACATGCCGTCCAAAATGGGCTATCGACGGCAGCTCGACAGTTGGATCGGCTCGACCGGTGCCGAACTGACCGCCCAATGGGGCGCTCCCAGCAATATCGAAGAGTCGCTGGACGGTACCAAGCACTATACGTACAAAGAGAGCCGCACATATCGGCTCTATGGCGGCACCCGAAGGGAAGAGGTTCTGGTTGACGGCCATTATGTCGATGTAGACATACCGCAGCCGGACAAGATTGGAACCACGTGGTGCGATACGACTTTTCACTTAAGCGCCACCTACATTATCCAGAGCTATGAATTTGTCGGACCCGACTGCACCAACGATGAGAAACCGGCAAATTGACACGCTTTCCTTTTCGCGCCGCGGGCTTGCTCAACACCATCCCGCGCGACAGATGGCCTGGCGCAAACCTTTCGCTGTCCTCGCCTTGACAGGCGTTTTGGGCGCCGCCGCCATATGCTCTTCCTCGTCTTCCGCTTTCGCCGAGGATTCGACGACGCAAGCCGCACAAGCGCCTCAGGCCGTGATCCCCCCGGCTATCGCGACGACCACAGCAGCAGCCGAGAACGATATGACGACGATTGCGGCCGATCGCGGCGCTGCAACCGGTTTCGTGCATACGGCAGGCAAGCACTTCGTCGGACCGGACGGAACGCCCTTTGCGATACGCGGCATCAATCTCGGCAACTGGCTGGTGCCGGAAGGCTACATGTTCAAATTCCGCCGCATGCATGCGCCGAAGGAGATCAATCTGCTGATCGAGCGCCTGATCGGCCCGGCCGATGCCAAAGCCTTCTGGGACATCTTTCGCGAAAACTACGTCACCGAGGACGATATCCGCTATCTCAAGGCCGCGGGCTTCAATACCGTGCGGGTGCCGCTACATTACGCGCTCTTCCTCGACGCCGATGATGACGGCCAGAATGACGGCCGGGGTGGCAGCCAGGGCGACGCCCCGGGTTATCGCCTGCTTGACCGGGTGATCGGCTGGTGCCGCGCGGCCGGACTCAAGGTGATCGTCGATCTGCATGCGGCTCCCGGCGGCCAGACTGGCGTCAATCACGACGACGGCACCGGCTTTCCGCTGGTCTTCTATGTGCCTAGCTACCGCCGGCAGACGATCGATCTCTGGAAACACCTGGCGGAACGCTACCGCGACGAGCCGACGGTGCTCGGCTACGACCTGCTCAACGAGCCGATCTCGCCCTATAACGATGTCGACTATCTCAATCCCCGGCTGGAACCGCTTTACAAGGACATCGTCGCGGCAATCCGCAGCGTCGATCGGCATCACGTCGTCTTCACCGCGGCGGCGCAATGGAGCACCAATTTCGCCGTCTTCGGTCGGCCCTATGACGATAATATCGCCTATACCTATCACAAGTTCTGGGCCAGCACCGAACGCGATTCGGTGCAAAGCTATGTCAACTTCGCCAATCGATATGACGTGCCGATCTTCCTCGGTGAATCCGGCGAGCTGACCGATGACTGGAATCGCGCCTTCCGCCGGCTGAACGAGCGCTTCGGCATCGACTGGTGCTTCTGGACCTTCAAGAATCTGGATTCAGAGTCCACCGTGCTGTCGGTGCCGCGGCCCGCAGGCTGGGAAGCGCTTGAAACGCTCGGCAATGAATCGCCGGCGGACTGGGATCACGAGACGCTGCCGAGCCCGGCCGAGGCGAAACGCATCCTGTGGGCCTATCTCGATGCGATCAAGTTTCGCAATACGCATGTCAATGCCAGCTATCTGGACTCGCTCGGCATGAAGGCGCCCCCGCCCGGCATCGTCGACCAGAAGAGCGTATCGACCGGAGAATAGCCGTCAGGCCTCCGGACCGGAATACTGCAGCCCGTTCGCACTCCCCTAGTCCAGCATCAGCTCCGGCATATCCTTACCCAGCATCCGCGTCAGGACGGACACGACCAGCTTGTGATCCTCGCGCTGCGGCAGGCCGGAGACCGTCACCGTGCCGATATGGCCCGCCCCCGTCACGCGGATCGGGAAGCATCCGCCATGGGCGGCATAGTCGCGCAAGGGCAGCGCCATCTTGCCGTCCAGCGGATCGCCGGTCAGGCGAATCTCCAGCCCCACGGCATAGGAACTGCGCCGCAGCAGCTCGACGAGGTTTCGTTTGCGCCGCGCCCAATCGGCATTAGCAGGGGCGGTGCCCGGCATGGCATGGAAGAACAGGATATTGTCGGCCTGGCGGATATCGATCGTCACCGCCACTTGTTGCGCGAGCGCCGCGTCCCGCAAAGCCAAGCCGAGCTGCAGCGCCACATCGGCATCGAAACGCGCGAAGACCAGGGCAGCCTCCTGGGCGCGAATTTTTTCGAGATCGGCGGCGATCGCCTTGCGTTCGGATGCCGCCAATTCACCTGCCGCCGCTGCCGCCATCACCCTGCCCTCGCCTGCGTTGCACCGGTGGTATCATAGCCGATCACACCCGGCGACCGGCAATACACTTGCAGATGATCAGTCGAGCCGGCAGGCCGTGCCATAAGCGAGTGGCTTGAGATCGAAATGGGCCGCCAGCGTCTGCCCCATATCGGCGAAACTGGCGCGCAGGCCGAGATCCCGCTGCTTCACCTTGGGGCCGAACCACAGCATCGGCACATGTTCACGGGTATGATCGCTGCCGTGCCAGGTGGGGTCGCAACCATGATCCGCCGTGATCAGGACGATATCATCCGGCCGCAGCAGCGCCTCCAGTTCCGGCAGGCGGCGATCGAAGGCCTCGAGTGCCGCGGCATAGCCGGCGATATCGCGGCGATGGCCATAGAGCATGTCGAAATCGACCAGATTGGCGAAGACCAGCGCCCTGTCGCCGGCCGTCTTCACCGCCTCAAGCGTGGCATCGAACAGCGCCATATTGTCCTTGGCGGCGACCTTGCTGCTGATGCCGGCATGCGCGTAGATGTCGGCGATCTTGCCGATCGAGATCACCTCGCCGCCGGCGGCTATGAGGCGCGTCAGCAGGGTCTCGCCATGGGGGGGCGTGGTCAGGTCCTTGCGATTGGCCGTGCGGATGAAATCCTCCGCCGTTTCACCAATGAAAGGCCGGGCGATGACACGGGCGACATTCAAAGGTTCGGTGAGCTTCTTCGCGACCTTGCAGACCTCGTAAAGACGTTGCAGGCCGAAATGCGTTTCATGAGCGGCGATCTGGAAGACCGAATCTGCTGAGGTATAGCAGATCGGCTTGCCGGTCCGGATATGCTCCGCGCCGAGATCGCGAATGATATCGGTGCCGGAAGCATGGCAATTGCCGAGTATACCCGGCAGATCGCAATCCCGGATCAAGGCATCCGTCAGCTCTTGGGGAAAGCTCGGCCGCATTTTCGGGAAGACACCCCAGTCAAAGGTGACGGGCAGGCCGGCGATTTCCCAATGGCCGCTCGGCGTGTCCTTGCCGGAACTCACTTCGGCGGCAAAGCCGTAAGCGCTCTGCACCGGTGCCGCGGCATCAAGCCCGGCCGGCGCATGGCCGCTGCTGCCGGCAGCCGCACGGGCAAGGCCAAGCCGTGTGAGGTTGGGCAGGCGCAAGGGCCCCTGGCGCAAACCCGGCCGGTCCGCCTTGCCGGCAGCGCAGGCATCGGCGATATGGCCGAGCGTATCGGCACCGGTATCGCCGAAGCGGGCGGCATCGGCGGTCGCACCGATGCCGAAGGAATCCATGACGAGAATGATGCCGCGCGGCATGTTCGCTCTCCTCGTTTTGCGATCAGGCGCCGGGCCCGGCCTGTGTCGACCCCATCCGGGTGGACCCGATCCGGGTAGGACCGATCCGTGCGGCGACGATCGGCCGCGTCGCGGGCCTTTCCTCGCCAAGCTGGATCACCTGCTGCAACCGCTTGATCGCCGTCTCGGCGGCACTTTCGGTCGCGGCATGCACGATCGCCAACGGATCGCCTTTTTCCAGCCGGCGGCCGATACCCACACATCGGGTCAGCCCGACGCTCAGATCCAGCTTGTCATCGGCGCGGCGCCGGCCGCCACCCAGTTCTACCACAGCCAAGCCGATATCGCGGGCATTCATCGCCGTGACATAGCCCGCACGGGGTGCCGGACATGGCCGCACCACCGGGGCGGAAACCAGATGGCGGCCCGCGTGTTCCAGCAGGTCGCCCGGGCCGCCGAGGACGCGCACCATGCGGGCGAAGACCTCCGCCGCCTTGCCGTCGCGCACGGCGGCGGCTGCCTTGGCTCGGCCGCTTTCAAGGTCCGGTGCCAGACCGCCCAGCAGCAGCATCTCCGCCGCCAGCGCCAGCACCACTTCATGAAGGCGTGGATCGGCGGCCTCCGGCGCGCGCAGATAGTCGATGGTCTCGGCGATCTCCACCGCATTGCCGGCGCTGTGGCCCAGCACCTCGTTCATGTCGGTGATCAGGGCGGCGGTCTTGAGGCCGGCGCCATTGGCAACGGCAACGATACTTTCCGCCAGTTCGCGCGCCATATCCGGGGCTGCGGCAAAGGCGCCATTGCCCCATTTAACATCCATCACCAGCCCCTCGAGCCCGGCTGCCAGTTTCTTCGACAGGATCGACGCGGTGATCAGCGGAATCGATTCCACCGTCGCCGTCACGTCGCGGATGCCATAAAGGCGGCGATCGGCCGGCGCGAGATCCGCGGTCTGGCCGATAATGGCGCAACCCACCTCCCTGACCGTCTTGCGAAACAGGGCCGGGTCGGGATCGCTGCGATAACCGGGAATGGCGGCCAGCTTGTCGAGCGTGCCGCCGGTATGGCCGAGTCCGCGGCCGGAAATCATCGGCACGAATCCGCCGCAGGCAGCAACGACGGGTGCCAGCATCAGACTGACCTTGTCGCCGACGCCGCCGGTCGAATGCTTGTCGAGCACCGGTCCCGGCAGGTTGAGATCGCACCAGTTCAACACGGTTCCCGACTGCGTCATGTTACGGGTCATGGCGACCCGTTCGGCCATGCTCATGCCGCGGAAGAACACCGCCATGGCGAAGGCGGCCACCTGCCCCTCGGTAATGCTTTCGTCGGATATGCCCCGGACGATGAAGGCGATCTCCGCCTCGCTCAATTCGGCGCCATCGCGTTTCCGGCGGATGATTTCCTGTGGCAGCATGAATTCCAGCTTCTTTACGTGATTATTTCTTCAGATGGTCTGGACCGAAGGAATGCGGCAGCAGGCTGCCGATCGTCGTCGTTTCCTGGACGCCGCCGGCATCGCAGAGATGGACCTGCACGTTGTCTTCGGCGAATTCCCGCAACCGCTGGCGGCAACCGCCGCAAGGCGAAATCAAGCTGTCGCCCCGCCCCATCACCAGCGCCTCGACGATCTTGTGCTCGCCGTCCATGATCATGGCGCCGATCGCCGTCGCCTCGGCGCATTGGCTTTGCGGGTAAGCGGCATTCTCGACATTGCAGCCGACATACAGCTTGCCATTGGCGCCGCGCAGCACGGCGCCGACGGGAAACTTGGAATAGGGCGCATAGGATCTGGTCATCGCCTGCTGCGCCAGGGCGAGCATTTCTTTCACCCGCTCACTCATCATCTCGATCCTTCAGAATGCGGCGCCGGTTGCGTCAACTCAGCGCTCTTTGACATAGGGAATGCCGCTGGCCTTCGGCGCCACCGCCTTGCCGATGAAGCCGGCCAGCAGCAGCACGGTGAGGATATAGGGCAAGGCCTGCACCAGTTGTACCGGCACCTGGATCGTGCCGAACATCTTCACGCCCTGCAGACGGATGGCCATCGCGTCCAGCAAGCCGAAGAGCAGGCAGGCGCCCAAAGTCGGCAGCGGCCGCCACTTGCCGAAGATCATCGCGGCCAGCGCGATGAACCCCTGGCCGGCCGTCATGTCGCGGGTAAAGCCGGCATTCTGCGCCGTCGACAGATAGGCGCCGGCGAAACCGGTGAGCAGGCCGCAGAGCAGCACCGCCCGATAGCGCAGCCACGCCACCGAGATGCCTGCCGTGTCCACCGCTTCCGGCTTTTCGCCGACGGCCCGCAGGCGCAGGCCGAAACGCGTCTCGTTCACCAGCCAATGGGTGAAGGGCACGGCCAGCAAGGCGATATAGACGAGAAGATTGTGGCCGCTGAGAAGATCAGCATAAAGCGGGCCGATCACCGGCACATCCTTGATGCTGTCAGCGCCCGGCCAGTTCAAGGCGTGGAACCGCGATTCCTTGGACAGGCTGGGCGTCTGGCCACCCTGGTCGAACAGGGCCGTGCCGACGACGATAGTGAGGCCCGAGGCCAGGATGTTGACGGCGACGCCGCTCACCACCTGGTTGCCCCTCTGGGTGATACAGGCATAGCCGTGAATGAGCGCCATGATGACCGAGACGACAATCGCGGCGCCCAGACCAGCCCAGGCGGAACTGGTCAACGCAGCGACGGCGGCGGCGGCGAAGGCACCGGCCAGCATCTTGCCTTCGAGGCCGATATCGACAATGCCCGACCGCTCTGAAATCAGCCCGGCCATGGCGCAGAAGATCAGCGGCGTCGCCAGGCGCAAGGTGGCATCGAGGGTCAGGATGATCGCGGTAAATTCCATCGCACCCTCCCCTCACGCGCCCTGGGTCGCGGCCGCCGGGCGGCGCTGCAACAGGAAAGCGAAGAGACGCTCGAACCAGGGGCGGGTCAAGTGCACCAAAGCGCCAGAAAAGAGAATGATGAGGCCCTGGATGACGGTGGTCATGTCGCGGGTAATGGCGGGAATTTCGAAGGAAAGCTCCGCCCCGCCCTGGCTCAAGATGCCGAAGAGCAGGCTCGCCAGCACGATGCCGACCGGATGGTTGCGTCCCATCAAGGCAACGGCGATGCCGGCGAAGCCGTAGCCGGCGGTGAAATTGAGGATCAGGCGATGCTGCACCCCCATGATCTCATTGACGCCGACCAGACCGGCCAGGGCACCGGAGATGCAAAGCGTCACCAGGATGATGCGTTTGGTCTTGACGCCGGCATAGACAGCCGCCTTCTCGCTATGACCGAAGGCGCGCAGCTCGTAACCCCAAGGGGTATGCCACAGATAGAGCCAGACGAAGACACAGGCCGCGAGCGCCAGCAGGATCGACAGATTGAGCGGCGTCGAATCCATCTGGATGCCGACGGCACCCAGCACCTCATGCACGAAGGGAATGGCGCTGGCCGGATCGAAATCCCGGGTCGCCGGCTCCGTGGCACCGACAGGCGTCAGCACGTTGACGACGAGATAGACCATCAGCGCCGAAGCAAGAAAATTGAACATGATCGTCGTGATGACGATATGGCTGCCGCGATAGGCCTGCAGATAGGCTGGGATCAGTACCCAGAGCGCGCCGAACAGCATCGAGGCGAGAATGCAGAGCGGCAGGAGTACGGCAAAGGGCAGGCTATGGTCGAAAGCGAGCAGCACAAGGCCGACGCCAAGCCCACCGAGGTAAGCCTGCCCCTCGCCGCCGATATTGAAGAGGCCGGCATGAAAAGCAAAGGCGACGGCAAGGCCGGTGAAGATGTAATTGGTCGTGTAATAGAGCGTGTAACCGATCCCTTCGCCGCTGCCGAGCGCGCCGGAGACCAGGATCTGCGTGGCGTTGAGCGGATTTTCGCCGATGGCAAGAACGATCACGCCGGCAACCAGGAAGGCAAGGAAGACGTTGGTCAGCGGGATCGCGGCGATATCGACCCAGCGCGGCAGTGTCACGTTCTTACTGCTCATATCGTCGCCTGTGACTGCTTGAGGTCCGGCATGTTGGTGTCTGCCATGCCGGGGACCGCGTCATCGTCGCCGCGGCGGGCATTGGCCATCATCAGGCCAAGCTCGCGCTCATCCGCATCGGCGGCCGAGACCTCGCCGGTGATGCGGCCGCCGCATATGACGAGGATGCGATCGGCGAGGCTCATGACCTCATCCAGCTCCACAGAGACGACGAGAATGGCGCAGCCGGCATCGCGATGGGCGATCAACTGGCTATGAATGAATTCGATGGCGCCGATATCGACGCCGCGGGTCGGCTGGCCGACGAGAAGCACTTTCGGATGGCGGGCCAGTTCGCGGGCGATGATCAGCTTCTGCTGGTTGCCGCCGGAGAAATTGGCCGACCGCAGGTCGGCGATGCGCGGCCGCACGTCGAACTGCTCCATCAGCCGGTCGCAGCTTGCCTTGATGGCGCGGTTGTCCAACAGCCATCCCTTGCGATAGCCGGCTTCATGCTGATAGCCGAGCATGGCGGATTCCGCCGCGGAGAAGCGCGTCACCAGACCCAGCCGATGCCGGTCTTCCGGAATATGGGCGACGCCGAGTTCCCGCATCAGCGCCGGATCGCAAGCCGTCTCCGGGGTTATATTACGGTCGCGAACGACAAAGCCGCCGCTGCTGGGAGCGCGGATGCCGGCCAGCACTTCCAGCAACTCGCTCTGCCCGTTGCCACTCACACCGGCGATGCCGACGATCTCGCCCGCCCGCAGCGTGAGATTGATGTTGCTCAAGCACGCGACGCCGCGCTCATCCTTGAGGCCGAGATTCTTGGCCTCCAATTGCACGGCACCCGGCGTCGCCGGCTTCTTTTCCAGCTTGAGCCGCACCTTGCGGCCGACCATCAGTTCCGCCAGCTCCTGGCTGTTGGTCTCCTTGGTGGGGCGATGCGCGACGATGGCGCCGCCGCGCATGACATAGACCTCGTCGGTGATCGCCATCACCTCGCGCAGCTTATGGGTGATGAGGATGATGGTGGTGCCCCTCGCCCGCAAGGTGGCGAGGATACGGAAGAGCTGGTCGGTTTCCTGCGGCGTGAGTACGCCGGTCGGCTCATCGAGAATGAGGATCTCGGCACCCCGATAAAGCGCCTTCAGAATTTCCACGCGCTGCTGCGCGCCGACCGGCAGATCGCCGACCAGCGCGTCGGGATCGATGCCGAGGCCATATTCGGCTTCGAGCCGTAAAAGTTCGCGTCGCGCCGCCGCCTTGCCGCGGCGCAGCAGGCGGCCGCCTTCGCGGCCGAGCATGATGTTTTCCAGGACGGTAAAGGTATCCACCAGGACGAAATGCTGATGCACCATGCCGATACCGGCGGCGATGGCGTCATGGGTGGTGCGGATGTCGAGCGGCTGGCCGCCCACCAGGATTTCCCCCGCATCGGCCTGATAGAAGCCATAGAGGATGCTCATCAGGGTCGACTTGCCGGCGCCATTCTCGCCGATGATGCCGGTGACGGCGCCGCGCCGGATGGTGATCGAGACGTCGCGATTGGCGATGGTTGGCCCGAAGCGTTTCTCGATATGGCGCAGCTCGATCGCCGCCACATCCGGGGAAAGCGGTGCTTTCCCCGGCGTGGCCACGCGATCATCCGCTGCCGACGCAGGGAAGGTCATTACCGGCAGGCTCAGTACTTGCAGGCGTTGTCGGAGGTATAGTCATGCACCTGGATCTTGCCGGCGATGATATCGGCCTTGGCCTGGTCGACCTTCGCCTTGATCTCCGGCGTCAGCAGCTTTTCATTGTATTTGTCATAGGCGTAATCGACGCCGCCTTCCTTGAGGCCGAGCGTGGTGACGCCGGCCTTCCAGGTGCCGTCCTTGGCGCCCTTGAAGCTGTCATAGGCGGCGACATCGACATGCTTGACCATCGAGGTCAGCATGGTGCCGGGATGCAGGTAGTTCTGGTTGGAATCGACGCCGATCGCCAGCTTGCCGTTATCGGCAGCGGCCTGATAGACGCCGGTGCCCGTGCCGCCCGCTGCCGCGAAGATGACGTCGACGCCATTGTCGAACTGGCTCTTCGCCAGCTCGCCGCCACGGCCGGGATCGTTCCAGGCAGCCGGCGTGGTGCCGGTCATGGCCTGCTCGACGTCGACCTTGGCATTGGCGTATTTGGCGCCCTGCTCATAGCCGCAGGCGAATTTGCGGATCAGCGGGATATCCATGCCGCCGATGAAGCCGACCTTGCCCGATTTCGAGGCCATGGCGGCCACCATGCCGACCAGGAACGAACCTTCGTCTTCCTTGAACAGCACCGACTGCACGTTCGGCGCATCGACCACGCTGTCGATGATGGTGAACTTGATCTTGGGGAATTCCTTGGCCACCTTGGTCACCGCATCGCCCTGGTCGAAGCCGACGCCGACGATCGGCGACAGGCCCTTCTGCGCATATTTGCGATGGGCCTGTTCGATCTGGGTCTCGTTGGTGGGTTCGAAGCCGCTATACTTGATGCCGGTTTCCTTGGCGAATTTGTCGGCACCGCTGGCCACACCTTCATTGAAGCTCTTGTCGAACTTGCCGCCGAGATCGAACACGATCGCCGGTTTGAGGGAATCGGCCTGGGCGGCGGCGGTCGCAACCGCGCCAGCCATCACGAGGCCAGCTAGAGCACTGGCTGCTTTCAGCGTGTTTTTCATAACGTCTCCCTAATTTTCTCTGCCTGTTTATGCAATGTTGATTTTCGTTGCTGGTGATGGGTGGTCAGGGCCGGTACGCTCACCATCGACGCGCCGGCAGATGCTGTTCTGTCAGGCGGCCTCGCTCTTGCGTCGCGCCAGCTCGACCACCGCAGCAGCCGTCCGCTCATCGGTCACCAGACCGGTAAGCGTGCCGGTTTTCAAGGCCGCCAGAATTGCCTCCGCTTTGTGCATGCCGCCGGCCACGGCAATGACCTGTTTACCGCACAGATCCTGCAAACCGAGGCCGACAGAGAGTTGGTTGACGGCGGATGCCACAGGTCGACCCTCGGCGTCAATGAAGCTGCCCATCAAATCGCCGACGGCACCGTGGGAGTTGAGGTCGGCCCATTCCTGGTCGGCAATCATGCCAACCTGGCGCAGATGCGCATCGCCTTCCAGGCTGCCGATGCCGACCAGCACGAGATCGGCCTGGCGTGCCAGGTCCAGCATGCTGCGGATACTGTCCTGGGCCAGCAGTACGCTCTTTTCCGTCAGGTTCTTGGCGAGATAGGGCACCGGCAGGAAATAGCCCGCCGCCTCGGTCTGGCCGGCAAGGCGCATGACGATGTCCAGAGGATTGGCCGCCAAGCTGCGGGTGAGGCTGCCGGACACCGACACCACCTTGAGGTCCGGCCGGCGGATCCGGGGCAGGCGTTCCACCATGGCGGCGAGGCTGCGGCCCTTGCCGACGCCGATCACCTTGATGGCGCCACAGGCGAGTTCACGGTGCAGGAAACGGGCGGCGGCGGAGCCGATGGCGGCGAAAACCTGCTGCGCCTCGCTCAATTCGCCCCCGGCCAGTTCACCCCGCCCCAGATCAGGCGCGACGATGCAGCGTTTCAGGCCGAACTGGCAGGTCAGCGCATCTTCGAGCGCGATACAATCCGCCGGCTCGCCCTGGACGAAGACTTTGACAAGCCCCCGGCTCAGCGCCTCGGCGATCAGCCGGTGCACCTTGGCCTGGGAGATGTTGAGGCGCTCGGCGATCTGGCCCTGGGTGCGGCCGCCAATATAGGACAGCCACGCCGCGCGAACGGCGAGGCTGAGATCGAGTTCCGATGCCTCGGCTGGCTTGTTTTTCCTCGCCATGAAATTTTTTTCGTTTTTTGCAAATTTATTCATGATTCCACGACCTGACCAACCGGTCAAGGTAAGGAATCGGCAGGAACAAACGAAAACGGCTGTGAGGCGCCATATTAAATTAAATATGCGACATGGTTCTGAACCAGGATCCGTAATAATCTAAACAGGCCCCACCCCCTGGTTTGAGAGATGCCACGAGCAGGATCCCAAAAGGGAAGCAAACCGGTCTTCGACGCAGCC
>DATLIX010000117.1:0-25621 GCA_035539215.1 Dongiaceae bacterium | reverse complement strand
ATGCGGGGCCCTGCGTCACCTACTCTGCCAGTACATCCGTGGTCAAAGCGGGCGCGTCATCAACCTTGCAGTTTAGACGGTCTGCAGATTCTCCGCGGCGGATTTGCCGGTACGGCGGTCCGCCACGACTTCGAAGGACACCTTCTGGCCCTCGCTGAGGGTGCTCAGACCGGCGCGTTCAACCGCGCTGATGTGCACGAACACGTCCTGCGCGCCGTCTTCCGGCTGAATGAAGCCGAAACCCTTTTGATGGTTGAACCACTTAACGGTTCCCTTGCTCATGAAAAGCTCTTTCCTAGAATATTTGAGTTTTGGGCTTCGCCGTAGCGAGGCCCTTCCATAGAGATCTGGAGGGAAGTTCGTCAGTCAGGCACGCGATACGCGGCGGGGCCAAGTCGTTCGGCCGAATCTCTCGTACCAACATGGTGATGATATCCCCGTTCCGCAAGGGCATATTATTGATTTACCGATTTATTCTCGCTAAAAATCGCCCGCAACAGGCGAAAATGGCGGCTTTCCGCCATCCTGAGGTCGCAAGCGCCGGGATACCGCCCCGCAGATCTGGGCCCGAACCAATCATATTTTTAGATTGAATTCGACCGATGTATCTTCTGGATATATGAATGGCCCCGCGAATATTCAAGAGAGCGGCTCTGATCGGCATGCCGGGCCAGGCCAAGGCGGGGGCATTGTCTTCGCGCCGGCCGGCCCTCGACCCGCCTCCATTGCCGCCCATACGGCGACCGAGGCGCTGACGAGGATATCGCTATGCCGCCGCCTGCGTCACCAACTTCGGTCGATTTCCATATTCCTCTATCCGGTCCTGCCGGACTTGCTGCATCCGGCGTCGCCGACTCATGGCTGCGGACGGCCGCCCCCAGCGAGCTGCGCCCAAGGGCCAGCGATCCGCTGCCGCCAGGTGCAGCTTCCCGGCTGTTCACCGCCGGTTTCGGCCTTATGCTAGTGAAACTTGTGGCCTGAATCGGACGGAAGGTAAACGATGACCCTGGAGCAGTTGCGTATCTTCGCTGCCGTGGCGGAATACCAGCATGTCACGAAGGCATCGAAGTCGCTCAACCTTGCGCAATCCGCCGCCAGTGCGGCCATCGCGGCATTGGAAGCGCGCCACGGCGCCAAATTATTCAACCGTGTAGGGCGCGGCATCGAGCTCACCGAGGCCGGCCGCATCTTCCTTGTCGAAGCCAAGGGCGTATTGGCGCGCGTCGAAGCCGCCGAGCTGACCCTGGCCGAACTGGGCGGACTGAAACGCGGCAGCTTATTGATCCAGGCCAGCCAGACCATCGCCAGCTATTGGCTGCCGCGTCACCTCGTCGCCTTCAAACAGCGTTTCCCGGGCATCGAGACCCGCCTCACCGTCGGCAATTCCGAGCAGGTCGCCGGTGCCGTCCGCGAGGGGTTTGCGGAGATCGGCTTCATCGAAAGCGAGATTGCCGATGCGGCCTTGTCGATCGCGCCCATCGCCCGCGACCAGCTGGTGCTGGTGGTCGGGCCGGATCACCCCTGGGCCAATGTGAAGCGCCTGGATCCCAGCCGTCTCACCGACAGCGACTGGGTGCTGCGCGAACCCGGGTCCGGTACCCGCGCCACCTTCGAAGCCGCCTTGCCGCAATTCGGCCTGACGGCCGAGTCCCTCAACGTGACGCTGGAACTGCCCTCCAACGAGGCCGTGCGCGCGGCCGTCGAAAGCGGCTCCGCCGCCACCGTCCTCTCCGCTTCCGTCGTGGTGGCGGGACTGGAAGCCGGACTGCTGAAGGGCGTGCGCCTCGATCTGCCGGAACGCGCATTCCACGTCGTGCAGCACCGCGAACGCCATCGCGCCGCCGCCGCCGAGGCGTTGCTGCAGATCATCCGCGGCAAGGCGCCGGCCCGCAAAGCCTGATCTTCCGACCTGATCCCTTGAGCCATCTCTAGGTCCCGCGCCGCCCCGGCGGCGCCGATCGATCTCGCCTGACGATCAATCCAATCCAACTTCGAAATTGGACCGCACGCCCGCGCGCCGCCATGTTCTGCATAACAGAAACAGCAGGAGAAACCGCGATGGCGCAGCCCTTCCCGAACCGATGAGAAAACCTGATTACCCCTCAATCGAACCCACACCAGGAGCAAACACCATGAGCCGTATCCCGAACATTGCCACCGCCCTCTTAGGAGCATGCATCATGACCCAATCTGCATTTGCCGCGACCGATGTCGCCACCGACCCCCATCTCGACCCCCAGGTCCGTACCCTGCTGACGGAGCTGAACAAGAATCCCAGCCCATTCTGGCAATTGCCGCAACCGAAGCCGCAGGACATTCTCACCGGCCTCCAGAATGAGACGCCCGTCGACATGTCGGGCGTCACCACGGTCGAGAAGACCATCACCCAGGATGGCCGCACGGTGAAGCTCTACATCATGACGCCCGAACATGTGACAGGCACACCCGGCGTTCTGCTTTTCATTCACGGCGGCGTCTGGATCGTCGGCAACTTCGACAACCACAAGCGATTGCTGCGCGATCTCGTGGTTGGCTCCGGCCAGGTCGGCGTGTTCGTTGAATACACACCCTTGCCGGCGGCCAAGTACCCGACCCAGCCGGAAGAAAGCTATGCAGCCCTGAAATGGGTTGCGGCGCATGCAAACGAGTTTGGCGCCGACGGCAGCCGCATTGCCGTCGCGGGCAATTCCGTCGGCGGGAACATGGCCGCCGGACTTGCCTTGATGGCCAAGGACCGCAACGGCCCCAAGATCAGCTACCAGGTCCTGCTGATCCCGGCGACGGATGCCAGCGTGGATACCGCGTCGTATCATGAATTCGCGACCGGCCACTTCCTCGCGCGCGACTTCATGAAATACGGCTGGGATCTCTATGCGCCCGACAAGGCCACGCGCGATCTTCCTTATGTCTCGCCGCTGCGCGCCAGCATGGCGGAGCTGAAGGGCCTGCCGCCGGCACTCGTCATCACCGCGGAGAACGATCCGCTGCGTGACGAAGGCGAGGCCTATGCCCGTAGGCTCAAGGCAGCCGGCGTCAGCGTCGACGCAGTACGCTATAACGGCACGATCCATGACTTCGTCCTGCTCAATGCCTTGCGGAACGTGCCCTCGACCGAGGCGGCCCTGCAGCAGGTGAGCGAGGGCATTCGTCAGCACATCGGCCAGTGAACCGGCACACGAGGGGGCAGGCCACGGGGCTTGCCTCCTCGGCCGGTCTTTCCCCCGCCATACTTCACCATCGCCATGCTTCACCACCGCCAAGCTCCCACCATTGCCATGCGCCGCCGGCCGCGCCGGTTACAAGCGCAACACGAATCCCCGCTATCGCAACGCCGCCGTAATATGGCGGAACCACCCTTATCCGACGCGCTTCGTCGCCGGCTCCCTTGTGCCGGCATATCGGCATGAAGCCGATCTCAGGATAAGGAGTCCGGCATTTGAGCGGTTTGATCGAGAAAGCCTTCCAACGACTGGACAAGCAACTATCCGGCCAATTGTCGCTGCCGGGCGATGAGCGCTACCTCGCCGCGACGGCAATCTGGGCCAAGCCGGTCGACCGCATACCGCGCGCTGTCGCCCATTGCCGGACGACAAGCGATGTCCAGGCGTCGATCCGCGCCGCGCGCGATTGCAATCTGCCCCTTTCGGTTCGGGGCGGCGGCCACGACTGGGCCGGCCGCAGTCTGTGCAACGGCATCGTCATCGATCTCAGCGCCATGAACGGCGCGGTGATCGGCCCCGACAACCGCGTTGCCCGTATCCAGGGCGGCGCCCGCGCGGCGGATGTCATCGCCCTGACGGATCCGCTCAAGGTCGCCCCGGTCCTCGGCGCGGCGAGCATGGTCGGCGTGGCGGGACTGACGCTGGGTGGCGGCTATGGTCCGCTGATCGGCCGCTGCGGCCTGGCGCTCGATAATCTGCTGGCGGCGGAGGTCGTCCTTGCCGACGGGCGCACCATCGTTGCCAATGCCGATGACGAAGCGGACCTGTTCTGGGCGCTGCGCGGCGGCGGCGGCAATTTCGGCGTCGTAACGACATTGCGCCACCGCCTGCACGATCTGCCGAGCGTGCATTCGGGCCTGCTGATCTTTCCCTTCGCCGAAGCAAAGTCTGTGCTGGAAAGCTGCGTCGATCTCGCTGCCGCCATGCCGGAGGAGCTGACGGTCCAGGTCGGCTTCATCGCCGGGCCGGATGGCGCCCCCGTCGTCTTCGTGCTGCCGACATGGTGCGGCCGCGCCGCCGAAGGCGAGGCCTGGGTCGCACCGTTTGCCAAAGCGGGGACGCTTCTCGCCGGCGCCGTCGGCAAGCAATCTTATGGCGACCTGCTGCGCGTGTTTGATCCGTATATCGTCAATGGCCTGCGCGTCGCGATGGAGACAAGCTCGCTCCCGGCGCTCGACAGTCACGGCATCGACATCCTGATCCGCGCCATGGAGGCAGCGGCCTCGCCCGGCTGCGCCATCGTCACCCACGAATTCAAGGGTGCCGCATCGCGCGTGGCGACAGACGCGACCGCCTTCGGCCTGCGTCGCGATCATGTGCTCGTGGAGATCATCGCCGTCTTTCCCGACCGTTCGGACAAGCTCGATGCGCTGCGGCATCAGCAATGGGCCCGAGCCACGCGAGAAGCCCTGGGCGAAATCGCCTTGCCCGGCGGATATCCGAACCTGCTCGCCGCCGAGGATACCGGCCGCGCGACGCAGAGCTTTGGTATTAATGCCAAGCGGCTCATCGCCGTTAAACGGCAATACGACCCCGATAACGTCTTTCGCTCGGCCATTCCCCTGCCGGCCGGCTGAGGCCCGGACAGGTTCCTTCCATCCGTCCATCCGGTAATCTTTAATCGGCCCTTTCGCGCGCATGATCGATCTGCCGCCACGATGAATCCAATCTGATTCCGGAATTGGACCGCAGGCCGTCATCTTGCCACTTTTGGTCTATGCCAGTTAGCAGAAGGACCAACGGCAATGACGACACTTCCCCTCCTCTCCCGCCCCACCACCCGCCGCTTGCTGCTGAGCCGGATAGGCCTCACTGGCCTGTCGATGATGGCGCTGCCACTGACCTTGCGATCGGCCTTTGCCCAGTCGGCCCAGAAAGCTGATGCGACGGTGGATCTCGGTTTGCCCGGCGGTCCCAGCGAACGCGTCCTCACCACCGCCTTCCCGCAAAAAGGCGCCATGATCCTGCAGCGTACCCGGCCGCCGCTGCTGGAAACGCCCTTCGAGGTCTTCGACCAGGGCGTTTTCACACCCAATGACCGCTTCTACGTGCGCTGGCACTGGGCGGTGATCCCGACCGAGATCGATGCCGCCAGCTTCCGCCTCGCCGTGCGCGGCGCCGTCAAGCAGCCGCTCTCGCTGTCGCTCAGCGATCTGCAGGCCTTGCCGCGTTTCGAGATCGCCGCCGTCAACCAGTGCTCCGGCAATTCGCGCGGCTTCTTCCAGCCGCGCGTGCCGGGCGGCGAATGGAACAACGGCGCCATGGGCAATGCGCGGTGGACCGGCGTGCGCCTGAAGGACGTGCTGGACAAGGCCGGCGTCAATGCCGATGCCGTGCAGGTGCGCTTCAAGGGTCTCGACGAGCCGGTGGTCGATGGCGCGCCGGATTTCATGAAGTCGCTCGACCTCGATCATGCGCGCGACGGCGAGGTGATGATCGCCTATGCCATGAACGGCGAGCAGTTGCCCCTGCTCAACGGCTTCCCGCTGCGCCTGGTGGTACCCGGCTGGTATGCGACCTATTGGGTGAAAATGCTGAGCGATATCGAGGTCCTCACCCAGCCGGATGACAATTACTGGACCAAGACCGCCTATCGCATCCCCGATACGCCCTTCGCCAATGTCAAGCCGGGCGAAACCGGCGTGAAGACTGTGCCGATCAACCGCATGCTGCCGCGTTCCTTCATCACCAATATCCGCGCCGGCCAGAATGTTGCCGCCGGCACACCGACGCCGTTGCGCGGCATCGCCTTCGGCGGCGATTGCGGCGTCGCCAAGGTCGAGGTCTCGGCGGATGGCGGCCAGACCTGGCAGGCGGCGACCCTCGGCAAGGACGAGGGCAAATACAGCTTCCGTCCATGGCAGGCCAATATCACGCTGCCGGCCAAGGGCGCGAACCGTCTGCAGGTGCGCTGCACCAACAGCAATGGCGCCGTGCAGCCGACAGCCGCCAATTGGAACCCGGCCGGCTTCATGCGCAACGTCATCGAAGAAACGCCGGTCATAGCGGCGTGAGGGAGAGCGATCATGTCAAAGATGAAATCCTTGCGGGCCCTCGCCTTTATCGTCCCGGCTTTTGCGCTTCCCGCATTTGCCGATCTGCTGATATCGGCCCCCACCGTCGCCGACACGCCGATCACTTTCAAATCGGTCAGTGTCACGCTGCCGGAAAGCGACCGCATGTTTCCCGGCCCCGGCGCCGATCCCATCAACAACAACTGCCTTGCCTGTCATTCCGCCGGCATGGTGCTCAATCAGCCGGCCATGACGCATGATGCCTGGCAGGCCGAGGTCAACAAGATGATCAACAGCTACAAGGCGCCGGTGGCGGCGGAAGATGTTGCCGGCATCGTCGATTATCTGGTCAAGACCAAGGGCCTCAATTAGCGCCATGCCCATGCAAATGGAGGTTGCCGATAGCACCTATCAACCGACCCGGCGGCAGCAAAATGCCGCCACCGATCTATGCGATCGATGGCGGCACCAAGGGCGCTCGGGGATGAAGGTACCGGCGGGGGTTGCCGGTCTCGAGAGAGAGCGCCGAGGAGCCGGATTTAAAATCCGGCCCCCTTTAAACCCGGGCCCCAAGCCGACGATTATGCCGGCTGCTTCGACTCAGGCCGAAGGCTGCGGGCCGGTATTGTCGGCGTTCGGCGCCTGCGGCTTGTTCCGGCGATCTGCCATGAACTGATCGAATTCCGCCTTGTCCTTGGCCTGGCGCAGGCGCTCGAGGAACTCGAAGAATTCCTTCTGCTCTTCCTCCAGGCGGCGCAGGGTTTCAGCGCGATAATCGTCGAAGGCACTGTTGCCGCTGCTTTCCTGGCGGCCCCAGTTGCGGCCCCAGCCACTGCCGCAAGCCCGCTCCTGCCAGCGTCCGCGCGCCTTGCGCATCTCGTCCCAGCCGTCACGATACCAGCCGCCGCGTTTCCAGCATGCCATGCGTCCACTCCAGAAAAGATAGATCAGAATCGCCAGCCCGACCGGCCAGCAGAAGATGAAGCCGAGGATCGTCGCGCTGATCCAGGCCGGTTTGCCGATGTCATCGAGCCTTGCCGCAATGCCCATGCTGCGCACTCCCACAGGTTTGCATGATACGGAATGTGAATGTTAATGACATTTACATAGATAGAGAAGCATACCGGCTCTGTCAAGATGCGACCGCCGCTCTCGCTGTGGCGTTTCTGAAAAAGCGTCTGTTTTTCAAAATAGCGATTCAGCTTTCTCATATTTAGTGAATCCTCCCCGCAAATGTACGATCATCCGTACCAGGATCGCCGCTGTCGGGGCTCCAAGCCACTAAGGCTAACCGCACTTATCGAGCGGCCAGTCGCCGCCGCCGACCTAAGCTGGGCCGTCAGCAAGTAGATGCTCGTCACGAAATTTCGTGATCAAAACCTCTACTTCATTACTTGGATGAGCGTATCCAATACGACACGTGTCTTGGCTGCCATGCGGCGGCCAAGCGGGATGATGGCGTGGACCGGAGGCCCGTCGATGCTCGCCTCGGGAAGAACTGGGACGAGGCGGCCGGCCTCGACATGGGGTTGCGCGACGTGATCGATGATCTGGGCAATACCGAACCCATTGATCGCGGCATCCGTGAAGGCCTGGCCATCCGCGAGGACGATGGCCGGCGAAACAGCGATCTCGCGGACGGTCGATCCATCGAGCACGAACCAGGGGCGCAGCTGTCCGGAAGGGCCGCGGAAAACGACGGCATCCTGCTCCAGGAGGTCCGCGACATCATTCACCGGGCCTTTGCGTTTGAGATAGGACGGCGCGGCATAGAGGCCAAGTCGGAGGTCGCAAAGCTTGCGGACAGTCATTTCGCTGTCGGGCGGAAGAACGCCGATGCGAACGACAATGTCCCATCCCTCTGCGACGGGATCGGACATGCGATCCGTCAAGGCGAGGTCGAGCGAAACCTTGGGATGCTTCACCCGGAGCGCTGCAAGTGCCGGCAAGAACAGCCGACCGAAGCCTGCGGGCAGATCGATACGGACGCGCCCAATCGGCTCGGAGCGTCGTGCAGCAAGAGCCTGTTCCGCACCCTGCAGGCTTTCGAGCGCGACCTGCGCCGCTTGAAGATATATCTCGCCATCTTCCGTCAAGCGGACCGCCCGCGTCGTGCGCTGCAACAGTTGAATGCCGAGACGCGCCTCCAAGCGTTGGACGGCTTTGCCGACGTTCGCCTTGCTGCTCGCCAGATGTTCCGCCGCCTTTGTGAAGCTGCCGGTTTGCGCTACCGCCGCAAAAGCGGCGATCTCAGTTACCGAGACATCTGATCGTTCAGCCATCATTGCCCTCCATGTCCGGTCCCTTTCTAACACGGATCAGAACCCGCATTGTCTCCCATCTGGCGACAAAGCGTCTCGAATAGCCGAATTTATCAACCCCGCAGCGTAAGCCATATAGCGATCATCGAATGCGGCTTGACCGCGGACACTGAGATGATCGGCGCGACGCGATGACTTTGCTGACCCGGGAAGCCCTGCGCTCCGGCACCTATCTCGAGCATTTCGAGCCTCTGCCGCCCGAGGTCCGCTGGAATGAGGAACGGATGCGGCAATCACTCCGCGGAATGCTGGAGATGCAGCCACCTGACGGCGAGATCTGGGTCTTCGGTTACGGGTCGCTCATCTGGAAGCCGTTGCTGAATTTCGATGAAAGCTGCTGGGGTCGGCTGGACGGTTGGCATCGCAGCTTCTGCATCCGAAGCATCGTTGGCCGCGGCAGCGCCGATGCGCCAGGCCGAACCTTGGCTGTCGAAGCCGGCGGCTCCACGCAAGGCAAGGCCTTCAGGATTTCTGCCTCTACCCTCGATGAAGACCTATGGTGCCTGTGGGTCCGGGAGACCTTCAGCGGCGTCTATGCGCCGGTCTGGGCGCCCGTGACGCTCGAAGATGGACGAACAGTCCCCGCAATCCTCTTCACCGCGGCCCTGGAACACCCGCTTTTCGAAGCCGACGCCACAGTCGCGACAATCGCGCCACTGATCGCCAAAGCCGCCGGCCCGCTCGGGACCAACACCGAGTATGTTCTCAATCTTCAGGATGCGCTGCGGGCGAAGGGGCTGGTCGATCCCTACGTGGACGAACTCGCGGCGAGATTGCGGTAATCCCGTTTCCGCATGGCTCCCTCGTTTGTATTGTCTCCAATATGGATACAAACAGTATCAGATAGCCAGATTTATCTCCCACTCGGCATCAATCATATTCCAACCGTGAGCTTTGGCCGAGGGAATGAATGGCTGTCAGCCTCCCCAGCCCAACGCCAGACCAGCCAGACCTAACCGGATCCTCTTGATCCAGATGGAGAAATTGCAATGCGTTCATATCGAAAGCAGCTGTCCGTCGCATTGGGCGCCCTCCTAGTCGCGGGCGCTGTCGGCGGCGGCATGGTCACCGATGGGTTCAATTTAATCCCCGGCAACACCGCCCAGGCGGCAAAGCCCGAAGCACCGGCAGCGACTGACGTCGACGTCGCCACCGTCGTCTCGCAATCGATCACCGACTGGCAAAGTTATTCCGGCCGACTGGAGGCGATTGAGCATGTCGAGGTCCGGCCGCTCGTTCCGGGCACGATCGTCGCCGTCAATTTCAAGGATGGCGGCCTCGTAAAGAAGGGCGACGTCCTCTTCACCATCGATCCCCGCCCCTATGCCGCCGAAGTGGACCGTGCCGCAGCACAGGTCGCCCAGGCCGAAGCGCGGCTCAACTTCACCACCATCGATGCCGCACGGTCGCAGCGGCTTGTTGCCAGCGCCGTCATCGCCACGCGCGAGAACGACGAGCGGCAGAGCGCGCAGCGCGAAGCCGTTGCGACGCTGCAGGCCGCCAAGGCGGCGCTCGACCAGGCGAAGATCAATCTCGGCTTCACCCAGGTGACGGCACCGGTTTCTGGCCTCGTCTCGCGCGCTGAATTGACACTCGGCAACATCGTCGCAACGGGCGCCAATGCGCCGGTCCTCGCGACCCTCGTCTCGGTCTCGCCGATCTACGCGTCCTTCGATGTCGACGAGCAGACCTATCTCCGCTTCCTCCGCCATGACGCCCAGGCGCCGATGCCGGTCAAGATGGGCCTTGCCGACGAGGCTGGATATTCCCGCGACGGCACGATCGTGTCGGTCGATAACCATCTCGACGTCAACACCGGCACGATCCGTGTCCGCGCTCGCTTCGACAATCCCGACGGCGCCTTGGTCCCTGGCCTCTACGCCCGGATACAAGTCGGCGGCGGCAAGCCGCATCCGGCCGTCATGGTCGATGACGCCGCCATCGGCACCGACCAAGCCAAGAAGTACGTCCTCGTCGTCGACGACACCGATCACGCCGAATACCGCGAAGTGAAGATCGGCGACCTGCAGGACGGTCTCCGCGTCGTCACGGACGGCCTCAACCCTGGCGAGCGCATTGTCGTCAACGGCCTGCAGCGCGTCCGTCCCAACGATCTCGTCAAAGCCAATCCGGTCCGGATGGCCGACGCCGCGCGCGTCGATCAGCCGACCGAGTGAAGGGGAGAAGGATCATGAATGTCTCCAAATTCTTCATCGACCGCCCGATCTTCGCCGGCGTCCTCTCGACCGTCGTGCTGCTGATCGGCCTCATCGCTCTCACCCAATTGCCCACTGGCGAATATCCGGAAGTGGTCCCACCCTCAGTCGTCGTCCGGGCGCAATATCCAGGCGCCAACCCGAAGATCATCGCCGAAACGGTCGCCGCTCCCATCGAGGAGCAGATCAACGGCGTCGAGAACATGCTCTACATGCAGTCGCAGGCGAACAGCGACGGCAAGATGACGACCACCGTCACCTTCAAGCTCGGCACCGACCCCGACAAGGCGCAGCAATTGGTGCAGAACCGGGTCGCCCAGGCGATGCCGCGGCTGCCCCAGGACGTTCAGCGGCTGGGCGTCACCACGGTGAAGGCCTCGCCGACATTGACCATGGGCGTCATGGTGACATCGCCGAACAAGCGCTATGATCTCACGTATCTGCGCAATTACGCCGTCATCAACATCAAGGACCGCCTGGCCCGAATCCCCGGCATCGGCGAGGTCGTGATGTGGGGTGCGGGCGACTATGCCATGCGGGTCTGGCTCGACCCGCAGAAGGTGGCGCAATACAACATGACGGCGACGGATATCACCAACGCCATCAAGGAACAGAATGTCCAGGTCGCGGCCGGAATCGTCGGCGGCGCCCCGATGGCGAGCGACGTCCCCCTGCAGCTAAACGTCAATGCCCAGGGCCGGCTGAAGACACAAGAGGAATTCCGTAACATCATCCTGAAGACCTCTGCCGACGGCGCCATCGTCAAGCTTGCCGATGTCGGCCGGGTAGAGCTGGCCGCCTCCGAATATGGCCTCCGCGCCATGTACAACAATGAACAAGCCGTCCAGCTCATCATCTTCCAGCAGCCGGGCGCCAATTCCCTGCAGATCTCGGACAATGTCCGGGCGACGATGGAGGAATTGAAGGCTGACATGCCGGAAGGCGTCGACTATGCCGTCAACTACGATCCAACGCAGTTCGTTCGCGACAGTATCGATGCCGTCATCCATACTCTCTTGGAAGCGATCGCCCTGGTCGTGATCGTCGTCATCGTCTTCCTGCAGACTTGGCGTGCTTCCATCATCCCGCTGCTCGCCGTTCCGGTCTCGGTCGTCGGCACCTTCGCTCTGCTGCTCGCCTTCGGCTTCACAATCAACGCCTTGTCGCTCTTTGGCATGGTGCTGGCGATCGGCATCGTGGTCGACGACGCCATCGTCGTGGTGGAGAACGTCGAGCGCAACATCGCGGGTGGTCTGGCACCACGCCAGGCGACCTATAAGGCGATGCGGGAAGTCAGCGGCCCGATCGTCGCGATCGCGCTCACCCTGGTCGCGGTCTTCGTGCCACTGGCCTTCATGTCCGGCCTCACCGGCCAGTTCTACAAGCAGTTCGCCATGACCATCGCCATCTCGACGGTGATCTCGGCCTTCAACTCCCTGACCCTGTCTCCGGCACTCTCCGCCCTGCTGCTGAAGGGCCATGATGCGCCGAAGGATTGGCTGACCCGCGGTATGGACTTCCTGTTCGGCTGGTTCTTTCGTGGCTTCAACACCGCCTTCAACCGCGGATCAGCGGGCTATGGCCGGGGCGTGGGTGGCGTGCTCAATCGCAAGCTGCTGGTGGTGGCCATCTATGGCCTCCTGCTGGGTGGTGCTGTCTGGCTTGGCAAGACCGTCCCTGGCGGCTTCGTGCCGATGCAGGACAAGGATTACCTGATCAGCATCGCGCAGCTGCCGAGCGGCGCCTCGCTCGACCGAACGGAAGAGGTCGTCCACGACATGGGCGAGATTGCCCTGAAGCAGCCGGGCGTCATCAGCGTCACGCAGTTCCCCGGCCTGTCGGTGAACGGTCTCACCAATTCCTCCAGCAGCGGTCTTGTCTTCGCCATCCTGAAGCCTTCCAAGGAGCGCGGTAAGGGTGAGTCGGCTGCTGAGATCGCGGCGGCGCTGAACAGGAAATATGCCAGCATCAAGGGAGCGGTCACCGCCGTCTTCCCGCCTCCACCGGTCATGGGCCTTGGCACCTTGGGCGGGTTCAAGCTGCAGCTCGAGGATCGTGGCGCCTTAGGTTACGAAGCCCTCAATGCGGCGACGCAGGCCTTCCTGAAGAAAGCCGCCGCGACGCCGGAACTTGGGCCGACCTTCTCCAGCTATCAGATCAACGTCCCGCAATTGAACGTCGATCTCGACCGGGTGAAGGCAAAGCAGCTGGGCGTCTCAGTGACTGACGTCTTCGACACGCTGCAGATTTATCTTGGCTCGCTCTATGTCAACGACTTCAATAAGTTCGGTCGCGTCTACCAAGTCCGCGTCCAGGCTGACGCCCCTTACCGGGCCAATGCTGGTGATATCGGCCTTCTGAAGACCCGCAACGCCGCCGGCGAGATGGTGCCGCTATCGTCGCTGGTCAAAGTGGCGCCCACCTATGGCCCTGAGATGGTTGTCCGCTATAACGGATTCACCGCGGCCGACATCAATGGCGGCCCGGCTCCCGGCTATTCCTCCGACCAGGCAAAGGCCGCGGTCGAGCGGATCGCCGCGGAAGTGTTGCCGCGCGGCATCAAGTTCGAATGGACTGATCTCACCTATCAGCAGACCCTGGCCGGCAATTCGGCTCTCTGGGTATTCCCGATCAGCGTCCTGCTGGTGTTCCTGGTGCTGGCGGCCCAGTATGAGAGCCTGACCCTGCCGCTGGCGATCATCCTGACCGTGCCCATGAGTCTCCTCTCAGCCCTGCTGGGTGTCTGGTTCACCCATGGCGACAACAACATTTTCACCCAGATCGGCCTCATGGTCCTGGTCGGTCTCTCGGCGAAGAATGCCATCCTGATCGTCGAATTCGCCCGCGAGCTCGAGATGCAGGGGCGCACCATCGTCGCCGCTGCGATCGAAGCGAGCCGGATGCGCCTGCGCCCGATCCTGATGACCTCGGTCGCCTTCATCATGGGCGTTGTGCCACTAGTCTTCTCAGTCGGCGCCGGCGCCGAGATGCGACATGCGATGGGCATCGCGGTCTTCGCGGGCATGCTAGGGGTGACCTTGTTCGGCTTAATGCTGACCCCAGTCTTCTATGTCGTGCTCAGGAAGATGACGGGCTCTCGCAGCCTGGAGAACAAGCACGCCAACCAGAACCGTGCGGAAGTTGATGCGGCTCCGACACAGGATTGGAGGCTGTCGGCCTAATGCCAGGAACAGGAAATGGCCGGCCCCGGCTCGGCCATTTCCGCTCTCGGACCTCAGCCGCGGCACCCCACAAGCTTCACCGCGGCTTTCCTTGCCGGAACGGTAATTGTCTCTCAGAGGGAGACAGTCCTTATCAGGTAGGCCGATTTATCTCCCCACTGGCGATTATTAGATTGGCTTTGTCACCGCCACGAACCTTGAAAGGCCCCCTACCATGAAACTCTACATCGCCGACAAGACCTGCTCCCAAGCCGTCCAGATCATCGCCAACGAACTGGGCCTGTCCCCGGAGCTGGTCCATTACAATGTCTTCGACAAGACGACCTCGAATGGCGACGACTTCGCCGCCGCGAACCCGCTAGGCTATGTCCCGGTCCTGGTTCTCGATAATGACGCCAAAGACCGGCTGACCGAGACCGTGGTGGTCGCCTCCTTCCTGGCCGACCTGGATCCAAGCTCGAATCTCACGCCGGCACGAGGCAGTCTGGAACGCGTGAAGTTCGACCAGGTGCTGACCTTCGTCGCGACAGAGATCGCCCAGAAGCATATACCGCTGATGCGCAAGCTCCTGACCGAGGAAGGCACCGCATGGACCCGCGCCAAGCTCGTCAACGCCTACAAAGTCCTCGACGACCGCCTCGCCGATGGTCGCCTCTATCTGATGGGCGATCACTTCACGGTCCTCGACGCCTATGTCTGGGCGACCATGTGGCATGAACGCTCCGGCGCGGAGATCGGCCATCTCGGCTACCTGATGGCCTGGAAAGCGCGTGTCGATGCTCGCGCGTCGGTCCAAAAGGCGCTCACGGATGAGGCTGCTGTCGTCGCTCAGCATCGGGCCAAGGCCGCCTGATCCAAGCAACAAGGGCCGCAGCGGGAGCTGCGGCCCTTGCCTTTTACCCTCTATTCCGCCGGCGCTTTGCGGACAGTTTCGTGTTTCAGAAAAAGCGCCTGCTTTTTTCAAATAAGTGACTTCGATATTTTCGGGGTTCGCGATGGCGCGTGTCCGCGGACTAGAGATCAGTATCGCCCGCACGATGAACTCATGAGTTTCTTGGCCAGTCTTTAGACGTTAAAAGACCGAGATTGGGGACTTTCCAGCCAGGCGGCGCCAACGGCAACTTCTGTTCTGCACCGGACACTCCCCGCGAGATTGCGTTAGCTGCCCGAAATGAACCGGTCTGGGCTGGTTTCTCACCGCCGGATTTCGGGGGCGATCATGAAGTCCTGAACGCAGGGGCCGGCGCCACGATGGGCGCCGGCCCCCTCCATGCTTGGGTCACTCAGCGCGCGAGATGCTCGCGAATACCGTCGCTGGCCTGCCGGATGGCGGCTTCGGTCGAGGGCACATGACGCAGGCCGTTCAAGAGCACGAAATCGTGGATCGTGCCGTTGAACCGGATCGCTGCAACGCTCACGCCGGCCGCCTTGAGTTTGCGGGCATAGGCTTCGCCCTCGTCGCGGAGCGGGTCGTTTTCTGCCGTGATGACCAGGGCCGGCGGGAGGCCCTTCAACTCCTCGAGGCTGGCGCGCAACGGCGAGACATAGACATTGTCACGGGTTGCGCTATCCGGTGCATAAAGATCCCAGCCATACTTCATGAAGTCGCGGGCCAGGAAGCGGTCTTTGCCATACGTCAGATAGGACTGGGTATCGACGCTCGCATCGGTCGCGGGAATGAGCAGCACCTGATAGCTGATCTTCGGGCCGTTGCGATCCTTGGCCATGAGCGTCAGTGCGGCGGTCATGTCGCCGCCGACCGAATTGCCGGCGACCGCGATGCGGCCCCCATCGGCGCCGAACTCACCGGCATGGGCGGCCACCCAATTGAGCGCGGCATAGCTCTCCTCGAGCTGAGTCGGGAATTTCGCGGCCGGCAGCGAGGTGTATTCGACGAACACGCCAACCTGGCCCGAACCGACCACGAGATCGCGCAACAGGCGCTTGTGGTTCTCGAAATTGCCGACGATCCAGACACCGCCGTGGATGAAGAGCAGCACGCCCGGCTGGCCGGTCGCATGATCGGGCTTCATGATGAAGAGCTTCACCTGGCGCCCATCCTGCGTGATCGTCTTCTCAATCGTCGTGACACCCGACATGTCGACCTGGGTCTGGTTCTGCAGGCCCGTAAGGATGTCCTGTGGCTGGGGCTGCGGCAGCTGCCAGAAGGGGCTCGGGTCCTTGTTGAGCGGGGCGAGGAAAGCGCGAACGGCCGGATCGAGGTTCGGATCGTTCGCGACATCGGGTGCGGCAACGGCAGACTGGCTCATGATCATGGCTCCTGTGATGAAAGTGGCAAGTTTCAGGAAGCGGCCGGCAGCGCCGGTGCGGGTTGAGGCGGAACGGCTGATCTCAAAATGGGTGGTCGTCATGGTCTGTCTCCTTCCTGTTTGTGCCCGGCGGCCTGTCGGACGGCGGGTGCAGTTTCCCGATGAGCGCGACCGGGCCGGCCGCCTCAGGGAGGGTCGATAGGTTCAGTTGCTCCAGCCCCGGAAGTGGGCTTCCGGGTTCGGTTCGGCGGGACGCAACCGGCGAACCGACAGCATCCCTTTCGTGTCTGCTTATGCCGGCCCTTAATCAGCGGGTTTCTGTGGCATAGCCATGTTATAGACAGACCTGTCTGTCTATGTCAACAGCAAAGATGTGATTATTTTTGCCCATGTTTCCGCTTCCTCGGGGGATTGCGGCAGCTGGATTGATGCCTTAAATAGATAGACCGTTCTGTATGTATTAAGGGAATTTGGTAATGGCCGAAGCTTCGAGACGCGATCATCTGGTCGAGACCGCCTTGCGGCTCTTCTACACGAATGGCTTCCACGCAACCGGGATCGACAGGATCTTGGCGGAGGCCGGGGTCGCCAAAATGACCATGTACAAGCATTTCCGCTCGAAGGACGAACTGGCGCTGGCGGCGCTAAGGCGTCGGGATGAGCTGTTCCGGAACTGGCTGATGGGCGCGATGGAGCGCGCCAGCAGCGACCCGCGTGAGCGGCTGCTGGCCATGTTCGACGCACTCGACGACTGGTTTCATGGCCGCGCCCTCAGCAATCTGGGCTTTCATGGTTGCGCCTTCATCAAGGCCGCCGGCGAATATGACGATCAGGACCATCCGGTTCACCGCGCCAGCGCAGAGCATAAGCGCATGATCGTCGATTATCTGGCTGGCGTCGCCGCCGCGGCGGGCGTCGCCGATCCGGGCGCATTGGCCGAACAGCTCGCCCTGCTCAAGGAAGGCGCTATTGTAACCGCGCAGGTGCGGGACATCCCAGACGCCGCGCTGCACGCCAAGGTCATGGCGCGAGCACTGATCGATGCCGCGTGCGGGGTGACCTCCCAATGACATCGGGCAGCCGGGCCAAGGCCTGTCAGGCTGCCGCCCAGATCATGTCCGATCGCCGGTGCGGCAACGGCGCCGCCGGAGAAGCTGAGGGGCAGGATGAGTGCGTCCAGGCAAACGCCGAAGAGGACGGCAAGACTGCCGTCCTCTGGCCTTGAGTGATCAAGGATCATAAAGCGTGCTCTCAGATAAGGGACTTGAGGACGTCGGGATTCCAGGCGGAGAGCGCATCGATGCGGCCCGCTCGAACCTTCTTGGGCCAATCCGAATCGACAAGGAGCCCACGCCCGACGGCGACCAAATCAAAATCGCCCCGATTGAGCATTTCGAGTAACACGCCGATCCCGGCGACGTTGCTCGCCTCTCCCATCAGCGTGTCGATATGCTCCGCTGTCATCCCGATCGATCCGACGGTGATCGCGGGCTTGCCGGAGATCTTCCGAGCCCACGCCGCAAGATTGCGATCCGTGCCGAATTCGGTCTCCCAGAAGCGGCGCTGCGACAGGTGGAAGACGTCGACGCCGGCATCAACCAGCGGCGCCATGAACTCCTCCATGTCGGCGGGCGTCTCGAAGAGCTTCGCCTTGAAATCCTGCACCTTCCATTGGGAGATGCGCACCGAGATCGGGAAATCCGACCCAGTCTGACGGCGTATCTCAGTGACGACGTCCACCGCGAGGCGGACCCGGTTACGCATGGAACCGCCATATCGGTCGGTACGGCGGTTCGTACCCGGCCAAAAGAACTGGTCAAACAAGTAGCCATGAGCGGCATGAAGCTCGACGCCGTCGAAGCCGACGCTCTTCGCATTCGCCGCGGCCTTGCCGAAGGCTTCGACGATAGAATCGAGATCGGCCTGGGTTGCCGGTTCCCCATCGAGGGTTGTCGGCTTGCCGATGCCGCCGAAGAGGCCGGACGGGCCGATGCGGCGTGGTGGCACGTGATCTTCGCCCTTCGGCGCATAAAGCCCTTCCACCGTGTGCTGCTTCATCTGGCCGACATGCCAGAGCTGGGCGAAAATCGGCGTCGCTTCCGCGTGGACCGCATCGACCACGCCGCGCCAGCCGGCGAGCGATGCCTCGCCGTACATTTTCGGCACATCGGCCTCATTCGCGGCGGCCGGGTGCGGCACCCAGGTTCCTTCAGTGATGATCAAGCCGACACCGCCAGCGGCCCGGCGCTTGTAGTAGGCGGCATTGTCAACGCCCGGAACTCCATCTAACGCCATGGTGCGGGTCATCGCCGGCATGACGATGCGGTTCTTGAGCGTCAGGGTTCTCAATTTGACAGGATCGAATAAACGTGCCGTGGACGCTTCGAAGCTGTCAGTATCGGCGACTTGATCGGGGCTGGAGGTCGATGAGGATTGAGTCATGTTCAGCTCACTTTCCTGTTTGAAAGCAGGCCGCGAGGACGAGGTTCTTTGACACCGGCGACGATGCCACTCATCAATGCTGCGACCCGCTGGTTCGCGGTGACGTCATCAAGGAAACTGGCTTATCTGCTTCGGCGTATAAATCGGGCGATCGAATACGAACTGTCGCCCCCACAGCGACAATCGCGGATATTCATCCGGGCGGCAGTAGCAGTCCGGAGCCAAGTCTTTCCTGCCCAGTCTGCATGCCGCGCGGGCGGCTCCAGCGAGGGGAAGCAGGCAATCGAACCGCGATTACTCCGGCAATCCCGCCCGGCGCAGGCCGTCCGAGAAGATGGAGAGGTCTTGCGGCCGGCGGATCGGGAGCCAGTCCGCCAGGCTGGAGATGCGAAGCGCCGGATCGAGCTGGCGCAGTCGCTCCATCGTGCGCTGTGCCTGGTCAGACCGGCCGGCAAGCGCATGGCTGGCCGCGCAGATGGCGACCGCCATGAGAAGGCTCGGCAGGCTGCGGCACGCCTTCTCGGCCCATGACGAGGCTTCATCGAAGCGACCGGAGAAAAGGTGCGCCACAGCCATTCCGGCCTGCATGCGGTACATTTCCGGATCCAGCGGGCTGAGACGCATCGCCTGGGTGAAGTGCTCAATCGCGCCATCCGGATCGCCGCGCCAGACCCGAACGAACCCACCGAGGAACCAGGCAGCCGCCAGGTTGGAATTGAGGAGTTTTGCCCGGTCGAGCAAGGCGAGACCGGTATCAAGGTCACCGGTGAGATGGGCGAGCGCATGGCCGGCACGCGTCAGGGCGACGGCATCCTCCATGCCAAATTCCATCGCGCGATGGGTCAATCCCGTTCCCTCGGCGATCTCCGCCACGCGATCACTCATCCAGCCATTGATCTTGCGCCAGAAGTGACACCATCCCGCCATCGCATATGCCGGCGCATACTCCGCGTCGAGCTCGATCGCCTTGTAGAACAGGACAAGCGCCTCATCGATCGCCTCCCTTGTCCCCTGATGCAAGTTCGTCATCGCGCGAAGATAGTAATCGTAGGCATCCAGGCTTTCCGTCGGCTTTTGCTTGGCGCGTCCTATTTCGATGCGTTCCAACTGCGGTGCGATCGCGCCGACAACATTTGCCGTCATCTGGTCCTGGAGCGCGAAAATGTCGTCCATCCTGCCCTCGAAACGCTCCGACCACAGACTTCCGCCCGTCGTCGCATCGACAAGCTGCCCGGTGATCCGCACCCGGCTCGCGGCCTTGCGCAGGCTGCCTTCCAGAACGTAGCGCACGCCCAGTTCACGGCCGACCTGCTTCACGTCTACCGCGCGGCCCTTATAGGTGAAGCTCGAGTTGCGGGCGATAACGAAGAGCCAGCTGATGCGCGACAAGGCGGAGATGATGTCCTCGACCACGCCGTCGACGAAGTAATCCTGGGTAGGATCGCCGCTGAGATTGAGAAACGGCAAGACGGCAATGGACGGCCGATCCGGGAGGACCAACGGGACCGGGTCATCGGTCCTCGCCGGGTCCGGGCTTCCCGAAACATCGGCTTCCTGCACGTCGCCCACGAACCGATAGCCCTTGCGCGCGATCGTGCGGACCAGGCGCTGTTCGTCACCGGTGTCTCCGATCGCCTTGCGTACCGCGTTAATATGACTGGTGAGGGTGGATTCCGAGACGATCCGACCGCCCCAGACGACATCGATCAGCTCGTCCTTGGTCACGACGCGCTCGCGGTTGCGCAGCAGATACATCAGCAGATCGAAGACCTGCGGCCCCACCGCGATCGCATCGGATCCGCGGATAAGTTCCCGCCGATCTGAATCGAGCACGTGATCCCCGAAGACAAATCTCATCGTTCCAGGGCGCGGGTGAGCATCCATGCGGTTCATCCACAAGTGATTGATAAAAACAGATATTCGCGCGGGCGCGGCGCCCTGCGCAACCTCCCGGCAGGCAATACTACCGTGATCGCGGACGGTTTTGGACAAAAACCCAAGGCAAATTCGAGGTCGATTGAAAGTCTTGCGGCGCCGTCCCGTCCATCCTTCCCCCATCAACCTCGGATGGAGGAGCGACCATGAAGATCGTCGTCAGCGGAGCCGCAACATCCTCATCGCCAGCAACCCTGTTTCGTGCCGCGGTGCGACGCTGGCAGCGGCAGATGGCGCGTCTATTTGACCCCTATCGGCCTGAGCTTCACTACATGCGCGGGCCCGGCCCGAAGTGGTTCGAGAAGCACGGTCTGTCTGAACGCGCATTCTGAGAGCGCTCCTTTGCGGTCGGGCGGGGATTCTCACGCGGCCGCAGGGACCGCAATCACCTCCCGGTCACTTCGGCAAACCGGCCTCGCGCAACGCATCGGCGAAGTTATCGAGGTCCTGGGGGCGCCGGAACGGAAGCCATTCATCGAGGTTGGAGAGCCTCAATGCCGGATCGAGCCGGCAAAGCTGCTGCGTCACCAGCTTGGCTTCATCGCGGCGTCCAGCGCGCGTATAGCAGGCAGCGAGGATGCTGATCGGAAAGGCGTGGTCCGACATATGCCGCGACGCCTTCTCCGCCCATGACAAGGCGTCGTCCGGGCGACCCGCCAGTAGATGCGCCATTGCGGTTCCCACTTCCATCCGCTGCATGTCCGGCCCGAGCGGGCTCAGACGCATCCCCCGGGCGATCCGCCCGATCGCGTCATCCGGCTCGCCGCGCCAGATTCTCAAAAACCCGCCCAGATACCATCCGGCCGCGAGATTCGGGTCCAGAACCAGCGCTCGGTCGAGCAAGGCAATGCCGCTGTCGAGATCGCGGGCCAAATGCGCCAGCGCATGCGCACTCGCCGCCAGAGCGACGGCGTCGTCCTTGCCCAATTCCACGGCCCGGCGGGCAAGGCGCGTACCTTCCGCAACCTCCCGTTCAAGATCAGTCACCCAGCGGCTGAGCTTGCGCCAGGAGTGGCACCAGGCGGCCATGGCATGGGCCGAAGCGAAGTCCGGATCGCGCTGTATTGCCGCGTGGAACATCGCCAAGGCCTCGTCGATCGCGCTCCTGGAAACCTGGCGGAAATTCCACATGCCGCGCAGGTAATAGTCGTAGGCATCGAGGATTTCGGTCGGCTTGTGACGGGCGCGCTCGATCTCCGCACTCTCCAGATGCGGCGCCAGCGCGCCGACGATGCTGGTGGTCATCTGGTCCTGCAAGTCGAAGAGATCGTCGAGCGTGCTTTCGAAGCGCTCCGACCAGAGGCTCGTTCCTGCGATGGCGTCGACGAGCTGGCCGGTGATCCGCACCCGGTTCGCCGCCTTGCGCACGCTGCCTTCCAGCAAATAGCGCACGCCGAGTTCCCGGCCCACCTGCTTCACGTCGACCGCTCGTCCCTTGTAGGTGAAGCTTGAGTTGCGCGCGATGACAAACAGCCAGCGCATGCGGGACAAGGCCGAGATGATGTCGTCCACCACGCCGTCGACAAAATAATCCTGGCTTGGGTCGCCGCTCAGGTTCAGGAATGGCAGGACAGCGATGGATGGCCGATCGGGAACTAGCAAGCCTGTCCCATCGGGCTTGGCGCTTTCCACCCTTTCCGATGCAGCGGTCTCCCGCACATCGCCCACGAACCGATACCCCTTGCGCGCGATCGTGCGGACCAAGCGTTGTTCGTCGCCGGTGTCGCCGATTACTTTGCGCACCGCGTTGATATGGCTGGTCAGGGTGGATTCCGAAGCGATCCGGCCGCCCCAGACGACATCGATCAGGTCGTCCTTGGTCACGACGCGCGCGCGGTTTTGCACGAGATAGGCCAGCACGTCAAAGACCTGTGGCCCCATCGCGATCGTCTCGGTCCCTCGGGCGAGCTCCCGCCGATCGGAATTGAGAACAAAGTCCTCAAACTGGTATCGCACATATCCTCCGGATTGCCTGTCCCTGAACAGGCCTCTGAGCCCAAGCGGGCGGGCTCAAGCAGGCGAGCTAACGTGCTCGAGCTGGCCCCTGTCCGGGCAACGGCGGTGACTTTGAAGCGACGGAACTGTCTGCAGGCGATACTAGCGCGATCGCGGACAGTTTTGGACAAAAACCCAAGGCAAATTCGGGGCCGTTTGAAAGTCTTCCGGCTCCATCTGATCCATCCTTCCTGCATCAACCTGGGATGGAGGCACAATCATGAAGATCGTCACCATGGGAGAGGCAACATCCGACTTCTCAACGCCAGCAGCCGTGTTTCAGTTCGCGGTACAGCGATGGGAAAAGCGCGTAGCGCGTCTATTTCATCCGTACCAGCCTTCGCGTCACTACATGCGCGGTCCGGGTCCGAAGTGGCGCGAGAAGCATGGTTTGACCGAGGAATGACTTGAAGCGCGGCCTCAGGTGAAAGCCGAAGCCGACGTCAAGAGACGAAGACGAGGGGACATCCGTCGCTTTCCAACTGATCTACGAATGAACAGCAAAGACCACCGGCACGCATGTCGAATCCCGGAGCAGCCGAGCTTTGGGCCGGCACCGCGTTACCCGGTCAATAACGGAACTCAACCTGAGGAGATTTGAAATGACCCAGCGTATCCTGATCATCGGTGCCGGTTTCGCCGGTATGTGGAGTGCCCTGAGCGCAGCGCGTCTGCTGGACCAGGCCAAGAAGGAAAAGGCGGTGGAAATCGCCCTGATCGCCCCGGAACCCGCCTTGCATGTGCGGCCGCGCTTTTATGAAGTCAATCCGACCACCATGCAGGCGCCGCTCAAGGAGGTGTTCGATGCGGCCGGCGTCAAATACATCCAGGGCAGCGTGCAACATATCCGCCCGGCGAAGCATGAGGTCGAGGCGACCGGTCCCGACGGCAAGAGCTTCACCCTCTCTTACGACCGCCTGGTCCTGGCGACCGGCAGCAAGCTGGTGGAGCCGCCGATCCCCGGCCTCAAGGAATACAGCTTCAATGTCGATACGCTGGCCAATGCCGGCAAACTGGAAGCACATCTCGCCGCGCTGAAGAACCTGCCGGACAGCCCGGCCCGCAATACGGTGGTCGTCGCCGGCGGCGGCTTCACCGGCATCGAGACGGCGACGGAAATGCCGGCGCGGCTGCGCTCGGTCCTGGGCGACAAGGCCGATGTGAAGGTGATCATCGTCGAACGCAATGCCGATATCGGTCCCGATCTCGGGCCGGGTCCACGTCCGGAGATCATGCAGGCGCTGAACGAGCTCGGCATCGCGTGGCGGGTCAATGCGGCGGTGACGAGCATCGACGCCGATGGCCTCACCACCTCGACCGGCGAACGCATCGCGGCGAAGACGGTGGTCTGGACGGCCGGCGTCAAGGCCAGCGCCCTGACCATGCAGATCGAGGCCGAGCGGGATAACTTCGGTCGCCTGCATGTGACGCCTGCATTGCAGGTCAAGGGCGTGCCAACCATCTTCGCCACCGGCGATGTCGCCTATGCCGCCACCGACGATATCGGCAATCACGCGGTGATGTCCTGCCAGCATGCGATCAGCCTCGGCCGGTATGCCGGGCATAACGCCGCCGCCGACCTGATCGGCCATCCGACGCAGCCTTACAGCCAGCCGAAATACGTGACCTGTCTCGATCTCGGCGCCTCGGGCGCGGTCTTCACCGAAGGTTGGCATCGCGAGGTGAAGCTGCGCGGCATGGAGGCGAAGACGCTGAAGCACCAGATCAACAGCGTGTGGATCTATCCACCACGCGCCGACCGGGCGGAAATCTTCGCCGCCGCCGATCCGGCCAATCTCGTGGCGTGAGGGCGACGGCCTGAACCGCCTCTGAACCAGGGGCCGGCTCTCGATCACGGAGCCGGCCTCATTCCAGCAGACGCGAAAGAGGGTTCTCTTTCCGGGAACGCCAGACTAGGCTCGGATATCGGATTGGCGGCAGCGCCTTCACTGTCACGCGGGGATTCCATGGAGCTGGAGCGTTCGGGCGGCCTGGTGCGGAACATGCTCGCGGTGCTGTTCGTCGGCGCGCTCATCGCCGGCAGCATCTGGATCCTGCGTCCTTTCCTGCCGGCACTGATCTGGGCGACCCTGCTGGTGGTGTCGACCTGGCCGCTGATGCTGAGCGTGCAGGAGCGGCTGTGGAACAAGCGGGGCCTCGCCGTGCTGGTGATGACGGCGGCCCTCATCCTGGTCGTCATCATTCCGATGGCACTGGTCGCGGCGGCCATCGTCAACAATGCCGCCGTGCTCGGCGAGCGGTTGCATGACCTCACGGTCTCGCGTATTCCGGCGCCGCCCGACTGGATTGTCGATATCCCGATGGTGGGCACGAAGATCGCCGATGAATGGCAGGCGGTCGCCGCCCTGTCGCCGGAGGACCTCTACCATTATGCGGCACCCTGGGCGGCCACGGTCGGCAAATGGCTGATCTCCAAGGCCGGCACGCTGCTGCTGTTTTTCGTTCACCTGCTGCTAACGGTGATCCTCTCCGCCCTGCTCTATTATCGCGGCGAGCATGTCGCCGCGGCAGTGCGCAGGTTCGGGCACCGATTGGCTGGTGCCACCGGCGAGCAGGCCGTTGCCTTGGCCGGACAAGCCGTCCGCGCCGTCGCCATGGGCGTCATCGTCACCGCCCTTATCCAGACCCTGCTGGGTGGCATCGGTCTCTATCTGGCCGGCGTGCCCCTGGCCGCCTTCCTGACGGCAGTGATGCTGGTCCTCGCCATCGCCCAGATCGGCGCCGTGCCAGTGCTCGCACTTTCGGTCGCCTGGCTTTATTGGCACGAGGACACCGTAGTGGCGACAGTGCTGCTCATCTGGTCGCTGTTCGTCGGCAGTATCGATAACGTCATCCGCCCGATCCTGATCAAACGCGGCGCGCATCTGCCGCTGCTGCTGATCTTCGCCGGTGTCGCCGGTGGCCTGCTCGGCTTCGGTGTCGTCGGGCTCTTTGTCGGCCCCGTGGTGCTGGCCGTCAGCTATACCTTGCTGATCGGCTGGATGCGCGAAGGCAATACCGATCA
>DATLIX010000116.1:0-4306 GCA_035539215.1 Dongiaceae bacterium | reverse complement strand
CCCGAGCACCGCCTGAAAGATCGCCAGCGCCGCCAGCGCCGCCGTATCGGCGCGCAGGATTCGGGGTCCCAGGCCGACGGGGGTAACAAAGGGCAGTTTCGTCAGCCGGTCAAGCTCCGTGCGCGCAAAGCCGCCTTCCGGTCCGCAAAGGATCGCCCAGCTGTTAGGTTTCGGCGGGGTGCCTGTGAAGCGTTGTAACGCATCTGCCATGGGAAGCGCCTCGCCGGCCTCGGCGCAGAGCAGGATGTGCCGATTGCCGTCCCAGCTCCCGAGGCATTGTTCCAGGCTTACCGGTTCGGCAACCGCGGGCAAGGTCAGCCTTTCGCATTGTTCGGCGGCTTCGATGGCATTGGCGGTCAGGCGTTCGAGATTGAGCCGCGAGGCCGCGGTATATTGGGTGAAGACCGGGTGAAAGGCGGCGACACCCAGTTCCGTCGCCTTCTCCACCAGGAAATCGATCGCATCCTTTTTCAACGGCGCGAAGCACAGCCAGATATCGGGACCGCTTTCCTGCCCCCGCAGGCGGGCTTGCAGATGCAGCTCGACGCGCCGCTTGTCGCAAGCGGAAATGGTCGCGCCATATTCCCCGTCGCGACCATTGAAAACGATCACCGCGTCATTGAGATTGCGACGCAAGACGTTGCGCAGGTAATGCGCCGCGCGCTCGTCCAGGGGGATATGGGCATCGGCGGCCAGATCGGCCGCGACATAGAGGCGCGGTGTCATGAATTTGCCGGTCTCCTTTCCGATCGCATCATACTTCCCGTTTATATCCCGCGTTTGCCGGGGGCTTTGCGTGAAAGCCGTCCCGCACCGCGGCCGATCTCGCTTTATGCCGTGGCTTGCCGGCGCAAGTAAACGGCTTCCCCTGGCAACGATCGCCCTCTAGAGTGCCGCACGGTTCGGCCTTGGGAAAAGCCCTGGGAGAAGGTCCGGAAAAGCCGGGGAGAAAGCTGCTCCAGGAAAGCTGCGGCCCGGCGGTCCAGTGCGGTCGTAAACTTCGCGGAAAGTCATGTATAGCGCCTCCGATATCAATACCGGCAACTGGGTCGATCGCTGGTTTCCCCCGCATCTGCGCCCCTATCTGCGCCTCGCCCGTGCCGACCGGCCGATCGGCACCTGGCTGCTGCTGCTGCCCTGCTGGTGGTCGATCGCTTTGGCGGCGCGCCCGGGCCATTGGCCGGATCTGGGTCTGCTGATCCTCTTTGCCATCGGCGCCATCGTCATGCGCGGCGCCGGCTGCACCATCAACGACATGGCCGACCGCGACATCGACGGCAAGGTCGCCCGCACCGCGACACGGCCCTTGGCAAGTGGCGCCCTGTCGATGCGCCAGGCGTGGCAGTTTCTGGCTCTGCAATTGTTTGTCGGGCTCATCGTCCTCCTCAGCCTGTCCTGGACGGCGATCTGGCTCGGCGTCGCCTCGCTGTCCCTCGTCGTCATCTATCCTTTCATGAAGCGGATCACCTGGTGGCCGCAGGTGGTGCTGGGTCTCGCCTTCAACTGGGGTGCCTGGATGGGCTGGGCCGCCGTGCGCCATGAAGTCGGTACGCCCAGCCTGCCGCTTTATCTCGCGGGCATCTGCTGGACTTTGGTCTATGACACGATCTATGCGCATCAGGACAAGCAGGATGATCTCCTGGTCGGCGTGAAATCCACCGCCTTGCGCTTCGGCGCCGAGACCAAGAAATGGCTGGCCGGCTTTGCCGTCGCCCAGGTGCTGCTGACTGCCATCGCTTTCAATGCCGCCCACGTCGCCTGGCCGGCTTATCTCATGTTGCTGGTGGTGGCGGGCCATCTCGCCTGGCAGATCATCGGCGTCGACCTTGCTTATCCGAAGGACTGCCAGATGAAATTCCGCAGCAACCGCAATCTCGGCCTGCTGCTGCTGGCGGGGATCATCCTCGGCCGGCTGGTCGGCTGAGCATGGGGACCGACCCGAAGGACTTCATCCGCAGCCAGACCGTTTTGGTCTCCCCGCCGCTGACCCCGGAAATCAAGCTGCATCTCGCCACCGAGATCACGCCGATCTGGGAGGCGACCGAAGAGACCCTGGCCAAGGGCAATATCCCACCGCCATATTGGGCCTTTGCCTGGCCGGGCGGCCAGGCGCTGACCCGCTATCTGATGGACAACAGCGACTGGGTCAGACACCGCCGCGTGTTGGATTTCGCCGCCGGCAGCGGCCTCACCGCGATCGGCGTCGCCAAGGCAGGTGCGGCCTCGGTCGAAGCCGCCGAGATCGATGCCTTCGCCATCGCCGCGATCGAGCTCAATGCAGCCGTCAACAACGTCGCCGTCCAGGTCATCATGGACGACGTGATCGGCCAGGGGGTGGAGCGCGATGCCGGACGCTGGGATGTCGTGCTGGCTGGCGATGTCTGCTACGAAAAGCCGATGGCCGACCGTGTGATCGCCTGGTTCCGGCAACTCGCGGCGCGCGGCGTCACCATCCTGATGGGCGATCCCGGCCGCGCCTATCTGCCGGGCAACGGCCTGGTCGAGGTGGCCCGCTACAAGGTGCCGACCACCCTGGAACTGGAAGACCGGACGGAGCGTGAAACCGTCGTCTGGCGGCTGATGCCCTGAGGGGCGCGCCCCTGCCATGTCCAGCCCTGGGTTGATCGCCTGAAGCCGAAGATGCAAAGTCCGATCCCAGGAACCGTCCAGCCGGCCTCGCCGCGGATCTGTGGCAACAGGATATGACGATGAACGAGCAGAGCAGGATTGCCGCGGCCGAAGCGGCGCGTGAGCCGGTCAAGGCGCAGATCGTGGGCCTCTGGCGCTATCCCGTTGCCAGCCTGCGGGGCGAAGCGCTGGAGGAATTGAGCTTCGGCGCCGCCGGCGTCATCGGTGATCGCGGCTATGCGATCCTGGATGCCGATAAGGGCGTGCTGGTGGGCTCGTCGCGGCCGGGCTGGGATGCCCTCATTACCTGGACGGCGCGCTATCTTGGCCTCGTTGCGGAGGGTGCGCCGCTGCCGCCGGTCGAGATCAGCTTCCCGGAAGGCGGCAGTCTGCGCAGCGACGACCCCAACTGCAACGCCGAACTCTCCGCACGTCTGGGCAAGCCCGCGCGGCTGGTCTGCAATGACGGCAGCGCCGCCGCCCCGCGCTATGCGCTGGCGCCCTGCCATTTCCTGACCACGGCCAGCCTGGCGGCGTTCCGCGAGATCTATCCGGAAGGCGCCTTCGACCCGGCGCGCTTCCGGCCCAATATGCTGCTGGATTGCGGGGCGGCGAAAGGCTTCCTGGAGCAGGACTGGCACGGCCGGCATCTTCTTGCTGCCGGTAGCCTCGGCGTTGCGCCGGCTGAACTGACGGTGACGGAGGATTGCGTTCGCTGCGCCATGACGGTGCGGGCGCAAGGCGACCTGCCCAAGGACCCGCGCATTCTGCACACGGTCAACCAGTTCAACCGCACGCTCTGCGGCGGCTATGCGGCGGTCTCCCAGCCGGGCCGGATGAAGCGCGGGGCGGCGCTGACCGTCGCCGCCTGAGGCACGCGCGGCCGGTTCAGGCTTCGGGCAGCCGCAGGCTGCGGTCGAGCATAATCTCCCGGCATTTCAGGGCGAGAATGCAGAGCACCAGGGCAAGTGCCGTGCTGTTGGCCGCCATCAGCGCCGGCGAGCCGATCAGCACGCCGTAGGCCAGCCACAGGCCGGAACCCAGGGCCATCATCAGATACATGATCAGCGAGACGTCACGCGCCGACCGGCTGCGCCAGATCTTCACGGCTTGCGGCAGGAAAGACGAGGTCGTCAGGCAGGCGGCCATGAAGCCGATGATCTCGATCCAGGCGGAATTGTTCATCTCGATTGTCGCTTTAGCCATTTCTCGCCCGGCCGCCTATGACGCCGGGCGCACCCCAGCTGTACCGGTCCGGCCGCGCCGGATCCTTCAGCTCGCGGCTTTGACGGGGCGTGCACCCTTGGCCAGTTTTTCGATCCGGTAGCGTGTCATGGCGTCGTCAACCGTCGACCAGGCGCGCCGCGACCATTCGATCTTGGCGCTGTCATAATCGTCGAAGGGACCGAACCATTGCTCGCCGCCGCCGGCGGCCGGCTCGCAGAACCGGGTGTCGGCATAGGGACAACCGACCACCCAATAGACCGTCTCGCCGCCTTCTTCCTCGATGCGGAAGCGCGCATTTGCATGGTCGACAGTTTCCCAGGCCCGCTTCTGCCATTCGGACTTGGCTTCGTCATAGGTGGAAAACGGGCCGTAACGGAGTTCTTTGCCACCGTCCTGGAGACGGTTGAAATTGGTGTCGGCGTAGAGGCCGCCAACCACCCAGTAACGTTTC
>DATLIX010000115.1:0-8119 GCA_035539215.1 Dongiaceae bacterium | reverse complement strand
GGCGAAGGTGGTCTTTTCATTGGCGATGCGGAACAGGTTCTGGTTCGGAATGATGATCAGCGTATCGACATATTGCTGCAATTCCTGGATGCCCTGTTCGGCCATCCGCATGCGATGCGAGCCTTCGAAATGGAAAGGCTTCGTTACCACGCCGACCGTCAGGATGCCCTGGTCGCGGGCGATCTGGGCGATGACCGGGGCCGCACCGGTGCCGGTGCCGCCGCCCATGCCGGCGGTGATGAAGGCCATGTTGGAGCCGACCAGCTGTTCGGCGATGTCGCGCAAGGCTTCTTCCGCCGAGGCACGGCCGATATCGGGCCGGGCGCCGGCGCCGAGGCCCTTGGTGACCGTCGCACCGAGCTGGATGCGGCGTTCGCACAGCGATTGCTGCAGGGCCTGGGCGTCGGTATTGGCGACGAGGAATTCAACGCCTTCAAGCTTCGAGCGGATCATGTTGCTGACGGCATTGCCGCCGGCGCCACCGACGCCGACCACGGTGATCTTCGGTCGGATGTCGAAGGGATCTTGGGGAAGTGACAGATTCAAGGTCATAGGTGCCTCCAATGTTTCTCACTGGTTATGGTCAAAAATTATCCCGCAGCCAGCTGCCGATCCGTCCGAACATGCCGGCTGAGGGCATGTCCTTGGAACGGCCTGGCTTCGGCTGTTCGGCTTCACTCTGCAGGGCGTAGCTCAGCAACCCTGCCGCTGTCGCAAAGGCCGGCCCGCCGGTCGCATCCGCCAAACCATGGATGCGAATCGGCCGACCCATGCGGATCTGCTTGTCGAGCACGAGCGCCGCCAGCTCGCGCACGCCGCTCAACTGGCTGGCGCCGCCGGTCAGAACGACACGACGGCCAGCCACCTTGTCGAAGCCGCTGGCTTCCAACCGCGAACGGACCAGCTCGAAAGTTTCCTCGAGCCGCGGTTGAATGACTCCGACCAGAATCGATTTCGGAACCTGGTTGGTGAGGCCGGTATCCTCCTCGCCAACCTGCGGGACATGGATGATCTCCCGCTCGTCAGACGGGCTGACGATGCAATTGCCATAAAGCGTCTTCATCCGCTCGGCCTGGACCAAGGGCGTCGACAAGCCGCGGGCGATGTCGTTGGTGACATGGCTGCCGCCGATCGGGACCGAATCGGTATAGACGGCATGGCCGTCGAAGAAGACCGACAGGGTTGTCGTGCCGGCGCCCATATCGATCACCGTGACGCCGAGATCCATCTCGTCGTCGACCAGACTGGCGAGGCCCGATGCATAGGGCGAGACGACCAGGGCGCGAATATCCAGGTGACAGCGCCCGACGCAGGTCGTCAGGTTCTTGACGGCACCCGCCGCCGCCGTCACCACATGCATGTCGACGCCGAGCCGGTCGCCATACATGCCGCGCGGGTCGCGGATGCCTTTCGAGCCGTCGATCGAATAGCCGACCGGAATCGAATGAATGAGGCGCCGCTCATGCGAGCCGTTGATCTGGCTGCCCTGCATCAGCACGCGCTGCAGGTCATGGTCGCCCACTTCGCGGCCGGCGATCGGCACCTCGACACCGATGGTCTGAGAGGCGGGATAGCCGCCGGAGAGGTTCAGCACCACCTCCTGGATGGTTTCGCCCGCCATCTGTTCGGCGGCATGCACCGTCGTCAGGATGGCCATTTCCGCCTGTTCCATGTCGATAATGGCCCCGCCGCGGACACCGCGCGAAATATGGTGGCCGATGCCGACGATGGCCGGGCGCCCGTCATCGCCGACCTTGGCGATGAAGCAACAGATCTTGCTGGTGCCGATATCGATGGCAGCCAGCAATCCGTTTCGAGGCGCGATGCGCGGTTTCTTCATCGGGTAAAATCCCCCAACCCTAAGGTCGTCATGTGTCGTTGCCCTTGATCAGCGCGGCGTCGCCACTCTTGGCCGGCTTCGGCTTGCCCGATTTGTCGAGTTGCACCGGATGCGCCTGACGCACCACGACCGCATCGGGCAGGCGCATGTCGACGATGGTGATGTCCTTGTCCAGCAGCTGGTTCTGCCGATTGATCCCGGCGAAGCGATGCCAGGCCGTCTCCGGATCGTCTTCCGGCAGCTTGACGTCGAGCATGTTGTTGATGCGCAGATTCCAGCGCCGCTTGCCAACCCAGACGGCCGCCGTCACCTGCTTTTGCAGATCCGGCTCGGTCGCCAGCATGTCGATCAGCCGATCGGCATGCAGCGGCGCGTCGTCGCCGACAATGATGAGCAGCTTGGCGTATTTCTGCAGATCGCTGGTCTCGATGATCTTGCCGTCGCGGCTGACCAGATAGAGCTGCTGCTGGCGCTGCCACAAAGCCAGCGGCTGCGCTTCCGAGATCTCGACGGCGAGACCGTTCGGGAAACGCCGCTCGACCGTGGCCGAGGCGACCCAGGGCAGGCTGATCAGACGCTGGCGGATCGCCTGAATGTCGATGCTGAGCAAAGGCGTCCCACGCTGCACGCCGATCGCCGTCAGGATCTCCGCCTGCGATGTCTCGCTGCGACCCGTCACCTGAACCTGGTCGAGCGCCAGGCCGAAGCGTGCCGTTTCCGTCAACAGCGAGGCGCCGATGCCGTCACCCAACCGTGCCAGCCAACCGGTCTGAATGCCCCAGGCGGCGGTGATGCCGAGCACCACCGTCACGCCGCAAACGATGCCACCCCGTACCATGAAGCGTTCCAGCCGGCTGCGCGGTCGCTTGCGCACAGGCGGCCGGGCCGGCATCGCCTTGCTGCGGCCGGGTGCGGAAACGCTTGATGTTGCCGGGGCGGTCAGTGATCGCATGCAGCGTTCTCCACCATCCAGCTGACGAGTTCGGGATAGGAAATGCCGAGAAAGCGTGCCTGCTCCGGCACCAGGCTCAGGGCCGTCATGCCGGGCTGGGTATTGGTTTCCAGCAGATAAAGCTGGTCGATGCCGCCGCCGGCGGTATCGTCATAGCGGAAGTCGCTGCGCGAGATGCCGCGGCAGCCGAGCGCCTGATGAGCGACCACCGCCATGCGCATCGCTTCCGCGGTAATCTCTTCCGGCACGGGTGCCGGGCAGAGATGCACGGTTTTGCCGTCGGTATATTTGTTGGTGTAGTCGTAGAAACCGGCATGCGGGCGCAATTCGGTAACGGCCATGGCGCGATCGCCGTCCTTGCCGCCCATGACACCCACCGTCAGTTCGCGGCCCGGAATGAAGCGTTCCACCAGCAGCGGCGTGTCGTCGCTCCAGCGCGCCTCGGCGAAAGGATTGTTATCGCCGAGACGGGCGATGCACACGCCCACGCTGCTGCCCTCGTTGGCCGGCTTCACCACATAAGGCCGCGCCATCACATCGCCGCGCATGACGGCCGCCTTGTCGAGGATGACGCCCTCCGGGCAGCGCAGGCCGGCGGCGGCGAAGACGCGCTTGGCCATCGGCTTGTCCATGGCGATGGCGGAGGCCATCACGCCGGAATGGGTATAGGGAATGCCGATGAAATTGAGGACGCCCTGGATATTGCCGTCTTCCACCCAGCGGCCGTGCAGCGCATTGAACAGCACATCCGGCTTCTGCGCCTCGATGGCGGCGATCAGGGCCTTGAGGTCGCGACCGACATCGATGGTCGCCACCTGATAGCCGGCTTCGGTCAGGGCCGCGGCGCAATTGGCGCCGCTCGCCAGCGAGACATCCCGCTCAGCCGATGGACCGCCCATCAAGACCGTTACCCGCTTCATGCCTGATCCTTCGTCGTAATCGTGTTCGCAGCATCGGCGGCGAGGCCGATGCGCTTGATTTCCCATTGCAGATTGATGCCGCTCTGTTCCCGCACGCGGCGCCGCACTTCCTCGCCCAGCGCTTCGATATCGGCTGCTGTTGCAGCGCCGGTATTGATCAGGAAATTGCAGTGCTTCTCCGAGACCATGGCGCCGCCCAGTTTCAGACCACGGCAGCCGGCAGCGTCGATCAGTTCCCAGGCGCGGTGCGGTGTCGGGTTGACGAAGGTGCTGCCGCCGGTGCGGGCGCGAATCGGCTGGCTCTCGGCCCGGCTCTGCTGAATCGACTGGATGCGCTCCTGGATCGCCGCGACCTGATCGGGGTTGCAGGCGAACTCGCCGCCGACAAAGATCCACTCTTCCGGCACGGTCGAATGGCGATAGGTGAAGCCCATATCGGCATGATCAAGCTGGCGCAGGTCGCCGGTCTCGTCGATGGCGGTCGCCCGCTGCAGCACGGCGGCGACATCGCTGCCATAGGCGCCGGCATTCATGCGCAGGGCGCCGCCGATCGTGCCGGGAATCCCGGAAAGGAATTCGAGGCCGGCGAGGCCGGCATCGCGGGCGGCGAGGGCCACGTTCAAGTCAAGCGCCGCGGCTCCTGCGATCACGCGGTTGCCCTCGATGCGGATTTCGGCAAAGGCGCGGCCGAGACGGATGACGACGCCCGGGATACCGCCATCGCGCACCAGCAGATTGGAGCCGACGCCGAGCAGCGTGACCGGTACATCGGCCGGCTTGCGGGCGATGAACTGCCGCAGATCTTCGAGGTCGGCCGGCTTGAACAGCACTTCGGCCGGTCCGCCGACCCGGAACCAGGTGACATTGGCCAGCGACGAGCCTTCACTCAACCGGCCGCGGACGGGCGGCAGGCGATCGATCAGGCGGTCGGTGCGGCGTTCTGCTGCCATCATGATGCCGTCCTGCGGTAGATCGCCGCCAGTTCGTTCGGCAAGGCATGGGCCCAATAGGTGATGCTGCCGGCGCCGAGGCAGACCACCATGTCGCCGGGCGCCGCCATCGCGGCGACGGTTTCGGCCAGCTGCTTGGGGTCGGCCAGATGATCGGCGTGGCGATGGCCGCGCTCGCGCAGGCCGGCAGCCAAAGCGGCGCCGGAAACGCCTTCGATCGGCGCCTCGCCGGCGGCATAGACATCGGCGACCAGGACCGCGTCGGCATCGTTGAAGCAGGTGCAGAAGTCGACGAAGAGATTCTGCAGTCGGCTATAGCGATGCGGCTGCACCACGGCGATCACCTTGCCGCGACACGCCTGGCGCGCCGCCTTGAGCACGGCGGCGATTTCCACCGGGTGATGACCGTAATCGTCGATCACCGTGACGCCATTTGCCTCGCCGGTCCGCGTGAACCGCCGCTTGACGCCGCCGAAGCCGGCAAAGCCTTTGCGGATGGCGGCATCGTCGATGCCCATCTCATGGGCGACGGCAATGGCTGCAAGGCTGTTCTGGACATTGTGCTGGCCCATCATCGGCAGGCGGATGCCGGTGATGGTGCGCTCGGTTCCACGAATGCGGTCGGCAATGACGACATCATAGGTGGCGCCGCTGGGATCCATCCGCAGATTGATCGCGCGCACATCGGCTTGCGGCGAGAAGCCATAGGTGATGATGCGGCGATCGGCGAGGCGGGGAATCATCGCCTGCACTACCGGATGGTCGATGCAGAGTGCCGCAAAACCGTAGAAGGGGATGTTGCGGACGAAATCCTCATAGGCGCGGTTCATTGCCTCGACCGTGCCGTAATGGTCGAGATGTTCCGGGTCCATGTTGGTGACGATGGCGATCACTGCCGGAAGCTTCAGGAAGCTGCCGTCGGATTCATCCGCTTCGACCACCATCCAGTCGCCGGCGCCGAGCCGCGCATTGGTGCCGTAATTGTTGATGATGCCGCCATTGATCACGGTGGGGTCGAAGCCCGCCGCATCGATCAGCGCCGCCACCAGCGAGGTGGTCGTGGTCTTGCCATGGGTGCCGCCGATGGCGATCGACCATTTGAGGCGCATCAACTCGGCCAGCATCTCGGCGCGGCGCACCACCGGCAGCCATTTGGCCCGGGCGGCAACCACTTCCGGATTGTCTGGCTTCACGGCAGTGGAGATCACCACCACCGACGCATCGGCGAGGTTTTCCGCGCGGTGGCCGAATTCCACCGGAATGCCGATCTCCTGCAGATGCTTGGTGACATAGCTTTCATTGAGATCGCTGCCGCGCACCTTGTAGCCGAGATTGTGCAGAATCTCGGCAATGCCGCTCATGCCGATGCCGCCAATGCCGACAAAGTGGATGACGCCGATATCGAGAGGGAGCGCGCGCATCAATTCTTCTCCGAGTGCTGAAGCACGGCGCCCGCCGGCAGCAGACCGATCACGAGATCGGCGAGCGCCATGGCGGCGTCGCGATGGCCAAGGCGCCGCGCCACATCGGCAGCGGCGGCCAGTTTGGCCGGATGGGTGATGAGATCGGTCAGCAAGCCGGCGAGCTTGGCCGCATCGAATTCCTTTTGCGGCGCGATCCAGCCGCCGCCGGCTTCCGCCAGGGCGGCGGCATTCGCCGCCTGATGATCGTCGATCGAATTGGGCAGGGGCACCATCACCGCGGGACGGCCGGCGGCGGTCAGTTCCGCCACGGTCGAGGCACCGGCCCGCGATACGAGGAGATGCGTCGTTGCCAGGCGCGCCGGGATATCGCGGAAGAAAGGTTGCAACTCGACGGCGAGGCCCTGCTTGCGATATTCAGCCGCGACCTTGTCCAGATCCTCGGCACGGCATTGCTGCGTGAGCTTGATGCGCGCCCGCAGATCGGCCGAAAGGAAGGCGATCGTCGGTGGCATCAGCTCGCCGAAGACGCGTGCACCCTGGCTGCCGCCCACCACCAGCAGATTGAAGCTGCCGTCAGTGGTCGGCGCCGCATAAGGCTGGTTGGCGATGGCGGCGATGTCGGGCCGCACCGGATTGCCGGTCAAGGCACGGCGATCGGCCGGCAACTGGTCGAGGAACTTCACTTTGGCAAAGCTGGTCGCAACCTTGTTGGCGCGTTTCAGCAGGAAGCGGTTGGCACGTCCCGCCACGGCATTCTGCTCATGCAGCAACGTGCTGACGCCGGCATGCTGGGCGGCGAGCAGCGGCGGCACCGAGGGATAGCCGCCGAACCCGACAGCGACGCCGGGCTTCAGGCGCTTGATCAGGCGGCGCGACTGCAGATAACCGAGGCCAAGCCGTGCCATGTTCTGCAGGCGCGTGCCGATGCCCTTGCCGGCGACGCCGCCGGCGGCGATGCGATGCACGGCGACTTGCGGCAGCTTGTCGCCGAAGCCCTGGCCGCGCTCATCGGTGACGAGATCGACGGCAAGGCCGCGATTGATCAGCTCATGCGCCAGGGCTTCCGCCGGGAACAGATGTCCGCCCGTGCCGCCGGCGGCTAGAAGGATGCGCGTTGCCTGAATTGCCGGGCTCATATCTCGATGCTCCCCGGGAAACGCTTGCGCGTGAAGGCGAGCAGCATGCCGACACCCAAGGCAATGGCGACAATCGAGGAACCGCCATAGGAGATGAAGGGCAGGGTCATGCCCTTGGTCGGCATCAGATGCAGGCTGGAAGCCATGTTGATGATCGCCTGCAGGCCGAAGCCGGTCGTGAGGCCGGTGACCGAAAGCAGGATGAAAAGATTGCTTTCTCCCACCATGCGCAGCAGCGAGCGCAGCACGACGAAGGCGAAGATCGAGACGATGATGAGGCAGACGATGAGGCCGAATTCCTCCGCCGCCACGGCGAAAATGAAATCGGCATGGGCGTCGGGCAGAACCAGTTTCACGGTGCCCTCGCCGGGTCCGCGGCCATAGAGCCCGCCATTGGTGAAGGCCTCCAGTGCGCGGTCGACCTGATAATTGTCGCCGGCCTTGGGGTCGAGGAACTGATCGACGCGCTCGGTGACGTGCGGGAAGGTGAAATAGGCGAGCACCAGGCCGCCGACACCGATGCCGATGCCGGCAACGACCAGGAGGATGGGCAGGCCGGCGACGAAGAATTGCGCGAACCAGGTCAGCGTCACCACCGAGGTCATGCCGAGATCCGGCTGTTTCATCAGCAGCACGACGACGATGCCATAGGCGGCGATCGAGATCAGATTGCCGGGAATGCGCTGGCCGCTATGCTGCAGCGAAAACATCCAGGCGGTGAAGACCGCGAAAGTCGGCTTCAGGAACTCCGACGGCTGCAAGGTCAGCGGCCCGAAGGTGATCCAGCGCGTCGCACCCTTGATTTCCTGGCCTTTGAACAGAGTGAGCGCGGTCAAAGCGAGGAAGATGAGGAAGCCGATCACGGCGACCCGGCGCACCTGGCGCGGCGACAGCACG